>NZ_JCAFRH010000005.1:0-447389 GCF_059367875.1 Stenotrophomonas sp. YJH_SMC_16 | reverse complement strand
TTTATCGACGTTCGTGTGCGGGATGGGGATCGCTCGACTCGTCTGTCGGCTGGTATCCGCAGATGCATGCTTGACGGTCCCTCCACCCTGGCTCCTACATACCGCGTAGGAGCCGGGAGGAACATACAAGCCATGCTCGACGCTACACAGGCTCGTATTCCACCCCGATTACCGCAAAGGTGAACTGGCCGCCGGGCAGTTCCACCGAGAATTCATCATCCAGCCGCTTCTTCAGCAGCGCACGTGCCAGCGGCGAATCGATGCTGATCCAACCCAGGCCTGCATCGGTCTCGTCCGGGCCGACAATGCGATAGCGGCTGGTGTCGCCACTGTCCACGTTCTCCAGTTCCACCCACGCGCCGAAAAACACCGCCTGCGGATCGGTCGGCGTGGTGTCGACCACGCGCAGCGATTCCAATCGCTTGGTCAGGTAGCGCACGCGACGGTCGATCTCGCCCAGCTGCTTCTTGCGATAGGTGTACTCGGCGTTTTCCGAACGGTCGCCTTCTGCGGCGGCTGCGGCCAGTGCCTTCACCACCTCGGGGCGGCGCACCCGCCACAGGTCATCCAGTTCGGCCTTCAGCCGTGCGTGGCCGGAGGCGGTGATCAGGGCCGTGCTTTTTTCTGCGGGGGGACGCCAACGGGACATGCGGTAAGACTTCTTTTCAGGGGAACGATGGGGTCGGAGCCCTTTCCCGTGGAAAGAGCTCTGACCGCCAGTGGCGGTGAATCAGCGCTTGCCGCCGAAGATGCCGCCCAACAGGCCACGCACGATCTGGTTGCCCAGCTTGGTGCCGACCGTGCGCGTGGTCTGCTTGGCCATCGTCTCGATCATGCCCTGGCGGCGCTTGGTGCCGAAAATCGCATCCTTGATCGCCTGGCCGAAACCGCCTTCCTGCGCTTCGTCCTGCTCGCGGCTGCGGGCGGCCGGCGCCTGCGCCTGCTCGACCGTCTTCTGCGCGCGCTGGGCCAGCAGTTCGGCGGCCGATTCACGGTTGATCGCCGTGTCGTAACGACTGCCGACCGGGCTGCCGGCACGCACCTGGGTACGCTCGGTCTCGGTGATCGGTCCCATCCGGCAGCGCGGCGGCGCGATCATCGTCTGCTGCACCGGCATCGGCACACCCTTGTCCTGCAGCGTGGACACCAGCGCCTCGCCGGTGCCGAGCTGGCTGAGCACCTTGGCCACGTCCAGCTTCGGGTTCGGCACGAAGGTTTCGGCAGCGGTCTTCACTGCCTTCTGGTCGCGCGGGGTGAACGCACGCAACGCGTGCTGCACGCGGTTGCCCAGTTGGCCGAGGATGTTGCCCGGCACGTCGTCGGGGAACTGCGAGCAGAAATACACGCCCACGCCCTTGGAGCGGATCAGGCGCACCACCTGCTCGATGCGCTGCACCAGCGACGGCGGTGCGTCGTCGAACAGCAGGTGGGCCTCGTCGAAGATGAAGACCAGCTTCGGCTTGTCCAGGTCGCCCACCTCCGGCAGCTGCTCGAACAACTCCGACAGCAGCCACAGCAGGAAGGTGGAATACAGCTTGGGCTTGAGCACAAGCTGGTCGGCGGCGAGGATGCCGATCACGCCGCGGCCGTCGTGATTGACCCGCATGATGTCGGCCAGCTCAAGCGCCGGTTCGCCGAAGAAATTCTCGCCACCATCCTGCGCCAGGCGCAGCACCGAACGCTGGATCGCGGCGATCGACTGCGCACTGACCAGGCCGTACTCGGTGGAGATGTCCTTGCGCTCCTCGGCCACCAGGCCGAGCAGGGCGCGCAGGTCGTCCATGTCCAGCAGCAGCAGGCCACGGTCGTCGGCCAGCTTGAACACGATGTCGAGCACGCCGGACTGGGTGTCGTTCAACTCGAGGATGCGCGCCAGCAGGGTCGGGCCCATCTCGCTGACCGTGGTGCGCACCGGATGGCCGAGCTTGCCGTACAGGTCCCAGAAAATGGTGGGGCTGGCGGCCGGCGCATAGTCGGCCACGCCGATCTCGGCAGCACGCGTCAGCAGGTTCTCGGCACCGGTCCCGGGAACAGCCAGGCCGGACACATCGCCCTTAACATCGGCCAGGAACACCGGCACGCCCAGCCGCGAGAAGCCCTCGGCCAGGGTCATCAGGGTGACCGTCTTGCCGGTGCCGGTGGCGCCGGCCACCAGGCCGTGGCGGTTGCCGAGTTTCGGCAGCAGGGTGACGGCAATATCGTCGGTAATGCCTTTGCCGAGCAGAATCGGATCCATGGTCCAGCCCTTGTGGTGAATAGCCCAATGTTAACCGCCGGCGGTGACGGGCCGAAGGTCGGCTTGCCCGGACCTTGGCGGCGCCGCTACTCTGCCTGCCTGTTTCGCACACAGTGCCATCAATGCCCGTTCCTGTCCTGATTTCCCGCGGTTGGCCGCTGCTGGCCCTGGCCGGCCTGGTTTCCCTGGCGCCCGACGCCCATGCGCAGCGGGTTTCGGCCCGGGACAAGGTGAAGGTGGATGCGCTGCAGCAGCGCATGACCGTCGCCGAAAAGCGTTACAGCGACGCCCTGCTGCTGGTCGCCAATGCCGACCCCAAGGGCAGCAACGAGGCCGATGCCGCGCTGGAAGACATGGAAGATGTCCTCAACGACTGCGTGAAGCAGAAGGGCTGCCAGATGGGCACCCTGCTTGCCAGCTACAAGCGCCTGCTCAAGCACGACGCTGATGCCGCTGCCAGCGACGACGTGGCCGACGAGGGCGGTGACCGCCTGGAAGCCGACCCCGACCATATCGGCCCGCTCACCGCCGACGTGCCGGAGGCCGCGCGCGCCGCCGCGCTGCTCAACGACAAGCGGCATGCCTTCGACAGCATGGTCGAGTACAACCCGGCCGTGCAGGCCGGCATCCGCCGTTGGCTGACCGACATGCGTCCCGCGCTGCTGACCAGCTACGAGAACTACCAGAACCTGCGTGCGGTGATGTGGCCGGAGTGGGAGAAGCGCGGCCTGCCCGAGGCGCTGCTGTTCGGCATCATGGCCAAGGAGTCCAACGGCCGCGTGCATGCGTCCTCGCGCGCCGGCGCCGCCGGCCTGATGCAGTTCATGCCGGCCACCGGTCGCCGCTTCGGCCTCGGCCCGGACGGCACCGGCTTCGATACGCGCTTTGACGCGCGCAGCGCCGCCGAGGCCAGCGCCAGTTACCTCAACGAGCGTCTACGCGAGCTGAACAACAACGTGGAAATGTCGGTGGCCGCCTACAACGGTGGTGAAGGCCGTGCCGCGCGCGTGTTCAAGCAGAGTGCTGGCCAGAGCTTCTGGACCGACAGCGTCTACAACCAGTTCCCGGGCGAGACCAAGGACTACGTGCCGATGGTGATCGCCGCCGCCTGGATCTTCCTGCACCCGCAGCAGTACGGCGTGGAATTCCCGAAGATCAGCGCGCAGCCGGCCACGCTGCGCCTGGCCAAGTCCACTACCATCTACGAACTGACCATCTGCCTGGGCAGCCACGGTACCCGCGATGGCTACATGCGCGCGCTGCGCAACCTCAACCCGCGCTATGAAGCCGACGGCTGGATTCCGGCCGGCACGCTGATCAATGCCACCACCCGCATCGCCGGCCTGTACCAGCGCAACTGCGTCAGCGGCCCGCGTGCCGATCTGGCCCGCACGCTGATCACCGCCGATCTGAACGCAGCGATCAAGCGTCCGACCGCTGCCAGCTACACCGGCAGCGTGGCCGTGGGCGGTGTGGTGCCGGTGGCCGATGCCGCCGCGTCCACCAGCGTGCCGACCACACCGGCCGCTCCGGTAGCTACGCCGCGCCCGCAGGCACGGCCGAAGCCGGTGCGCAGCCACAAGGTGGGCCGGGGTGAGACCCTGGGCGCCATCGCCGCGAAATTCCAGTGCGACGTGCCGACCCTGGCCCGCGCCAACGGCCTGAAGGCCCCGGCCTACAGCCTGCGCCACGGCCAGACGCTGAAGCTGCAGGGCTGCGACAAGTAATCCTCCCGACCCCTGGAATCCGCATGGACCTCGAAGACACCCGCAACCTGTTCGCCAACCTCCGCGAAAACACCGACTGGGACATCACCGGCCCGTTGCTGTGGGGGTATTTCTTCGTGCATTCCACTGCTGAGCCGTTGCAGGTACTGGCTGACCATCTGCAGGCGCAGGGCTACTCCTTTGTGGAACTGTTCGAGCAGGAGCCGGAAGAAGGCGACGCGCCGTTCCACGTGCTGCATGTGGAGCGCGTGGAGATTCACGACGAAGCCTCGCTGGACCGTCGCAACCAGGAGTTCGCGGCGCTGGCCGCGGAGAAGGGCGTGGAAGACTACGACGGCATGGACGTAGGTCCAGCCCCGGCCCTGCAGTAGCGCGCTTCTGGCTGTAGAGCCGAGCCCATGCTCGGCTTCCTTTGCCCACAGAAATGCATGACCGGTTGCAGCCAGCAGCCGAGCATGGGCTCGGCTCTACATGTACCTCAGCGCAGCGTCGCCAGCGCCTGGCCCAGCTGCACCGGGCTTTCGGCGCCCAGCTGCGGCGCGAACTCGGCCACGCCCGGCGGTAGCAGCACGATCACGGTCGAACCGTAGTTGAAGCGCGCCATCTCGGCGAAGCGCTCCAGCTGGATGCCCTGGCCGCGGTAATCCTTGCGGGTGATGCGGTCACCGTAGGCCGGGATCTCCTCACCGCTCCATACGGTCTCCACGCCGGACACCAGCAGTGCACCGACCATCACGCTCACCATCGGGCCGAAGCTGGTATCGAAGTGGCAGACCAGGCGCTCGTTGCGGGCGAACAGGCGCGGCACGCCGTTCACCGCGGCCGGACCGACGCTGAACAGGCGGCCCGGCACGTGCACGGTCTCGCGCAGGGTGCCGGTCCACGGCATGTGCACGCGGTGGTAATCGCGCGGCGACAGGTACACGGTGGCGTACAGGCCGTCGTTGTACGGCTTGGCGTCTTCGTCGCTGCCCAGCAGTTCGGCGGCGGTGAACGACTGGCCCTTGGCCTGGAAGATCCGGCCGGCCTCGATCTTCCCCAGCTGGCTGATGCGGCCGTCGGCCGGCATCACCAGGCTGCGCGGATCGGCATCGGCCACGCGCGCCCCCGGCTTCAGCGCACGCGTGAAGAACTGGTTGAAGGTGGCATAGCTGCGCGGGTCCGGGTTGGCCGCTTCGTCCAGGTTGACGTTGAACTTGCGGGTGACGGTGTCGATCAGCCAGCGCGACACGCGCGGATCGTCCGAGTACGCCAGCGAACGCGCCATCGAGGACAGCAGGCGGTGGGGCAGGGCGTACGTCAGGGCGGTGGTGAGGCTCATGGGGCGGTTTTCTCGGTCAGCTTCTGCAGGTCGCGGGCAATGGCCGGCGCGTTGAACGGGGGCCGCACCAGGCCGGCAAGGCGGCCCTGCGGGTCGAGCACGGCCAGGCTGGCCGAGTGCTCGACGGTGTAATCCTCAGGGTTCTCGTCGAAGTGCTTGCCCGGCACCTTCTGGAACACGAAACCCAGCGAAGTGGCAAAGCGCTCCAGCGACGGGATATCGGCGGTGGCGGCCAGGGTGTCCTTGTGGAAGCCGTGCACGTACTCGCCGAGGCGTGTGGCGCTGTCACGGTCCGGGTCGACCGAGATGAACAGCACGCGCGGGCGCAGGCTGTCGGGCAGGGCCTCCCACTGGTTCTGCGCGCCGGCCAGCTCGGCCAGAGTGGTGGGGCAGACGTCGGGGCAGAAGGTGAAGCCCAGGAACACCAGGGTCCAGTGGCCCTTCAGCTCGCCCGGAATCAGGCGGGTGCCGTCGGACTGGGCCAGGTTGAAGTCGGGCAGTTCGCGCGGCTGCGGGTACAGCGTGATCGCTTCGGTGGCCGGGGCGTTGGCCGGTGGCTTCGGCGCGAACACCTGCTGGGCGGCCAGCAGGCCCAGGCCCGCCGCCAGGGCGATCAGCAGGATGATGCCGGCGTTGCGATTGAACATGGGAGCCCCCGCGCGAAGTGGGCTCCATCATACCGGCTGCGGCCCGATCGTTTCTGCCGCAACGGATGCCGCCGCGGGCGCCAGCCCCTATAATCGGGGGCCACTTTGCCCGCAGTACCGCCATGACCGCTGAAACGGCCGCCGAACTCCACACGATCATCGATCTGATCCGCTACGGCACCAGCCGTTTCAACGAAGCCGGGCTGACCTTCGGTCACAGCTACGACAATGCGCTGGACGAGGCCACCCAGCTGGTGCTGCACAGCCTGCACCTGCCGCACGATCTGGGCCCGGCCTATGGCCAGGCGCGCCTGCTGCAGGCCGAAAAGCTGCGCGTGCTGGAACTGTTCCAGCGTCGCATCGATGAACGCATCCCGGCCGCCTACTTGACCGGTGAGGCCTGGTTCGCCGGCCTGAGCTTCAAGAGCGACAAGCGCGCCCTGGTGCCGCGTTCGCCGATCGCCGAACTGATCGAATGCGGCTTCGAGCCGTGGCTGGCCGGCCGCGATGTCAGCCGCGCGCTGGATCTTTGCACCGGTTCGGGCTGCATCGCCATCGCCATGGGCCATTACTACCCGAACTGGGAAGTGGATGGCGTCGACCTGAGCGACGACGCGCTGTCGCTGGCCGAAGAGAACAAGGAACGCCTGCAGGCGCACAACGTCACCCTGCTCAAGTCGGACCTGTTCAACGGCCTGACCGGCCGCCACTACGACCTGATCGTCACCAACCCGCCGTACGTCACTAACGACGAGACCGATGCCCTGCCGCAGGAATACTCCTACGAGCCGGAGATGGGTCTGCGTGCCGGCGATGACGGCCTGGACCTGGTGCTGAAGATCCTGCGCGATGCCCCGCTGCACCTGAGCGAAGACGGTCTGCTGATCTGTGAAGTGGGCGAGTCCGAACAGCATCTGGTCAAGCTGCTGCCGGAAGTCGATTTCGCCTGGATCGAGTTCAAGGTTGGCCAGATGGGCATCTTCGCGGTCGAGTGCCGCGAACTGATCGCCCACAGCGCCCGCATCACCGAACTGGCGGCGCAGCGCCCGTGAGCTCCAATTCGTTCGGCAAGCTGTTCACCGTCACCACGTTCGGCGAGTCGCACGGGCCGGCCATCGGCTGCGTGATCGATGGCTGCCCGCCGGGGCTGGCGCTGGACGCGGCCGAATTCGCCCACGACCTGCAGCGTCGCGCCACCGGCAAGAGCCGGCACACCTCGGCGCGTCGCGAAGCCGATGAGGTCGAGATCCTGTCCGGCGTGTACGAGGGCCTGACCACCGGCACGCCGATCGCGCTGCTGATCCGCAACACCGACCAGCGCAGCAAGGACTACGCCAACATCGGCCAGCAGTTCCGGCCGGGTCATGCCGACTACAGCTACTGGCACAAGTACGGCATCCGCGACCCGCGCGGTGGCGGCCGTTCCTCGGCACGCGAGACTACCATGCGCGTGGCCGCAGGCGTGGTCGCCAAGAAGTGGCTCGCCGAGCGCTTCGGCGTGACCGTGCGTGGCTACCTGTCGCAGCTGGGCGACATCACGCCGGCCGGTTTCGACTGGTCGGCGGTGGAAGACAATCCGTTCTTCTGGCCGCACGCCGCACAGGTGCCGGAACTGGAGGCGTACATGGATGCGCTGCGCAAGTCCGGTGATTCGGTCGGTGCGCGCGTGGACGTGGTCGCCGACAACGTGCCGCCGGGCTGGGGCGAGCCGATCTACGGCAAGCTCGATGGCGAACTGGCCGCTGCGCTGATGAGCATCAACGCGGTGAAGGGTGTGGAGATCGGCGACGGTTTCGCCAGCGCAGCGCAGAAGGGCACCGAGCACCGTGACCTGCTGACCCCGCAGGGCTTCGCCAGCAACCATGCCGGCGGCATCCTCGGTGGCATTTCCACCGGCCAGCCGGTGGTCGCCTCGATCGTGTTGAAGCCGACCTCCAGCCTGCGCCTGCCGGGCCCGTCGCTGGACACGGCCGGCAACGTGGTCGAGGTGGTCACCACCGGCCGCCATGATCCCTGCGTCGGCATCCGTGCCACCCCGATCGCCGAGGCGATGGTGGCGATGGTGCTGATGGACCAGGCGCTGCGTCATCGCGCGCAGTGTGGCGATGTCGGCACGATCACCCCGCGCATTCCCGGGCAGATCGATGGCTGACACGCGGCCGACGGTGTGGGTGAGCCAGCCGCTGATCGACGCGGCCATCGCGCCGTTGCGCGATCGCGTACAGCTGCGCAGCACCGACACTGTCACCGCCTGGTCGCCCGATCAGATCGCCGAACAGCTGGCCAGCGCCGACGGCGCAATCATCACGCTCAACGAGCGCATTGGTGCGGCCCAGGTGGCCGACGCCGCACAGCTGCAGGTGATCGCCAATGTCGGCGTCGGCTACAACAACCTGGATGTCGACGCGCTCAGCGCCGCCGGCATTCTCGCCAGCAACACGCCGGACGTCCTGACCGGGACCACCGCCGATCTCGGCTTCGCGTTGCTGATGGCCACTGCACGCCGCATCACTGAATCCGAGCGCTGGCTGCGCGAAGGGCAGTGGCAGCAGTGGTCGTTCCAGACCATGCTCGGTGCCGACATCCACGGCAGCACGCTGGGCATCCTCGGCATGGGCCGCATCGGCCAGGGCATTGCCCGCCGCGGTGCACACGGGTTCGGCATGAAGGTGCTGTACCACAACCGCTCGCAGCTGCCGGCCGCGACCGAAGCGGAAGTGGGCGCCACCTATGTGGACCTGGATACGCTGCTGGCACAGTCCGACCACCTGCTGCTGGTGCTGCCGTACACGCCGGCCTCGCACCATCTGATCGATGCCGTCGCGCTGGCGAAGATGAAGCCGTCGGCAACGCTGGTGAACATCGCCCGTGGTGGCCTGGTTGATGAGATCGCGCTGGCCGATGCGCTGGCCAACGGTCGCCTTGCCGCAGCGGGCCTGGATGTGTACGAAGGCGAGCCGAAGGTGCGCCCCGAACTGCTGGCGCTGCGCAATGTCGTGCTGACTCCGCATATCGGCAGCGCCTCGCTGGCCACGCGCACGGCGATGGTACAGCTGGCCGTGGATAATCTGGTTGCCGGGCTCGGCCTGGACGGCGGCCTGTCGCGCATGCCGAGCGCGATCAACGCTGACGCGGCGATGGCCGCGCGCGTGACTCTGGGCAAAAAAACCGGGAAACGATAGGGAACCTCCGCGCGCCCCGCTTGAGGAGGTTCCCCGAACCCAGCTGTCGTGCGTGTTTCTTCCCCATTCCCGTTTTCGTGAGAGTTTCCCCCATGAGCAATGCACAGCGCAGTTTCCACGTCGCCGTCGTCGGTGCCACCGGTGCGGTAGGCGAGACCATGTTGTCGATCCTGGCCGAGCGTGATTTCCCGGTCGGTACCCTGAGCGTTCTCGCTTCCGAGCGTTCGGCCGGCGGCGAGATCGAGTTCAACGGCCAGAAGGTCAAGGTCCAGGACCTGGCTACCTTTGATCCGAGCGGCGTCGAGATCGCCCTGTTCTCGGCCGGCGGCAGCGTGTCCAAGGAATACGCGCCGAAGTTCGCAGCAGCGGGCGCTGTGGTGATCGACAACTCCTCGGCCTTCCGTTACGACGATGACGTGCCGCTGGTGGTGTCCGAGGTCAACCCGGAGCAGGTCGCCAACCGTCCGCGCGGCATCATCGCCAACCCGAACTGCTCGACCATGCAGATGCTGGTGGCGCTGGCGCCGCTGCACCGCAAGTACGGCATCGAGCGCATCAACGTCTCCACCTACCAGTCGGTGTCCGGAGGCGGTCGTTCGGCCACCGAGGAACTGGGCAAGCAGACCGGCCAGCTGCTGAGCTTCCAGGAGATCGATCCGCAGCGCTTCCCGGTGCAGATCGCCTTCAACCTGATCCCGCACATCGACGACTTCCAGGACAACGGTTTCACCAAGGAAGAGATGAAGCTGATCTGGGAGACCCGCAAGATCCTCGGCGACGACAGCATCCTGGTGAACCCGACCGCTGTGCGCGTGCCGGTGTTCTACGGCCACTCCGAATCGGTGGCGATCGAAACCCGCGACAAGGTGACCGTGGCCGAAGCGCGCGCGCTGCTGGAACAGTCGCCGGGCGTTGAAGTGGTGGACCGCCATGAAGCCGGTGGTTATCCGACTCCGGTCACCCATGCCTCGGGCACCGATGCGGTGTATGTCGGCCGTATCCGTGAAGACCTGTCGCATCCGTGCGGCCTGAACCTGTGGATCGTGTCGGACAACGTGCGCAAGGGCGCGGCGTTGAATGCCGTGCAGCTGGCCGAGCTGGTCGCCGCCGAGCAGCGCTGATGGAGAGGCCGGGCAATCCCCGGCCTTTTCTGTAGAGCCGAGCCTACGCTCGGCTCAGGCCATGCAGCCGAGCATGGGCTCGGCTCTACATGGGTGCGGACCCCGGTCCGCACGCTTTATAGTGTCGCCCATGAATAAACGGGCCAAGGGCGCAAAGCGCCCGCTCACCTATCTGTCCGCCGCACTGCTCGCCTTGGCCAGCAGTTCGGCGCTCGCCCTGGGGTTGGGTGACATCCGGGTCCTGTCCAAGCCGGGCCAGCCCCTGCTGGCTGAAATCCCGGTGGTCTCGGCCGATCCGTCCGAGCTGGAAAACCTGCGGGTGGCGCTTGCCTCACCGGTCACCTTCGAACGTGTCGGCCTGCAGCGGCCAACCGGACTGGTCAGTGAACTGCAGTTCGAACTGACCCGCGACACGCAGGGCAGGGCAGTGGTGCGCGTCACCTCGCAGGCGCCGGTGGAGACGCCGTCGCTGAGCTTCCTGATCGAAGCCGACTGGGGTCAGGGCCGCCTGGTGCGTGAGTACTCGGCGCTGGTCGATGCGCCGCCCAGTGCGCTGGCCGTGGCCGAGCCGGAGATCGTCGCACCGGCCGGCACGCTCTCCAATACCATCGTGCGCGAACCTGCACCGGCTTCGGCAACGGTGCCGGCAGCAGAGACGCCCACTACGCCGCCATCTGCGGTGGTGCCTGCACCGGCACGCCCGCGTGCGGCCTCCGCGCCGGTTGCTGCACCGGCGGCCGATGGCAGCATCACCGTGCAGCGCGGGCAGACCCTGTCGCAGATCGCCAGTGCAGTGGCACGTGGCAACCAGGTCAGTCGCGACCGCGCGATGATCGCCCTGCTGCGTGCCAATCCCGAAGCCTTCATCCGGGGCAACGTCAACCTGCTCAAGCAGGGGGCGGTGCTGCGCATGCCAGGCAGCGATGCGCTTGCTGCGGTCGACGCTGCCGAAGCGGCGACGCTCGTGCGCGAGCACGCTGCGCAATGGCGGCAGGCGCGTACCGTGCCGCAACCCGCGGGTACCGTCGCCCCGGTCGCCAAGGCCGCAACCACGAACGCTTCTTCCCCGCCTGCCGCCAACGGGGCACGACTTGAGATCGCTCCGGCGCTGGCGTCCGACGCCGCGCACGCGGGCACAACCACCGGCACCGCTGCCGGCAGCGAGGGTGACATGCTGGGCAACGAACAACTGCGCCAGGCGCGTGAGGACATCGCCACCCGCGATGCCGAGATCGGCGAGCTGAAGCAGCGCGTGGCCGACCTTGAGAAACTCAAGGAACAGCAGCAGTCGCTGATCGCGATGAAGGACAACGACCTGGCCGCCGCGCAGCAGCGCCTGGCGCAGGCACCGGATGCCCGCGATGCGGCAACGCCGTGGTACTGGCTGGGGCTGCCGGTACTGCTGCTGGCGGCGGGCGCGGCCTGGCTGCTGCGTCGTCGCAAGCCGTCGCCGCTGCCGCCGCTGCGTGAGGAAGACGATGCCGCCGGCCTGACCGCGGCGGTGCCGGCGGGTGCGGCGCTGGATACGCTGGCCGAGCAGTCCTCATGGTCGTCGGCTGTTGCCGACAATGGCCGCCAGGAACCGGCGATGCCCGCCTGGGCCACCGAAACCGAAGTGCATGACGTGTTGGTCGCCGAACCCGTTGCCGAGGACCTGGCGCGGGCCGGCTGGCAGACCGACACGCTGCGCGAGGAGGACGTGGTGGCATTGCCCGAAGCGGTGACCGATCTGCCGCGCTGGGACGATCCCGCAACCACCGGCGACGAGGGTGTCGTCGCCGAGCCGCTGCAGGACGAGCGCGTTGCACCGCAGGCGCCGGTCGAAGTGGTGGTGCCGGACTACGCACTGCATGCCGAACAGCAGCCGCAGTTCCGCGGCGTGTTCGATCTGCCGGCCGACGCGCATGAGAACGAGGCTCCGGTGGACGCCGCCCGTCGCGAAGCCATCGACGGCATCGACCATGGCGCCGTCGAGGCCTCTCATTCCGACGACATCGCGTCGAGCGCGGCTGCGCCTGCCGGCGACGCGGGCTGGTCGCCACGTGCCGGCCAGGAGCGCCTGGAACTGGCCATTGCCTACCTCGATCTGGGCGACGCACAGACCGCGCGCACCCTGTTGCTGGAAGTCGCCGAAGGCGGCGACCTGCACAGCCAGGCCCAGGCCCGCGAACTGCTGGCGCGCCTGCCGTGACCGAACCTGCCGACAAGGGCCTTGCCATGAGCCGCGAACGCCGCATCGACTACGTTGAATTCGCGTCCAGCGACCCGGCCGCCAGCCGCGCCTTCTTCGAGAAGGTGTTCGACTGGTCGTTCGTCGACTACGGCAGCGACTACACGGCGTTCGACGATGGCCGCCTGCAGGGCGGCTTCTTCCGTGGCCAGCCGCAGCGGGCCAGCGACAGCGGTGCACCGCTGCTGGTGCTGTATGCCGACCAGTTGGCACCGGTCGAGGCCGCCGTGCGCGACGCCGGCGGCGAGATCGTGCGCCCGGTGTTCTCCTTCCCCGGTGGCAGCCGCTTCCAGTTCGTCGAGCCCGGTGGCAACGAACTGGCGGTCTGGTCCGAACGCGATCCGGCCTGAGCGCCGCCCCATCCGCAACATCGAGGTAGCACATGCGTTATGCGCTTGGCGTCGAGTACGACGGCAGCGATTTCAGGGGCTGGCAGAACCTGGGCGAGGGTGGTCCCAGCGTGCAGGCCAGCCTCGAGCAGGCCCTGTCATCGGTGGCTGATGCGCCGCTGCAGGTGGTCTGCGCCGGCCGCACCGATGCCGGCGTGCATGGCCAGTGCCAGGTCGTGCATTTCGATACCGACGTGGTGCGCGATCCGCGCGCCTGGATGCTCGGCACCACCACCCGCCTGCCGCGCTCGATCGCGGTGCGCTGGTGCGTGCCGGTGGCCGATGATTTCCACGCCCGCTTCTCCGCACGTGCGCGCCGCTACCGCTATCGGCTGCTCAACCGTGAGGTACGGCCGGCACTGGACCGGCAGACCCTGAGCTGGGAGCGCCGGGCGCTGGACGAGACCCTGATGCACGCCGCCGGCCAGGCCCTGCTTGGCGAGAACGACTTCAGCGCGTTCCGTTCGGTGCAGTGCCAGGCGCTGCATGCGCGGCGTGAACTGCAGTCGTTGCAGGTCAGCCGCGATGGCGAAGTGATCGAAGTCGCAGTACGTGGCAATGCATTTCTTCATCACATGGTCCGCAATATCGTCGGATCGTTGATCCTGGTGGGCAGCGGTGAAAAACCGGTGGAATGGATCGCCGAACTGCTGGCCGGGCGCGACCGCACCGTAGCTGGTCCCACCGCACCGCCGCAGGGCCTGGTGTTCCTTGGGCCCCTGTACCCCGACAACTGGCATCTGCCCGCCGAGGTCACGCTATGAGCCGTTCCTACTACCGTACGCGCATCAAGTTCTGTGGAATGACCCGTGCTGGCGACGTCCGCCTGGCCGGTGAGCTGGGCGTGGACGCAGTGGGTTTCATCTTTGCCCGCGAGAGCAGCCGCCGGGTCGCACCGGCTGAGGCCCGCGCGATGCGCCAGGCGATCGCACCGATGGTCGACGTGGTGGCGCTGTTCCGCAACAACAGCAAGGAAGAAGTGCGCGAGGTCCTGCGCACGGTGCGGCCGACCCTGCTGCAGTTCCACGGTGAGGAAGACGAGAGCTTCTGCCGCAGCTTCAACATGCCTTACCTGAAGGCGATCGCCATGGGGGGTCGTGAAGAGGTCAACGCCCGCACCCTGCAGCTACGCTATCCCAGCGCTGCCGGCTTCCTGTTCGACAGCCACGCCCCGGGTGGTGGCGGCGGCACCGGCGTGGCATTCGACTGGGGCCGCGTTCCGACCGGATTGCACCGGCCGTTCCTGCTGGCCGGTGGCCTGAACCCGGAAAATGTCTACGACGCCGTGCTGGCGACGCTGCCGTGGGGCGTGGACGTCTCCAGTGGCATCGAACTGGAGCCGGGCATCAAGGACGGCTACAGGATGCGCACCTTCGTCGAGGAAGTGCGTCGCGCGGATTGCACCGTTCTGGAGTGATCCGCGTCACCTTGGTGTGATGGGAGTCACGCTTCCGGGTAATTCAGGTTCCAGCGCCAAAAAGTCGACACCCCCCGAACATCTGATCGGACACAATGCGCCCAGCCTTACCTGGCCGGGTGCGATGCCGTGTGCGTGTCGCTGGCCGCACCCTTGAGATATGCCCTACCTTTCGAACGAGGACGCAATGGATATGCCCCATCTTTCTTCCCACCGTCTCGGCTTGGCCCGCCTGACGCTCGTGCCCGGCCTGCTGCTCGCCTTGGGCGCATGTGCGGCCGGTGACTCATCCGTCCCGACAGCGTCGGCACCGGCCGCTGCAGCACCGGCGGCCGCACCTGCCGCAGCGCCGGCCACGGCTCCGGCTGCCGACGGCCTGGCTGCGCTGATTCAGGCCAGTGGCGTGAAATGCAGCAACGCCAGTACGGGCAGCGGCTGCACGGCCGGTGATGTGGACAGCGGCGATTTCTACGATGTTGAACTGTCGCCGGACTGTGGCGACCAGGGTTTCTTCGCCGGCGTAGCCGACGCCAAAGGCGTGGAAACGTTGAATGCGGTGCCATCCACCGGCAGCAAGGCCAGCGTGACCGCGAAGCTGTCGAAGGGGCAGCTGGTCTGCGTGCAGGGCATCGGGCGCACCGGACAGAATCCCCTGTTCTATTACGTCGTTGCGGTTCCCGCCGCGACGGTCGGCAAGTGCAAGGGCAACACGTTGTGTGACACCTATGGCGACAGGCCGATCACTGGCTTGGCCAGCACAGGGGGCGAGGCCTGCCATGCGGCGGCGCCGGGACGTTACGCCGGGAACTGCGCACAGGGCTGGGTCAGTGCGGACGTGCTCGACGTGTTTTCCAACGGAATGTAATCACCGCCAGGGGAGCGGTCCAATCAACCACTGGCAAAGGAACAGCTCATGTCGGATCCAAAAATCACCCGGCTGGTCAGCAGCGTAGGTACCACGCGCACGCTGGAAATGGACGATGGCAGTGTCATCGAACGATCAGGTGGCAGCGTCTCGTGGCGCAACAACAATCCTGGCAATCTCAAGTTTGAATTCGCCGGCAGCGCGGACAAGACGGTGACCAATCCGCGTACCCGCGAGCAGGCGCTGGAATCGGCGCAGGGGCGCTACAAGGGCGTGGTCGATCTCGACCAATGGGGCAACGCGGTCTTCGAAAGCTATGAAGCGGGCCGGGTGGCGAAGATCCAGCTGCTCGAACGCCGGTTCGGCGACAAGACCGTGGAGGAAATGCTGCCGAGCTACTCCACGAAGGATTACAGCGGCACCACCCACCACAAGGAGCAGGCGGCCACCATCTATGCCGAAGGCGATCGCCAGGGTGTCGATCTGCGTTCGAAGACCGTCGGCCAGATGAGCGTGCGCGAGCGTGAAGTGCTGGCCGACGGCATTCGCCGTTTCGAGGGCTGGCAGCCGGGTGAGGTTGCCACGCAGCAGCCGCCCACGCGCGCACAGGCGGCCACGCCCGTGCAGGCCCAGGCCCAAACGCAGGTACAGACGCCTTCGGCAGCTGCGCCCGCGGCGGGCCAGACCGCGGCTGCAGTCGGCAGTGCCGCGCTCTACAACGAGGCCTATCAGCATTTCATGGCCTCGGGCCGCCAGTACGAATACGGGCGCCCCGACCATCCGCGTCCCGGTCGCGACAGCAGCCGGCTGGAGCGTGATCTCGATGGTGACGGACGCCTGGGCGTGGATTGCTCGGCATTCGTATGGCGTGGCCTGAAGAACGCGGGTTACGACGTGCGTGGCGAGAACGCCGCGGGGTTCACTACCTCGACGCTGTTCAATGGCGCGAACACGACCGCTTACGCACGCGAGCATTTCGACGTGACCTCGGCTGCCGAAGCACGCAAGCCGAACGGATCGCTGAAGCAGGGCGACATCCTGATGTTCTCCTCGTCGCAGGGCCAGCATGTCGGTATTTTCAAAGGCTACGACGCGCAGGGAAACATCCAGTTCATCGGTTCGCAGGGAAGCACGGGGCCGGCCGAAGTCACCATCCGGCCGGGCGGGTACTGGGATGGCGGAAGCACCCGCATCGTTGGTGCGCTGACACCGAAGCCGGAATTCCAGGTGCGCGCGCCGCTGCATGGCAATGGCGAACCTGCGCTGTCCCGGCCTGGCGCCACCGTGCAGCCGGCTGCACCACACCCGGCGGCCAGCGAGGTGATGAAGCAGGGGCAGCGTGGCACCGACGTGCAGGCGTTGCAGCAGACCCTCAATCAGCTCGGCGTGCGTGATGCGCAGGGCCATCGGTTGTCGGAGGATGGCCGTTTCGGTGACCACACCCGCGAAGCGGTGATCGCGTTCCAGAAGCAGCAGGGGCTGGCGGCCGATGGAATTGTCGGTCGCCAGACCACTGCCGCACTGGCGGCGGGCCGTGCGCAGGGCCATGAACCTGCAGCGGCTGCGCCGAAGGGGCCGTCGCTGAACGATGCATCGCATCCGGACCACGCACTGCACAACGCCGTCCGCAGCAAGCTTCCCAGCGTGTTTTCCGAAGAGGCTGCGGCCAATATCACCCTGCATGCAAAGCAGAACGGTATCGACGCGGCCGACAAGCTGCAGAGCATCACGGTGCAGGATGGCAAGGCGTTCGTGATGGGCACGACGCCGGGCTTCCGCACCGCTGTCGATCTGGCCCAGGCGCCGCCGTCGCTGGAGCAGACCAGTGCCAAGCTGCTGGCAGATCCGTCGCACCAGCAGCAGGTGCATGAGGAGCAGCAGCGGGTCGCGATGGGCGGTCGCTGAGGCCTGCGTTGCCGGCTCCGGGAGGTGAATGCCGCCCGGGGCCTCGTCTCATCGCAGTTGCGCTGCTGCCCACTCGGCCAGGGCGTCCACCCGTGCATCGGCCGGGCCATCCGGCCGCGCCAGCACCCAGAAGCCGCCGGTGGCGGCAAACCCCCACGGTGCGACCAGCCGGCCTGCTGCCAGATCTTCGGCTACCAGCGGCTCGGGCGCGATCGCCGGGCCCAGCCCGGCGACTGCTGCTTCCAGCAGGTAATAGAGATGTTCGAAAGCGGTGCCCAGCTGCAGCTTTGCTGGGTCCAGGCGATGTGCCTGCGCCCATGCCGGCCACGCCTGTGGCCGCGAGCTGGTGTGCAGCACTGTTTCCTGCAGCAGTGCCGAGGGCGGTGCCTGCCGCAGGCGCTGCGCCGCCGGATGTGACGGGGCCACCACCACGCCCACCCGCTCCGGTGCCAGCTCGCGGACCTGCCAGCCCCGTGGCCACGGACCCTGCGCCAGCAGCAGCACGGCGTCCAGCGCCGCCTGTGCTTCGGTGAAGCTGCCATCCAGCGCCGACCACTGCAGGCGCACGCCGGGCAGGGCGGCCTGCAGCACGGGCAGGCGCGGAATCATCCAGCGCGCCAGTACGCTGCCGCTGCAGCCCAGTACCAGTGCTGGGGAGGCCGCTGGCCGGCGCAGTTCGCGCACGCAGTCCTCGATCCCGCCGAAGGCCTCGCTGCACGCCGCCTGCAGGCGGGTGCCAGCCGCTGTCAGGCGCAGCCCGCGGCCGGCACGCTGGAACAGTGCCAGGCCCAGGTGATCCTCCAGCAGCTTCAGTTGCCGACTGACCGCACCGTGGGTGACGTGCAGGTCCTGTGCGGCGCGGCCCACGCCACCGAGGCGTGCGGTGGCCTCGAACGCGCGCAGTGCATTGAGCGGCGGAAGCAGGGAGCGGCTCATGTGAGATTTCCTGACGATATGCGCCAGATAATATCCATTTTCCGGTCACGACCCGTGCGCTAGAGTATCCACCTGTCTGAACCACCGGTCGTATCCATGTCTGCCTCCCCCATTGCCGACTACCACGCCTTCCCGGATGCCCAGGGCCACTTCGGCCGCTACGGCGGCAGCTTCGTTGCCGAAACCCTGGTCGGCCCGCTGCAGGAACTGGCCCAGGCCTATGACCAGGCCCGCCAGGACCCCGAATTCCAGGCGGCCTATGACCGCGACCTGGCGCATTACGTGGGCCGGCCGAGCCCGATCTATCACGCCCAGCGCCTGAGCGATCACGTCGGCGGCGCGCAGATCCTGCTCAAGCGCGAGGACCTGAACCACACCGGCGCGCACAAGATCAACAACACCATCGGCCAGGCGCTGCTGGCCGCGCGGATGGGCAAGAAGCGCATCATCGCCGAGACCGGTGCCGGCCAGCATGGCGTGGCCAGTGCCACGGTTGCTGCGCGACTGGGCCTGGAATGCGTGGTGTACATGGGTGCCACCGACATCGAGCGGCAGAAGATCAACGTCTACCGCATGAAACTGCTGGGCGCGACGGTGGTACCGGTCACTTCCGGCTCGGCCACCCTGAAGGACGCGCTCAACGAAGCGATGCGCGACTGGGTGACCAACGTGCAGGATACCTTCTACATCATCGGCACCGTGGCTGGACCGGATCCGTACCCGCGCATGGTGCGTGACTTCAATGCCATCGTCGGCCGCGAAGCGCGTGAGCAGATGCTGGCCGAGTACGGTCGTCTGCCGGATGCGATCACCGCCTGCGTCGGCGGCGGCAGCAATGCCATCGGTCTGTTCCATGCCTTCCTCAACGATCGCCAGGTCGAGATCGTCGGCGCCGAAGCCGCCGGTGATGGCATCAGCACGGGTCGCCATGCCGCCTCCATCGCGGCGGGTCGGCCCGGCGTGCTGCACGGCAACCGCACCTATGTGCTGTGCGATGACGACGGCCAGATCATCGAGACCCACTCCGTGTCGGCCGGCCTGGACTATCCGGGCGTCGGCCCGGAGCACGCGTTCCTGGCCGATACCGGCCGCGCCCGCTATCTCGGCATCACTGACGAGGAAGCGCTGCAGGCTTTCCACCTGCTGGCGCACACCGAAGGCATCCTGCCGGCACTGGAATCCAGCCATGCGCTGGCGCAGGCGATCAAGCTGGCGCGTGAGCGTCCGCGTGACCAGATCGTGCTCTGCAATCTGTCCGGCCGTGGCGACAAGGACGTGCATACCATCGCCGCGCGCGAAGGGCTGGTGCTGTGAGCGCGCTGCTGCGGAACAGTGGCGTGCTGCTGCTGGCACTGGGGTTGGCCGCGTGCCAGCCGCCGGAGCCGCCGGTGCTGGCACCGGCCGCCAAAGCCACCACGCAGCCTGTGCAGCAGGCCGCCAACGATGATCTTGACCCGATGGCGCGTACGCCCATTGTCGATGCCCCCTCCGAAGAAGGGACCAGCGGCGATGACGCGCCCGCGGTGGCTTCGGTGGCGCTGGATCATGCCGGTGACGTGCTGGTTGGCCAGCACATGAGTGACCTGAAGGCACTGGGTCCCTGGAAGGCGCAGGGTGCGAAGGAATTCTTCGAAGGCGACTGCGAGTACTACGACGGCAAGGGGCTGCCGCCGGGCGTGTCGATGATGACCGACGACGACCGCGTGGTCCGTTTTGATCTTAAGCCGGGCGATGAGCCGGAACTGCCGGTCGAACAGCCGGGGCCGTTCGGCCTGCGCATCGGCATGACCCGAGCCCAGGCCGTGGCCCAGTTCCCGAAACCGCCGGTGTCCAGCCCGCATGCCTACGACGGTGACCAGGGCGAGTACCTCACCTGGCAGGACCCGGGTTCGGACCTGGGCATCCGCCTGGAACTGTTTGAAGGGAAGGTCACCCGGATGTACTGGGGGACCAGCGATGCGATTGAACTGATTGAAGGATGTGCCTGAGATGCCTGTATCCCGACTCGATGCCTGTTTCCAGCGACTGCGCGAGCAGCAGCGCAAGGCGCTGATTCCCTTCATCACTGCCGGTGATCCCTCGCTGGAGGCCACCGTGCCGGTCATGCATGCACTGGTCGATGCCGGCGCCGATGTGATCGAACTGGGCGTGCCGTTCTCCGACCCGATGGCCGATGGCCCGACCATCCAGCGCAGCTCCGAACGTGCACTGGCACGCGGGGCGGGCAGCCGCTACGTGCTGCAGGCCGTGGCGCAGTTCCGAGAGCGTGACGCGCAGACGCCGGTAGTACTGATGGGCTACCTGAACCCGGTGGAGATCCACGGCTACGCCGCCTTCGCCAAGGCGGCCGTGGAGGCCGGTGTGGATGGAGTGCTGCTGGTCGACCTGCCGCCGGAAGAAGCCGGTGAAGCGCAGCAGGCTTTCGATGCGGCCGGCCTGGCGTTGGTGCTGCTGGCCTCGCCGACCACCAGCGAGGCACGTGCCGACAAGCTGCTGGCGCTGGCCCGTGGCTATCTCTATTACGTCAGCTTTGCCGGTGTCACCGGCGCGTCCGAGCGGCTGGACAGTGATGCTGCCAGCGCCCGCCTGCAGGCCCTGCGTGCGCGCGCTTCGGTACCGGTGGTGGCTGGCTTCGGGATCAAGGATGCGGCCAGTGCGGCGGCGATGGCGCGCCAGGCCGATGGCGTGGTGGTCGGCAGTGCACTGGTGGCGGTGCTGGCCGAAGCGGGCTCGGCTGAAGAGGCCGCGCAGCGCGCTGGAGCCTTCCTGGCCCCGCTGCGGCAGGCGCTGGATGCGTAACGGTGGTGCCGGGCGCTGGCCGGCATCCTCCTGACGGCTCGCATGCAAGGGCTGCCGGCCAGCGGCCGGCACGACCCAGCACCTAAACGTACGTCCCAGCATGGTTTTTTCAGGCTGCCCCGTGGCCGGCAAGGGGGTGCACGGGCGGGGAAAGCGGAGCTAGACTGTCCGCCTTTGCGGCCCTTGGGCCGCCCTGAACGGAAGTGTCCTCCCGCATGAGTTGGCTCAGCAAGTTGATGCCGTCCGGCATCCGCACCGACAACACCCCCAGCAAGAAGCGCAGTGTCCCCGAGGGCCTGTGGGAAAAGTGCAGCAACTGCGGCAGCGCGTTGTACCGTCCGGAACTGGAAGAGAATCTGGAGGTCTGCCCGAAGTGCGGCCACCACATGGCGATCCGCGCGCGCGCGCGCCTGGCCGCCCTGTTCGACGCCGACAGCACCACCGAGATCGGTGCGCGCCTGGGGCCGACCGACCTGCTCAAGTTCAAGGACCAGAAGAAGTACAGCGAGCGCATCAAGATCGCGCAGAAGAACACCGGCGAATATGACGCGCTGATCGCCATGCGCGGCCTGCTCAAGGGCCGTGCGCTGGTGGCCTCGTCGTTCGACTTCGCCTTCATGGGCGGCTCGATGGGCTCGGTGGTGGGGGAGCGTTTCGCGCTGGCCGCCGAAACCGCAGTCGAGATCGGTGCCCCGTATGTGTGCTTCTCGCAGAGTGGCGGCGCGCGCATGCAGGAAGGCCTGTTCTCGCTGATGCAGATGGCCAAGACCTCGGCCGCGCTGGGCAAGCTGCGTGAAGCTGGCCTGCCGTACATCTCGGTGCTGACCCACCCGACCACCGGTGGCGTGTCGGCCTCGTTCGCGATGCTGGGCGACATCAACATCGCCGAACCGCAGGCGCTGATCGGCTTCGCCGGCCCGCGCGTGATCGAGCAGACCGTGCGCGAGAAGCTGCCGGAAGGCTTCCAGCGTTCGGAGTTCCTGCTGGAGCACGGTGCCATCGACCAGATCTGCGACCGCCGCGAGATGCGCGACCGCCTGTCCGATCTGCTGGCGATGCTGGGCCGTCAGCCGGCGCCGGAGGTGGCTTGATGGGAGGCCGCAAGTACTTCGGTACTGATGGCATCCGTGGGCGGGTCGGCCAGGGCGTGATCTCGGCCGACTTCGTGCTGCGCCTGGGCAACGCCCTGGGCCGTGTCCTGGTCGCCCAGCGCGGCCAGGACGGGCGCAGGCCGATCGTGGTGATCGGCAAGGACACCCGCATTTCCGGTTACATGTTCGAAGCGGCTCTGGAAGCAGGCCTGGTGGCCGCCGGTGCCGACGTGCAGCTGCTCGGCCCGATGCCGACCCCGGCGGTGGCATTCCTGACCCGTACGCTGGGTGTGGACGCCGGCATCGTCATCAGCGCCTCGCACAACCCGCATTACGACAACGGCATCAAGTTCTTCTCCGCCCAGGGCGAGAAACTCGACGACGCCACCGAACTGGCCCTGGAAGCGGCGCTGGACATTCCGTTCACCACCGCCGAATCGGAGAAGCTGGGCAAGGCGTCGCGCGCGCGCGAGGCGGTCGGCCGCTACATCGAGTTCTGCAAGGCCAGCGTGCCGCGCGCGTTCGACCTGCGTGGCGTGCGCCTGGTACTGGATTGCGCACACGGCGCCACCTACCAGATCGCACCGTTGCTGTTCCGCGAACTGGGTGCCGAAGTGATCGGCATCGGGGCCGAGCCCAATGGCGTCAACATCAACGCCGGCGTGGGCTCCACCCATATCGACAACCTGGCGGCCAAGGTCCGCGAGACCCGCGCCGATCTCGGCATCGCCTTCGATGGTGATGGCGACCGTGTGCTGATGGCCGACGACCAGGGCAACCCGGTCGACGGCGATGACCTGCTGTACATCCTGGCCCGCGCCTGGAAGGACGAAGGCCGCCTGCGCGGCCCGGTGGTCGGCACGCTGATGAGCAACTACGGTGTGGAGAAGGCCTTCGCCGATCTGCAGATCCCGTTCGTGCGCAGCAACGTCGGTGACCGCTACGTGCACCAGGCATTGGTCGAGGGCGGTGGTGTACTCGGTGGCGAAGCCTCGGGCCACTTGCTGTGCCTGGACCGGGCCACCACCGGCGATGGCATAGTCAGCGCCCTGCAGGTGCTGGTCGCGCTGCGCAACAGTGGGCAGACCCTGCGCCAGGCACTGAAGGGCCTGGTACGGGTGCCGCAGAAGACCGTCAACGTGCGCCTGGGCAATGTCTCGGCCAAGGCCACGGTGCAGTCTGAAAGCGTGCAGTCCGCGCTGGCTGTGGCGCAGCAGGCCGTAGCCGGCCGTGGCCGCGCGTTCCTGCGTCCGTCCGGTACCGAGCCGGTGGTGCGGGTCACCGTGGAGGCCGATGACGCCACGCTGATGCAGCAGACGCTGGACCGCTTGTCCGCTGCGGTGCGTGAAGCCGCCAGTTGAGGCGCCTGCCCGTCGGTACAGGAAAAACGCCCCGGAATTCCGGGGCGTTTTCTTTTTGCGGGCAGGGCTGTGTCGCGCCTACGGCCCCGGCACCATCTTTTTCTGGCGTGCCTTGAACCCATTGAACAGCGGCGCGATCAGCGGGTTGTAACTCAGGCGGATGCGCTTGCGCAGCCAGTTGGCCGGCCGGTTGCGGATCGCGAAACGATAGATGCGTTCCGGGTCGCCGCCGATCACGTTGCGGCCGAACGGATGGGTGGTGTGCAGGTAGCGGAAGCCCTGCTCGCGCGCCACTTCGATGTGATCCTGGTCGAAATCACCGTACGGCCAGCACAGCGTATCGGACACGTCGCCGAGCTTGTCCTGCAGGACTTCGCGCGAGATCGCCAGATCCCGGCTGAGGCCTGCGCGGCGCTGCGCACGGTCCAGATCGTCGCGGCGCAGCCAGCGGGTATGGGTATGGGTGTGGCAATGCACTTCGAAGGTGCCGGCGGCGATGGCCGCACGTGCTTCGCTCCAGCGCATCATCACATCGTCACTGCGGTCCTGCTCGTAGATCGCGGCTTCGCAGCCACGATGGTCCGGCGTCGGCGGCAGCGTCGCCCCGGCAATGCCCGCGTGCGGACGTTCCGGGCCTTCGCCCATCCAGCCGGTGACCACGAACACCACCGCATGCATGCCGTACTTCTGCAGGATCGGATGGGCATACACCCAGTTGTCGAGGTAGCCATCGTCGAAGGTGATGACGATCGACCTGCGCGGCACCGGCTTGCCGGCCAGGAAGCCTGCGTACTGGTCCAGCGTCAGTGAGGTCCAGCCATTGCCTGCCAGCCACGCGATCTGGCTTTCGAAGTTTTCCGGTGACACGGTGATCATGCCCGGCGAGGGGCTGACATGGTGGTGCATCAGCACCGGAACGGTTCGCGCATCAGCCATGTCCCAGCTCCTTCAGCCACTGGTGGTAGTAGTGTTCGGTGGCTTCACCGTGGCCGTCCGGCGTGAAGCGATGTGCGCCGTGCATCCAGTCCCAGCCAGCGCGCCCCATCTGCCGCCGCCGTTCCGGGTCGTCCACCAGCAGGCGCAATGCACCTGTCAGGGCGGCATTGTCACCCAAACGGGTGAGGATCGCATTGCTGCCATCGACCACCATCTCCGGCACGCCACCCACTCGCGTGGCCACGATCGGTACGCCCACGTAAGCCGCTTCCAGGAACACGGTGCCGGCTGCTTCCTTGTGCGAGGCCAGTGCGAAGATGTCGAAGCCGGCCATCAGCCGGCAGGCTCCATCGCGGTAGCCGAGCAGGTGCACCTGGCGCTGCAGCCCGTGCTCGGCGCACATCGCCTGCAGTCGTTCCGTCACGGCCTGGCCATCGCCGACGATCACCAGGTGCAGGTCCGGGTTGGCCTTGCACAACGGCACCATCGCCTGCAGCAGGTCGGCGTGGCCCTTGGGCTCGCGCAGCACCGCCACGCAGCCGACCACGATGTCCTGTTCGCCGAAGCCGAGCTCGGCACGTACTTGCGTGCGCACCTCCTGCAGGCACTGCCAGGGATCGGCCTTGCGGATCTCGCTCCAGCGCGGCGGAACCGCGATCGGCGGCACGATGCCGATGCGTTCGGTCGGAATGCCGCGGTCGGCCAGCAGCTGCTTGACGAAGCTGCTGACGGTCAATACCCGGTGTGGAAGCCCGGTATAGGTCAGCAGCGAATTGACCGGGCTCATCAGATGGCGCGAGCGCACCACCAGCGGCGTGCCGCCCAGGCGTGCACCGGCGGCGGCGATCAGCGCATCGCGGCGGCTGGTGGTATTGACCACGTCGTAATGTTCGCGGCGCACCAGTCGCGATACCGACCACACGCCACGCAGCAGGCGCGCCAGGCCTCCCATGCGCAGCGTATGCACGGTGAAACCGTCATCGCGTGCCAGTGTGGCCAGGCGCGCATCGGGCTGGCACAGCAACGACACCTCATGGCCACGCGCGCGCATCACCTGCATGTGCCGGAAGATGTAGATCTCCTGCCCGCCCATTCCCTTGGCGGCTTCGGTATGCAGGATGCGCAGCGGACGGTTCATGCAGGATCGGCCCTTGAAAATCAGCGGTTGCGGAAGCGGGTCAGCGCTTCCCATGCGGAGCGGATGGCGGCGGCGTCCGGAGCCTGCTGCGGCAGCGGGCGGTAGTGCCGGTCGAGCGCGGTGGCGTTGCCGAACTTGTCGAATACGTAGATGGCATCGCCATGGCGTACCGCGCGCTGCGACCAGCTCTCCACCACCAGCGCACGTTTGCCGGTGGTGGGTGCCGCCAGCAGGTCCTGGCCAGTACTGAAGTCGCTCAATGCGTTCTCGCAGCCCAGTGCGTGGCGCATCAACGTCGGCACCCAGTCCTCATGCGAACTGGTGCGCGCCTCATGGCCGCTGGCCTGGCCGGGCCAGTGCAGCACGAACGGCACCTGCAACTGGTAGTCGGAAAAATTGCCGTTGTGGCCCCAGTAGTTCAGCTTGAGGTCGTTGAACTCTTCGGCATGGTCACCGGTGACCAGCACGATGGTGTCGTCGGCCAGGCCTTGCGCGCGAAGGTCGTCCAGCAGCGAGCCGATCAGGCTGTCGGCGTAGTGCACGGCGGTGTGGTAGCGGTTGAGCTCCGGCGTCGGGTCGTGGTCCGGTCCGAAGGACAGGAAGTCGATCTCCTTGGCCATCGGTGTGGCCACCGGCGGGTAGCCGGTGGGCAGGTGGTAGCCGGCGTGGGTGGAGTCGAGGAACACGAAGCCGAACCACGGGCGCTGCGCGGCCTGGCTGGTGCGGATGTCGGTCTGCAGTGCGGCGACGATGGCTGCGTCACGCTTGTCGGGCGTCAGGGCGGAGGGGCCCTGGTGCAGCTGGTCGCGCACGTCGGCGAAGGCCGTGCGATCGAACTCCGGACTGTACAGCGGTGCACTGCCGTACAGGTGCAGGTCGTAGCCCTGCTGGCCCAGCACCTGGAACAGCTGCGAGCCGCGCTGTTCGTCCAGCATGCTCTGCCAGTAGCCGCCGGGGAGGCCGTAGAGCAGGCCGAACAGGCCGTAGCGGGTGGCATTGCCGGTGCTGAAATGCTGGTCGTACACGCGCGCGGTCCGGGCCAGTGCCGTCGTGTTGGGCATCAGCTCGGGGGTCATGGCGTCCTGACGCAGCGACTCCAGCACCACCATCAGCACATTCGGCCGGTGTGGGTTCTGGCAGCGCAGGGGGTGCAGCGGATACAGCAGCTGCGCATGGCGCGGGTCGGGCAGGCCGGCCTGCTGTTCGCTGATGACCCCGAGCCTGCGCATGAAGCTCTTGGCGGTGATCGGCTGTGCCCAGGGCAGGTAGTTCCACTGCGCGATGACGTCGCGGTCGCCGCGGGCATCGTAGTAGGCCGTGGCGACCTGGCCGCCGGCCATCAGCAGTGCAACCACGGCCCAGGCCTGCAGGACCCGGCGGCGGCGCGGCGGGGCAGGCAGCAGCTTCCAGCAGGCCCAGGCCAACAAGCCTTCGGCAGCGAAGATGGCGGCTACCAGCAGTCCGGCCTGCAGCCAGGTTTTCCACGACAACGCGACCTGGTCCTGCAGCGCACCGCCGAACACCATGTTCACGACCATGGCATTGAGGTGGAACCGATACAGAGTGAAAACCTTCGCATCAACCAGCAACAGGCACAGCCACAGGCCCTGCAGCAGCACGGCGCTGATGCTCAGCGTGCGTGCGCTGCGCGGCCACAGGCCCAGCAGCAGAGGCAGCAGGCCGGCAAGGGCGCCGAAGGCCAGCAGGTGGCCGGGCAGGGCGACGGCCAGATAGGCCAGGCCCACGCTGCCACCCGGGTTGTCGGCCAACGGCACGTTGCCGAGCGTGATCGCCATGGCCAGCAATGCGTTGCCGGCCACGAACAGCGACCACCAGGCCAGTCGTTGCCAATGGCGTGCCGGGCCGGAGGGCAGGGAGGTGTCGGCAGAAGGAGCAGCAGGACGCATGAAGGACGGAGGGGGCAGGTGGAACAGGGCGGGAGTCCCGGTTGTGACGGGATCGTTAATCCGCGCGCGGGTTGCGCATTGTATCGGTTTGTTTCTTCGTATCGAGTGGCGTCCCCGGGGCGATCTGTCACAATGTTCAGGTGGGCCATGAATGCGCTGGCCCTCCCAGACCCAACGACAAGCCAGGAACCGCTGTGAGCCAGATCCCCACCCTCGACATCACCCGTTTTGACAGCGACCGCGAGGCCTTCGTGGCCGAGCTGGGCGCGGCCTACCGCCAATGGGGATTCGCGGGCATCCGCAACCACGGCATCCCGCAGGCCGACATCGACGCTGCCTACGATGCCTTCAAGGCCTTCTTTGCCCTGCCGGAGGAGGTCAAGCGCAAGTACCACGTGGCCGGCAGCGGCGGCGCCCGCGGCTATACCCCCTTCGGCGTGGAGACCGCCAAGGGCTCCAAGCACTTCGACCTGAAGGAGTTCTGGCACATCGGTCGCGAGATCGCCGACGACTCCAAGTATCGTGACGTGATGGCGCCGAACCTGTGGCCGACCGAGGTCGAGGGCTTCCGTGAGCGCGGTTACGGGCTGTACCAGGCGCTGGATAATCTGGGTTCGCGCGTGCTGTCGGCGCTGGCCCTGCACATCGGCCTGCCGGAAGACTTCTTCGCCGACAAGACCAACTTCGGCAATTCGATCCTGCGCCCGATCCATTACCCGCCGATCACCACCGACGACATCCCGAACGTGCGTGCCGGTGCCCATGGCGACATCAACTTCATCACCCTGCTGGTCGGTGCCAGCGCCGCGGGCCTGGAAGTGCAGTCGCATGAGGGTGAGTGGGTGCCGTTTACGTCAGACGCGGACACGATCGTGGTCAACATCGGCGACATGCTGCAGCGCCTGACCAACCACGTGTATCCGTCGACGATCCACCGTGTGGTCAATCCTCCGGGTGAGCTGGCGCGCCAGCCGCGCTACTCGGTGCCGTTCTTCCTGCACCCGAACCCGGACTTCCTGATCGACGTGCTGCCGTCCTGCATCACCCCGGAGAACCCGAGCCGGTACCCGGAGGCGATCACCGCCCACGGCTTCCTCGAGGAACGCCTGCGCGAGATCAAGCTGAAGTAAAGAGAAGTGAGGCCGCCGAAAGGCGGCCTTCTTCTTTGCAGGGTTGCACCCTGCACCCGTAGAGGCCGAAGCCAAAGCCAAGGCCCAAAGCCAAATCGGCTCTGGGTTTCTGCGTGTTGGGCGGGGCGGTGTGGGTTGGCAGGACACGCCGTGAACCCGTCCCTGGGGGCTCGATGGCGCCATCCATGGCGCCAACGGTCCTGCCAACCCACACCGCCCCGCCTTCGACAGTCTCCCGGTGACGGTGGGTAGGTGTCGACCTTGGTCGACACGGTAGATCCACGCCATGCGTGGAGGAGATCTGTCAGATCGAAGTGGGTAAGGGGGTTGGTCCAGCCGGCAGCCACCCGGAATGCAGCTTTTGCCTTTGCTCTTGCTCTTCTTTTTTCCTTCCGTGGCGGGCGGAACCGCCGGAATGTGTCAGAGGCCGGGCGGGTGGGGATGACGGGGGTGTCCGCGGCATGGATGCCGCGGCCAAGCCCCCACGGACGGGTTTACGGCGCCCCCCGCCATCCCCACCCGCCCGGCCAAGCCCCAGATCTAGCCGGGCTCTCCGCGACCAACCCAACCCCCGCCACGAGCGGCTGCGCCGTTGGCTGAAAATCCATGTAACCGCTTACAAGGAAACGGATTTTTGCCGCAACGGGTATCATGACCGGCTGACTTCACACAGGAGCCACCCGCTCATGCGCCGCAAGATCGTCGCCGGAAACTGGAAGCTGCATGGCAGCCGTCAATTCGCCAATGAACTGCTGGGGCAGGTGGCCGCTGGGCTGCCGCTGGAGGGGGTGGACGTGGTGATCCTGCCGCCGCTGCCCTACCTGGGGGAGCTGGTCGAGGACTTCGGCGAGGCCGGCCTGGCCTTTGGCGCACAGGACGTGAGCAGCAACGAGAAGGGCGCCTACACCGGCGAAGTCTGCGCGGCCATGCTGGTCGAGGTCGGGGCCCGCTATGGCCTGGTCGGCCATTCCGAGCGTCGCCAGTACCACCATGAAAGCAGCGAGCTGGTCGCACGCAAGTTCGCCGCCGCCCAGCACGCCGGCCTGGTGCCGGTGCTGTGCGTGGGCGAGACCCTGGAGCAGCGCGAGGCCGGGCAGACTGAAGCGGTCATCGCCAGCCAGCTGGCGCCGGTGCTGGAGCTGGTCGGCGCGGCCGGTTTCGCCAAGGCCGTGGTCGCCTACGAGCCGGTCTGGGCCATCGGTACCGGCCGTACCGCCACCAAGGAGCAGGCGCAGCAGGTGCACGCGTTCATCCGTGGCGAAGTCGCGCGCATCGATGCTAGAATCGCTGATTCACTGCCCATTGTTTACGGCGGTAGCGTGAAGCCCGACAATGCCGGGGAACTGTTCGCGCAGCCGGATGTCGATGGTGGGCTGGTCGGCGGCGCCTCCCTGGTGGCCGCGGACTTCCTGGCCATCGCAAGGGCGGCGGCCGCGAACTAATCCTAGAAGTTTTGTCCGAGGGCGGTTTCCAATGCTGATGTTGATCCTCAATGTCGTCTACGTGCTGGTCGCTGTGGCCATGATCGCGCTGATCCTGATGCAGCGTGGTTCGGGTGCGGCGGCGGGTTCGGGCTTTGGTGCCGGTGCCTCGGGTACGGTGTTCGGTGCGCGTGGCGCCTCGAACTTCCTGTCCAAATCGACCAAGTGGCTGGCTGTCGTGTTCTTCGGCATCAGCCTCTTCATGGCCTGGTATGCCGGTCATGGCAGCCGCCCGGCGGCCGACCAGGATCTGGGCCTGATGTCCGCTCCGGCGGCCGTCGCTCCGGCGGCTCCGGCGGGCGAGCTGCCGGCCGTTCCGAAGGCCGATGCGGTCCCGGCCGCCCCGGTTCCGGCCGCGAATGTGCCGGCTCAGGCGGAATCTTCGGTTTCTGGTGAAGAAAAGCCTTCGGAAGGCTCCCAGAAAGACTGAAGCCGGTTACAATACGCGGCGCATCGGGAAGATAGTCTGATGTGATCGTTTGCCCAGGTGGCGGAATTGGTAGACGCACTACCTTGAGGTGGTAGCGACGCAAGTCGTAGGGGTTCGAGTCCCCTCTTGGGCACCATTTGTAAGTAAAGCGGGTTCGTCTGGCGCGCAAGGCGCCAGGCAGATTCCCGTCCACTCCCCCATGCCAAAGCGCCTGCAGGCGCGGCGGCAGAGGCAAGAGAGAATCGCTGTGCTGGCCGAATATTTGCCGTCTCTGCTGTTTCTGATCGTTGCCACCGGTATCGGCGTTACGCTGATGCTGGTTGGTCGATTCCTCGGTCCCCGCCGCCCCGATCTGGAAAAGCTGTCGCCGTACGAGTGCGGCTTCGAGGCCTTCGAAGACGCGCGCATGAAGTTCGACGTGCGCTACTACCTGATCGCGATCCAGTTCATCGTCTTCGACCTGGAAATCATCTTCATCGTGCCGTGGACCCAGGTCTTCATGGAGCTGGGTGCCCGTTCGCTCATCACCATGGGCCTGTTCGTCGGCATGCTGTTCCTCGGTTTCATTTACGTCTGGAAGAAGGGAGCGCTGGAATGGGAGTGATTCAGACTCTCGATGGCCTCATGAACAACCCCACGCCGGAAGGCCGGGTTGATGACATCCTGCGGCCGGAAGGCGACAACCCGCTGCTGGAAAAGGGCTTCGTCACCACCAGCGTCGATGCACTGCTGAACTGGGCGCGCACCGGCTCGATGTGGCCGATGACCTTCGGTCTGGCCTGCTGCGCGGTCGAGATGATGCACGCCGGCGCCGCTCGCCTGGACCTTGACCGCTACGGCGTGGTGTTCCGCCCGTCGCCGCGTCAGTCCGACGTGATGATCGTGGCCGGTACCCTGGTCAACAAGATGGCCCCGGCGCTGCGCAAGGTCTACGACCAGATGCCGGACCCGAAGTGGGTCATCTCGATGGGTAGCTGCGCCAACGGTGGCGGCTATTACCACTACTCCTATTCTGTGGTGCGCGGCTGTGATCGCGTGGTGCCGGTGGACGTCTACGTCCCGGGCTGCCCGCCGACCGCCGAGGCGCTGGTGTACGGGATCCTGCAGCTGCAGAAGAAGATCTGGCGTACACAGACCATCGCCCGCTGACCCCTTCACCTGACAAGAGCGCGCCAAGCCCCCATGGCAGAGCAAGCATCCTTCATCGACCGACTGTCCGCACGTTTCGCTGGTGCGAAAGTCATCGTGGTCGAACCCCGCGGCGAAGTGACGCTGGAAGTGCCTGCCGCCGAGTGGCACGCCACCGCCCTGGCGCTGCGTGACGAGTTTGGTTTCGAACAGGCCGTGGATCTCTGCGGCGTCGACTACCTTGGTTATGGCTCCGACGAATGGGACACCGCCGACGTGTCTTCTCAGGGCTTCAGTCGCGGCGTCGAAGGCAAGGCCCAGGGCCGCTTCGCGTGGGGCGAGTTCCCCACCGAGGAAAACGGCGCCGACGGTGCCCGCCCGCAGCACATGCCGACCCAGCGCTTCGCCGTGGTCGCCCAGCTGCGCTCGTACCAGCACAACCTGATGATGCACCTGCGGTGCTTCGCCCCTGACGAAGCGCTGCCGGTGGTGTCCTCGCTGACCAGCATCTGGCCGGGCCTGAACTGGTTCGAGCGCGAAGCGTTCGACCTGTACGGCGTGATCTTCGAAGGCCACCCGGACCTGCGCCGGATCCTGACCGACTACGGTTTCGTCGGCCATCCGTTCCGCAAGGACTTCCCGTTGATCGGCAATGTCGAAGTCCGCTACGACGAAGAAAAGAAGCGCGTGATCTACGAACCGGTCACCTCGGTGGAGCCGCGCGTCGGCGTGCCGCGCGTGATCCGCGACGACGCCCGTCTGCAGACCGCAGAAGGTGAGCGCGCGCAGGAGGCAGTGAAGTGAGCCACGTACACCAGGCCGGCGAAGCATTCGCCAGCAACGCCGCCGAAAGCCGGCAGGAAATCCGCAACTACACCATGAACTTCGGCCCGCAGCATCCGGCCGCGCACGGTGTGCTGCGCCTGATCCTGGAAATGGACGGCGAAACCATCATGCGCGCCGACCCGCACGTGGGCCTGCTGCACCGTGGTACCGAAAAGCTGGCCGAGTCCAAGCCGTTCAACCAGTCGATCGGCTACATGGATCGCCTGGATTACGTGTCGATGATGTGCAACGAGCACGCCTACGTGCGCGCGATCGAGACCCTGATGGGCATCGAGGCGCCGGAGCGTGCGCAGTACATCCGCACCATGTACGACGAAATCACCCGCATCCTCAACCACCTGATGTGGCTGGGCTCCAACGCGCTCGACCTGGGTGCGATGGCGGTGATGCTGTACGCCTTCCGCGAGCGCGAAGAGCTGATGGACTGCTATGAAGCGGTCTCCGGCGCGCGCATGCACGCGGCGTACTACCGTCCGGGCGGTGTCTACCGCGACCTGCCGGACCACATGCCGAAGTACAAGGAATCGCGCTGGCACAAGGGCAAGGCGCTGAAGCAGCTCAATGCTTCGCGCGAAGGCTCGCTGCTGGACTTCCTGGAGAACTTCACCGTCGAGTTCCCCAAGCGCATCGACGAATACGAAACCCTGCTGACCGACAACCGCATCTGGAAGCAGCGTACCGTCGGTATCGGCGTGGTCACTCCGGAACTGGCCCACCAGTGGGGCATGACCGGCGTGATGCTGCGCGGCTCGGGCATCGCCTGGGACCTGCGCAAGAAGCGTCCGTACGCCAAGTACGATGCCGTCGATTTCGACATCCCGCTGGGCAAGGAAGGCGACTGCTACGACCGTTACCTGGTCCGCGTTGCCGAAATGCGCGAATCCAACCGCATCATCAAGCAGTGCGTGGCGTGGCTGAAGGCCAACCCGGGCCCGGTGATGGTGAAGAACTTCAAGGTCGCTCCGCCCAAGCGCGAGGACATGAAGGACGACATGGAAGCGCTGATCCATCACTTCAAACTGTTCAGTGAAGGCTATTGCGTGCCGGCCGGCGAGACCTATGCGGCAGTGGAAGCGCCCAAGGGCGAGTTCGGCTGCTACCTGGTCTCCGATGGCGCCAACAAGCCGTTCCGCGTGCACCTGCGCGCACCGGGCTTCGCCCACCTGTCCTCGATCGATTCGGTCGTGCGCGGCCACATGCTGGCCGACGTGGTGGCGATGATCGGTACCTACGACCTGGTGTTCGGCGAGGTTGACCGGTAATGCCGTCCGCCACGCCAACGCCCGCTGCAGGCAGCCGGCGCAAGCCGGCGCCGCAGTTTCTGGAATTTCACGTTATGCATTTCGCTGAGGTCGGCCGATGAAGGCGACAGGTAATTTCGAGGCGGCGCGCGACGTCGACCCGATGGTGGTGCTGAGCGACAAGACCCGCGCTCACATCGATCACTGGCTGTCCAAGTTCCCGCCGGACCGCAAGCGCTCTGCCGTGCTGCAGGGCCTGCATGCGGCCCAGGAACAGAACGAGGGCTGGCTGACCGACGAGCTGATCGCCGGCGTGGCCAAGTACCTTGATCTGCCGCCGGTGTGGGCCTACGAGGTCGCCAGCTTCTACTCGATGTTCGAGACCGAGAAGGTGGGCCGCAACAACGTGGCCATCTGCACCAACATCAGCTGCTGGCTCAATGGCGCCGAGGACATCGTCCGCCATTGCGAGAAGAAGCTGGGCATCAAACACGGTGAATCGACCCCGGACGGCCGCGTCTACCTCAAGCGCGAGGAAGAGTGCCTGGCCGGTTGCGGTGGCGCGCCGATGATGGTCATCAACGGTCACTACCATGAGCGTCTGACCCTGGAAAAGGTCGACGAGCTGCTGGACGGGCTGGAGTAAGGGCATGGCACATCACCACGAATCCAAGGGTCCGGTCGGCCCCGCGCCGCTGCCGCACCAGGTGGTCTACACCACCCTGCATTACGACACCCCGTGGTCGTACGAAAGCTACCTGAAGACCGGTGGCTACGCCGCCCTGCGCAAGATCCTCGAAGAGAAGATCCCGCCGGAGCAGGTCATCGAGATGGTCAAGGCCTCGGGCCTGCGTGGCCGCGGTGGCGCGGGCTTCCCGACCGGCCTGAAGTGGTCCTTCATGCCCAAGGGCAACATGCAGAAGTACATCCTCTGCAACTCGGATGAATCCGAGCCGGGCACCTGCAAGGATCGCGACATCCTGCGCTACAACCCGCATTCGGTGGTGGAAGGCATGGCGATCGCCTGCTACGCCACCGGTTCGACCGTCGGCTACAACTACCTGCGCGGTGAGTTCCACCACGAGCCGTTCGAGCACTTCGAGCAGGCTCTGGCTGACGCCTATGCGAACGGCTGGCTGGGCAAGAACGTGATGGGCTCGGGCGTGGACATCGACATCTACGGCGCGCTGGGCGCCGGCGCGTACATCTGCGGTGAAGAAACCGCGCTGATGGAATCGCTGGAAGGCAAGAAGGGCCAGCCGCGTTACAAGCCGCCGTTCCCGGCCAATTTTGGCCTGTACGGCAAGCCGTCGACGATCAACAACACCGAAACCTATGGTTCGGTGCCGGCGATCATCCGCAACGGCCCGGAGTGGTTCAAGGGCCTGAGCCTGACCGCCAACGGCGGCCCGAAGTGCTTCTCGGTGTCCGGCTGCGTGCAGAACGGTGGCAACTTCGAAGTGCCGCTGGGCACCAAATTCCACGATCTGCTGGAAATGGCCGGTGGTCTGCGTCCGGGCCGCACGCTGAAGGGCGCGATCCCGGGCGGTGTGTCGATGCCGGTGCTGACCGCGGCCGAGCTGAAGGACCTGCCGATGGACTACGACACCATCCGTGCGCTGGGCTCCGGCCTGGGTTCGGGTGCGATCGTGGTGCTCGACGACAGCGTGTGCTGCGTCAAGTTCGCCTGCCGCATCAGCCAGTTCTTCCACAAGGAATCCTGCGGCCAGTGCACCCCGTGCCGTGAAGGTACCGGCTGGATGCACCGCGTGCTGGAGCGCATCGTCGCCGGCAAGGCCACGATGGAAGACCTGCACCAGCTGAAGGCGGTGGCCGGCCAGATCGAAGGCCACACCATCTGTGCGTTCGGTGAAGCGGCTGCATGGCCCATCCAGGGCTTCCTGCGCCAGTTCTGGGACGAATTCGAGTACTACATCGTCAACGGTCATTCGATGGTTGACGGCAAGAAGGTGGAGGCAGCCGCCGCATGAGCGCGCAACCCGTAAACCCGAACGTGCCACCGGATCACGTGACCATCGAAATCGATGGCAAGTCCCTGGTCGTGCCCAAGGGTTCGATGATCATCCAGGCGGCCGACAAGGCCGGCATTTCGATTCCGCGCTTCTGCTACCACGAGAAGCTGCCGATTGCCGCCAACTGCCGCATGTGCCTGGTGGACGTGGAGAAGTCGCCGAAGCCGGCGCCGGCCTGCGCTACCCCGGTGATGGACGGCATGAAGGTCGCCACCCGCAGCGAAAAGGCACTGAAGTTCCAGCGCTCGGTGATGGAGTTCCTGCTCATCAACCACCCGCTGGACTGCCCGATCTGCGATCAGGGCGGCGAGTGCGAGCTGCAGGACGTGTCGCTGGGCTATGGCCGTTCGGTCAGCCGCTTCAACGAGCGCAAGCGCGTGGTGCCGGACGAGGACATGGGCCCGCTGGTCGCCACCGAGATGACCCGCTGCATCCAGTGCACCCGCTGCGTCCGCTTCACCGCCGACGTTGCCGGTACCTACGAACTGGGTGGCATGTACCGCGGTGAGAACCTGCAGATCGGTACCTTCGACGGCAAGCCGCTGACCACCGAGTTGTCGGGCAACGTCGTCGACGTCTGCCCGGTCGGTGCGCTGACCAACAAGGTGTTCCAGTTCCGCGCCCGCCCGTGGGAACTGACCGCGCGCGAATCGCTGGGCTACCACGACGCGATGGGTTCGAACCTGTTCCTGCACGTACGTCGCGGCGAAGTGCTGCGCACCGTGCCGCGCGACAACGAAGCGGTGAACGAGTGCTGGCTGTCCGACCGTGACCGCTACTCGCACCAGGGCCTGTACAGCGAAGACCGTGCGGTCAAGCCGCTGCGCAAGGTCAATGGCGAGTGGAAGGAAGTGAGCTGGGCCGAAGGCCTGGCCGCGGCCGCCGAGATTCTCAAGACGAACCAGGGCGACAACCTGGGCGTGCTGGTGCATCCGTCCACCTCGAACGAGGAAGGTGCGCTGCTGGCCCGCCTGGCCAAGGGCCTGGGCTCGAGCAACATCGACCACCGCATCAACAACCGCGATTTCTCCGACGCCGCCACCGCCGAAGTGTTCGGCCTGCCGCTGGCCGAAATCGAAGGCGCCGACCGCATCGTCGTTCTGGGCAGCAACATCCGCCACGAACTGCCGCTGCTGCACGCCCGCCTGCGCAAGGCGCAGACCACCAACGGCGCGAAGATCCACGTCGTCAACCCGGTGGACTTCGACTTCGCCTTCAGCATCGCCGGCAAGCAGATCGTTGCGCCGTCGAAGTTCGTCGACGCGCTGGCCAACGCAGAGCTGCGCTCGGCAGTGCAGGGCGGCAACAACACCGTACTGATCGTCGGTGGCATCGCCGAGAACCACCCGCAGGCTGCCGCGATCCGCGCCGCTGCGCGTGATTTCGCTGCCGCCACCGGTGCCAAGCTGTGCCGCATCCCGCAGGGCGCCAATGCCGTGGGCCTGACCCGCGCCGGCGTGCTGCCGGCCGGCAAGGACGTGGCCGCCATGCTGGCGCAGCCGCGCCAGGCCTACGTGGTGTACGGCCTGGAGCCGGGCCTAGACTTCGCCGACGCACCCGCCGCGCGCAAGGCGCTGGTGGGTGCCCAGGTGGTGGCCTTCAGTCAGTTCGCCTGTGCCTCGACCCGCGACGTCGCCGACGTGATCCTGCCGATCGGTGCGCTGCCGGAAATCGACGCCACCCTGACCAACCTCGATGGTCGCGAGCAGTTGGCCCGTGCCGGCGGCAAGCTGCCGGGCGAGGCCCGTGAGGGTTGGCGCGTGCTGCGCGCCCTGGGCGGCGAGCTGGCCGTGGCCGGTTTCGACTTCACCGACCTGGCCGGCCTGCGTGCCAGCCTGGCCCCGGTTTCGGTCGCCGTTGCCGCTTCGGCGCAGCCTGTGGTCGCCGGCGAAGGCCTGGAAGTGGCTTCGACCGCCGCGATCTACCGCACCGATGCGGTGGTCCGTCGCGCCCCGGCGCTGCAGTCGCATCCGCTCAACAACGCCCCGCGCATCGTGCTGAACGCTGAAGATGCCGCTCGCCTGCAGCTGCAGGAAGGGCAGATGGCCAAGGTCGGCACCGATGCCGGCAAGGCCACCCTGCCGGTGGTGGTCGACGCCCGCGTCGCTGCGGGTTCGGTCTGGATTGAATCGGGCCACGGCGCGACCGCGCCGCTGGGTGCCGCTCGCGTATCGGTGGTGGCTGCATGAACGAATTGCTGTTGAACGCGGTCGACCCGCTGCACCAGTGGCTGCTTGGCCTCGGTGACATCGGCGCGCTGATCTGGATCATCCTGAAGATCCTGGTGATCACCGTTCCGGTGATCATCTCGGTGGCCTTCTATGTGGTCTGGGAACGCAAGCTGATCGGCTGGATGCACGTCCGCCACGGCCCGATGTACGTGGGCATGGGCATCTTCCAGGCCTTCGCCGACGTCTTCAAGCTGCTGTTCAAGGAAGTGGTCCAGCCGAGCAGTGCCAACAAGGCGATCTACCTGCTGGCACCGCTGATCACCCTGGCGCCAGCCTTCGCGGCCTGGTCGGTGGTGCCCTTCGATTCGCAGATCGTGCTGTCCAACGCCAACGCCGGCCTGCTGTATCTGCTGGCGATGACCTCGCTGGGCATCTACGGCATCATCCTGGCCGGTTGGGCATCCAACTCGAAGTATGCGTTCCTGGGTGCGATGCGCGCCTCGGCACAGATGATCAGCTACGAAATCGCCATGGGCTTCGCCCTGGTCGGCGTGATGATCGCGTCGGGCAGCCTGAACCTGAGCAACATCGTGATGGCGCAGGCCGGCAATTCCGGTTTCTTCGACTGGTTCCTGCTGCCGCTGTTCCCGCTGTTCGTCATCTACTGGGTGTCGGGCGTGGCTGAAACCAACCGCGCGCCGTTCGACGTGGTGGAAGGCGAGTCGGAAATCGTCGCCGGCCACATGGTCGAGTACTCCGGCGGTGCCTTCGCCCTGTTCTTCCTGGCCGAATACGCGAACATGATCCTGATCAGCTTCCTGATCTCGATCTTCTTCCTCGGCGGCTGGCTGAGCCCGATCCAGGGCTGGGTCAACTTCGGCGATGTCTCGCCGCTGGTCGACTGGATCTGGAAGGGCGGTGCACCGTGGCTGTTCGTCAAGGTGTTCTTCTTCGCCAGTGCCTACATCTGGTTCCGTGCCAGCTTCCCGCGCTTCCGCTACGACCAGATCATGCGCCTGGGCTGGAAGGTCTTCATCCCGCTGGCCATTCTGTGGATCGCGGTTACCGCCGTCATGGTGTTCTTCGGCGTGATTCAAAAGGGCGTCTAAAGTGATGAACAGGATTACCCATTACTTCAAGAGCCTGCTGCTGCTCGAACTGCTGGCCGGTCTCTGGCTGACCTTGAAGTACAGCTTCAAGCCCAAGTACACGATGATGTACCCGATGGAGAAGTTCCCGCAGTCGCCGCGCTTCCGTGGCCTGCACGCCCTGCGCCGTTACCCCAACGGTGAAGAGCGCTGCATCGCCTGCAAGCTGTGCGAAGCGGTGTGCCCGGCACTGGCCATCACCATCGACTCGGCCAAGCGCGAAGACGGCACCCGCCGTACCACGCGCTATGACATCGATCTGTTCAAGTGCATCTTCTGCGGCTTCTGTGAAGAAAGCTGCCCGGTGGACTCGATCGTCGAAACCCACATCCTCGAGTACCACTTCGAGAATCGTGGCGAAAACATCGTTACCAAGCCGCAGCTGCTGGCCCTGGGCGACCGTCTCGAGTCCGAGATCGCCGAGCGTCGCGCCGCCGATGCCGCTTACCGCTGAGGTCGAGAGATGGATTGGGTAAATATCGCTTTCTGGGTGTTCGCCATCGCGGCAACGGTTTCGGCCGGTGCGGTGATCAGCGTGCGCAACCCGGTTCACGCCGTGCTCTGCCTGGTGCTGACCTTCTTCTCCATCGCCTGCGTCTGGCTGCTGGTCGGCGCCGAGTTCCTCGGTGTGGCACTGGTGCTGGTGTATGTCGGCGCGGTGATGGTGCTGTTCCTGTTCGTGGTGATGATGCTGGACATCGATCCCACCAAGATGCGTGAGGGCTGGGTCCGCTACCTGCCGGTCGGCCTGATCGTTGCCGTGGCCATGCTGGTCCAGATGCTGATCCTGATCGGCGTGAAGGGCAGGGCGGTTACCCCGTTCCCCGCCGACAACGCCGCCGCGGTCGCTGCCGACAGCTCCAACGTCACCTGGCTGGCGCGCACGCTGTTCACCGAATACCTGCTGCCGTTCGAGTTCGCTGCGGTCATCCTGACCGTGGCCGTGGTTGCCGCCGTGATGCTGACCCTGCGTCGCCGTACCGGCGTGAAGAGCCAGAACCCGGGCGAGCAGACCATGGTCAAGGCCGGCCAGCGCCTGCGCATGGTCAAGATGGGGGCCGAAGCGCCGGTCGTGCACAGCAACAGCAAGCCGGCCACCGGCGAGGAGACCCAGCCGTGATTACCCTTGGCCACATGCTTGCGCTGGGCGCGGTGCTGTTCGCCATCAGCCTGGCCGGCATCTTCCTCAACCGGAAGAACGTCATCGTCCTGCTGATGTCGATCGAGCTGATGCTGCTGTCGGTGAACGTCAATTTCGTCGCGTTCTCGCGTCAGCTGGGCGATCCGTCCGGCCAGCTGTTCGTGTTCTTCATCCTGACCGTCGCCGCCGCGGAAGCCGCCATCGGCCTGGCGATCCTGGTGACCCTGTTCCGTACTCGCCGCACGATCAATGTCGGCGAAGTCGATTCGTTGAAGGGCTGATCCACAGATGGAAATCACTCTCTCCAAGAGTCTGTTGATCGCAGTGGTGCTTGCACCGCTGTTCGGCAGCATCATCGCCGGCCTGTTCGGTCGCCAGGTCAAGCGCTTCGGCGCGCAGACCATCACCATCCTCGGCGTTGCGGTTGCCTGCGGCCTGTCGATGTACACGCTCTACCAGCTGCTCTGGGGCGGTGCGCAGCCGTTCAACCAGAACATCTACACGTTCTTTGAAGTCGGCCAGTACTCGGCCCACGTCGGCTTCATGGTCGACAAGCTGACCGCGATGATGATGGTGGTGGTGACCTTCGTGTCGCTGCTGGTCCACATCTACACGATCGGCTACATGCAGGACGATCCGGGCTACCAGCGGTTCTTCAGCTACATCTCGCTGTTCACCTTCTCGATGCTCACCCTGGTGATGAGCAACAACTTCCTGCAGCTGTTCTTCGGCTGGGAAGCGGTTGGCCTGGTGTCGTACCTGCTGATCGGCTTCTGGTTCAAGCGCCCGACCGCGATCTTCGCCAACATGAAGGCGTTCCTGGTCAACCGCGTCGGTGACTTCGGCTTCCTGCTGGGCATCGCCGGCGTGCTGTGGGTGTTCGGCACCCTGGACTACTCGCAGGTGTTCTCGCAGGCCGGCATGCTGGCTGACCCGCGCGCCCAGCTGCAGATCTGGGACGGCACGATCCTGGGCATGCAGCTGCTGAACGAGCCGGTGATCTGGTCGATCGCCACCGTCATCTGCATCTGCCTGTTCATCGGCGCCATGGGCAAGTCGGCCCAGGTCCCGCTGCACGTGTGGCTGCCGGACTCGATGGAAGGCCCGACCCCGATCTCGGCACTGATCCACGCCGCGACGATGGTGACCGCCGGTATCTTCATGGTCACCCGCATGTCGCCGCTGTTCGAGCTGTCGCAGACCGCGCTGAACTTCGTGCTGTTCATCGGTGCCACCACCGCGTTCTTCACCGGCCTGATCGGCATCGTGCAGAACGACATCAAGCGCGTCGTCGCGTACTCCACGCTGTCGCAGCTGGGCTACATGACCGTCGCCCTGGGCGTGTCGGCCTATTCGGCGGCCGTGTTCCACCTGATGACCCACGCCTTCTTCAAGGCGCTGCTGTTCCTGGGTGCCGGCTCGGTCATCATCGCGATGCACCACGAGCAGGACATGCGCAAGATGGGCGGCCTGCGCAAGTACATGCCGATCACCTTCGTCACCATGTGGATCGGTACGCTGGCCCTGGTCGGTACGCCGTTCTTCTCCGGCTTCTATTCGAAGGACACCATCATCGAGGCGGCCGAGATCCACGCCCACATGCAGAACAGCTGGGTGGCCACCTATGGTTACTGGGCAGTGCTGGGTGGCGTGCTGGTGACCAGCTTCTACAGCTTCCGCCTGCTGTTCATGACCTTCCATGGCAAGGAACGCTTCCGCGACGCGCACGACGATCATGGCCATGGCCATGACGATCACCACGCCGCCGACGCCCACCATGGCGATGCCCATGACGACCACGGCCATGGCCACGGTCCGCATGAGCCGCACGAAACCCCGTGGGTGGTGACCCTGCCGCTGATCCTGCTGGCCATCCCGTCGATCGCCATCGGTTTCTTCAGCATCGGCCCGATGCTGCATGGCACCGACTGGGCCGGCCACCATGCGCACGAGGCGATCAAGGGCCAGGCGCAGACGTTCTTCACCGGCATCGTCGACTTCTACGATCCGGCCAAGAACACCGTCGCGTTCCTGGGTGAAGAGTTCCATGGTCCGGTCGCGTTCGCGCTGCACGGCATGATGCTGCCGCCGTTCTGGCTGACCCTCGCGGGCTTCCTGCTGGCCGCGCTGTTCTACCTCTGGAAGCCGGACCTGTCGGGCAAGGCGCGCAAGACCTTCGCCCCGATCGTTTCGGTGCTGGAAAACAAGTACGGCTTCGACAAGCTGTGGATCGATGGCTTTGCCGGCGGCAGCGTCAAGCTGGGCAAGGTCTCGCGCTGGATCGACAGCAACATCGTCGACGGCGTGGTCAATCTCTCGGCACGTGTTGTGGACGTTGCAGCCGGCGTGCTGCGTCGTACCCAATCCGGTTTCCTCTATCACTACGCCTTCGCGATGATCATCGGCCTGATTGCCCTGCTGGGCGTGCTGATGCATTACCTGCGTTGATGACCTGTACGGAATAAGAAGACGTGTCGAACTGGCCTCTACTCAGTGTCCTCATCTGGCTGCCGATCATCGGTGGCGCCCTGATCCTTGCGATCCGTGATGCGCAGACCGCCCGCTGGGCGTCGCTGGGTGTCGCGGTGCTCACCTTCGTTGCAAGCCTCTCGCTGCTGAGCGGCTACAACGCGGGCATCGACGGCCTGCAGTTCGTCGAGACCCATGCCTGGATCCCGGCGTACAAGATCGGCTACAACCTGGGCGTGGACGGCATTGCCGTGGCGCTGATCCTGCTGACCACCCTGGTCAGCGTGCTTGCCCTGATCGGCGCCTGGAGCGCCATCGACAAGCGCGTGAACCAGTACGTGGCGGCCTTCCTGATCCTGGAAGGCGTCACCGTCGGCATCTTTGCCGCGACGGACGCGATGCTGTTCTACGTGTTCTTCGAGGCGATGCTGATCCCGATGTTCCTGATCATCGGCGTCTGGGGCGGCCCGCGCCGCATCTACGCAGCACTGAAGTTCTTCCTGTACACCTTCCTCGGCTCGGTGCTGATGCTGGTGGCACTGATCTACCTGTACATGAAGGGCGGCAGCTTCCAGCTGGCCGACCTGTACGCGCTGCCGCTGTCGGCCAAGGAACAGACCTGGATCTTCTTCGCCTTCCTGATCGCCTTCGCGGTCAAGGTGCCGATGTTCCCGGTGCACACCTGGCTGCCGGACGCGCACGTGGAAGCGCCGACCGCCGGTTCGGTGATCCTCGCCGCCATCGCGCTGAAGATCGGTGGCTACGGCTTCCTGCGCTTCAACCTGCCGATCGTCCCGGACGCGTCGCAGGAATGGGCCTGGCTGGTGATCGCGCTGTCGCTGATCGCGGTGATCTACGTCGGCCTGGTCGCTCTGGTGCAGGACGACATGAAGAAGCTGATCGCCTATTCGTCGATCGCGCACATGGGCTTCGTCACCCTGGGCACCTTCATCGCCCTGTGGCTGGTGCGTGAGGCCGGCAACGCCGATGCCGCCCGCCTGGGCCTGCAGGGCGCCATGGTGCAGATGATCTCGCACGGCTTCGTGTCCGGTGCGATGTTCTCCTGCGTCGGCGTGCTGTACGACCGCATGCACAGCCGCCGCATCGCCGATTACGGCGGCGTGGTCAACGTGATGCCGTGGTTCGCCACCTTCGCCATGCTGTTCTTCATGGCCAATGCCGGCCTGCCGGGCACCAGCGGTTTTGTCGGTGAGTTCATGGTCATCCTGTCGGCTTTCCAGCGTAATCCGTGGATCGCACTGGGCGCGGCCACCACCCTGATCATCGGTGCCGCCTACACCCTGTGGCTGTACAAGCGCATCTTCTTCGGCGAGGTGGCCAACAGCCACGTGGCCGAACTGAAGGACATCAACGGCCGCGAATGGCTGGTGCTGGGCGTGTTCGCCATCGGCGTGCTGGCGCTGGGCATCTACCCCAAGCCGCTGACCGACCTGATGGAGCCCTCGATCGCGAAGCTGGCGATGCAGATCGCATCCAGCAAGCTGCTGTAATTCCAGGATTTGATGATGACCACCTCGCCGCTGCTGCCATTGACCGCCGCTGACCTGCCACCGCTCGCTCCCGAGCTGGTGCTGATCGGCAGCGCCTTCGCCCTGATGATCCTCGACCTGTTCGTCAGCAACCGGAACAAGATCGTCACCCACCTGTTCTCGCTCGCTGCGCTGGCCGTGGTGCTGTTCATGCTGGCCACCGGCGTGGGCGGGCAGGGGGAGGTCTTCCATGGCATGTTCGTGCGCGATACCGCCGCGGACGTGATGAAGACCGGGATCGTGCTGCTCAGCGGCCTGACCCTGATCTACGGCTGGCGCTACCTGCGTGACCGCAACCTGTTCCAGGGCGAGATCCCGGTGCTGATCCTGTTCGGCACCGCCGGCATGATGATCCTGGTCTCGGCCGGCAGCCTGCTGATGGTCTACCTGGGCCTGGAACTGCTGGCGCTGTGCTCCTACGCCCTGGTCGCCAGCAACCGCGAGAACGGCCTGGCCTCGGAAGCGGCGATGAAGTACATCGTGCTCGGCTCGCTGGCCTCCGGCCTGCTTCTGTACGGCATGTCGCTGATCTACGGCGCCACCGGCAGCCTGCACCTGGACGTCATCCGCGATGCCATCCCGCACTCGGAAGAGCGCGTGCTGCTGATCACCGGTGCGGTGTTCATGATCGCCGGCGTCGCCTTCAAGCTGGGTGCCGCGCCGTTCCACATGTGGCTGCCGGACGTTTACCAGGGTGCCCCGGCGCCGATCGCGCTGTTCATCAGCTCGGCACCGAAGCTGGCCGCATTCGGCATGGCCTACCGCCTGCTGGAAATGGGCGTGGGCCCGCTGTCGACCGAACTGCAGCTGCTGATTGCTGGCCTGGCCGCCGTCTCGCTGGTGATCGGCAACCTGATGGCCATCGCGCAGAGCAACCTCAAGCGCATGCTGGCGTTCTCCACCGTCTCGCACATCGGCTTCCTGCTGATGGGTATTGCCGGTGGCGGTTCGCAGGGCTATGCCGCCGCGCTGTTCTATGCACTGGCCTACGCCATCATGTCCACCGCCGCCTTCGGTGCGATCATCGCGCTGTCGCGTGCCGGCTTTGAAGCCGAGAACATCGAGGACTTCAAGGGCCTGAACGCCCGCAACCCGTGGATGGCCGTCCTGGTGCTGTGCATCATGGCGTCGCTGGCCGGCATCCCGCCGTTCCTGGGCTTCTGGACCAAGCTGGCGGTGCTGGGCGCGGCCGTCAACGGTGGCCTGCTGTGGCTGGCCATCCTCGGCGTGCTGTGTGCCGTGGTCGGCTGCTTCTACTACCTGCGCGTCATCAAGGTCATGTACTTCGATGAGCCGGTGGGCGAGGCCATGCCGCGCAGCAACGACCGCGTCCTGGGCCTGGTGCTGGGCGTGAACGCGCTGGCACTGCTGGCGCTGGGCCTGGCCTGGAACCCGATCATGGTCTGGTGCCAGCAGGCATTTGCGCATCTTGCATAAAAGTTGACACAAAGCTGCGCGATTCGTGTAATATGCGCAGCCTGAGTTGTCACTGCAGCGGTTCAGCCAGAACATCGTTGCGGTAGCCCTCCTCGAAAGAGCAGGGCAGCAGTTCAAACACTTCCGGTGCGGGGTGGAGCAGTCTGGCAGCTCGTCGGGCTCATAACCCGAAGGTCGCAGGTTCAAATCCTGCCCCCGCTACCAACATCGAACCGGCGCCAACCGGTCTGATGAATGAGGGAAAGCTTGCATGTTTTGAAGTTATCGCTCATAATTCCGCTTCTGATGCGGGGTGGAGCAGTCTGGCAGCTCGTCGGGCTCATAACCCGAAGGTCGCAGGTTCAAATCCTGCCCCCGCTACCAAGTAAAGAGATCGCCTTCGAAGTCCTGCTTCGAAGGCGTTTTTCTTTGGGGCGGTGCTCGATCCGCCGGGCATGGCCCGGCGCTACCACCGTGCGGCGTACGGGTAGCGCCGGGCCATGCCCGGCGAGCGCAGCGGACGCTTCGGGGTAGCCCCGCACCTTGCACCAGCGCGGTGCAGCCGCTATCATCAGCGACCTAGCAATACCCCTGAAGGTGGCCTCCCCAGCGGGAGTCCAGACCCGGAAGGAGGGCCGCAACCGGCAGGCAATGCGGGTTGCAACCGGAATCCAGTCACCGGAGTCTTTCCGGAAAAGGGGCCCAGCGGGCCCTTTGTCGTTTCCGGGGCGTCATGTTTTCACGCCGGCCAAGGCCGGCACCCAACCAAGAGATCAAGGCAGGCTGTGAGCGACAAGGCAACCGACATCGCGAATCTGCTCGCCCCGACCGTTGTGTCGCTGGGCCTGGAGCTGCTGGGCGTTGAGTATCTGCCGGCCCCCGGCGGTGCGACCCTGCGCCTTTACATCGACGTGCCGCTGGCTGAACAGCCCGGGCGCATCATCAATGTCGACGACTGCGAGCGGGTCAGCCGCGAAGTGTCGGCGCAGCTGGACGTCGAAGACCCGATCAGCGGCAATTACACGCTGGAAGTGTCCTCGCCGGGCGTGGATCGCCCGCTGTTCAACCTGGAGCAGTTCGCCCGCCACCAGGGTGAATCGGCCAAGGTCACGCTGAAGCTGCCGCAGGACAACCGTCGTCGCCTGCAGGGCCGTATCGAGGCGACCGACGAGGCCGCTGGCACCATCACCTTCATCGTCGACAAGACCGAAGTGGTGGTGTCGGCCGACAACATCGACAAGGCACGGATCATGCCCGACTGGGTGGCGCTGGGGCTGGCCCCGAGCAAGCCGACCGGTCCGGCACCGAAGCGTCCGAAGCCGAACACGAATTCTTCTTCCAACGAGCCGGCGGCAAAGAAGCCGCGCGCGGAGTGAGCCAATGAGCAAGGAACTGTTGCTGGTAGTCGACGCAGTCGCCAACGAGAAGGGCGTGCCGCGTGAAGTGATCTTCGATGCCATCGAGGCCGCCCTGGCCTCGGCAGCGAAGAAGCGCTATCCCGACGAGGAAGTGCTGACCCGCGTGGTCATCGACCACAAGGATGGCAGCTACGAAACCTACCGCCGCTGGGAAGTGGTGGCCGATGACGTGGTCATGGAATCGCCGGATCGCCAGATCCGCCTGATGGACGCGGTCGATGAAGCCGAAGGCGTGGACGTCGGCGACTACATCGAAGAGCAGATCGAGAACCCGGATTTCGGCCGCATCGCTGCCCAGGCCGCCAAGCAGGTCATCGTCCAGCGCGTGCGCGAAGCCGAGCGCCAGCAGGTCGTGGATGCATGGAAGGATCGCGTGGGTGAGCTGATCACCGGTGTGGTCAAGCGCGCCGAGCGCGGCAACATCTACGTCGACCTCGGTGGCAACGCCGAAGGCTTCATCCCGAAGGACAAGGGCATTCCGCGCGATGTGCTGCGCGCCGGCGACCGCGTGCGCGGCTACCTGGCCGAAGTCCGTTCGGAACCGCGTGGCCCGCAGCTGTTCATCAGCCGTGCCGCCCCGGAATTCATGATCGAGCTGTTCAAGCTGGAAGTGCCGGAAGTCGGCCAGGGCCTGGTGGAAATCAAGGCCTGTGCCCGCGATCCGGGCGACCGCGCCAAGATCGCCGTGCTGGCCCACGACCAGCGCACCGATCCGATCGGTGCCTGCATCGGCATGCGCGGTTCGCGCGTGCAGGCCGTGTCCAACGAGCTCAATGGCGAGCGCGTGGACATCGTGCTGTGGAACGACAACCCGGCCAACTTCGTCATCAACGCGATGGCGCCGGCCGAAGTGCAGTCGATCATCGTTGATGAAGACAAGCACTCGATGGACCTGGCTGTCGCTGAAGACCGCCTGGCCCAGGCGATCGGCAAGGGCGGGCAGAACGTGCGCCTGGCCAGCCGCCTGACCGGCTGGCAGCTCAACGTGATGACCCAGGACCAGGTCACCGCCAAGTCGGAAGCCGAGCAGGCGTCGGCCCGCCAGCTGTTCATGGACAAGCTGGAAGTTGACGAAGAGATCGCCGGCATCCTGGTCAGCGAAGGCTTCGGTACCGTCGAGGAAATCGCTTATGTCCCGGTCGGCGAACTGCTGGCCGTGGAAGGTTTCGACGAAGACATCGTCGAAGAGCTGCGCGCTCGTGCCCGCGATGCGCTGCTCAATGAGGCCCTGGCAGTCGAAGAAGGCCTTGAAGACGGCCAGCCGGCGCAGGACCTGCTGTCCCTGAAGGGCATGGACGAAGCCACCGCATATGCGCTGGCCGGCCACGGCGTGCGTACCAGCGAGGACCTGTCCGACCTGGCCGCCGACGAGGTCATGGACTTCGGTATCGAAGGACTGGATCAGGCGCGCGCCGCTGCGCTGATCCTGGCCGCCCGTGCCGAAGAGATCGCCCGACTGGAACGCGGCGAATGAGCCGGCAATGAACAGGGCCCTGAGCCGCTCAGGGCGTAGAATCCGCGCCACCTCCAGATGCGGGGGGGCGCCCACAAGATCATAGGATCCGAATGTCGCAGCAAACCACCATCCGCAAGCTTGCCGAACTGGTCAACACGCCGGTCGAAAAACTGCTGGAACAGCTGGCCGGTGCCGGCATGAAGTTCAGCGGTCCCGACCAGGTCGTGACCAGCTCCGAGAAGGTTAAGCTCCTGGGCTTCCTTCGTCGTTCGCACGGCAAGCCCGAGCAGGCCCCGGAAGAGACCGATCAGTCTGCAAAGAAGATCACGCTCAACCGCCGGAAGCAGCAGGAAGTGACGGTCAATTCCGGTCGCAGCAAGACGACCGTGAATGTCGAGGTGCGCCAGAAGCGCACCTACGTCAAGGATGGTGCGCGCGCCATGACGCCGGACGAAGAGCGCGCCGACATCCTGCGCAAGCTGGAAGAGTCGCGTGCCCGCAACCTCGCCGAACAGCAGGCCTTGGCCGAGAAGGATCGTCTGCGCGACGAAGCCATCGTCCGCGCCCGTGAGGAAGAGATTGCGGCCAAGGAACGCGCAGAGGCCGAGAAGAAGGCTGCCGAAGAGGCTGCGGCTGCCGCCAAGGCTGCCGAGGCACTGGCCGCCACCAAGCCCAAGCGCGCTCCGATCGATGAAACCGCGCCGCGGCCGCCACGCACGCCGGCCGCCGCTCCGGCTGCGCCGCGCAGTGCGCCGCCGCCGCCGCGCAACGACGACCGCAACAACCGCAGCGCGCCGCGCAACGAGCGTGGCCCGGGCGATCGTTTCGCCGGCCAGATGCACCTGTCGGCTGCCGACCGCGCGCGTCGTGGCAACAGCAACAACAGCAACACCCGTGGTCGTCCGGGCGGGCGCAACCAGGCGGGTGGCCGTCGCGACATGTCGCGCGGTGGCAACAATGCCGGTCCGCACGCCTTCGAGCGTCCGACCGCGCCGGTGGTGCGTGAAGTGGCGATCGGCGACACGATCACCGTGGCCGACCTGGCGCAGAAGCTCGCGCTGAAGGGCGGTGAGGTGGTCAAGGCGCTGTTCAAGATGGGCGTGATGGCCACCATCACCCAGTCCATCGACCATGACACCGCCGCGCTGGTGACCGAAGAACTCGGTCACAAGGCAATCCGTGCCAATGACAACGATGCCGAAGACGCACTGCTGGCCTCGACCGGTGAAAACCAGGGCGAAGCCACCCAGCGTCCGCCGGTGGTCACCATCATGGGCCACGTCGACCACGGCAAGACCTCGCTGCTGGATTACATCCGCCGTACCAAGGTCGCCACCGGCGAAGCCGGCGGCATCACCCAGCACATCGGTGCCTACCACGTGGATACGCCGAAGGGCGTGATCAGCTTCCTGGATACCCCGGGCCATGCTGCCTTCACCTCGATGCGTGCCCGCGGCGCCAAGCTGACCGATATCGTGGTGCTGGTCGTGGCCGCCGATGACGGCGTCATGCCGCAGACCAAGGAAGCGATCCAGCACGCCCGTTCGGCGGGTGTGCCGCTGATCGTGGCGATCAACAAGATCGACAAGTCCGACGCCGACCCGATGCGGGTCAAGAACGAACTGCTGTCCGAGCAGGTCGTGGCCGAAGACTTCGGTGGTGATACCCAGATGGTGGAGATCTCGGCCAAGACCGGCCTGGGCATCGACGACCTGCTGGACGCCATCTCGATCCAGGCCGAACTGCTGGAGCTGAAGGCCGTCGACGAAGGCCGCGCCTCGGGCGTGGTGATCGAATCGTCGCTGGACAAGGGCCGCGGCCCGGTCGCGACCGTGCTGGTGCAGCAGGGCCGCCTGAAGAAGGGCGACTACCTGGTGTGCGGCATCCAGTACGGCCGCGTGCGTGCGCTGTTCGACGAAACCGGCAAGCAGCCGGAGTTCGCCGGCCCGTCCATCCCGGTGCAGGTCCTGGGCCTGTCCGGCGTGCCGGAAGCCGGTGACGACTTCGTGGTCGTCGAGGATGAGCGCCTGGCCAAGGACGTTGCCCAGCAGCGTGAGACCAAGCGCCGTGAATCGCGCCTGGTGGCCACCGCTGGCAGCCGCATGGAAGACATCATGGCGACCCTGGGCAAGGGCGAGGGCCAGCAGGTCCTCAACCTGGTCATCAAGGCCGACGTGCAGGGTTCGGTGCAGGCCTTGAGCCAGGCACTGGTCGCGCTGTCCAACGACGACATCCGCATCAACGTGATCCACTCCGGCGTGGGCGGCATCACCGAATCGGACGCCAACTCGGCGGCTGCTTCGAAGGCCACCGTCATCGGCTTCAACGTGCGTGCGGATGCTTCGGCCCGTCGCATCATCGAATCCAACGGCGTCGACTTGCGTTACTTCTCGATCATCTATGACGTGATCGATCAGGTGAAGCAGGTGGCCTCCGGTCTGCTGGGCGTGGAGATCCGCGAAGAGATCATCGGTATCGCCGAGGTCCGCGACGTGTTCCGCAGCTCCAAGCTGGGCGCCGTTGCCGGCTCGATGGTCATCGAGGGCGTGGTCAAGCGCAACAAGCCGATCCGCGTGCTGCGCGACAGCGTGGTGATCTTCGAAGGCGAACTGGAATCGCTGCGCCGCTTCAAGGAAAACGTCGAGGAAGTCCGCAACGGTACCGAATGCGGTATCGCGGTGAAGGCCTACAACGACGTCAAGCCGGGTGACCAGATCGAGTGCTTCGAGCGTATCGAAGTGCCGCGCACCCTGTAATGCTGCAAGGTGGCCCGACCAACGGTCGGGCCCTACCATGTACCTGTAGCGCCCGACCGTTGGTCGGGCGACAACTGAACCAAGAGCTCCTCGTGCCCAAGACTTTCCATCGAACCGACCGTGTCTCCGCCCAGCTGCGCCGTGAACTCGGCACCCTGGTGCACAACGCCGTGCGCGAGCATGGGTTGCCCTCGGTGAGCGTGTCCGACGTGGAAATCACCCGCGACATGGCCCATGCCAAGGTGTTCGTCACCGCGCTGATGCCGGAACGTTCGGCTGAAGCCGTGGCAGGCCTGAAGGAGCTGGGCTACCGCCTGCGCATGGATCTGGCCCGCGCGATGAAGCTGCGCCACGTGCCGGAGCTGCATTTCCACTACGACGACTCGGTCGACCGTGGTGAGCACATCGACAACATCCTGCGCGACCTGCCCGATACGCTGGCCGCGGAGAAGCGTCGCGAGAGCGACGAAGAATAAGCCAGCGCCGGGCCCATGCCCGGCGTCTTTTCATTCTGACCGTGCGAGGCCGGACGCTGGCCGCGCTTCGCGCTCGCCGGGCATGGCCCGGCGCTACCCGTATCTGTCATGACCCGAATTCAGTTCCGCCGCCTGGATGGCATCCTGCTGCTCGACAAGTCGACCGGCATGAGTTCCAACGCCGCCCTGCAGGTGGCTCGTCGCCTGTTCCGTGCCGAAAAGGGCGGCCATACCGGCAGTCTCGACCCGCTGGCCACCGGCCTGTTGCCGCTGTGCTTCGGCGAGGCGACCAAGATTGCCGGCCTGCTGCTCGGCTCGGCCAAGGCCTACGACGCCGAGATCATGCTGGGCCAGACCACCGACACCGACGATGCCGAAGGCCAGGTGCTGCTGCAGCGCCCGGTGCCTTCGATCAGTGCCGAGACCCTGCAGGCGGTGCTGGCGCCGCTGACCGGCAGCATCCGCCAGCGCGCCCCGATCTATTCGGCGCTGAAGCAGGGCGGGGAGCCGCTGTATGTGAAGGCCCGCCGCGGTGACGTCATTGAAGCGCCGGAGCGCGAGGTGCAGGTGCACGCCATCGAGGTGCTCGAGCAGCGGCCGGAGCGGTTGCGGCTGCGTGTGACCTGCGGCTCGGGCACCTATATCCGCAGCCTGGCCCGCGATCTGGGCGAGGCGCTGGGCTGTGGCGCGCATATCAGTGCGCTGCGCCGGCTCTGGGTCGAGCCGTTCCGTGAACCGGCGATGGTCACCCTGGATCAGCTGCGGGCGATGGTCGAGGCGGGTGACGAGGCGGGCATGGACGCGCTGCTGCTGCCGCTGGCGGCCGGCCTGGCTGAATACCCGCGGGTCGACCTCGATGCCGACCAGGCCCACCGCTTCTGCGTCGGCCAGCGCCAGCGCGATCTGTCGTGGCCCCGTGGTCTGGTGGCCGTGTTCGGTCCGGACGATGCTGTCCAGGGGTTGGGTCAGGTCGATGACAGTGGCCTGCTGGCTCCGCAGCGTCGTTTCAACCTCTGACCGGGCCCGGACGGTTCAGCCCCGGACCTTGTTCCGAGGCCCCCCGACCGTTACAATTTCGCGGCCGTTTTCCGGCAGCCTGCCTCGCGCAGGTTTCATCCTCGTAGTCCACGGCGAGCCTGGCGGTGCGCGAAGCGCGTTCCTGCCGGCCACGCATCACAGAGAAAAAAGAAATGTCGATCGACACCCAGAAGGTCATTGAAGACAACAAGCGCAGCTCGGCTGACACCGGCTCCCCGGAAGTCCAGGTTGCACTGCTGACCGCCCGCATCGAACTGCTGACCGGCCACTTCAAGACCCACAAGAAGGACCACCACAGCCGCCGCGGCCTGCTGCAGATGGTCAACCGCCGTCGCAGCCTGCTCGACTACCTGAAGAAGAAGGACGTCGAGCGTTACAAGGCCCTGATCGAAAAGCTTGGCCTGCGTCGCTAAGCAACGAATCCCCCGCGGCGCAGCGATGCGCCGCGGTTTTGTTTTGTAGCACCGCAATCCCCGATTCAGGCCGGAACGATCCGGCCACCCGCTGGCGGCAAGGGTCGCCGACGGTCCAAATTCGCAGACAGCATCCCCAAGGACACCCTCCGTGGCAAAAATCACCAAAACCTTCCAGTACGGCAAGCACACCGTCACGCTCGAGACCGGCGAAGTCGCCCGTCAGGCCAGCGGTGCCGTCATCGTCAAGATGGACGACACCGTACTGCTGGTCACCGCCGTCGCCGCCAAGAGCGCGCGCGAAGGCCAGGACTTCTTCCCGCTGACCGTCGATTATCAGGAAAAGTTCTACGCCGGCGGCCGTATCCCGGGTGGTTTCTTCAAGCGTGAAGGCCGTGCGACCGAGAAGGAAACCCTGATCTCGCGTCTGATCGACCGTCCGATCCGCCCGCTGTTCCCCGAAGACTACAAGAACGAAGTGCAGATCATCGCCACGGTCATGTCGCTGAACCCGGACGTGGACGGCGACATCCCGGCCCTGATCGGCGCCTCGGCTGCCCTGGCCCTGGCCGGCACCCCGTTCATGGGTCCGATCGGCGCTGCCAAGGTCGGTTACAAGAACGGCGAGTACATCCTGAACCCGACCGTCAGCGAACTGGCTGACTCGCAGCTGGAACTGGTCGTCGCCGGCACCTCCAACGCCGTGCTGATGGTTGAATCCGAAGCTGCGCTGCTGTCCGAAGAAGTGATGCTGGGCGCCGTGACCTTCGGTCACCGCGAGATGCAGAAGGTCATCAACGCGATCAACGAGCTGACCGTCGAAGCCGGCACCAAGCCGTCGACCTGGGAAGCCCCGGCCAAGAACGACGCGCTGATCGCCGCCCTGAAGGAAGCCATCGGCCCGCGCCTGGGCGAAGCCTTCCAGGTGCGCGACAAGCTGCAGCGCCGCGACGCCATCTCGGCAATCAAGAAGGACGTGGTCGAAGCCCTGGCAGGCCGCGTGGCCGCCGAAGGCTGGAACCCGGCCGAGCTGTCGAAGGAATTCGGCGAGCTGGAATACCGCACCATGCGTGACTCGGTGCTGGACACCAAGGTGCGCATCGACGGCCGTGCGCTGGACACCGTCCGCCCGATCACCGTGAAGACCGGCGTGCTGCCGCGTACCCACGGCTCCTCGCTGTTCACCCGCGGCGAAACCCAGGCCATTGTGACCATCACCCTGGGCACCGCCCGTGACGGCCAGGTCATCGACGCCGTTGCCGGTGAGTACAAGGAAAACTTCCTGTTCCACTACAACTTCCCTCCGTTCTCGGTGGGTGAGTGCGGCCGTATGATGGGCCCGAAGCGCCGCGAAATCGGCCACGGTCGCCTGGCCAAGCGCGGCGTGCTGGCTGTCATGCCGTCGCTGGAAGCCTTCCCGTACACCATCCGCGTCGTCTCGGAAATCACCGAGTCGAACGGTTCCTCGTCGATGGCCTCGGTCTGCGGTTCCTCGCTGGCCCTGATGGACGCCGGCGTGCCGGTGAAGGCACCGGTTGCCGGTATCGCCATGGGTCTGGTCAAGGAAGGCGAGCGCTTCGTCGTCCTGTCCGACATCCTGGGTGACGAAGATCACCTGGGCGACATGGACTTCAAGGTGGCCGGTACCGCTGAGGGCATCTCCGCCCTGCAGATGGACATCAAGATCGAAGGCATCACCGAAGAGATCATGAAGCAGGCCCTGCAGCAGGCCAAGGCTGGCCGTCTGCACATCCTGGGCGAAATGGCCCACGGCCTGACCGCTCCGCGTGAAGAGCTGTCGGACTACGCGCCGCGCCTGTTGACCATCAAGATCCACCCGGACAAGATCCGCGAAGTGATCGGCAAGGGTGGTTCGACCATCCAGGCCATCACCAAGGAAACCGGCACCCAGATCGACATCCAGGACGACGGCACCATCGTCATCGCATCGGTCAACGCCATCGCTGCCCAGGCCGCCAAGGCCCGCATCGAGCAGATCACCTCGGACGTCGAGCCGGGCCGCATCTACGAAGGCAAGGTCGCCAAGATCATGGACTTCGGTGCGTTCGTCACGATCCTGCCGGGCAAGGACGGTCTGGTCCACGTGTCGCAGATCTCCAGCGATCGCGTCGAGAAGGTCGGCGACGTGCTGAAGGAAGGCGATGTGGTCAAGGTCAAGGTGCTGGAAGTCGACAAGCAGGGCCGTATCCGCCTGTCGATGAAGGCCGTGGAAGAAGGCGACGCCGTCAGCGCCGAATAATCGGCGGTGGGTGTCAACCTTGCTTGGTTGACACGCTCCTGGAATCGCTGAAATGAAAAAGCGGGCTTCGGCCCGCTTTTTCTTTGCCTCGAAGTTGCGAACAACCGCTCACCCAGGTCGCCGCATGTCCTGCTGCGGTGCATGAGAGGCGCTACGCAGCCATTGTTCTGTCACCGTTGCGCGGATCGCGCCTGTCCATCGGACGACATGCCACGACATCGGTCCCACAGCCCCATCGGTTTGCTAACGTGGCGGCGCCTTCGAACCGGGAGATTCCATGTTCCGCCAGACTGTGGCCGTCCTTGCCGGACTGATTGCCGGCGCCCTGCCCATTGCCGCGCACGCTGCGCCCGCACAGCCGCCGATCTTCGGTGCCTACTACCCCGGTGGTTCCGCCGAGCGCTATCCGGTGTCGAGCATTCCGGCCGAGCGCCTGACCCACCTGTTCTACGCGTTCTCGACCATCGAGGACGGGCGCTGCACGATCGGTGCGGAAGCGCCGAAGAATTTCGCCGCACTGGCCGAACTCAAGAAGGCGCATCCGCACCTGCGCACGCTGATTTCGATCGGCGGCTGGGGCGCAGGCGGGTTCTCCGATGCGGCACTGACCGAAACCAGCCGCAAGCGCCTGGTCGACTCATGCATGACGCTGTTCTTCGAGCGCCATGCAGGCAGCTTCGATGGTGTGGACATCGACTGGGAATTCCCGGTCAGTGGTGGGCCGAAGGAACTGGCGCACCGCCCGCAGGATCGTGCCAACCTGACCCGGCTCGCGCAGGCGTTCCGCGTGGCACTTGATGCGCGCGGTCGCAAGGCGGGGCAGCCGATGCTGCTGACCGCCGCGCTGGCCGCCGGTCGCCTGCAGACGGATGGCCCCTACGATCCGGCGGCGAGCTACGACCTGCCGGCGCTGGCCAAGGTGTTCGATTTCATCAACCTGATGAGCTACGACATGGGCACCGGCTTCTCGGCGGTGTCGACCTTCAACGCACCGCTGCTTGAGGTGGCGGCCGATCCACTGGCGCCGGAGCTGCGCCGTTGGAACAACGTGGCCGGTGCCGTGCAGTTTTACCGCGACCACGGCGTACCGGCCCACAAGCTGGTGCTGGGCGTGCCGTTCTACGGGCGCGGCTTCAAGGTTACAGGTGATGCCCCGGATGGGTTGTACCAGCCCTACAGCGCACCGGCCGATGCAGGCGACTGGCGGGTGATCAAGGCGCGCTATCTCGACCAGCCGGGCTGGACGAAGCACTGGCAGCCGCAGGCGCAGAGCCCGTGGCTGTACAACGCCGAACAGAAGGTCTTCATCAGCTATGAAGACCCGCGCTCGATCGGGCTGCGTGCGCAGTTCGCCCGCGAGCAGGGCCTGGCCGGTGTATTCATGTGGGAGCTGACCGGCGACGACGAGCAGGCCAGCCTGCTCAACGCCATGCTGGGCCCCTGGCAGAAGGCGCGCATCGGCGATTGAGCTGCATCAGGCGATGCCCGGCGCAATGCCGCAACGCCATCGGCCCAACCCCGCACAGCATGTCCACGCCCGCAGCGTTACGCTGCGGGCATGATCCATCTCGAACGCCTGGACCATCTGGTCCTCACCGTCGCCGACATCGACCGCAGCTGTGATTTCTACCAGCGCGTGCTCGGCATGCAGGTCGTGCGCTTCGGCGCGGGACGTACCGCGCTGCAGTTCGGCCAGCAGAAGATCAATCTGCATCCGGCCAGTGCCCCGCTGCAGCCGCATGCGTTACGACCCACGCCGGGCAGCGCCGACCTGTGCCTGGTCACGCATACGGCGGCAATCGATGTGCTGGCACACCTGCAGGCGCAGGCCGTCGCGGTGGAGGAGGGGCCGGTGGCCCGCACCGGCGCACTGGGTCCAATCGAATCGGTGTACTTCCGCGACCCGGATGGCAACCTGATCGAAGTCAGCCGCTACCTGGACCCAGCGCACCTGCTCCGGTAGCGCCGGGCCATGCCCGGCGAAGGCTCAGTTGGCCCAGACGCTGTTCGGATCGCCGTTGCGGGCGCGGCGTTGACTGGCCACTGCCAGGCGGGCGAAGCCGAAGGCCATGGCCAGCGCGATGGCATCGACCCAGAACAGCGGCCAGTGGCCACGCGCGGCCGCACGCCACAGCCAGTCACCATTGAGTGCGCCGTGCAGGATCGGCACCAGCGCGGTACTGATTGCCGCCGCCCACAGCAGCTCGCGTGCGGCCTGTGCCGGGCGGCGCAGCGCGGCCCACAGCGCACAGGCCGCCCAGCTGCCGAAGCAGGCCCAGCGGATGCCGTGGTCGACCGCCGCCGGCGCCAGCCGTTCCAGCACCAGCGCGGTGAGGAACGCGACCGAGATCGCCACGCACAGGCCGATGCACACGCCGACCGTGGCCCGTGCCATGTTCACTCCGGCGCGCGGTTGCTGCGGCTGGCGACGCTTGCGCCGCGACTCGATCCACAGCAGGTTGCCCGAGTAGAACAGGAACGCACCGCCCAGGCCGAGCAGGAAGTACAGCCAGACCACCACGCCGTTGCCGAACTCGCCGAAGTGCAGCGCATAGGCGGCGCTGAGCGTGGCGTGGTTGGCGTCGCGCTGGCCTGGCAGCTGGGTGGCCAGTACCTGGCCGGTGGCGACATCCAGCGCCACGGCGCCGAGCGGGCCGAGGGTGCCGGTGGATTCGCCGGTGATCTCGATGGTGGCGTTGGTGTCGCCCGCGTTGGCCAGCTTCAGGTAGGCCGGCTCGAAGCTGGTCACGCCCTGTGCGCGCGCCACCTCCAGCGCCCGCGCCTGCAGCACGCGCAGGCTGCCCGGCGGCGAGGGGATGCCGGTCGCTTCACGCACCGGTGCGGTGTCCATCGCTGTTGGCACGGCCTGCAGGGCCTTGCCGTCGAAGATCAGGGGGTTGAGCAGGGCCATCTGCACGAACACCAGGCAGAGCAGGGCGCCGGTCACCGCGAACATCAGGTGGAAGGGCAGGCTCAGTACGCCGATCACGTTGTGCGCGTCCTGCCACAGCTGTTTCAGGTTGCGCCCCGGACGCAGCGCGAACAGGTCGCCGAGCAGCTTCGGCAGATGGATCACCAGGCCGCTGAGCAGCGCCATGCCGTACAGCAGGCTGACAATGCCCATCACGTAGATGCCGGCCACGGGCAGGCCCAGGCTGTAGTGCAGCTCGTTGACCAGCTCGGCCAGCCCGGTCTGCGGCGGCGTCGGGCTGCCGCCAATCTGCCCCGGCCAGGCATAGCGCCAGCTGCCATCATCGGCCTGCCAGTACGCAAGTGGCTGCGGGTGGTCGGCGCCGGGGAAGGTCATGCCGACGTGGCGGCGGGCTTCCGGGTGTGTCGCCAGTACGTCTTCCAGCAGGTACTGCGCATCGTCCAGCCCGGCTGGCAGTGCGGTGGCCGCGCCCGGGGTCTGCCACAGCGGCAGGTCGTGATGGAACAGGGTCAGCGCACCGGCGTAGAAGGCCACGAACAGGCCGAACCCGGCGACCAGGCCGACCCAGGTGTGCAGGGTGGTGAACGTGCGCAGCGTCTGCGAACTGAACTTCATGGGAGAGGTCTCATTGCACCGCGCCGGTCAGGCGCAGCAGCCCGAGCACGGCGAAGCCGGCGGCGGCGCTGCCGCCCAGCACGAGCCAGGCACGCAGCGCGCTGCGGAAACTGAACGCCCACAGGGCGGCCAGCATCCACAGCGGGATGAAAGCGATCAGGGTCGGCACCAGCGCCCGCTGCCAGGGGCCGGGCGGCAGCCATGCCAGCAGGCCGGTCGCGGCCGCGGCCAGGAAGAAGCCGGCGACGATGCCGGCGAAGGCGCGCGGCCACATCAGGGCGACTCCGTGCCCGGGCGATGCCAGGCGGCCAGTGCCGGCAGCAGCATCGCCGCCAGCATCCAGGTGCACAGCATGGCCACCAGGCCGGCGGCAAAGCCGAGCTCGGCCATCCACAGCCACAGCGCGGCGGCGGCCGCGACCAGGCCGATCTGGCGGCCCAGGCGGCCGGCCCGGCGCAGGCGCGGCCAGCGGCAGTGCGGCGAGGCGGCATAGAAGGCCAGCGCGGAGAACATCGCCGCCAGCATGCCCAGGCTGCAGAAGCCCAGGGTGGAAAGGCCGACGGTGATCATTGCGGGCGGCCGCCGTGGCAGCGGGCCAGCGAACGCGGGGCACGGGCGGGGCCGGCGGGAGCCGGTCGGAGCGGGTGGCGCATCACGAGGTCCTGGGGGGAAGCGGGCAGGCTGGCACGGGGCGGGCTGCGCGGACATGGTAATCATTGCGTTTTCACGCCGCCAGCGAGGGCCATTCAGCGTACCGTACGGTAGCCCTTGGGCTTTCCGGTGCGCTGGTTTAAGATCATCACACTCCCTGACTGGAACAAGGTGGCCCGCGCCCAGCGCCGGCCGAGCGTGCGACATGAGCACTACCACCGCCCACTGTTGACCTGCCCCCGAAGGCCCTGTGTCCCTGGCGCCCTCGTGGCGCTTTTTTATTGCCCGGGCGCCGCCCCGGGAGCGCTTTCCAGCCCGCCCAGCGGGCCCCGCACGAAGCCACTCCGATGATCAACATTACCCTCCCCGACGGCAGCCGCCGCGAGTTTGAAAACCCCGTCAGCGTCATGGACGTCGCCCAGTCGATCGGTGCCGGCCTGGCCAAGGCCACCATCGCCGGTGCCGTGGATGGCGTGCTGGTCGATGCCAGCGACGTCATCGACCACGATGCCAGCCTGCGCATCATCACCGCCAAGGACGAGGAGGGCGTGGAGATCATCCGCCACTCCTGCGCCCACCTGGTCGGCCACGCCGTCAAGCAGCTGTACCCGGATGTGAAGATGGTGATCGGCCCGGTGATCGCCGAAGGCTTCTACTACGACATCTACTCCGAGCGCCCGTTCACCCCGGACGACATGGCCGCGATCGAGAAGCGCATGGGTGAACTGATCGCCCAGGACTACGACGTCATCAAGAAGATGACGCCGCGCGCCGAAGTGATCGAGATCTTCAAGGCCCGTGGTGAGGACTACAAGCTGCGCCTGATCGAGGACATGTCCGACGACATCCAGGCGATGGGCATGTACTACCATCAGGAATACGTGGACATGTGCCGTGGCCCGCACGTGCCGAACACGCGCTTCCTGAAGGCCTTCAAGCTGACCCGCATCTCCGGCGCCTACTGGCGTGGCGACGCGCAGAACGAACAGCTGCAGCGCATCTACGGCACCGCCTGGGCGGACAAGAAGCAGCTTGAGGCGTACATCAAGCGCATCGAGGAAGCCGAGATGCGCGACCACCGCCGCATCGGCAAGCAGCAGGACCTGTTCCACCTGCAGGAAGAAGCGCCGGGCCTGGTGTTCTGGCACCCGAAGGGCTGGGCGCTGTGGCAGGTGGTCGAGCAGTACATGCGCAAGGTCTACCGCAACAGCGGCTACGGCGAAGTGCGCTGCCCGCAGATCCTGGACGTGAGCCTGTGGAAGAAGTCCGGCCACTGGGACAACTACCAGGACAACATGTTCTTCACCGAATCGGAGAAGCGCACCTACGCGGTCAAGCCGATGAACTGCCCGGGCCACATCCAGGTGTTCAACCAGGGCCTGCACAGTTACCGCGACCTGCCGATCCGCTACGGTGAGTTCGGTTCCTGCCACCGCAACGAGCCGTCCGGCGCGCTGCACGGCATCCTGCGCGTGCGTGGCTTCACCCAGGACGACGGCCACGTGTTCTGCACGGAAAACCAGATCGAGTCGGAAGTGACGGCCTTCCATCAGCAGGCGCTGGCGGTCTACCAGCACTTCGGCTTCGACGACATCCAGATCAAGATCGCCCTGCGCCCGGAATCGCGCCTGGGTGACGATGCGACCTGGGACAAAGCGGAGGGCGCGCTGCGCTCGGCGCTGACCGCCTGTGGCGTGGAATGGCAGGAGCTGCCGGGCGAGGGTGCCTTCTATGGCCCGAAGATCGAGTACCACCTGAAGGACGCCATCGGCCGTACCTGGCAGCTGGGCACCATGCAGGTCGACTTCATGATGCCGGGCCGCCTGGGCGCCGAGTACGTGGACGAGAACAGCCAGAAGAAGCACCCGGTCATGCTGCACCGGGCCATCGTCGGCTCGATGGAGCGCTTCCTGGGCATCCTGATCGAGCACCATGCCGGCCAGTTCCCGGCCTGGCTGGCCCCGACCCAGGTGGTGGTGGCCAACATCACCGACGCCCAGGCCGACTACGTCTCGGGCGTGACCAAAACCCTTGCGGAGCAAGGCTTCCGCGTCAGCTCGGATTTGCGTAACGAGAAGATCGGCTATAAAATCCGCGAGCATACGTTGCAGCGCGTGCCCTACCTGCTGGTCATTGGTGACCGCGAGAAGGAAAATGGGGCTGTGGCGGTGCGTACGCGTTCTGGCGAAGATCTGGGCAGCATGAGCCTGCAGGCCTTCATCGAGCGGCTCCACGCCGAGGGCGCGTAAGCAAAGGTCCGGTCCGGGCGCACAGGCACCCGGACCGGTTCGATACCCTTGGGAGAACGTAATATCAGCACCCCTGACAACAAACAGAACCGCAAGAATCAGGAAATCCGTGTGCCGCGCGTCCGCGTGATCGGCAGTGACGGAGAAATGATCGGCGTGTTGTCGCGCGACGAAGCGCTGTCCATGGCCGAAGATGAAGGCCTGGACCTGGTCGAAATCCAGCCGCAGGCCGATCCGCCGGTCTGCAAGATCATGGACTTCGGCAAGTTCAAGTTCGAAGCGCAGAAGAAGGCCAGCGAGGCCAAGAAGAAGACCAAGCAGGTCGAGATCAAGGAAGTGAAGTTCCGTCCGGTCACGGACGAGGGCGACTACCAGATCAAGCTGCGCAAGATGCGCGGGTTCCTTGAGGATGGTGACAAGATCAAGGTCAACATCCGCTTCCGTGGCCGTGAAATGAGCCACCAGGAACTGGGCCGCGAAATGGCCAACCGGATCGAGACCGATCTGGGCGAGGACATCGTCATTGAATCCCGTCCGCGCCTGGAAGGGCGTCAGATGGTCATGATGATCGCGCCGAAGAAGAAGACCTGAGGCCTGACGGGCCGCCCTCCGGGGCGCCTGGCTGAACGGTTCAGGGTGAAGGGGCGCCATCGGCGCCCCTTCGCTTTTGCGGCATGCCGGTAAATTGCCGTGAAAGGGTTGCAGGGGCTGGTGGCAGGGCGGTTTTGCCTGTATCATGCCCGGCTCGACCCACCCAGGACGGGTCGTACGCCGATCATGGCAGGACGGAAAGAGCGGCCCAGGCCGCCGCCAGATCAGTCAGAAACCAGGGTCATATCCCATCAAGGACATTGCAATGCCCAAGATCAAGACCAACCGGGCAGCGGCCAAGCGTTTCCGCAAGACCGCCTCGGGCAAGTACAAGTGCGGCCACGCCAACCGTAGCCACATCCTCACGAAGAAAGCGACCAAGCGTAAGCGTAATCTGCGTCAGACGGGCCATGTCCGTGCAGAAGACGCAGGCCGTCTGGACCGCATGCTCCCTTACCTCTGAGGAACTGAAAAATGGCACGAGTTAAGCGTGGCGTACAGGCGCGTCGCCGCCACAAGAAGATTCTGGATCTCGCCAAGGGCTATTACAACGCCCGTCGCAAGGTCTTCCGCGTCGCCAAGCAGGCGGTCATCAAGGCTCAGCAGTACGCCTACATCGGCCGTAAGCAGAAGAAGCGCAACTTCCGTTCGCTGTGGATCACCCGTATCAATGCGGCTGCCCGCATCAACGGCCTGAGCTACAGCCGCTTCATGAACGGTCTGCTGAAGGCCGGCATCACCCTGGATCGCAAGGTCCTGGCTGACATCGCCGTGCACGACGCAGCCGGTTTTGCTGCGCTGGCCGAAAAGGCCAAGGGCGCGCTGGCGGCATAAGTCCTTCCCGATGCCGTAACCGTTCACTCGGAACGGTGTCAGGTCAAGGCAATGCATGGGGAAGGGCGCAAGTCCTTCCCCATTCTTTTTTGGGTCCCGGCGAGGCCACGATGGCAGCGCGGGGACGGCGGTGGCGACAGGGGTCGGCCCTTCGCGCATCGCGATGGCAGATCGACTGGAGTTCCGGCCCCCCATGAGCGACATCCAATCCCTCACCACCCAGGCGCTGGCCGATGTGGCCGCCGCACAGAGCCCCGACGTGCTGGAACAGTTGCGCGTGGCCCTGCTTGGCAAGAGTGGCAGCATCACTTCGCAGCTCAAGCAGCTCGGCGCGCTGCCGGCCGACGAGCGCAAGGCCGCCGGTGAAGCGATCAACCAGGCCCGCGATGCGCTGACCCGCGCGCTGGGTGAGCGCAAGGCACTGCTGGAAGACGCGGCACTGGATGCGCGCCTGGCCGCCGAAGCCATCGACATCACCCTGCCGGGTCGCAACGGCGACCGCGCCGGCCTGCACCCGATCACCCGCACCCTGGAGCGCATCACCGGCATCTTCGGCCGGCTGGGCTACGAGCTGTCGGAAGGGCCGGAGATCGAGGACGACTGGCACAACTTCGAGGCGCTGAACTTCCCGCCGCACCACCCGGCGCGCGCCATGCACGACACCTTCTACTTCGGCGACGGACGCCTGCTGCGCACGCATACCTCCGGTGTGCAGGTGCGCTACATGGGCGACCACGCGCCGCCGCTGCGCATGATCGCCGCCGGCAAGGTGTACCGCAGCGACAGCGACCAGACCCACTCGCCGATGTTCCACCAGGTCGAAGGCCTGCTGGTGGACGAGCATTCGACCTTCGCCGACCTGAAGGGCACGCTGGCCGAGTTCGTGCGCGCGTTCTTCGAGCGCGACTTCGAGATGCGTTTCCGTCCCAGCTACTTCCCGTTCGTTGAGCCGGGTGCGGAAGTGGACATCGCCTGGCAGCAGCCCGATGGCAGCACCCGCTGGCTGGAAGTGCTCGGCTGCGGCATGGTCCATCCGAACGTGCTGCGCAATGTCGGCATCGATCCGGAGCGCTACACCGGCTTTGCCTTCGGCATGGGCGTGGAGCGTTTCGCGATGCTGCGCTACGGCGTCAACGACCTGCGCGCGTTCTTCGAGAACGACGTGCGGTTCCTGAAGCAGTTCGCGTAAGCCGCAACCGTGTAGAGCCGAGCCATGCTCGGCTGCTTTTCTGGATGGACGCCTCCTTGCGCATGCGCTGGGCGACCACAAAAACCGCAACGGGAGGCACGCCTCCCACCAGGGTGACACCATGAAATTCTCCGAAAACTGGCTGCGCAGCCACGTCCCGACCTCCGCCTCGCGCGATGAGCTCAGCGCGGTGCTGACCGCTATCGGCCTGGAAGTGGAAGAGGTGACCGCGCTTGGCGAAGGCCTCGAGCACGTGGTCGTGGCGCGCATCGTCGAAGCGGTGCGCCATCCCGAAGCCGATCGCCTGCAGGTGTGCAAGGTCGATGCCGGGCAGGGCGAGCTGCTGCAGATCGTGTGCGGCGCGCCGAACGCGCGCCCGGGCCTGGTCGCGCCGCTGGCGATGGTCGGCGCGCAGATCGGCGAGCTGAAGATCAAGCCGGCCAAGCTGCGCGGCGTCGAGTCGAACGGCATGCTGTGCTCGGCCAAGGAGCTGGGCCTGGACAACGATGCCTCCGGCCTGCTGGAACTGCCGAACGACGCACCGGTCGGCCAGTCCCTGGTCGAGTATCTGGGGCTGCCGGACGCCAGCATCGAGATCAAGCTGACCCCGAACCGTGCCGACTGCTTCAGCCTGCGCGGCATCGCCTACGACGTCGCCGCCGCCACCCGCAGTGAAGTGCTGGACTTCGCGGCCGACGCCATTGCGCCGGTCGGCAGCCGCGAACTGTCGATCCAGCTCGACGCCGGCGCCGAAGCACCGCGTTACCTGGGCCGCGTCATCGAAGGCGTCAACGCCGCTGCCAAGACCCCGCTGTGGATGGCTGAGCGCCTGCGCCGCAGCGGTGTGCGTCCGGTCTCGCTGCTGGTCGACATCACCCAGTACGTGATGCTGGAGCTGGGCCAGCCGATGCATGCCTACGACCTCGGTACCCTGCAGGGCAGCATTGCCGTGCGCCGTTCGCGCGCGGGCGAGAGCCTGAAGCTGCTGGACGGCCGCGATGCCGCACTGGACGACAGCTTCCTGGTGGTTGCCGATGCTGACCGTGCGGTCGGTCTGGCCGGCCTGATGGGCGGCTTCGATACCCGCGTCACCGACGCGACCACCGCCGTGTTCCTGGAAGCTGCGCACTTCGCGCCGGCCGCGATCATGGGCCGTGGCCGCAAGCTCGGCCTGCACACCGATGCCGGCCACCGCTTCGAGCGTGGCGTCGACCCGGCATTGCCGCGCACCGCCATCGAATACGCCACCCGCCTGGTGCTGGACCTCGCCGGCGGTACCCCGGCGCCGGTCACCGAGGCCGTGCGTGCCGATGACCTGCCGCAGCCGGCGACGATCGTACTGCGCCGTGCTCGCATCAGCCGCGTGCTGGGCATCACCATCGACGACGCCGAAGTCGAGCGCATCCTGCGCGCGCTGGGCATGGACGTGGCTGCGACGGCCGAGGGCTGGCAGGTCGCCGCGCCGAGCCGTCGCTTCGACATCGCCATCGAAGAAGACCTGATCGAAGAACTGGCCCGCATCCACGGTTACGAGCAGATCCCGACCACGCTGCCGGGCGGTGCCTCGCGCGTGGCGATGCCGAGCGAGACCCAGCTGGACGCGCTGAGCGTTCGTCGCCAGCTGATCGCCCGCGACCAGCAGGAAACCGTCAACTTTGCCTTCGTCGACGACGCGCTGCTGACCCAGTGGCAGCTGCGCGATGGCCTGGTACCGCTGGCCAACCCACTGTCGGCCGAACTGGCGGTGATGCGCCCGTCGCTGCTGCCGGGCCTGGTCGCCACGCTGGGCCGCAATGCCGCGCGCCAGTTGGGTCGCGTGCGCCTGTTCGAGCTCGGCCGGGTGTTCACCCAGCAGGCCGGAGATGGCCAGCCGGCGCCGCTGGAAACCCCGCGCGTGGCCGCCGCGGTCTGCGGTGATGCGCAGGCGGTGCAGTGGGGCCTGCCGACCCGCAAGGTCGACTTCCACGATCTGAAGGGCGACCTGGAATCGCTGGCCGCTGCCAGTGGCGCGCAGCTGGAGTTCCGCCCGTCGGCCCGTCCTTACGGCCACCCGGCGCGCTCGGCCGAGGTGTTCCGCGATGGCGTGGCGATCGGCTGGATCGGTCAGGTCCATCCGCGCCTGGTCAAGGCGATGGACATCGAATCCGACGTCTACGCCTTCGAACTGGATCTGGAACCGCTGACCGCCCGCCGCCTGCCGCGTGCGGGCGAGCTGTCGCGCTTCCCGGCCGTGCGCCGCGACCTGGCGTTCCTGGTGCCTGAACAGGTGGCCTGGGCCGATCTGGCGGCGACCGTCCGCCAGGCCGCCGGCCCGCTGCTGCGCGACCTGAACCTGTTCGACCGCTATGTCGGCCAGGGCGTCGAGCCGGGATTCAAGAGTCTCGCTATGGGCTTGATTTTGCAGGACAAGTCGCGCACTCTGACGGACCGCGACGTGGATGCGGTGGTGGCCGAGGCGGTCACTGCCATCGAGCGTGAACACCACGCCCGGATCCGCGGCTGAGCGGGCAGCACTCGGGGGTAGCAGGCAATGGCATTGACCAAGGCGGAGATGGCGGAAAAGCTGTTCGACGAAGTCGGTCTGAACAAGCGGGAAGCCAAGGAATTCGTCGACGCGTTTTTCGATGTGCTGCGTGAAGCATTGGAACAGGGACGTCAGGTGAAGCTGTCGGGCTTCGGTAATTTCGATCTGCGGCGCAAGAACCAGCGCCCGGGTCGCAACCCCAAGACCGGCGAGGAAATTCCGATTTCCGCCCGTACGGTGGTCACCTTCCGTCCGGGCCAGAAGCTCAAGGAGAGGGTGGAAGCTTATGCTGGATCCGGGCAGTAACCGCGAACTACCGCCGATCCCGGCCAAGCGCTACTTCACCATCGGTGAAGTCAGCGAGCTGTGCGACGTCAAGCCGCACGTCCTTCGCTACTGGGAAACCGAGTTTCCCAGCCTTGAGCCGGCCAAGCGCCGAGGCAACCGCCGCTACTACCAGCGCCATGACGTGCTGATGGTGCGGCAGATCCGCAGCCTGCTGTACGAACAGGGCTACACCATCGGTGGTGCACGCCTGCGTCTGGACGGCCCCGATGCCCGCGAGGAATCGGCGCTGAGCAACCAGATTATCAAGCAGGTACGCATGGAGCTGGAAGAAGTGCTGCAGTTGTTGCGCCGCTGATCCCATTTCCATCGTAATCCGCTATACTTCACGGCCCGCCGCACTGGCGGGCACATCGCAGCATCAGTCGGGGCGTAGCGCAGCCTGGTAGCGCATCTGCCTGGGGGGCAGAGGGTCGTCGGTTCGAATCCGGCCGTCCCGACCACTGTGATGAATCAAGAAGCCTGCGCAGCAATGCGTGGGCTTTTTTGTGCGCGCTGCTGATGCCGATGATCAGTCTTCAGCGAAGCGGTAGATCAGCTCCGGGTCGCCGTCATCCAATCCGTGCACGATGCCGCTGTCGATGAAGCCCGACGCAACGAGCAGGCGCTGCATGCCGATGTTGGAGGCATTGGTCGAGGTGAACAGCTTGCCGCGACCGCGCCGTGCGATCGCGTGTCGCAGCAGTGCGGTACCAATGCCGTGGCCGCGGCGTTCGCGCGCCACCATCAGCATCTCGACGAAGGCCTCGCCGAAGAAGTGGTGATGCATGACCAGGTAGCCGACGACCCTGCCGTCCTGCTCGGCGACATACAGGCCGCCGTGTGCCAGCCAGTTGCCAATCTGCATGATCCGCTCTGGATCAATGGCTGCCACGCTGTCGAGCGCGATCAAGGCATCCGCGTCCTGGGGGCTGCCGTTACGCAGGCGCGGAGAACGGGACGTCCGGCTCATCGCGGGCGGAGCTGCAGCAACAGACCGCCACCCGATACAAAACAGGCGAGCAGGACGATGATCGACAGCGGCAGGTGGAATTCATTGCGACCGAGCACGGCAAACGCCAGGTGGATCAGCGCCGTGCCAATGCCGAGCGCGCCACAAACCAGTGCATAGCCGCGCGCCGTGGATGTACCCAACAGGGCATGGCGATAACCCCCAAGCACGGCGCCGACTGCGAACAGGTTGAACAGCAGGAAGCCCTGGATGCCGCCGGGCACATGGAACATGGTCCATTCCTGCCAGAACGCAGCGTCGATCTGATGCAGGATCAACGCCAGCAGCGTCGCCAGATACCATCGTTCCATGTCGTGCTCCCTGCCATGCAGGCCATAGTCTATCGACTCCGCCTTGCACGCACGTCTACTCGTTGCAGCCAGCGCGTGGCAGGCAGTCAATACACCCGGAACTCGGCACGGCAGCCGTCGCTGACCCATACGCCGCGACGGTCCCAGCCCCAGTTGCGGTCCTCGATGCAGGTCGTCACCGATTTCTGCTTGACCAGCCGTACCTCGTGACGAACGCGAATCCGGCACTCCTTGTCCTTGTTCTCGTAGGACTCGCAGACCAGGCGTTCACCCTCGTTGTCGCGGTCACGGCCGCGGCCACGTCCCGGCCAGCGCCCGTATCCATCGGCGACGAACTCGGCGCGGCAGCCGTCGGTCACCCATAACGTGCGGCGGCTCTGGCCCCAGTTCTGGTTCTCCACGCAGCGGGTGACCGACAGTTGCCTGGCCAGGCGCATCGGGCCCTCGATGGGGCATTGCTCGGTCTTGTTGAACTGGGATTCGCAGCGCAGCGCTGGAATGTGATCAGTGTCGTAGTCCTGGGCGGCCACGGCGGTGGCGGCCAGCAGCAGGACAAGGGCGGCGCCGGTGATCGGCAGCAGCGGGCGAAGGGTCATAGGGAGCCTCGAGCGTGGATTCGGGCGGCAAGAATGACCCAGCACGGGGCCGTCGGAACGCATCGTTCCGGAAGTGGCTCAGTAAGGATTTAGTAGTGCGCACGGGCCCATGCAGAGGCTTACATCCCGTATCATCGCTGCACATCCGATCGCATCGGTTTACACCTTCTTACATGTCTTCCACGCCTGTCGGCGCAGCCTGTGGCTGCCGTCACTGGTGTGCGGGCGGCCTGTGGGGGAGGATGCGCGGACCACGACGACCACAGGGGGTTGCGTTGATCAGCAGTACCGTCATTCATCGCTCGGCCGACGCAGGCGGCGCCGAGGTGCGGGTCCTGGACACCACGTTCAAGGGCAAGCATGTGTTCATTGCCTGGGGCCTGCGCGGGCCGGAACTGACCCGCAGCGCGGACCCGGCTGCGACCGTGGCCGCACGCAAGGCGCTGCACGCGGTTGCCGGCCACAGCGAAGGGCCGCGCAGCCCGGAAGTGTTCATCGCCAACCAGTCGGCGGTGGCGATCACGGTCTATCGCCTGCTTACCGAAGCGCGCTCCGGCGATGCCATCTTCTTCCTGTGCGATTCCCAGGCGGTGGTCGAGTGGCTGATCACCGCGCTGGAAGTGCAGGGCGCGGACTGATTCCGCGCTGCACCGAAGGCAGGATCAGGCCAGTGCTGCGTCCACCGCAGCCCGCGCATGCAGGGCAGTGGTATCGAACAACGGCACTGCACTGTCCTCCGGGCGTACCAGCAGCATGATCTCGGTGCAGCCAAGAATGATCGCTTCGGCACCGCGCGCCACCAGTCGCGCGATCACGCCGGCATAGACCTGCCGTGAGTGCTCGCTGACCACGCCGGCAATCAGCTCCTGGTAGATGATGTCGTGCACGCTGCGCCGGTCATCGGCATCGGGCACCAGCACTTCCAGAGCGAAGCGATCCTGCAGCCGGCCGCGGTAGAAGTCCTGCTCCATGGTGAAGGCGGTGCCGAGCAGGCCCACCTTGCGTGCGCCTGCCTGCACGATGGCCTGGGCGGTGGGATCGACGATATGCAGCAGCGGCAGTGGGCAGGCCGCCTCGATGCGGTCGGCCAGCGTGTGCATGGTGTTGGTGCAGACCAGCAGCAGATCGGCACCACCGGCCTGCAGGCGTCGTGCGGCGTCGACCATGTGGTCGCCCAGTGCGTCCCAGTCGCCGTCGTGCTGCAGCTGCTTGATCGGCGCGAAGTCCACCGACCACAGCAGCAGTTGCGCGGAGTGCGCGCCACCGAGGCGCTGCCGCACGTCCTCGTTGATGAGCCGGTAGTACTGGGCCGAGCTTTCCCAGCTCATGCCGCCGATCAGGCCAAGGGTCTTCATGCATTGCTCCAGGGAAGAGGCTGTCATTGCAGCACAGCAGATCGGAGGGTTGCATTAAACATTAGTGGATACTAATGTATTGATCATGATCGAGAACGCCCTGTTCAAGGCGCTGGCCGACCCCACCCGCCGCCATATCTTCGAAAAGCTGGCCGAGGGCGGGCAGCATGCCAGCGCGCTGCGCGAGGGCATGGCGATCAGCCAGTCTGCGATGTCCCAGCACCTGGCAGTGCTGCGCGATGCCGGACTGGTGCATGAGCAGCGCCAAGGCCGCTTCGTCCACTACGAGGTCGATCCGCGCGGGCTGGCCCACATCGGCCGCTGGTTGCAGCGCTACCGGGCCTACTGGCCGGCGCGGATGTCCGCACTGCAGAACCTGCTGGAGGAGATGGACTGATGGACGACGTTCTGAACGAAGCGGCTCCCGCCTTGGTGATGGAGCAACGGCTGCCAGCGCCACCGGGACGGGTCTGGCGCGCACTGTGCGATCCAGCGCTGCGTGAGCGCTGGTTGCCTGCAGCCGATCTTGCCGACCCGCAGCCCTGCCTGTGCGAGGAAGGACGGGAGCTGGGGTTCCACGTGCGCGATGCGCAGCCCCCACATCTGCACAGCCTGGTGTGTTTCCAGCTGCGCGCGGATGACAGTGGGGGGACGGTGCTGACCATCGTGCATCGGCTCACCGACCTGCGCGCGCCGCTGCCGTTGGCCGCCAACGACGATCATCGCACCATGATGCGCGCGGCCTGAGGTGGCGCCTCAATCCCACCGGACAAGGAGCAGGCACATGCCGGACAGAATGCAGCTGGTACCGATGGTGGTGGAGCGCAGCGAGCGGGGCGAGCGCTCCTATGACATCTACTCGCGGCTCCTGCGCGAGCGCATCATCTTTCTCAACGGCGAAGTCGATGACGCCGTGTCGGCGCTGGTCTGCGCGCAGTTGTTGTTCCTGGAATCGGAAAACCCGGAGAAGCCGATCCATCTGTACATCAACTCGCCAGGCGGAGTCATTTCCAGCGGCTTGGCGATGTACGACACCATGCAATACATCTCGGCCCCGGTGCATACGCTGTGCATGGGCACCGCGCGGTCGATGGGGTCGTTCCTGCTGATGGCCGGCGAGCCCGGTCACCGCGCGGCGTTGGCCAATGCCAGCCTGCACGTGCACCAGCCGCTGGGCGGGGTGCAGGGCCAGGCTTCGGACATCTTCATCCACGCCGAGGAAATGCAGCGCACCAAGCAGCGCATCACCCGGCTGTATGCGCAGCATTGCGGACGCAGTGTCGAGGAGGTCGAGCAGACCCTGGACCGCGATCATTTCATGAGTGCCGAGCAGGCATGCGAATGGGGCCTGATCGACCAGGTACTGGTACGGCGCGACGCGCACGCGGCCTGAGCCTGCCTCTGTAACCACCACATCCACGCTGTGCTGTATGTGCCGCGCGTTGCAGACGCACTCTATGCTGGTACGGTCTTCTGAAGTGGATGTGCGCTATGGCCCTGCATACCTGGTGGTGGTTCCTGGCCACGGTGTTTGTTCTGTGTGGCACGCCGGGGCCGAACATGCTGCATATCCTCGGCCGCAGCGTCGGACTCGGCTTCCGCGGCAGTGTGCCGGCGATGGCCGGCTGCCTGCTGGCGATGCTGCTGGTGCTGGCCGCGTCCGCTGCTGGCCTGAGTGCGCTGCTGCATTCCTCGCCGATGCTGTTCGAGGTGCTGCGCTATCTGGGCGTGGCCTATCTGGCCTGGCTGGGCCTGAAGGCATGGCGTGACAGCTGCCGTCCCGCGCCACCGGTGACGGTGGATGCCGAACTGCCGATGACGCCGACGCTTGGTGCCTGGACCGTGTTCCGTGGTGGCCTTCTGGTGGGCCTGAGCAATCCCAAGCTGCTGCTGTTCGCGGCGGCGTTCCTGCCGCAGTTCGTCGATCCGTCACGCGGCCAGGCGTTGCAGTACAGCGTGCTGGTGGCCACCTTCGCCGCCTGCGAACTGTTCTGGTACGTGATGTATGCAGCCGGTGGCCATGGCCTGCGCCGCTGGCTGGCCAAGCCGTTTGCGCGACGCTGGTTCGAGCGGCTGGTGGGCAGCGTGTTCCTGGCGTTTGCCGTCGCGCTGCTGCGCTTCCGTCCGCGCTGATTCACGCCGCGCACGCGGCCTGTTCACGACTGCCGCATCGGCCACGGCCTAGCCTGATCATCCAGTACGCAGTCCCTGCGGGGAAAGGTTTGACATGATCAAGTGGGCCATCATCTTCGCCATCATCGGCGTCATTGCGGGCGTGCTCGGCTTCGGTGGCATTGCCGGTGCCGCGGTCGGCATCGCCAAGTTCCTGTTCTGGGCCGGCATCATCATCGCCGTGGTGCTGTTCCTGCTCGGCATGACCGTAGCGAAGAAGGTCAGCTAGCGTTGATCGCGCAGCAGCGTGCTCAATGTGCGCTGCTGCGCGAGAACAGATTGATCACCATTACACCGGCGCAAATCAGGCCGATGCCGATCAACGCGGGTGCATCCAGGCGCTGCTTGAACACTACCAGCCCGATCAGCGAGATCAGCACGATGCCGACGCCGGACCAGATCGCGTAGGCGATGCCGGTCGGGATCGACTTCATGGTCATCGACAACAGGTAGAAGCACAGCCCGTAGCCGACCAGCGCGCCCAGCGTCGGCGCCAGCCGGCTCATGCCGTCGGACGCCTTCAGCAGTGATGTGGCAATCACTTCCAGCACGATGGCGGCAGCAAGGTAGAGGTAGGGATTCATTGCGCGCTCCAGCTCACTGCGGGTCGCACAGTTTCAGGGCCTGCTCGGCCATGGCCAATGCGTTGGCACGTTCCTCCTCGTCCAGCGGACGCCCATAGGCCGTGGCCCAGTAGCCATCGGCAGCGCAGCGCGCCGCGTACAGCCGGGGATCGTTGGCTTCGCCGGCGAATTCGGCCAGCATCGCACGCTTCCAGGTGCGCCAATGCGCGAGCAGGGCCGGTTCCATCAGGTTGCCGAGGGTCAGGCCGATGTCGTTGTCCTGCTCCTGCTGCAGCAGATGCTCGAAATTGGCCTGCACATAGGCGCGGCTGAAACGGCCATGGCCTTCGGGATTTTCCTGCAGCAGGGCGCGTACCCGCGCTTCGAACTCGCCGATGAGCGCTCCGACGGCTTCATCCACCAGTGCCTGCTTGCTGCTGAAATGATGGAACAACGCACCCTTGCTGACACCAGCGGCCTGCGCGACGTCCTGCACGGTCAGCGCGGCCAGGCCGTTACGGCCGATCACTTCAATGGTGGCCTGCAGCAGTGACTGGCGCACGCTGTCGGGCGCCTTGCGGCGCGAACGGGAGGGGGATGCAGACATGGTGGGAAGAAACCGACTGGACGGTACGATTGTAGCGCAGGCCCGCTGTGTTGCCGCGCGCTGCCGGCCTGGACCGGCAGCGGAACCGTCATGCGTCGACGCGGGCGAAACGTGGTTGCGGTCCGTGCTCGCCGGGCACCTGCTCGACGAACATGGCGTACGGGCGTACCCATAGGCCGCCTTCGCCATACAACGCGCGGTACAGCACCATCGGCTGCAGGGTCTCGCTGCTGCGGACGATGTCCAGCACTTCGTACTCGCCGCCCTTGAAGTGGCGGTAGCGGCCCGGGGCCAGGGTGGGGAGCGGACTCAGCTCAGCCATGGTGGGCGCGACTCACTTGCGCGCCGGGCTGGCCGGCTTTGCGCAATAGGCGTTGATGGCTTCGGCGGTATTGGCCAGGCCCTGTGCCTGCGCCAGTTCCCACGGGCGTTCGCAACGCTGGCTGTGCTCGCACCACTGGTAGCCGGCCGAACCGATGCAGCCATGCGCATCGCGATCACCGCCGACCACCGGCGTGGCTGTCGCTTGGGCGTGCGTGGGTGCCTTGTCCAGGCTGGCGCAGGCGACCAGGACCAGTAGCGCGGGAATCAGAAGAAGGGATTTCATCGGCGGAGCTCCGTGCCTAAAGCAACAGTGTCGGCCGCAGGAAAAACGGCAGCAAGTGCTCAGTGCAGGGCGGCGCGGATCAGTTCCTCGATCAGCACCAGATAGCTGGCCACGAAGTAGAACTTCAGCAACGTCCAACGCTGCTGCGAGAAGAAGGTGCGCATGTGGAAGGGGCCCCTGTTGGTGACGGTAGTGTGAAGCTCTGTCAACTCCGTGACAAGGGTCACGAAAGGGATTCACTAAACGGCCTCAGGGATGTGAGGGCGGGGCGGTCTGACAGTCCGGCGCGGCATTTTCGTACAAATCTGATAGGCCATCCCGGAGGTGCTCGCTAGCCTGATGGTGTACCGGCGCTCAGGGCCTTCCGCTGCCGGCATGCCTTCATTCCGCAGGAGTCTTCCAATGGTCATTACCGTTCAATGCAACGCCCGGCACTGGTCCGTACTGGATCCGCAGGCGCATGACGCCACCCGTTATGCACGGGGCGCCGAGGCTTTCGATGTCGCTGCGGCGCGGGCCCTGGAGCACCACCGCCGTACCGGCCAGCGCAGCACGGTACGGGTTGAGGCGCTCGGCAATTCGGTGGACGCACTCCACGTCGGAAGTTGACACCACCGGCTGAGGCGCAGTCAGCCACGGTTGAGTTGTTTGAATGGGGAAAAAACCGCCGTGGGGCGCCCCCTGTGCGCCGCGCCACGAATCCTCGATGCTTGCGCCATCGTATTCATCCGGAGATCCCGATGGGCAAGGCACTCACCTGGCGCACCCTGGCCTGCACCCTGCTGCCAATGCTGGCGGCCGCGGGCGGCGCGCAGGCGCAGAGCTATGGTTACGGTTATGACGACGATCGCTACGGCGGTCGTGATGGCGGCGGCATCGTACGCTGCGAATCGATCAAGAACCGCAGCAATGAATGCCGCCTGGAAGGCCGTGCCCGGATGATCCGCCAGTTGTCGGGCTCGCCGTGCGTGGAAGGCGAGACCTGGGGACAATCGCGCTATGGTGTCTGGGTTACCCAGGGCTGTCGTGCCGAGTTCGTTGGCGAGTACCGCCGCGGCGGTGGCTGGGGTGGTGGCCATGGCAATGGCTGGGGCAATGGTGGCAATGGCTGGGGTGGGGGTGAGGTGATCACCTGCCATTCCAACGGTCATCGCCAGGAGTACTGCGATGCGCGCATCCGTCGTGGTGTGCGCCTGGTCCGCCAGGATTCACGCAGCGCCTGCATCGAGGGCCAGACCTGGGGCTGGGACCGCCGTGGCATCTGGGTCAGCGACGGTTGCCGGGCGCAGTTCCAGGTGAATTGAGCACGCGCCTCGAAAATCAGAATAATCTGATACAGCTCACATTTTGAACGTCGTATCTTCTGCGATCAGGGCACCTCTGCGTGCCCCTGATCCGCCGCGATGAAGTCTGCCGTAACCGGCACGCCCATCCCGCCACCGTCGATACGCTGCCTCAAGGAGTGAGCTGCATGTTGATCCGCCTGCAATGCGAGCAACGCCAATGGCGCGTGCTGCACCCGGACCGGCCGGAACCGATCGAGTTCCGCGATGGTGCCCGGGCCTACGATTTCGCTGAAACCCTTGCACGCCTCCACTTCGTCGACACCGGGCAGCGCGCTGCGGTGCGGGTGGAGGCCAGCGGCGCGTTCGTGGAAGCGGTCAGCTACGGCTGAGGGCTGGGGCTCCCTGATCTGTCCCCACGCATGGCGTGGATCGACCCCTGTTCCGCAGTGGATCCACGCCATGCGTGGATCCACTGGGTGGTGACCGGTCTCAGCCTGCCGCGCTGAGCGGCGGGGTCCCGGCAGCCAGCTGCGGCCAGCGCTTGAGTACGGCCGCGCGGATGCCTGCGGCGTCGATGCCGGCTTCGGCCAGCAGGTCCTCGCGGCTGGCGTGGTGCTGGTAGCTGTCGGGCAGGCCCAGGTGCAGGATCGGGCGCAGCACGCCTTCGGCATTGAGCAGCTCACCGACGCCGGAGCCGGCGCCACCGGCCACCACGTTGTCTTCGATCGTCACCAGCCCCTCGTGCTGGGCGGCGACAGCCAGCACCAGCTCGCGGTCCAGCGGCTTGATGAAGCGCATGTTGACCACGCTCAGGCCCAGTTCGCGGCCAACCTGTTCGGCGGCGGCCACGGTGCTGCCGAAGGCGAGCAGGGCGATACGACTGCCCTGCAGGCGCAACTCGCCCTTGCCGATCGGCAGGGTGGACAGGTCGGTGCCGGCAGCCACGCCGGTGCCGGTGCCGCGCGGATAGCGCACGGCGGCCGGGCCCGGGTGCTGCAGGCCGGTGCTGAGCATCTGCCGGCACTCGGCTTCATTGGATGGCGCCATCACCACCATGTTCGGCACGCAGCGCAGGAAGCTCAGGTCGAGGTTGCCGGCGTGGGTCGCACCGTCCGGGCCGACCACGCCGGCGCGGTCGATCGCGAACAGTACATCCAGGTCCTGGATGGCCACGTCGTGCACCAATTGGTCGTACGCGCGCTGCAGGAAGGTCGAATAGATCGCCACCACCGGCTTGCCACCCTGGGTCGCCATGCCGGCGGCCAGCGTGACCGCGTGCTGTTCGGCGATCGCGACGTCGAAATAGCGCTGCGGGTATTCCTTGCTGAAGCGCACCAGGCCGGAGCCTTCGCGCATCGCCGGGGTGATGCCGTACAGGCGCGGCTCGGCGGCGGCGGCATCGCACAGCCAGTCGCTGAACACGTCGGTATAGGTGGGCTTCTTGGCGCCAGCCTTGGCCACCAGGCCCTTGTCCGGATCGAACGGACCCACCGCGTGGTAGCCGATCTGATCGCCTTCGGCCGGCTCGTAGCCCTTGCCCTTTGTCGTCATCACGTGCAGCAGCTTCGGGCCCTTGGAGGCGCGCAGCGTCTTCAGCGTGGACAGCAGGGCGGGCATGTCGTGGCCGTCGATCGGGCCGGTGTAGTGGAAACCCATTTCCTCGAACATCGTGGACGGCACGAACATGCCCTTCCAGTGTTCTTCCCAGCGCTTCACGAAGCGCGCCGGGTTGTTCTTCTTGTCGCCGAGGATCTTCTTGCCGCCTTCGCGCAGTGCATTGAGCGTGCGGCTGCCGGTAGCACGGCCGAGCATCTTGGTCAGGCCGCCGACCGCCTCGGAGATCGACATGTTGTTGTCGTTGAGGATCACCAGCAGATTCGGTTCCGGCTCCATGCCGCCGGCGTGCATCAGCGCTTCGAAGGCCATGCCGGCGGTCATCGCACCGTCACCGATCACCGCAACGACCTGGCGGTTGTCGCCTTCGGACTGGCGAGCGATGGCCATGCCGAGCGCGGCCGAGATCGAGGTCGACGAATGGCCGACGCCGAAGGTGTCGTACTCGCTCTCTTCACGCTTCGGGAACGGTGCCACGCCGTCCTTCTGCTTGACGGTGTGGATCTCGTCGCGGCGACCGGTCAGGATCTTGTGTGGGTAGGTCTGGTGACCGACGTCCCAGACCAGCTGGTCCTGCGGGGTCTGGTACAGGTAGTGCAGGGCCACGGTGAGTTCGATCACGCCCAGACCGGCGGCGAAGTGGCCGCCGCTCTTGCCCACCGACTCGATGAGGTAGGCACGCAGTTCGTCGGCGACCGCCCTCAATTCGGATTCGTCGAACGTGCGCAGGTCATCCGGTGTCTGGATGCGCGCGAGGCGGGGATAGCGGGCAGAGTCGATCATCATGTTCGCACTTGTTCTGAACGCCCATTTTCGCCCTCAAACGGGGGTGGGGCAAGCAAACGCCGCCGCCCGTGACAGGACGGTGAGGGTTGCATTTTCGGCGATTCAGGTGCTCAGTTTTGAGCGCTTCGGCAATTGCGCCTTCAGGAAGGCCATCTGGTCGGCCAGGATGTTGCGGTTGGACAGGATCAGATGCTCGATCCAGCTGGGCCGGTAGGGCACCGCCAGCAGTGGCATTCCGGCCTGCTGCGGGGTGCGGTCGCTCTTGCGCGAGTTGCAGTGGAAGCAGGCGGTGACCACGTTTTCCCAGCAGTCCAGGCCGCCCTTGGACAGTGGCATGACGTGGTCGCGGGTGAGCGTGGGGCGGTTGAACTGCTGGCCGCAGTACATGCACAGGTGGGCGTCGCGGGCGAACAGGGCCGGGTTGGTCAGGTTCGGCGTCGGGTCGATCGCGCGGGAGCGGGCGTGGCCGCGGGCGGCGATGATCGGGTGCAGGTCCATCCCGCTCTGCAGGCCGCTGAAGCGGTTTGTGCCGCCGTGGATGTGCAGGCAGGGATCGCCGAGTGTCCAGGCGACGGCTTCGCGGGCGTAGAGGCACGCCGCATCCTGCCAGGTGATCCAGTCCAGTACGCGTCCGTGGGCATCAAGCGAGAGCAGCCGGACCGAACCGGGGCGATGCAGCGTCGTGGCGTTGGGCGATGCTTCGGCGCCCGGAGCAGAAAACGGAGCTCCGGCTTCGATCAGACCCAAGCGTGTAGTGTCTGTCTCCATCGGGAGAACAGCTTATACCTGAATCATTGCGATTTGGGTATCGCCCTGTGGGCGAAACCCAAATCGCAAGATTCAGGTCCGCGCATTCCTCCTATCCCCCGCACCTGTCGGTGCGCCCCCCTTAACAAAGGGGGGCTCTTCTCCAGAGGGATTTCGGTGGTTTTCATCCACGCGTGGCGTGGATCTACGGCAGATCGCGGGGGACTGTCAGAGGCAGGGCGGTGTGGGTTGGCAGGACCGTTGGCGCCATGGATGGCGCCATCGAGCCCCCAAGGATGGGTTTACGGCGTGTCCTGCCAACCCACACCGCCCCGCCATCCACCGGGATGCAGCTGTTGCTAGTGCGGTTGCCGGCCAGCGGCCAGCACTACCGCGGGTGCCGGGCGGCAGCCCGGCTCAGGCGCCGAAGCGCTCGTCGTCCATCGCCATCAGCGGGGCGGCGCCGGCCTGGATGGCGGCGGCATGGCTGAGGGTGCGCGGCAGCACGCGGGCGAAGTAGAACCGTGCGGTCTCGCGCTTGCCCTGGGCGAAGGCGGCGCCGTGCGCGCTGGCGTCGGCGGCGGCCACGCTGCGGGCCCACCAGTAGGCCAGTACCACGTACCCCGAATAGAACAGGTAGTCGTAGCTGGCCGCGCCCAGTTCGTCCGGGTTGGCGGCCGCGCGCTGCAGCACGTCCAGGGTCAGCTTGCCCCATTCGGTGGCCTTTGCGCGCAGCGGGCCGATGAACTCGGCCAGCGCTTCGTTGCCCTCGTGTTCCTTGGCGAAGGCTTCGATCTCGGCCAGCATCAGCTTCAGGCCGGCGCCCTGGCTGGACGCGGTCTTGCGGCCGATCAGGTCCAGTGCCTGGATGCCGGTGGTGCCTTCATAGAGCGTGGTGATGCGGGCGTCGCGCGCCAGCTGCTCCATGCCGTGCTCGCGGATGTAGCCGTGGCCACCGAAGCACTGCAGGGCGTTGTAGGTGTTCTCGATACCCCACTCGGTCTGGCAGGCCTTGGAGATCGGGGTGAGGAAGCTCACCAGGGTGTCGGCGCGCTCGCGCTCGGCGGCGTCCTCGGCATGGTGGGCGACATCGATCAGGGTGGCAGCGTGCAGGGCCAGCAGGCGGCTGCCCTCGACCAGCGACTTCACCGTCAGCAGCATGCGACGCACATCCGGGTGGACCAGGATCGGGTCGGCCGGCTTGTCCGGGAACTTGGCGCCGCTGAGGGCGCGCGACTGCAGGCGCTCACGGCTGTACTTCAGCGCGTTCTGGTAGGCGCGCTCGGACAGGCCAATGCCCTGCAGGCCCACACCCAGACGCGCGGTGTTCATCATGGTGAACATCGCCTGCAGGCCCTTGTGCGGCTGGCCGACCAGGTAACCCTGCGCACCATCGAAGTTCATCACGCAGGTGACCGAACCCTTGATGCCCATCTTGTGCTCGATCGAGCCGCAGCGCAGTGCATTGCGCTCGCCGACGTTGCCATCGCGGTCAACCTTGAACTTGGGGGTGACGAACAGCGAGATGCCCTTGGCGCCCGGAGGGGCGTCAGGCAGCTTGGCCAGCACCAGGTGCACGATGTTGCCGGTCAGGTCGTGCTCGCCGGCGGTGATGAAGATCTTGGTGCCGGTGATCGCGTAGCTGCCATCGGCATTCGGCTCGGCCTTGGTCTTGAGCAGGCCCAGGTCGGTGCCGCAGTGCGGCTCGGTCAGGCACATCGTGCCGGTCCAGCGGCCTTCGATCAGCGGCTTGAGGAAGGCTTCGTGCTGCCAGGCTTCGCCGTGCTGCTTCAGCGCTTCGATGGCGCCGTGCGAGAGCAGCGGGAAGTTGCCCCACGCCAGGTTGGCGGCGTTGATCATTTCGTTGAGCGGCACGCCCAGGGTGTGCGGCAGGCCCTGGCCGCCCAGCTCCGGCGAGGCGGTCAGGCCGGTCCAGCCGCCATCGACGAACTGGTCGTAGGCCTGCTTGAAGCCGGGCGGGGTGGTCACTTCACCGGTGGCCTGGTCGAGCACGCAGCCGATCTCGTCGCCGACGCTGTTGAGCGGGGCCAGCACGGTGGCGCTGAAGCGGCCGGCTTCTTCCAGCACGGCATCGACCACGTCGGCGGTGGCGTCGGTGAAGCCCAGGCGGGCGAACAGCGGTTCGACCTTCAGCACATCGTGCAGGGCGAAACGGAGGTCGGAAAGCGGGGCGGTGTAGCTGCTCATCGGTACGTCTCGATTTGATCAGGGACAGGGGGAGCGGCGCCGGGCGCCGCGGCGGAAAGCGGGAGTCAGCGCAGCACGCCCGGCAGGCCCGGGGCCTGGTTGAGGGTGCTGCGGCTGCTGATGTCGAAGCTGCGTTGCTTCTTTTCCTGCGGCGTGGCCGCCACCGTTCCCTTCAGGCCGTAAGCCAGGGTGCGGTTGCTGGCCAATGCGTCGGCCACCACCAGGCGTGCGGCCGAGCTGGGCACCAGGTCGACATTGATGACATCGGCCGAGGTGCCGCCGATGGAGATGCCCGGCTTGGCCTGCAGGGTGCCGGCGTCGCTGTCGCCCACGGTCAGCGCCAGCGCGACGTCATCGAAGGTCATGGGCATGGAGCTGTAGTTCTGCAGGCGCAGGGCCACGGTCCAGTTGCCGTCGGCGCGCACGGTCAGCTGCTGCAGGCTGGCCGCCGGTTCCGAAACACGCTTGACGATGCCGTTGTTGCAGGCAACAAGGGCGAGGGTGCACAGGACGATCAAGGCGATACGGAAGCGGTGGAGCATGGGCGCAGGTCCTCTGGAGGGGTGCGTTGGATAAGCATACTACGGCGTATGGTCGTTTGGATCGCCTGTGGCGACCCGTCGCAGAGGGTAGCGCGTGAAGATGGCGGCCGGGCGTGCGCAGCGCCGGATGGCGCACGCGTGGTGCGCTGGATGCCGGGCGGTTCAGTCGGCGGGCGTATCGCGAATCGGGGCCATCAGGCGCAGTGGGCCGAGGTCGTAGCCCATGGCTTCGGCTTTTTCTTTCAGCTGTTCGAACCGGGCGCGATCCATTTCCGGCAGGCGCGAGAGAATCCACAGGTACTTGCGGTCCGGTTCACCGACCAACGCCCACTGATAGTCCGGATCCAGTGCCAGGACCCAGTAGTCGGCCCAGACCAGCGGCACCCAGCTCAGCCAGTCCGGCACGAAGCGCACCTGCAACTGGCCGGGATGGCCGGCGACCGGGCGTGCTACGCCTTCGGCAACCACACGTTCTCCGTCGCCGTTGCGGCAGGCGTTGGTGACACTGATGCGGCCATCGCGGCGCAGCCCGTAGTTGGCGGTGATCTCGCCGACGCACTGCTTCTGGAACGACACCGGAAGATGCGCGATCTCGTGCCACTGGCCGGCATAGCGATCGATGTCCAGCATGTCGACCGCGCGCACCGGCTCGGCGGCGATCACCGGCAGGGCGGCCAGCAGCAGGCAGGCGAGCAGGGCGGGGCGCAGATGCATCGACAGGCTCCAGGCAGGAGTCTGGAGCGTAGGTGCCGCGGCGCGCGGCGGTGTAAATGTTTCGTCAACCGGACGGCGGTGGGCTGGCATGTATCGAGGCCAGGGGGGGGGGGATCGCAGATCGCAGACAAAAAAAAGACCTGCATTTCTGCAGGTCTCTGAAGATGGTGGCCGAAGACGGAATCGAACCGCCGACACGGGGATTTTCAATCCCCTGCTCTACCAACTGAGCTACTCGGCCAAATTGTGTGGCAACCGTCATCAAACCCGGTTTCCGGAAAAAAAAGACCCGCATTTCTGCAGGCCTTCGAAAGTGGTGGCCGAAGACGGAATCGAACCGCCGACACGGGGATTTTCAATCCCCTGCTCTACCAACTGAGCTACTCGGCCACATGTTTCGTTGCAGCGAGGTCGCTGCCAAGGACGCGTATATTACGGAGGTCGGCTGCCTTCGGCAAGCGTTTTGCCAAGATTTCTTCACATTGCCGTCTGCGCGCTCGCAAGTGCTTGATCCTCCGTCGTGGGGCGGGGCGTGGTCAGTCGATCATCGTCTGCGGTGGAAATCAGCAGATCGCCGCGATCGTCAAAGCTGCAAGGGCAAGGGCTGCGCCGGCCCCGTGCCGCGCCGGTCCATGGAACGCTGTTTTCGTGGCCGCCATCGGGGATGGCTGCGGCGTAGTGTCGGCACTCCTTTCCTGATGCTGGCAACAGCAGAGACCTGGCCATGTCCGATTCCTCGACCACCTCCCGCATCGTGCTTGCGTCGCGTCCGCAGGGGGCGCCAAGTGCAGCCAATTTCCGCCTGGAACAAGTTGCGTTGCCGACATTGGCCGCTGGCGAGGTGCTGCTGCGCAACCGCTACCTGTCGCTGGACCCGTACATGCGGGGACGCATGGACGAGGGCCCGTCGTACGCCGCGCCGGTGGCGGTGGGCGCGGTGATGGAAGGGCAGACCGTGGCCGAGGTGTTGCAGTCGAACGCCGAGGGCGTAGCCACAGGTGAGCTGGTGCTGGCACCGGGTGGCTGGCAGACCCACGCGGTGCTGCCGGCCAAGGCACTGGGGCGCCGGCTGGATCCGGCCGGGCTGCCGCTGAGTACGGCGCTGGGGGTATATGGCATGCCCGGCTTCACCGCCTATTCCAGCCTGCATGAAATCGCCCGTTTGAAGGCGGGCGAGACGTTGGTGGTGGCTGCCGCGACCGGGCCGGTGGGTGCGACCGTGGCGCAGCTGGCCAAGCTGCAGGGCGCGCGCGTGGTCGCCATCGCCGGTGGCGAAGCCAAGCGCGCTTACCTGCAGACGTTGGGGGTGGACGTGGCGCTGGATCATCGCGCCGCTGATTTCGCCGCGCAGCTGCGCGCAGCGGTTCCTGCGGGTATCGACGTGTATTTCGAGAACGTGGGCGGGCACGTGCTGGATGCAGTGCTGCCGCTGCTCAACGACTTCGCCCGCGTTCCAGTGTGCGGCACCATCGCCACCTACAACGAGCGCGGCGTCGAGCAGCCCGGTCCGGACCGGTTGCCCGCACTGTTCAGCCAGATTCTGCGCCAGCGCCTGACCGTGCGCGGTTTCATCGTGCACGACTTCAACCACCTGTGGCCGGACTTCGAACGCGAGATGCCGCAGTGGCTGCGCGATGGCCGCATCCAGTACCGCGAGGATGTGGTGGAAGGGCTGGAGAATGCGCCGGAGGCGTTCTTCGGGCTGCTGAAGGGGCACAACTTCGGCAAGCTGGTGGTGAAGCTGGATTGAGGGCTTGGCGGTGTGCCGACCAAGGTCGGCACCTACCGGAAGCTGGGCGTGCCGACCAAGGTCGGCACCCACGTCAGACAGTCGAGGCCTTTTCCCGGCGCAGCAGTTCGCGCTTGCGCGCTACACCCCACGCATAGCCGGACAGGTCCCCATCGCGACGTACGACGCGGTGGCAGGGAACTGCCACCGCCAGTGGGTTGCTTGCGCATGCACGTGCTACGGCACGGCTCGAGCGGGGCGCGCCGATGCGTGCGGCGACATCCGCATACGACGCGGTCTGCCCGCGCGGAATCTGCTGCAGCGCCTGCCATACCCGTTGCTGGAACGCGGTGCCGCGGATGTCCAGCGGCAGCGTGGCGCCCCGCGTGGGATCCTCGACCAGGCCCACCACCTGTGCCACCAGTTGTTCATAGCCCTGGTCGGCGCCGACCAGTTCGGCCTGGCGGAAGCGTTGCTGCAATGACTGCAGCAGCGTCTCCGGATCGTCGCCGAGCAGGATCGCGACCACGCCGGTCCCGCTGCTGGCCACCAGCACGCTGCCCAGTGAACTTTCGGCAAGCGCGAAGTGGATGACTTCGCCACGCCCCCCTGCGCGCCATTGCTTGGGAGTCATGCCCAGCAACTTCGGTGCGTTCTCGTAGAAGCGTCCGCTGGAGCCGAAGCCGGCATCGTGGAAAGCGTCGGTGATGCGTTCCTGTTGTTCCAGCCCGGTGCGCAGGCGGTCGGCGCGCAGCGCGGCAGCGTACTGCTTCGGGGTCAACCCGGTTGCTTCCTTGAAAAGGCGATGCAGACGGGTTGGGCTGCAACCCGCGATCCCGGCCAGTTCCTGCAGCGAGGGTTCGTCGTGGCTGGCCTGAAGGTGGCGGCAGACCCGTTCGACGCGGGCATCGAGGGCGGTGGTGGCGATACTGTCCATGGCCGGATTCTGGCACGCGCCGGTGCTGCGGAAACTCCGTTTCCTGCACCGATGGGCCAGGCCCGGAAACGGAGTGTTGGCAGGCGAGAGGCGCGGCATCGTGGCGGCCACTTCACAATCGGTACCACGACCATGCGCCTGAACAACAAGATCGCTCTCATCACCGGTGCCAGCGCCGGCATCGGCCGCGCCAGCGCCCTGCGTTTCGCTGCAGAAGGGGCAAAGCTGGTGCTCAACGCACGGCGGCCGGAGCCGCTGCAGGCGCTGGCCGAGCAGATTCGCGCCGCCGGTGGCGAAGCCGTGGCACATGCCGCCGACGTGGCCGACCCGGGCACGGCGCAGGTGCTGGTCGATCTGGCCCAGCAGTCATTCGGCGGCCTGGACATCGCCCTCAACAATGCCGGCATGCTTGGCCCGGGCGTGCCGGCGGCGGAGTTCCCGGTGGACGCCTGGCGCGACGTGATGGCGACCAATCTGGATGCCGCCTTCCATGCGGCACGCGCGCAGTTGCCGGCACTGCTGGCGCGCGGCGGCGGCTCGCTGGTGTTCGTCGGCACCTTTGTCGGTCACACCGTGGGATTCCCAGGCATGGCGGCCTATGCGTCGAGCAAAGCCGGGCTGATCGGCCTGAGCCAGGTGATCGCTGCCGAATACGGTGCGCGCGGCGTGCGCAGCAACGTGCTGCTGCCCGGTGGCACCGATACCGAGATGGGGCGGCAGGCCGCACCCACCGGCGATGCCCGCGACTTCGTGCGCTCGCTGCACGCACTGAAGCGCATGGCCGAGCCGGAGGAGATCGCCAACGCGGCGCTGTTCCTTGCCAGCGATGAAAGCAGTTTCGTTACCGGTACCGCGATGCGCGTGGAGGGTGGGGTGTCGATCACCCGCACCTGAGCGGGGTCACGAGCGTGGCGCGTAGCGGATACCGCTGCTGGCCATGAAGCCTTTCGGATCGAAACGGGCCCAGGCTTCGCCCCAGTCGAACCGGGCGTGGCCGCCGGCCAGCTTGCGACCCAGCGCGGCACCCAGCGTGCGGCGCATGAAGGCGACTTCGGCATCGATCGCGGTCTGGGTCGGCCAACCGTCTTCCAGTGTTGCACCGGGCAGATCGACGCCCATCGTCACCATGTCGAGCTGCTGCCCGTGGAAACACAGGCCGATGCCGGCGGGCGCGCCGCCCAGACGGAGCCGGTGCAGGCTGAGCCAGTGATAGCCGGTGCCGACATCGCGCTCGCCATGCATCAGCGTGGCGAACGCGATGCGCGCCTCGTCCTGCGAGAGGGTGGGGCAGATCAGTGTCGGCAGGTTGCCGAGCTGGATGCTGCCGTCGGTCGCATCGAGGAGCATCGGCAACGTGTGCGCTGCGTGCTGGGCAGGAGAGGGCATGGCATACCGGTGGGCGTGGTGCCCCGGATTCTGGCCGCGCGGGGGCCGTGGCGGCAAGCCAGTCCTGCACATGACGTTGGCACAGGACTGACCTGCGGCTTACCCGGCAACCTCTAGCGTGGTGGGCAACGTGGGCCCGCCGCCGGCGTGGGAGATTTCAATGAACGAGCGAGGCAAGGATCAGGACCCGAAGCAGGGCATCCAGGAAAGTCGCCAGGACAGGAAGCAGGACGATGTGGCCAAGCAGCGGCCGGGGCAGCGCGATCAACAGGTGCGTGATACACACTCGCGCAGTCCACATCGCAAGGATGGCGGTGAGGAGCCGGCCTGAGCCGCGGGTGCTGAAAAGAAAAAACCCGCAGATCATGGAGATCTACGGGTTCTTCTGAATAGTGGTGGAGCCAAGGGGAATCCCGCTAGTCGCGCGGAGCCTTGTGCTGCAATGGTTTCGAGGCTTGGGGGCGATGACATGCCCCCAGATGTGCCCCCGGTCATGCGGCCTTTGGCAGGCCGCGCTCATCGACATTGCGGGCCTCCATTTTCGACAGAATCCACGCGTTGATTTCGTCCTCAGACCATGCCGAACAGTTGCCCCCGAGGTCGATTTGCGCAGGAAACTCGCCGCGGCGGATCCGGTCGTAGATGGTGTTCTTGGCCAGCCCGGTCCTTGCGCTGACCTCTTTCAGGCGGAGCAGGTTGGGTGCGCGGGGCAGGGGGATCGGCGCATTGACAGCTTCGCCTTCGGCGGTGTCCTGGTCTTCGATAGTGCTCATGCTTCCTCCTTCGGCACGCCGGCGGCGGCCAGATTGGTGCCACGGCGGCGTTTCGATACGGGGGCCATGATCCTCTCGGCTTCGTCCAGGTCCTCGCGGGAGAGTGCGATCAGGGCTAGGCCCCGTGCCTCCCACTCACGCACGGTGGCCATGCTGGCCTTGGCAAGATCCACCCCTGACAGGCTGGCCAGCACGTGGCCCACCTCGCGGAAGTCGGGCACGTCGGTGCCCTCAAGCAGGTCAGGCATTGCCAGGCTCCTTCCAATCCACCAGCGGCTGATCACCCCGGACGTACAGCGGATGGCGCGGGAAGCCCTGCTTCGTAGTGCCCAAGCACCAGAGGCGGGCACCCGCTTGTCGCAGCAGCTGAGCCACCACGATGCTCCGGCCCACGGCCATCGAATGGGCGCCCCAGGCGCAGACGACGTCGCCGTACTCGCTGGCCAGCTTCCGGAGCCAGCCGTCATTCAAAGGCCCGATGGGGGCCGCATGCGACAGGAGCAGGGCCGGATCGGTAGAGCGCAGGGCGAACAGGTTGGCCACGGTCAGGCCGTTGCAGCCCCACGCCTTGGCGAAGCCCCGGCATCTGCGAATGGTCGGGTCGTCCACATCGGCGTCGGCCGTGCTGGGATTCAACATCAGGAAGAGAGCGGTGCCACGCTCTGGGCGCACGACTTGGGTGGGACGGGTGAGCAGGTAACGGTAGTTGCCACAGTCGCTGATGACGGCAGTTTGCATTTCTATTTCCTTTTGTGGGAGATCAATAGAATTGGCAGCTGACAACGAAATGGACCTGTTTCGGCGGCGAAGTCCTGGTGCAGCGGTGAGCAGCGGGTCAGCCATGGGCGATCTCCTCCGGCCGCATGGGCATGGCAAAATGCCCGCCAGTCCACAGGGGGATAAGGGAATGGCATGGTTTGATGGAGTTTTTCGTTGCAGTCCTTTGGGCGTCGACGATTGCGTAGTCTGGTGGGATGCAATCGCGGCGGTTGGAACTTGGGCGGCAGCCCTCGCAACTTTCCTTGCGGTGCTCTTGCCCTACACATTGGAACGGCGTAAAGAGCGCGTAACACAGCAGCTCGCAGCTTTTGATTTCCAAGGGGATTTGATCAATCTCCAGAGTCGAGCACGCAGTGCTGATTCCTTGCTTCGAATGCGTGCCAGCGCTGCCCGCTGGTTCATCGCCGCTGACTGGCCATATCTGAAGCTGCCGCAGATTTCTCATGCGATTCAGCCGACGGTGACGACTAAAAGCCTGGTGCTGGCGTTGAGCAGGCTCCGAAATGCCGTCTCCGACTGGAACGCAGTGGTGGATCAGTTTGAGCTTTTTGGGAGAGAGCCTGAGGGCAATCTCCGGGAGGCAATTCTCAACGATCTTGTGTCGCGAATCGATAATGTGCGTATGGAGATCGAGGACGCCGGCGCGGAGCTTAGGAAGGTCATCTGACCTATGGCACAAATCAGCCATTGCCCACCGCCTGGCTGTCGATCCTTGCGAGCGCCAGTCGGGTCGCGGTCCAGTCGCCCTCATGCTTGATTGCAATGCCGCCAGCCTCGTCCCACGCAGCGCAGTTCTTGCCGAAGTCATCAATCAGCACGTCGCCAGCCTGGTGCATGAAAAGTGGCTTGTGCCGACCCCCCATCACCGGCAGAACCAGGCAGGTAGCCGACAGATGCTCTCGCACCCATGCCCGCTTCTGCGCGGCCACGTGCGGATAGTTGGACTTCGGGCAGGCAGTCAGGATCACCGGATTCAGGTGCTCGATGCTGCGGAAAAACTCGACGGCGCCGGGCATCGGCGGGAGGTCGCGGAAGAACGACGGGTGGCTATTGATGTGCCCCCACATTTCCTCATCAGCGAGCGAGCGATGGTCGAGCCCGAACACTGAGGGGAACGCACCGTCGAAGTCGGCCATGACACCATCGAGATCCACGTACAGCGTGCGCCCCGGCTCGTTTGGCTTCCCCAGGTCCACGGCCTGCGCGGTCGGGGCGGCGTAGACCGGACGGATGTTGACTCCACCCTTGCTGCCGCGCGCCACTTCGATATCAGTCGTGAACGCCGTAAAAGTTTCCTCGCCCCGACCAAGCGCACTGCTGTGGGTCCAGTCATACAGATAGCCCACCGGCTCCTGCCCCACCGGCTGGTGAGCGGCGAGGGTGGCTTGCCAGCTCTTCCACGTGAGCTGGGCAATCGGATCGGCGTATACGTCCGGATGGACTGAATCGCGATCGGCCATGATGTTGCCGCCACGGTAGCTCTGCGCGTGCGCCCACGCCTCAAACCGCGCCCGTTCGGCCTGATTCCCCTGCCTCACCCTCCCACCGGGCTGCACGTCCGCCAGTGTTGGATGCGACGGACAGCCAATGAAGACAGCGGCGGGGTACCGCAGCGGAAGAAGCGCTCCGGTCTGGCCGCCCACCTACCTCAAGCAGGTGCCGCATGACCGCAATGACAGCAGCTGCGCGGAAGATCCGCGCGAAGCGGGCAAGTCGGCCCATTTACGCCACCTGCCTTCGCCTGGTCGATCCGGCCACCGGCGAGGAGCTGGGCGCGTTTGCCCCGAGCAACGATATCGATCGCAGGCTGGCCAAGGACCGTGGCTACCGCGTCGGCCATGAGTATCGGCTGGAGATCAAGGCCTCCCGCAATGCCGTGTTCCATCGCCTGGCCCACGTCATTGGGCACCTGCTGGTGGACAACATTGAGGCGTTCCGTGATCTGGATGCGCACGCCGCGCTGAAGCAGGTGCAGCTGGAATCGGGCATCTGTTGCGAGATGGTGGAGATGGATGCGAGCCCGGTGGTGAAGGCGCTGCTGGATGCCGCCGAGACGGTACTGGGCGCGGGCGCGCGCAAGGTGCTGTCGGGCGTGCTGCCGGAGATCAGGACCATCCCGGTGAAGGTGGCCCAATCCCTGGCCTTCGATTCGATGGAGGAGGAAGACTTCGCCGCATTCTTCAAGGGCATCACCGCGTGGATCGGTGACCACTATGCGCACGTCATGCTGGACGACGTGCGCGCGGACTATTGGCGGATGGCCAATGGCCGGCAGTCGGGGGCGGCATGACGCGATCCTTAAAGGAAAAGCTCTCTCAGAGCAGCGGCGGATTTTTCGGCCAGGGACTCTGCCCGAAGAAGTGCCGGGGTGGCAGGCTTGGGCTTTTCGAACTCTGCGATTTCCCCGGTTCTGTCGTCGACTATTTGCCCGTTGTAGCGGTCATAGAAATCCTGATCCTCGAGCAGCGTAAGAGCTTCGACTGCCGCTGCAATCGATTTTTGCAGGAGTTCTCCTGGTTTGCCGAGTTCGTGAAGCTGGTAGCCCCAGGCGTCGAGCTGCGTCGCATCTTTCAGGACCTCCAAGGCTCGAGCCATCTCGTCCTCCTCCTCGTCGTCCGGATCCATCATCAACAGATTGACGGATCGAAGGCGATTGTGGAGCCGGTCAGCCTGAGGCATCAGATGGAGGGCGTATGTGCGTGCCTTCGCGGCGTCGGCTTGCTCCTTCCTGCGTTCGTCCCGGCGGGAAGTTGTAAGGGGGATAGTGATCGCCACCGCAATGCCAACGACGCTTCCGACAGCTTGCACCCATGCCGGCGCGTCTTTCCCGAACTGCACCTGCCCGGTGAACGCCAGCAGTACAAAAGCAATAGTGAAACCGACGGCTATAAGGCACGTGTAAATGGCGACCTTTTTCCACTGAATTCGATGGTTCAGTTCCATGTGTCAGTTCCCTTGTTAATGGCGGGAGGATGCGCACTCCCGGGTCAGTCGGGGAGGAATGGTGATGCGCTCTAAGAACTCCAAGGCATTCACCCCGGCAGAGAGAGAGCACGTCGAGGTGGTCAAGGCCTGCCCTTGCAGCGTCTGCGGCAAGTCCAGCCCTAGCGCCGCGCACCATATCAAACAGGGTGATCACTGGACCACCGTGGCCCTGTGCGACGACTGCCACCAAGGCAGTTTCAACGGCTGGCACGGCGAGAAGCGCATGTGGCTGGTGATGAAGATGACCGAACTGGACGCGCTGAGCGTGACCATCCGAAACGTGCTGAAGCTGATCCAGCGGGGAACCCTATGAACATCCATCTCACCCTCCCGTACCCCATCAGTGCGAATCGCTACTGGGCTGTCCGCGTGATCCAGAAGAAGCCGAAGCCGTTGGCGATCACCTACGTGACCGAGGACGCGAAGAGCTACAAAGCGGCGGTCGGCCACCTCGCCAGGGCGGCAGGCATTCGCGTGCCGGCGACCGGCCGCGTGGGGCTGCACATCAAGCTGTTCCCGCACCGGCCGCAGGACTGGGCGAAGCGCGCACGGAAGGATCCGCACACCTGGGATGACACTGTCCAGTGCATCGACCTCGGCAACTGCGAAAAGGTGCTGTCCGATGCCCTGAACGGCATAGCCTGGGTGGACGACAAGCAGATCCGGCGGACCCTCTTGGAACGTATGGAACCGGACGAAAAGGGCGCGCGGCTGGAGGTTTCCATCGAGTATCTCGCAGCGGCGCCTTCACTTCTGGATGGTCTGGCCGCATGACCGGCGCCGAGCTGCGCATGCAGAAGCGCTACCGGTCCTACCTGGAGAAGCACGGCCGCTGCTCCGTCTGCCTGTTCCGCGCCACTGGCACTGCAGGGTTCCACTGCAAAGGCTGGCCCGACAGGGCCGGTACCTGCGACACCGACAGCAAGCTGCCGGTATTCCGATTCGATGACGCCGTACTGGAGGGCATGCGCGATGCGCAACACTGATCCGCTGACCGAGGAACTGCGACGCTGGGGCCACGCCCAGGTGAATCGGTTTGCGCTGAGTCGAGCCGACAGGAGCTTGCATGTCCTGGACAAAGTTCGCGACCACGCCCCGCTGACGCGAGAGCGGGCTATCCAGGATCTGGTTGGCCGCGACGGTACCGACCGACGCCGCCTGCTGGCGGCCGGCGCCGGAGTGAAGGGCATGAGCATCGTGCCCCTGTGGGCTGCGGACCCGACTCGCGCCTCCAACGACGCAGATCATCCCCACGACAACCCCGAGATCGCTGTCGATGTCGGCGTTCCGGATGAACTGCGTTGGATCGACCGGGCGCTGGCATCGATGGAGCGGCAGTATCCGATGCGCGCCATGATCGTCCGGACCGAGTTCACTGTGTCGGCCAGCCAGGCGGTCAAGGCGCGCATGGTGGCCGAGAAGTACGGCGGCACGTTGTCAGTGTGGCAGTACCGCCGGGAGCTGCAGCGTGGGATAGACTTCATGGGCGGCAGGGTCGCTGCCTAATTGCGGGAGATGAGCATGGAGAAGACGCGTATAGAGGTCTACAAGCGGGTGGGCGATTTCTGGTCCTGCCGGTATACCAACCGGGCCGGCACCGTCGCCCCTTCGGACGTGTGGAAGACTCGCGATGAAGCACTTGATGTCGCGATGGCCGTAGCTGAGGAACGCTTCCACGAACATGGCGAAAGCGTCGAGGTCTACTTCGAAGATCTAGGGCGGTTTGTTCCGCACAATCATGGGTTCTTGGTGCTATAGCCCTTGACAAGTTGCACAGTTGGACGCCATAATTCTGCAACTGTCAAGAATTGTCCCTGAAGCCCCGGCCCTGCGCTGGGGCTTCTGCGTTTCCGGGACCCAGAACACCGATCAACCACCGCGCCGAAACCCCCTCCGCTCGCCGTGAGGCGATTGGGGCTGGCGTGAACGCAGGCGGGCGGTCTGCGCACAGCCCTTGGAGGCCGAGCAGCGCCTAGGCAGCGGTGGTGATCGGCCCTCTACGCCCGCACACGCCCCCAACGGGGCGCGTGGCGAGATGGCGGCATGTGCTATTCCGCCCAGATCACCGCCGCCTATCAGAAGCTAGGGCCCCAAGAGCGACAGGCAAGAAAATGCCCCCTTGATTCAAGGGGGCATAGGTACTGCCGCTGGGGAGGGGCACGGATCAGCCAAACCCGCAGTCCACCATATTGTCGTTGAAGGTCTCGCATCTGCGGATGCCGTTGGCCTCAGTACAAGCCGTTCCGGTGCGAGGTCTGACGGAACAGTCAGGCCCACCAAATCCACCGCCCGGATCACCGTCCTCCAAGCCACCACCACCACCACCACCACCGCTCTGCACCTTCCTGGGATTACCACCCTCGAAATTGCCCGAGGTATTTCGCGTATAGTCTACGCACGCTGTCTGGGTACAAATTGTAATTACATCCCCGATATCAACTCTGTCGCCGAAGAAGACGATTTGTCCGCGGTAAGGATCCTTAACGAAAGCTCTTAATATCGTTTCATCAAATGCTGAGGGGTAAGGCATCATAAGGTCGCAGGAGTTACATTTAATCGGTCCCCATCGCTTGGGCTGATCGGCCAAAACGATATAGGCGGTAGAGAGAAGCGCAACCGAGAATGCAGTTGCGGCGGCAATCTTGATCCTTCCTGTTAAAGTTCGATCCATGATCTCTTCTTTTATTCTAGTTTGAACAGCAGGATAGTAGGATTTCTCGGCTTCGATCTTGCGCCCTTAGCGCTTGCTCAGGTGATAATTTATTTTCGGTCTGGCTCCACTCTGGCGGGGGGGTTCTCATTGATTTTGATGCTGCGATCCTGTAGGCGGCGGCCTGCACTGGGTCGGCTTCGGTTATGATTCCGTCTTCATAGGCATTTGAAAGCCTGTATAGGGCATCGGTGCTGCCTGAGGATGCTGCAGTCTTCAAGTACTGCATGGAATCATCTTTCCATCGTTGGACCAGCTCCGGCTTCATCGAATAATCGCTCGGATTTCCGAGGATGTGGTCAGGGTTGATGGAGTACATGAGCATGGCTTCAATGGATCCTTGCTTTGCCGCCTGCTGCAGCCAGTTCTTATTCTGGAAATCTGGACTTGTGAGCAGGCCTTCGCAATTAATCAAATTTTCGCGATCCTCTGATGTTGTGTCTTTAAAGACAATGGAATCCTTCTCCGTTTTGATCTCCTGATAGGTTACGTTCGCCTTGCGAAAGTTGTTATCGCAATCTAGATTTGCAAGGAAAATATCATATGAAGCAACGGCGTTCCCCGAGTCTGCCGCCTCTAACAGGCTTTTTGCATACGTGAGCGCATCTCCGCTCGGCCGCAGTGGTCCCTTGCGGCTAATCGAAAATGATCTCCCTATTTCAGGTTGTATGCTGGATGCGGAAATTTTGGAGTCGCTTACGAGTCGCGCTATCATTCGATTGAGATTTGCAGGTGCGGCTTGTTGTGCGGACGCATTGTGGGTTATTGCACTTTTGGCCTCGGTGCTAGGGCGCGGTCTATTCAGGTATGCGTAGGAGATGGTGGTTACAGCCCCTAGCGTTAATATTGCGGCTAATGCGCGAATCTTATTTTTATGCTTCATAATGCTGGTTATGAATTTGGTTGATTCTGGTTTTATGATATCGAGCTGGGGTGGTTTTTACCCCTGGGTGGATCATGTAGTTGTTGGACTTAAATGCAAATTTTCGCACGTGCTTGTAGTGCCGCATCCGCGATAGCTGGTTCCTCGGGGTGCTTGCTTGCTCTAGTGCTCCTCTGCAAGCTGCTTCGCCGAGTGAGGCGTTTGGTAGGCAGAACGGGAGGGCGGCTGATGGCAGCCGTGCTTCAACTAGGAGATGCCGGCGTAAGGGATCTGGTGACGACAAGGTGGTGTCCCCACTCGCACAGATCTGCAAATGTCATTCCATCTCTCCAAGACTAGGGTAGTATTGCAGCGCGCAACCGCACCCTCGCAAGTCGCCCGCAAGGTTGCAATCGGAAAGCTGCTCAGCAAAGTGTAGGTAAATCCCTACGTTGCCGAGTGAGCTGGCATGTGTCGAACTGCGTGCGCGTTATACGAATAGTTGGCCGATTCGCAGGATCTGCGACGGCCGGCCGTATCCTTCCGGCCATGCTTCCCTCACACGGCTACCAAGGATTCCGCACCGCCCCGATGCCCGCTGACTGGGTCCAGATGGGAGACGGCTGGGTGCTGTGGTGGAGCGGCCGGCAGATCGCCCACGTCGTGCCGGCAAAGGATGGCGGGGTTCGTGTGCACCTTGATGCCCGGAAGATGTGGCAGACCAAGGATGAGCGCGCCGCCAGCATCGCCCAGGGCAAGCGCTACGCTGAACGCTGGTGCGCGGCCAGGCTCTACTCAGAGCTGCGCCTGCGCGCGGCCGTGGCCAGGCTGCTGGACACCAGACCGAGCGAACCACTCGAACCGCTGCCCGGCCTGCCGCCGACCGGTGAGCAGCAACAGGCCCGGCGCTTGGCCGAGGCAACGGCCGCTGCGACGGCGCGAGTAAGGGAAGCCCTGGAGCCGGCCAAGCCGCCGGCGACAAAGCCCCGACCGAAGGACGCCCGCAAGGCGTGGCTCAGGGCAGGGCTGCAGCAGATGCGCCGCGACGTATAGGCGTCAGGCAACCCGCAGCTGCACCACGTTGCCGTCGCGCAGCCGGTCGAGGTAGTCGGCCCACTCCTGCATCATCCTGGCGCGCTCCTCCAGATGCTTGGTCCGGTTGTACGCCCGGCCGTCCGGGTCTTTGACCATGTGGGACAGCTGGTGCTCGATGATGTCGGGCCGAAACCCCAGCACCTCATCGAGGATGGTGCGCGCAGTGGCGCGGAACCCGTGCCCGGTCATCACGTCATCCTCGAACCCCATCTTGCGCAGCGCGGTGTTGATCGTGTTCTCGCTGAGCGGTCTCTTCGGGCTGTTGCGCCCCTGAAACACGTACTGCCCTTTGCCCGTGAGGGGCTGAATCTCGCGAAGGATTGCCAGGGCCTGCTTAGAGAGCGGGATGAGGTGCTCCCTGCGGCGCTTCATGCGCCCGGCGGGTATCAACCACTGCCCGGCGTCCAGATCGAATTCCGCCCATTCCGCCTTCCGCAGTTCGCCGGGGCGCACGAACACCAGCGGCGCCAAGGCCAATGCCCAGCGTGTGACCTGCCTGCCGCGATATGTGGGGATGGCGCGCAGCAGCGGCACCAGCTCGCGGGCCTCGGTGATCGCCGCATAGTGGTTCCGTGGAGTCGGCTGCAGTGCGCCGCGCAGGTCTGCCACCGGATTGCGCTTGGCCATGCCGCAGGCGATGGCGTACCGCATCACCTCCCCGCACTTCTGGATGACCCGGTGGGCCGACTCGATGGCGCCGCGCTTCTCCATCCTGCGGGCGAGGGCAAGGAAGTCGGGGGCCTCCAGCTCGGAGGCCTGCCGGCTGCCGATCCACGGCAGGATGTCGTTCTTCATCCAAGCCTCGACCTTTACCCGGTAGTCGTCGGACCAGATCCGGCCATCCATGAACTCGCGCGATCGCGCCGAAGGTCTGTGCCTCCATGCCGGCCTTCGCCGCGGCGGCCTCCTTCTTTTGCTGGTTCGGGTCCACGCCTTGGGCAAGCAGGCGCCTCGCGTCTTCGCGACGATTCCGGGCCAGCTGCAGGGGCACCTCTGGGTAGACCCCCAGCGCCAGCCGCTTTTCCTTCCCGTCGAAGCGGTACTTCATCCGCCACCAGCGGCTGCCAGCCGGGGAGATCTCCAGATAGAGCCCGCCGCCGTCGAACAGCTTCTGGGTCTTTCCAGTCGGCTTGGCACGCCGAATTGCGAGGTCGGAGAGTGGGGGCATCGATCTTGGGGGCATTGGGCGGATGCCCCCAAATATGCCCCCACCGTCTCACCAGCTGCAACGCATTGGACCGGTCTGCACCGTGCAACGAAAAAGGCCGGAAGCCCTGTTATTTCAGGAGTTCCGGCCTTCTGAGTGCGCTACCGCACTGAATAGTGGTGGAGCCAAGGAGGATCGAACTCCTGACCTCGTCATTGCGAACGACGCGCTCTCCCAGCTGAGCTATGGCCCCACGGCAGGCTTTCAGTGTAGCGCCGCCTGCCGGGCTTGCCAAGCGCCGGGCCGGAACGGCGGCAGGCGTGGATCTGCCGCCGCCCTCAGCCGGTTCAGGCCAGCGCCTGGCGCAGCAGATCGCCCGCGCGCTGTACCGCCACGCCGGTGGAAACAGCCACACCCTGCAGGTGGATGCAGGCATGGATCATCCCTGACAGCCGCTCCAGCGTGCAGTCGACACCCGCAGCCTGCAGGCGGTGCGCGTACTGCTCGGCCTCGTCGCGCAGCGGATCATGCTCGCAGCTGAGTACCGAGGCTGGTGCCAGTCCGTGCAGATCCGTTGCATGGGCAGGCGAGGCCAATGCCGGCGGTGCGGCCGGATCACCGAGATAGGCCTGCCAGCAGCGACGCATCAGTTCGGCGCTGAGGTAGTAGCCACTGGCGTACTCGCGATAGGAGTCGCTGCCCATGCTGGCATCCAGTGCCGGGTACAGCAGCAACTGGTGGCGTGGCTGCGGCAGGCCGAGATCGCGCAGCCGCAGGCAGCAGGCGGCGGCCAGATTGCCGCCGGCACTGTCGCCGCCGATTGCCAGCCGTTGCGGGTCCAGCCCGAGGCTGACCGCGTTGGCCAGCAGCCACGACCAGGCATCGGCAACGTCGTGCAGCGGTAGCGGGAACGGATGTTCCGGCGCGAGCCGGTAGCCGACCGCGACGATCACGCAGCCGCTGGCATTGGCCAGCGCACGGCAGGGACCGTCATAGACCGCCAACGAGCACTGGAACCAGCCGCCGCCGTGGGCGAACAGCAGGGCCGGCGCTGGTCCGTCGGGCAATCCTTCCGGTGTGTAGAGGCGGACGTCCAGCGCCTGCCCGTCGCGTGCGATCACCGTGTGTTCGATCACATGCGCAACCGGCTGCGGCGCACCCTGCAACTGTGGCAGCGCGCTCTCGCTGATCGCCCGCAGTTCGCGCAGCTCCTCCGGCAGCGGATGCGCCGCGACGGCGTCGACGAACTGCTGCAGCGCCGGTTCAAGCTGCATGGCGCACCTCCTGCAGGAACGGCAGAAGCTGCGCCAGGAACGCCTGCGGCGCTTCTTCCATGATGAAGTGGCCGCAGCCCGGCACGATGCTGCCGCGCACGTTGTCGGCGTGCGGTTGCAGGGTCAGCATCGGCGCATCGGCGGTGGCGTGCTCGGCGCCGATGGCCAGCACCGGCATCGCCAGCCGGCGCTGTGCACGTTCCTTGTTCTGGCGGATGGTTTCCGGGATCGCGCGGTACCAGGCGAAGCCGGCCCGCAGTGCGCCGGGGCGGCTGTAGGCGGCGATGTAGGTGTCGGCAGCCACCGCGTCACGGCGGTACGACCAGCGGTCGAACATGAACTCCAGGTAGGCGCGTTCGCGGCCACTGATCAATGCTTCGGGCAGGTCCGCGACCTGGTTGAACATGAAGTGCCAGAGGAAGATGTTGTCGGCCGGGGCAGCGAAGATGCCCGGTTCCGGCGCCAGGCCGGGAATCACCGCTTCGGTAACCGCCAGCTGGCGCACCGCCTGCGGCTGGTCGCTGGCCAGTGCATAGGCAATCCACATACCGATGTCATGTCCGACTACCTGGTAGCGCTCGTGGCCCAGCGCCTGCATGGTCTGGTGCAGGACGGCGGCGGCACTGCCGGTGTCGTAGCCGTGGCTGGGGCGATCGGATTCGCCGATGCCCGGCGGATCGACCGCGATGGCTTCGAAGCCGGCTTCGGCCAGGGCGTGCAGCACATGGCGCCAGGCGTACCAGGTCTGCGGCCAGCCGGGAATCAGCAATACGGGTTCACCGTGACCCGCGGACACGCAATGCACGCGCTGGCCGTCGATGCGCAGGTAATGGTGGCGCAGGGGAGCGTCGCCGGCAGCGCCAGCGGAAAGAGAAGTGGTCATGAGGGAGTGCTCCGTTGGGGCTCAGGCGATGCCGAGCATCTGCTGCATCTGCGCGGTGCTGATCGGTGCACCGGCGAAGTCGTCGAAGATCTTGTCGGTGACCGGAATGATGTGGTCGTGGATGAATGCAGCGCCTTCGCGCGCGCCGGCTTCCTGGTCCTTCAGGCAGCACTCCCATTCCAGCGTCGCCCAGCCCTGGTAGTCGTACTGGGCCAGCTTGGAGAAGATCGACTTGAAGTCGACCTGGCCGTCGCCCAGCGAGCGGAAGCGGCCGGCGCGCTCGGTCCAGTCGGCGTAGCCGCCATAGATGCCCTGGCGGCCGCTGGGGCGGAACTCCGCATCCTTGACGTGGAACATGCGGATCAGCGGGTGGTAGATGTCGAGGTACTGCAGGTAGTCGAGCTGCTGCAGCACGAAGTGGCTGGGATCAAACAGGATGCGGCAGCGCTCGTGCTGGCCGACGCGCTCGAAGAAGCGCTCGAAGCTGGTGCCGTCGTGCAGGTCTTCGCTGGGATGGATCTCGTAGCAGAGGTTGATGCCATTGTCCTCGCAGCTGTCGAGAATCGGCCGCCAGCGGCGGGCCAGTTCATCGAAGGCGGCATCGATCAGGCCCGGCGGGCGCTGCGGGAACGGGAACAGGTAGGGCCAGGCGAACGAGCCGGAGAAGGTGCCCATGTCCTGCAGGCCGAGACGGCGTGACGCGCGCGCGGCCAGGTGCAACTGCTGCTGCGCCCATTCGCTGCGGGCCTTCGGATTGCCGCGCAGTGCTTCCGGCGCGAAGCCATCGCAGAGTTCATCGTAGGCCGGATGCACGGCCACCAGCTGGCCGAGGATGTGGGTGGTCAGTTCGCTGACCTGCAGGCCGTGCTCGGCCAGGGTGCCGCGAATGTCATCGCAGTAGTCCTGGCTGTCGGCGGCGGTGGCCAGATCGAACAGGCGTGCATCCCACGCGGGAATCTGCAGGGCCTTGAAACCGTGGCCGGCGGCCCACGCGGCAATGCCGGCAAGTGAGTTGAAAGGGGGCTGGTCTCCGGCGAACTGCGCCAGGTGCAGGCTGGGGCCCTTGAGGGTCTGCATGTGTTGCTCCAATTGTTTGTCGGTCGACAAAGAATAGGCGCGACCCTCGCGATGGTCAACACCCGCGTTACACTGCGCGCCTCACTGGAGCAGGCAGGCAGATGGCAGGGCGACCGCGCGAATTCGACAGGGACCAGGCGTTGCGCAAGGCGATGCTGCTGTTCTGGCAGCACGGCTATGAAGGCACGTCGATGTCGGCACTGGTCGAAGCACTGGGCATTGCCTCTGCACGCATCTACGCCGCGTTCGGCAGCAAGGAGCAGTTGTTCCGCGAAGCCGTGGCGCTGTACGAAGAAGGCGAGGGCGGTTTCGCGCCGCGCGCGCTGGAGCAGGCAACATTGCGTGAGGCGATCGGTTCGATGCTGCGCGAGGCGGTGATGACCTACACCCGTCGCGGGCGCCCGCATGGTTGCCTGGTGGTGTCCTCGGCCAGCAGCGTGTCGCCCGATGGCGAAGGCGTGCGGGACTGGCTGGCCAGTCATCGTCGCCAGCGCACGGCGGCGATCATCGCGCGGCTGCAGCAGGCGCAGGCCGAGGGGGAGCTGGCCGACGACGCGGCGGTGCAGGCGCTGGGCGACCACTTCGCCACGGTGCTGCATGGCATCTCGGTGCAGGCGCGTGACGGCATCAGCCGCGAGCGCCTGCTGGCGATGGTCGATGTCGCGTTGACCCCGCTGCCCTGAGTCAAGCCTTCAGGGCGTGCGGAATGCCCTGTAACTGTGCCGAAAGCGCTTGTTTCGCCGGGTTTGGGTGCTGCGCAACGAAATCGTAACAATTTGGGGGATAATGGCCGCTTGCGCAGTTTTCCTCCTTTTTGCCGCCCGGCCCGCGCAGGCCGCTCGGACGCCTCCTCAGAGCACTGCATGCCCTCCCATACCGATTCCCGCCGCCTGTCGGGTCTGTCGTCTTCCCTTGTTTCCTTCCGCCGCCACCCGCTGGCACTGGCCTGTGCCGGTCTGGCCCTGGTCGGCAGCTTCGGCGCCGCCGCGCAGGACAGCGCGCCGACCCCGACCGGCCTGGACACGATCACCGTGACCGCCGAACACCGTGAGCAGAACCTGCAGGAAGTGCCGGTTTCGGTCGGCGTGGTGCAGGGCGAGCGCATGCGCGACTTCACCGCTGGCGGCGACGACACCCTGCTGGCGCTGTCCGGCCGCGTGCCGAGCCTGTATGCGGAAACCACCACCGGCCGTATCTTCCCGCGCTTCTACATCCGCGGCCTGGGCAACATCGACTTCTACCTGGGTGCCTCGCAGCCGGTCTCGATCATCCAGGACGACGTGGTGCTGGAACACGTGGTGCTGAAGTCCAACCCGGTCTTTGACGTGGACCAGGTAGAAGTGCTGCGCGGCCCGCAGGGCTCGCTGTTCGGCCGCAACACCACCGCCGGCATCGTCAAGTTCGACACCCTGAAGCCGACCCAGGACTATACCGGCCGCGTCAGCGCCAGCTACGCCACCTACAACAGCGTGTCGATCGACGGCGGCTTCGGCGGCCCGATCAACGACATCGCCTCGTTCCGCGTGTCGGCGCTGTACCAGCACCGCGACGACTACGTCGACAACACCTACAAGGGCCCGAGCGCCGACGGCACGGTCAGCCCGAAGAAGAACGCCATGGGCGGCTTCGATGACCGCAACGTGCGCGCGCAGCTGCTGCTGACCCCGAGCGACCAGTTCTCGATCCTGGCCTCGGCCCATGCTCGTGATTACGACGGTACCTCGACCCTCTTCCTGCGCGGTGCGCTGACCAAGGGCTCGAACAAGACCGACGTGCCGCGCGACAAGGTTGCCTACGACGAAGCCGACAACAATCCGCAGGCCTACAAGACCTACGGCGGCTCGGTGAAGGCACGTTACGACTTCGGCGCGATCGACTTCACCTCGATCACCGCCTACGAAACCACCTCCGGCTACAGCCGTGGCGACACCGACGGCGGCGCTGCGGTGAACTTCCCGGTGAACGGCGTGCCGAACGGCTACGGCCAGTCGATGGGCCGCATCCGCGACCTGGACCAGTGGACCCAGGAATTCCGCCTGGCCAGCCATGACGACAGCGCGCTGCAGTGGCAGGCCGGTGCGTTCTACTTCAACGGCAGCGACACCACCGACTTCTACCAGCGCGCCTGGTTCCTGCAGGGCGCGGCACGCAATCCGAACAACTGGGTGCGCCTGCGCAACAAGAACACCTCGTGGGCCGGTTTCGGCCAGCTGAGCTACGCCTTCACCGACAAGTTCACCGTCACCGCCGGCCTGCGCCAGACCAGGGACGAGAAGCACACCCGCCTGCTGAAGACCGCCGACACCGCTGCCGGCGTGGTCACCTACAAGGGCCGCACCGACGTCAAGATGTCCGACACCACCCCGAGCTGGGATCTGAGCGCGATGTATCAGATCACGCCGGACGTGAGCGTCTACGCCAAGGTCGCGCGTGGCTTCCGTGGCCCGACCATCCAGGGTCGTTCGGCAGTGTTCAATGCCGACTTCACCACCGCCGATTCCGAGACGATCCTGTCCTGGGAAGCGGGCGTGAAGAGCAGCCTGTGGGACAACCGCCTGCGCCTGAACGCCACCGCGTTCACCTACACCGTCAACGACATCCAGCTCAACGGCAACGATTCGGACGGCAACGGCGTGCTGTTCAACGCCGACAAGGCCAAGGCCTACGGCTTCGAAGCCGACATGGAGCTGCGCCCGATCCCGAACCTGACCCTGAGCGCCGGCTTGAGCCTGCTGCACAGCGAGATCAAGGACAAGCGCGTCTACGCGCAGGTCTGCGGCCTCAACGGCCAGGTGGTCTGCACCGTCGGCGACCCGACCATCAAGGTCGGTGCCAACACCTTCGCGCAGATCGACGGCAACCCGCTGCCGAACGCGCCGAAGTACAACGTGAACCTGGCCGCCCGCTACGACTTCCCGGTCAGCGACGCCGGCACCATGTTCGTCTCCACCGACTGGAACAAGCAGGGTTACACCAGCTTCGTGCTGTACGACAGCAAGGAGTTCAACTCCAAGGGTGACTTCGAAGGTGGCCTGAAGATCGGCTACTCGGGCAACTACGGTGCCTACGAAGTTGCGCTGTTCGCGCGCAACATCACCAACGAGAAGAACCTCAAGGGTGTGATCGAGAACTACATGGCGGCGGTCTACAACGAGCCGCGCACCGTGGGTGTCTCGCTGAACATGAACTGGTAAGGCTCTGGCGCGGTGGCGGGGCCTCCCGCCATCGCACTGCGGGAAAGCAAAGGGCGGCCCGGAGTTCCGGGCCGCCCTTTGCGTTGCTTCAGACTGCGGTAAGGTCGCTGTCCTGGCTGCGCTGGCCGAAGGTCAGGGCCCAGGTGGCGCTGTCCACCTGCTGGCGGTCCTGCGCCTGCTGCTTGCGTGCGCGGCTGGCACCGAACCAGCGACCTTCGCCATTGATCAGCGGCGCCATGCGCACCACATCCACATACTCCGGATCGATCTCGCTGGCGCGTTGCAGCCAGGTCAGCGCCAGGAAGGCGTTGGCCGGCACGCCGTTGCCGAAGTGGTAGACGTCGGCCAGATAGCCGGCCGCCCACAGCTTGTCGTCGTCATCGCCGCGCCACCACAGCGGGATCAATGCGCGCTCGACCGCTTCGCGCTTGTGCGCGTCGTTCTCGCCATCCAATGCCAGGCAGGCCAGGTTGCGGCAAGTGGGGGCCCAGACGCGTTCACCGGTTTCCGCTTCATCCAGGCAGCGCAGATACAGCTCACGCGCGCGGGCTTCGTTGCCGGCGCCACCGGCAGCGACCAGGCGCACGCCCAGGTTGTAGGTGGCAATCAGGTCGCCGCCATCCACCGCGCGTTCCTGCCAGTACGCGGCCTTTCCCGCATCAACGAACTGCGGCTGGTCACGGCCACCCAGGCGGCCCTTGTACAGGTCGCACAGTGCCGACATCGCGCCGGCGTCGCCATCGTCGGCCATGCGCTGCAGCAGCGACAGGCCGGCGGCCTGTGATACATCGCAGAACAGGTTGGCCGCGAACGTGACTGCCGAGGTGTTCTCCCGCGGGGCAAGTTCCAGGGCGCGCTGCAGCAGGGGCGCGGCACGTGCCGGGTCGGCGGTCTGGCCGAGCAGTCCATGCTCGATGGCGGTGGCCGCCCAGAGCAGGCCGATCGCGGAATCACCTTCGCGTGCCGCGTAGTCCACCACCTGGGCGAACAGCGCTTCGGCACCATCGACGTGGGCAAACCAGGCGCAGGCCTCGAGATTGCTGAGGCCTTCATGCAGGACCATGTCGCGGTCCAGCGTCCAGGCCTGCTGCAGGTCCTCGAACACCGCCTGCATATGCTGGGCGTCCCACCGGACGTCGTTCTCGACATCCTCACGGCGCCCGAGCCGGTAGCGCAGTCCGGCACGCTGGGTCAGCACCTCCGCGCGCAGGGCGCGGTCCAGGTGCCAGTCGAGGATCTGCGCGTAGGCGTGCTCGTGCGCCGCGACGGTTTCGCTGTCGTCGCGCTGTGGCAGCTCGGCCAGCCAGTCCTGCGCCTTTCGCCAGCGCAGCGCATTGCTCTGCGTCAGATCAAGGCCACGACACCAGCTGCCCTCGATGAACTCTTCCATCGCCTCGTGGCTGCCGCCCCAACGCGGGTACAGGAAATACAGGGTGCTCTCCAACGTGCTCAGGTCGTCGGGGCGCTGCTCCAGCACCAGCCGCATCCAGTACGCCAACGGCGCATCGAAGTCGTCCTGGCTGCGTTCGCGCAGCAGCGGCGGCAGCGTGGCGGGCAAGGCCTGCAGCGGTGCACCGAAGCGCGACAGCAGCTGCAGTGCCTGCGGCCAGGCCTGCGGATAGTGCTCGGCCAGCGCGGCATCATCGGATTCCGGCGGCTGGCCGGCCTGCAGCGCACGCAGCCAGTTCGGTTCGCGCAGGTAACTGATGATGCGTTTGATGCCGTCCAATGCCAGTGCGGGCCGTGGCGACAGCGCGGTCGCCTGCAGGTAAGCATGTACGGCATGGTCGCGGGCCAGCTGTGCGGCCAGCCACTGGCTGTCCTCCACCAGTGCGGCCACGTCGGCGCTGCGCAGTTCACCGGCAGCGTCCTGCCAGCAGGCGCCCAGGCGCAGCCAGGCGTAGTAGCTGCCGGGGGTGGCCGAGGCCCACTGCTGGGCCTGTTGCAGGCGCGCTTCCAGCGTCAGCGTGGCGTCGTGCAGGTTGCGCAGCCGCCAGCGGATGCCCGGCAACGCATTCTTTCCCTGCAGCCAGACCAGCTCATGCGGAGCAAGCAACGCATCCAGTTCGGCATAGCGCCGCTCCTGCAGTGCGGTACGCGCCTGCACGCGCCAGGCGAGGTCTTCGGGAGAAAGCCCGTCTTTTGCAAATCCGTTTGTCATTGATGCAATCCAGCGAGTACGAGGCGGGACATTAGAAGCACGGTCGTTACCGGCGGCAAGCAGGACATGCGGCTGCCATGTCGGTGGCATTCAGCAGGAGCCTTGCTTGAGGCAGAGATTCAATCCGGATCGGCTTCGTCATTGTGCAAGGCTTCTCCATGGACCTGATAGCCCGCTGCACGCAGATGTTCCGGCCAGGGCGGCGTCGCCATTTCCTCCAGTGCCATCGACAGCCGCGAGGCGAGATGCAGGGGGGGCGCATCCAGCCAGTCAAGATAGGCGTCGCTGTGGATGAGTGCGCGCAGCGCGGCGCGGTCGTGCCATTGGGAGGGCGGCAGCAAGGCGAATCCCGTCACCCGGAACAGGCGTTCGCGTTGCGGATTGTCCATGTGCAGCGGAAATGCAAGCAGCAGCTCGGGCCGGTAGGCGAGGGTGCCCTGGCCCTGTCGCCACGCCTCGATTCCGGCGCGATCCGCGCCGGGCACGGCGCGGTCCAAGGCCAGCCCGCCACCGGCTTGGAAATAGCCGTGCATCAGGGCATGCGGATGCAGCGAGGGTTCGAGCTTGTCCTGCTCACTGGCAGCGGGGTCCTGTTCGATCAGGCGTGCCGACAGCGCGAGGTAGTGAACCGAACGGGCGAGATCCAGTCCGCCGGTCAGTGCCGCGTAGGCGTTGAGCTGGCTGCTGCGATCGATGCAGGGGCGCTGCTGCGCGTCATCGGCGACCTGCTGCGCGAGAGCGAGGTAACGTTCTGCCCCTTGTGGATCCTTGAACAGCGCACGGTAGCGCTGTGGTTCCCGCATCACTTCGATGGCGGCCTCACGATCGCCACGCGACAGCGCATCGTGCATGTACTCGAGTCTCTGCACTACAGCAACTCCATGGGAGGATGGACAGGACGCCGGGTACGCTGCTTTGACCGTGGCGGTGCTGCCGGCCAGCAGCAGCGAGCCGATTATCCATCGTGACATGCCGGAAGAGGGCCATGCAGGCATGCAGTAACGTCCTTGACGAGCATTGGCAGGGCCGCCCCGTGAGGCGGCCGACGCGGGTTGCTAGTTCGCCGGCAGCAGCGCCTGCAGCCGCGACTCCAGTTCCTGCTGGCGCCAGCCGGCCAGTGCGGCTGGCCATTGGCGGCGTTCCAGATAGCTTTCCAGATGCTTGCGCGATGCCAGCACGCCATCCGGCAGGCCCAGCTCGCGGCTGCGTTCGGCCACCGCGTCCTGCAGCTTCTTCACTACCTGCTTGTTGCTGTCGTTGGTGGGCAGTGCCAGCGGTGCCTCGGCCTCATCGGCCAGCGGCGTGGACAGTGCCTGCCAGACCGCGCCTGCCAGCTTGCGCGGTGCCTTCGGGAACTGCTCGAACAGCTTGCCCAGCGCAGTCTCGTCGGCCGGTGGCGTGCGCGCCAGGGTGGCGGCCAGTTCGTTGTCCAGGATCCAGCTTCGCGGGCGGTCGCTGTTGCGTGCCTGCACATCACGCCAGCGCAGCAGGCGCAGCAGGCGGTGCTGTGCGGCCGCGTCGAGGAACTGCGCCGAGCGCATCGCCAGATGCGGCCAGCGGTCCTCATCGTTGGCGACGCTGGCCAGCAGGCGCTCGCCATCGTCGTGCAGCCACTGCTGGCGGCCAAGCGCCTGCAGCTTGGCATCAATGGCGTCATGCAGCGCGAACAGGTGCTCGACATCGTCGGCGGCGTACTGCAGCTGCGACTCCGAAAGCGGGCGGCGCATCCAGTCCGAACGGGTTTCGCCCTTGGCCAGGGCGACGCCGGTGATTTCCGCCACCAGCTTCTGGTAGCCCATGCCGCCGCCGATGCCGGCCAGCGCGGCACCGATCTGGGTGTCGAACAGTGGTCGCGGCAGCACGCCGCACGCCCACTTGAAGGCGACCAGGTCTTCGCTGGCGCTGTGCATCACCTTGATGATGGATTCATCGGCCAGCCACGGTGCCAGCGCCTCGGTCATGCCGGGAATCAGCGGGTCGATCAGCAGGATGTCCTGCCCGACCGCCATCTGCACCAGGGCCAGCTGCGGCCAGAAGGTGCGTTCACGGATGAATTCGGTGTCCAGGCCGATGCGGGTCGGGCGCTGCTGGAAGTACGCATCCAGCTCGGCGGGGGTGGTGATCCAGGTTGCCACGGTTCAGGGCCTACTACTCGGGTTTGCTCAGGCAGGGGAGAATAGCCTAACGTCGGTGCGCGTCCGTGCCGAAGGAGGCTCCGCTTGCGTTTTCCGTTGTCGTCCGCGCTGTGCACCGCCCTGGCCATGGCCCTGGCAGGCTGCACGCCGTCGCCCCCCACGGCAGTGGACCGGAGTGCCGGGGAGGAGGCGCGCCCGTCCGCGAACGCAGACAGCGACGAGCGCCCGCAGGCCGGGCAGGGCAGCGTGACCATCGCCGGTGAGGATGCCGCCGAGGATGTACAGCAGTGGACGCCGCCGCGGGTGGACCGCCAGGGCCGCAGCCTGGCCCAGTTGCGCCGCGCGGCCGGGCAGGCCTTCACTGAGGGCCGGCTGTATGAGGATGCCGATGCCGCCATTCCGCTGTGGCTGGCAGTACAGGAAGAGGACCCGGATGACCGCCAGGCCCGCCAGGGCCTGCAGCGTGCCCGCCAGCGCCTGCAGCAGCAGGCGGATGCGTTGCTGGTGCGGCCGCTGAAGCAGCGCGAGGCGCTGGCCGAGGCCAGCCGCCAGGCGCTGGTGCTGCTGACCCTGGCGCCCAAGGACGAGAAGGTACGCGCACTGCAGGGTCGGGTGGAGCTTGCCCAGCGGGTGGTCGCTTACAACCGCGCCGGTGAAGAGGACCTGCGCGCGGACCGGATCGGCGAGGACGGGGATGGCGCCATCGGCAACTTCCGCGAGGCGCTGGCACTGGACGAGAACAACAGCCGTGCACGGCAGGGACTGGCCGCGGCCGAAAGCGGGTTGATCCGTCGTGCCGAGGACGCTGCTCGCACGCGCGATTTCGCCAGCGCGGGCACCTGGCTGGCCGAAGCCAGCAAGGTGCGCGACTCGTCGCCGACCATTGCCGACGCGTTCGAGCGCATCGAGCAGATCCGTGCGGCGGCATTGCTGCAGTTGCGCGATGACGGCCTGCGCGACCTGTCCACGCCGCAGGGCCTGAAGCCGGCACGCGAGAAACTGGCCGAGGCCCTGCGCATCGCCCTGCCGGGAGACGCGGTGGTGGCCCAGCTGCGTGAGCGCATCGACCTGGCCACCCACTACGGCAGCTTCCGCCCGGGACAGGTGTTCAGCGACGCCATGCGTGATGGCGGACGCGGTCCGCAGATGGTGGTGGTGCCGCATGGCGGTTTCCAGATGGGCGCCGGTGATGCCGAACCGGGTTCGAGCGATGCTGAGCGACCATCGCACTATGTGCGCTTTGATCGAGGCTTCGCGATGGCGATCACCGAGGTCACGGTCAGCGATTTCCAGCGCTACGTGAAGGCGACCAACGCGCGCCCCCGGGCGACGCGGCGTGGCCATTCGGTGGTCTATGACGAACGCAGCGGCAATTTCATCCGCCGCAGCGGCGTGGACTGGCGCTCGGATTACGACGGTGGCCGCGCGATGGCCAATTCGCCGGTGATGCACGTCAGCATCCGCGATGCCGAAAACTATGCGGCGTGGTTGTCCGAGCAGACCGGGCGCAGCTACCGGTTGCCCAGTGAAGCAGAGTTCGAGTACGCGCTGCGCGGCGGCAACAGTGGTCGCTACCCCTGGGGCGATGCGGGCACGCCGCCGCCGGGCAGCGGCAATTTCACCGGCAGCAAGGATGTGTCGCCGTCCGGGCGGCATTGGCACAACGCCTTCATCGGGTATGGCGATGGCTGGTGGGGGCCGGCACCGGTAGGGAGTTTCCAGGCCAATGCCTTCGGCCTGCACGATATGGGCGGCAATCTCAGCGAATGGGTGGCCGATTGCTGGCATGCCAGCTACCGGCGCGCGCCCTCCGATGGCGCCGCCTGGTTCAACCCGGGCTGTCGCGCACGGGTGATCCGGGGGGGCAACTGGGCCAATGCGCCGGAGCAGACCCGCGCCGCCTGGCGGCAATCCCAGGACTCGGATACCACCAACGCGCGCATCGGCTTCCGCCTGGTACGCGGTATCTGATCGGCAGCCGGCTTCACCCGTTGCTGGCATCGGCGCACTAAGATTGCGCCGTGCCCGCCGGCCGGCGGGGCCTGCTGGAAGCCGACCCGATGCGCAACGATCCCTTTTCCCGCCCGCCACAAGGCCCGCAGCGCCGCGGCCTGTTCGGCAACATCCGCTGGTGGGTGCTGCTGCTGGCCGCCGGCTACGCGGTCTTCTACTGGTTTTCCAACCGCACGGTGGATCCCTATACCGGCGAGAAGGTGATGATCGACAGCAGCCTGGACGCGCGCCAGGAGACTGCTTTGGGGCTGCAGGCCTACCAGCAGATCCTGTCGCAGGAACGGCCGATGGACCCCAATGCACCGATCGCGCGTGATGTGCGTGACATCGCCCAGCGCCTGATCGCCAAGGTCGATGTGGTGGAGACCGCGCTGGCCCAGGAGCATGGCGTGCAGCCGGCGCACTTCGCGCGGGATTTCCAGTGGGAAGTGAACGTGATTCCGTCCGACCAGGCCAATGCGTTCTGCCTGCCGGGCGGCAAGATGGCGGTCTACACCGGGCTGGTGCCGGTGGCGCGCACCCGCGATGCGATGGCGGTGGTGATGGGCCACGAGATCGCGCATGCGCTGCTGCGCCATGGTGCACAGCGCATGGCCCAGCAGAAGCTGACCCAGATCGGGCAGGTGGCCGGCGCCGCCAGCGGCATGGATGCGCAGCAGCAACAGATGATGATGTCAGCGATGGGCTACGGTTACCTGTTGCCGTATGCACGCAGCCACGAGACACAGGCCGACGAAGTGGGCCTGATGCTGGCGGCGGCGGCGTGCTTCGACCCACGCGAGGCGGTGCCGCTGTGGCAGCGCATGGGCCAGGCCAGTGGTGGCCAGTCACCACCGGAGTTTTCCTCGACCCACCCGAACCCGGGCACCCGCATCCAGAACCTGCAGGCGCTGATGCCGAAGGCACTCGAGTACCGGCAGAAGTTCTGCGAGCAGGCAAAGTAGAGGGTGTTCGGCAGGGCTTGCAGCCCTGCACCTGCCGAAGCCAGAGCAACAGCAACCGCCGAAGCAAAGGCTGGCTATCCGTGGGATGGCGGGGTGGGTCCGGTTGCGGGAGACGCCGTAAACCCGTCCATGGGGGCTTGGCCGCGGCATCCATGCCGCGGACACTCCCGCAACCGGACCCACCCCGCCTTCGACAGATTTCTGCGACCTGCTGTAGATCCACGCCATGCGCGGATGCTTTTCGATCTCGATTCGAAATATTCGATTCCGATGGAGATTCATCCACACATGCGTGGATCTACCGTGTCGACCAAGGTCGACACCTACCAACAGCCACCGGAATCTGTCAGAGGTGGGGCGGTGTCGGAGTGCGGGGTGTCAGCCGCATGGATGCGGCTGCCAAGCCTACAAGGACGTACTTGCGGCGTCCCCGCACTCCGACATCGCCCCGCCATCCCACGGAATGCCTGCTTTTGACGTTGACGTTGCCTTGGCTTGAAGCCTCTGTGGGTGCAGGGCGCAGCCCTGCCGAACAACCCTCTACTTGACCTGCACGTCGATCACGCCGTCGCCGACGCGCGCCTGCAGCGCATCGCCAGGCTGCACCTGATCGACCTTCCGCACCAGAGTGCCGTCGTCGCTGCGGGTGAGGATGCTGTAGCCGCGAGCCACGGTCGCCAGCGGGCTGACCGCTTCCAGCGAACGCGCCAGCCCGCGCAGGTGCAGTGCATCGCGTTCCAGCAGGCGCTGCATTGCAGCCTGCGGACGCCCACGCAGGGCGGCGAGGCGGCGCTGCATCGCGTCGAGCTGGCGCTGCGGATGGTGCCCGCGCAACACCGCCGCTGCATGGCGCAGGCGTGCGGCACGGCGTTCCTGCTGCTGATTGAACGCGGCATGCAGGCGCCGGCCCAGGTCCAGCTGGCGGCGACGCAGCAGATCCAGCCTGGCCTGCGGGCTCTGCGCGTTGAGGCGCAGCAGCGCACGGTCGGCACGCTGCATCGCCTGCTGCATCGTGTGCCGCTGCAGCTGTACCATGCGTGCCGCCGTGCGGCGCAGGCGCAGCGCCAGTTCGCGCTGGTCCGGCACCAGCAGTTCGGCGGCCACCGACGGTGTCGGCGCGCGCAGGTCGGCGGCGAAGTCGCTCAAGCTGAAGTCGGTTTCGTGGCCCACCGCCGACACCACCGGGGTGCGGCTGGCGGCGATCGCACGGGCCAGTGCTTCATCGTTGAAGGCCCACAGGTCTTCCAGTGAACCGCCGCCGCGGGTCAGCAGGATCACGTCGTAGCGACCACTGGCATCGGCGGCCTGCAGCAGGCGGGTGATCTGTGCAGCGGCGCTGCTGCCCTGCACCAGGGTCGGCAGCAAGTCCACTTCCAGCAGCGGGAAGCGGCGGGCCAGCACGCTCAGCACGTCGCGCACGGCGGCGCCGGTAGGCGAGGTGATCACTGCCAGGCGCTGCACGTGCGCGGGCAGCGGCCGCTTGCGCGCCGGGTCGAACAGGCCCTCGGCCTCCAGGCGTGCCTTCAGCTCTTCGAAGGCGCGGCGCAATGCGCCTTCGCCGGCTTCCTCCATGTGGTCCAGCACCATCTGGTACTCGCCACGAGCGTCATACAGGGTCACCTTGCCACGCACCAGCACGCGCATGCCTTCGCGCGGCACGAACTTCAGGTACTGCGCCTTCATCCGGAACATCGCCGCGCGCAGCTGCGCGCGTGCGTCCTTCAGGGTGAAATACAGGTGCCCGGAGGAAGGGCGGGCCACGCTGCCCAGCTCGGCCTCGACCCAGATCGCCGGGAAGCTGCCTTCCAGCAGGTCGCGGGCCAGGGTGTTGAGCTGGCTGGGGGTGAGGATGTCGTTGTTGCGTGGCTGCATGGGAACGGCGTGCTGCGGGTGGAGCGGGTGCTCAGGATCGCACGTCAGCGCGCCGTGTGCTGGCCCAGTCCCCACTGCACGTGTTCACGCACCAGCGGCGAGGGATCGTCGATGCGGGTCTGCAGTGCAGCGAGCGCTTCGACCGAAGAGGGGGCATTGCCCAGCGCCACGGCGATGTTGCGCAGCCAGCGCTCATGGCCGCTGCGCCGGATCGGGCTGCCTTCGGTGCGGCGCAGGAACTCGGCTTCATCCCAGGCGAACAGCTGGTCCAGCCGCGCGGTATCGAGGTTGTTGCGTGCGCGGAAGTCGGCTTCGTCGGTGCGCTTGGCGAACTTGTTCCAGGGGCACACCAGCTGGCAGTCGTCACAGCCGTAGATGCGGTTTCCGATCAACGGCCGCATGTCTTCGGGGATGGCACCGTTGTGCTCGATGGTCAGGTAGGAGATACAGCGCCGCGCATCCAGGCGCTGCGGGCCGGTGATGGCCTGGGTCGGGCAGACATCGATGCAGCGCGTGCAGGTACCGCAATGTGCAGTGGCCGGAGCATCGATCGGCAGCGGGATATCGATGTAGATCTCGCCGATGAAGAACCATGAGCCGCCATGACGGTCGATCAGGCAGGTGTGCTTGCCGATCCAGCCGAGACCGGCATTGCGCGCCAGTGCGCGTTCCAGCACGGGGGCCGAATCGACGAACACGCGGTAGCCCAGCGGTGCCACTTCATCGTTGATCTGCGTGGCCAGCTTCTGCAGGCGGTTGCGCATCAGCTTGTGGTAGTCGCGGCCCAGCGCGTAGCGGGCCACGTAGGCACGTCCCGGGTCGGCCAGGGTCGCCCAGGCTTCGGTGTCGTCCTTGTGGCTGTAGTCCATGCCTACCGAGATCACCCGTACGGTGCCGGGCAGCAGCTCCGCCGGGCGCGCGCGCAGGGTGCCGTGGCGCGCCATCCAGTCCATCGTGCCGTACAGGCCCTGGCCCAGCCAGTCGGCCAGGTGCGCTTCATCCTCGCCCAGCTCGATGCCGGCGATGCCGCAGCGCTGGAAGCCATGCGCACGGGCCAGTTCGCGGATGCGCTGCACGGCCTGGGCCGGATCGACAGGGGTGGGGGCAGGGGACATGTGCACCAGTATAAAATCCCTGCATGGCCAACCTCGCCGATCTGTTCGATTCTGCTGCCGCGCGTGCGCTTGATGCGCAGGCCTCGGCACTGGCTGCCGAGGGCGGCTGGGGCCTGATGGCGCAGGCCGGCCAGGCTGCCTGGCAGTGCCTGCTGCAGCACTGGCCGCAGGCGCGGCGGATCGGCGTGGTGGTCGGAGCGGGCAACAACGGTGGCGATGGCCATGTGCTGGCCCGCCACGCGCTGCAGGCCGGGCGTGAGGTGATGGTGATCGCCTTGCCGGGGAAGTCACCGTCAACCGTGCTGGCACAGCGTGCGGCATCGGAATTCAAGTCCGGCGGCGGCACCATCACCGATTTCGACGGCGCGCTGCCCGAGGCTGATATCTGGGTCGATGCCCTGTTCGGTCTGGGCTTCGATCGCGCGCCGGAAGGCGTGGCGCAGGCGCTGATTGTCGCGCTCAACGCGCAGGCGGTACCGGTATTGGCGCTGGACGTCCCCAGTGGCGTCGATGCCGATCGCGGTGCCGTACCGGGCGTGGCCGTGAAGGCCGCTTTGACCCTGCAGTTCATCGTGCCGCATCGCGGGCTGTATACCGGCGACGCGCTGGATCATTGCGGCCAGAAGGCGCTGGCGCCGCTGCAGCTGCCCGCGGCCGCACGGCAGGGCGTGTCACCCGCCGCGGAGCACTGGACCCAGGCCCGCTTGCCGGCACTGCTGCCGCCGCGCCGCGCCAACACCCACAAGGGCGAATCCGGGCACGTGCTGTGCGTCGGCGGCAACCATGGCAGCGGCGGCGCCATCGCCATGGCGGCCGAGGCCGCTTTGCGTGCGGGCGCGGGATTGCTGAGCCTGGGTACCCGCCGCGATCACGTCGGTCCGTTGCTGGCGCGCCTGCCGGAGGCGATGACCCATGCGCTGGAAGACGGCGATGTGCTGCCGGCGCTGCTGGACAAGGCCAGGGTGGTCGCGATTGGCCCCGGTCTGGGCCAGGACGAATGGGCGCTTGCACTGTTTGCGCGGGTGCTGGCCAGCGCCAAACCGCTGGTGGTCGACGCCGATGCGCTGAACCTGCTGGCGCAGGATCCGCGCGCGCTACCGGACGCCATCCTTACGCCACATCCGGGCGAGGCCGCGCGCCTGCTCGGCTGCAGTACCGCTGACATCGAGGCTGATCGCTACCGCTGTGCGCAGGCGTTGGCCGAACGCTTCCACGCCGTGGTGGTGCTGAAGGGCGCAGGCAGCATCGTGACGGCCCCCGGGCAGGCGCCACGGCTGATCGGTGCAGGCAATCCCGGCATGGCCGTGGGAGGCATGGGCGACCTGCTCACCGGCATCATTGCCAGCCTGCGCGCGCAGGGGCTGGCCGCCTTCGACGCTGCCGCCGCTGGTGCACTGCTGCATGCGCTCGCGGGCGACGCCGCGGCCGCCGATGGCGCGCGCGGCCTGCTTCCTACTGATCTGCTGTCGCCGTTGCGGCGACTGGCCAACCCGGAACTCTCTCGATGATCGATTTCTTCCTTGCCGACAGCGATGCCACTGAACTGCTCGGGCAATGGCTGGCGGCCACCCGGCCGCCGCAGGCGCTGGTCGAACTGCGCGGCGAGCTGGGCGCCGGCAAATCCACCACCGCCCGCGCACTGCTGCGCGCGCTGGGCGTGCAGGGCGCTATCCGCAGCCCCACCTACACCCTGGTCGAGCGCTATCCGCTGGCCAGTGGCGGTGAGGCGTGGCACTTGGACCTGTACCGCATCGGCCAGGCCGGTGAGCTGGATTTCCTCGGCCTGGACGAGGGCAGCGCGGTGCTGTGGCTGGTGGAATGGCCGGAACGCGGCGCCGGCGCGCTACCGCCGACCGACCTGGTGGTGGCGCTGGAGATCGAGGGGCAGGGGCGTCGCGCGCGTCTCACTGGAGTAAGCGACGTCGGACATGAATGGCTGAAGCGGCTTCCCAAGGGGGGCGACTTGCAGGCCATTTCTGTCGGCTGACGAGAACAAAGACCGGCAGGTTACGGATTATTAAGGAAAAAGGTGTTGCATTCCGTTCAGCGCGGTGATTGAATCCTGAGCCATGCGCCCGGGGAACCGTCTCATCGCTATCTGTGCCGCCGTCGGACTGAGTCTGGCGAGCGTCAGTGCGTGGGCCGGTGAAGTCCGCCAGGTCCTGCTGAATACCGGCGCTACCGGCACCCGTGCCGAAATCTCGCTGGTCGGCAGTGGCGGCTACAAGACGCTTTCTCTGGCCGGTCCGAACCGCCTGGTGGTCGATTTCCCCGACTCCAGCGCCATACGCAACCTGAAGATGCCGGCTGCGCAGGGCGTGGTTACGGCGGTGCGTACCGGACAGCCGGTGCCGGGCACCTTCCGTGTCGTTTTCGACCTTGCTGAATCGGTGGCGCCGTTCCGCCCACAGATGCAGCGCGAGGGCAATGAATCCAAGCTGGTGATCGAATGGCCGGGCGATGGCCCGGCCGTGGCCGCCAGCCGTCCTGCAGTGACGCCGGCGGTGCAGCCACAGGCACCGGTCAACACGCCTCCACCGACGCCGACGCCGGCGGAGAGCGCGCAGTCGCGTTCCGATGCTGCGCGTGCCACCGCGCTGCTGACTGCCCAGGTTCGCCAGCAGGCCAGTGCCACTGCCGCCGCGCCGGCCACGCCCACCCCGGCGCCGTCCACTGCACCGGCCCAGGTCGCGGCGGCCGGTACCGTGGCCAGCAGCTCGCCTTCTTCGTCGCCGGCCGCGATCCTGGCTGGACAGCGCACCGCAGCGGTGGTGACCACGCCGCCGGCTACGGTGCCTGCACCGGCACCGACGCCAGTGGAACCGCCGCGTCCGGCCATGCCCAGCGATGCGTCGCGCATCCGCATGCAGGCTGGCATGCGTCATCTGGTGGTGGCCATCGATCCGGGTCACGGCGGCCAGGATCCGGGCGCGATCGGCCCGACCGGCAAGCGCGAAAAGGATGTCACCCTGGCGGTGGCGCGTGAGCTTGCCCGCCAGGTCAATGCGACGCCGGGCCTGAAGGCGTACCTGACCCGCGACAGCGACGTGTTCATCCCGCTGCCGATGCGCGCGCAGAAGGCGCGTGCGAACAAGGCCGACATCTTCATTTCGATCCATGCCGACGCGGCCGAAAACCGTTCGGCCACCGGTTCGTCGGTATACGTGCTGTCGACCAAGGGCGCCTCTTCGCAGCGCGCCCGCTGGCTGGCGGACAAGGAAAACGCGGCCGACCTGGTCGGTGGCGTGCGCCTGCAGCAGACCGAAGGCACGCTTGCCAACGTGCTGCTGGATCTGGCCCAGAGCGGCTACATGAAGGCGTCCGAGGACGCGGCCGGCCACGTGCTGGGCGGCCTGAAGCGGATCGGCAACAACCACAAGCCGAACATCGAGCGCGCCAACTTCGCGGTGCTGCGCACCTCGGACATGCCGGCGATGCTGGTGGAAACCGCGTTCATCTCCAACCCGGATGAAGAGCGCCGCCTGATCGACCCGGCCTACCAGCGCAAGATCGCCGGTGCCGTGCTGGACGGTGTGCACACCTTCTTCAGCCGCCAGCCGCCACCGGGCACGTTGTATGCCGCCCGCGCCCAGGCCGAGATCGACGCAGCCGGCACCATGGCCGGCGGCAGCAAGTAACCCGCCGAAGGCGGGTTACTGCTTTCTGTAGAGTCGAGCCGCGCCCCATGACCGATGGGCGCCCTTCTGATGAACGCAACGCCATGCGCGCGGACCCTGCCGCTGGGCACGCGGGATGATTCATGCTCGACTGGGCCTTGCCGGTAGCCCGTCAGTCGAGCATGGCTCGACTCTACCCTCGGCCGCTCCGTTATCATCCCCGCATGACGTCTGCTACCCATCCGCGCCCGATCCGGCCGTTGCCGGAGATCCTCATCAACCAGATCGCCGCCGGCGAAGTGGTCGAACGTCCCGCGTCGGTAGTCAAGGAGCTGGTCGAGAACGCGATCGACGCCGGTGCCAGCCGCGTTGATATCGATCTTGAAGAGGGCGGTGTACGCCTGATCCGCATCCGCGACAACGGCAGTGGCATCGCACCGGAACAGCTGCCGCTGGCGGTATCGCGCCATGCCACCAGCAAGATCGCCGATCTGGACGACCTCGAATCGGTGGCCACGCTCGGCTTCCGGGGTGAAGCGCTGCCGTCGATCGCCTCGGTCAGCCGTTTCACCCTTTCCTCGCGTCGCGCACATGATGAACACGGTTCGGCGCTGCAGATCGAAGGCGGCAAGATCGGCGAAGTGACCCCGCGCGCGCATGCGCCGGGCACCACGGTAGAAGTGCGCGAGCTGTTCTACAACGTACCGGCGCGGCGCAAGTTCCTGCGCGCCGAGCGTACCGAGCTGGGCCATATCGAAGAATGGCTGCGTTCGCTGGCGCTGGCGCGGCCGGATGTCGAGCTGCGCGTGTCGCACAACGGCAAGGCCTCGCGCCGCTACAAGCCGGGCGATCTGTATTCCGATGCGCGATTGGCTGAAACGCTGGGCGAGGATTTCGCCAACCAGGCCGTGCGCGTCGACCACAGTGGTGCCGGCCTGCGCCTGCACGGCTGGATCGCGCAACCGCATTATTCGCGCGCCAGCGCCGACCAGCAGTACCTGTACGTCAACGGCCGTTCGGTGCGCGACCGCAGCGTCGCCCATGCGGTGAAGATGGCTTACGGCGACGTGCTGTACCACGGCCGCCAGCCGGCCTATGTGCTGTTCCTTGAGCTCGACCCGACCCGCGTTGATGTCAACGTGCACCCGGCCAAGCACGAGGTGCGTTTCCGTGATTCGCGGCTGGTGCATGATTTTGTCTACCGCACGCTGAAGGATGCGCTGGCCGATACCCGTGCCGGCATGTCGGCGCAGGACATCGGTGCCGGCTCCGCGCATCCGGCGGATGCAGGTGCGGCATCGATGGTCTCCAGTGCGGGCGCCTCCGGTTTCGGTCTGGTCCGCGGTGCCGCACCGGGTGCCGGTTCGAGTGGCGGCGGTGGTGGATTCTCTGGCTGGCGCCCGCAGCAACCGCTGGGGCTGCAGGTGGCCGATGCTCCGGCTGCCTATGCCGCGCTGTATGCCGCACCAGCCGGCGCCGAGCGCGGTGCTGCGCTGCCGCCAATGCCGACCGAGAACGGACTGCCGGTCACCAGTGCCGACGCAGGCGTGCCGCCGCTGGGCTACGCGATCGCGCAGCTGCATGGCATCTACATCCTGGCCGAGAATGCAGAAGGCTTGATCGTGGTCGATATGCATGCCGCGCACGAGCGCATCGGTTACGAGCGCCTGAAGAACGCGCACGACGGTATCGGCCTGCAGTCGCAGCCGCTGCTGGTGCCGATCACGCTGGCAGTGGGCGAGCGTGAGGCCGACACTGCCGAAAGCGAAGCCGACACACTGGCGGCGCTCGGCTTCGAGGTGACCCGCGCCGGCCCCGGATCCCTGCATGTGCGCAGCATTCCAGCGCTGTTGGCGCATGCCGAACCGGAAGGGCTGCTGCGCGACGTGCTGACCGACCTGCGCGAACACGGCCAGAGCCGGCGCGTGGCCAGTGCGCGCGATGAACTGCTGTCGACCATGGCGTGCCATGGTGCGGTGCGCGCCAACCGGCGCCTGACCGTGCCGGAGATGAACGCGCTGCTGCGTGACATGGAAATCACCGAGCGGTCTGGCCAGTGCAACCACGGCCGACCGACCTGGGCCCGTTTTTCGCTGGCGGAGATCGACCGCTGGTTCCTGCGCGGACGTTGAGGGGAGCATCGATGCGTTATCGGGGAGTGGGCGGCCTGCTGGCCGCTCTGGTATTGGTTGCCTGCAGCCCGGCGACACCGCCGGCGCCGAAGGTCACTGAAGATCCGGCCTACGCGGCCACGCAGCAGCAGTGGCGGGTAGCGCGCTACCAGGATCTGACCCGGCCGGACGGTTGGACAGCGCTGGTCGGCCTGCACTGGCTGCAGAACAAATCGCACTTCGTCGGCAGCGGCGCGACCAATGGCATCCGCCTGGCGGTTGGGCCGGACAAGCTGGGCCTGCTGCGCCGCGAAGGCAGCCAATGGTGGTTCACACCTGAGGCCGGCGTTGACGTCAGCCATGACGGGCAGCCGGTGCGCGGCCGCATCCGTGTCGACACCGACAAGGATCCGCAGCCGACGCTGCTGGCCTTCGATGGTGGCAAGGGGCAGCTCAGCATCATCCGCCGCGGCCCGCGCGATGCGCTGCGGGTCAAGCATGCCGATGCGCCGGCACGCCGAGATTTTGCAGGACTGGAGTACTGGCCGGGTGGTCCTGACTGGCAGGTGCAGGCGCGCTTCATCGCGCACTCGCCGGGCAAAACCCTGCCGATCGTCGATATCACTGGCCTGACCACCGAGATGCCCAACGCAGGCGCGGTCGAGTTCCAGCGTGATGGCCGCAGTTGGCGGCTGGAGGCGATTGGTGCGCCCGGTCAACCGCTGTTCCTGATCTTTGCCGACCGCACCAGTGGCCGCGGCAGCTATCCGGCCGGGCGTTACCTGGATACCGATGCGCCGGCAGCCGATGGCACGGTACGCATCGATTTCAACCATGCCTACAACCCGCCGTGTGCGTTCACCGCCTACGCGACCTGCCCGTTGGCGCCGCCGGAAAACCGGCTGGACCTGCGCGTGGAAGCGGGCGAGAAGGCTTACCACCTGCCTGAAGGAGAAGGCTGATATGCCGATCAGATCCCTGTTGCGTACCGCCGTTGTACTGGTGGCCTGTGCGCTGGCACCGCTGGTTGCAGCGCGTACCGCGCAAGCCGACATCGCTGGCGCAGCGGTGGCCAAGCCGCCGGTGCCGTTGCTGTGGAAAGTGACTGGGCCGGGCGACTCGCGCCTCTACCTGCTCGGTTCCTTCCACCTGCTGAAGCCGCAGGACTACCCGTTGTCGCCCGATGTCGAACAGGCGTTCGAGGCCTCGCAGCGGGTCGTGTTCGAACTGTCGCCGGAAGACATGCAGTCGCCACAGCTGGCCAGCCGCATGGTGCAGGCAGCGGTCCGCACCGATGGCAGCGAGCTCAAGCGTGACCTGGATGCTGCGACCTGGCAGAAGCTGGAGGTGTTCGCTGCCGAGAACAAGCTGCCGCTGGCGCAGATGCAGGGCATGAAGCCGTGGTTTGTCGGCCTGAGCATTTCGGTCGGGCAGATGCAGAAGCTGGGCCTGGACCCGGCACTGGGCCTGGACCGCCACTTCATGGAGCGGGCGCAGAAGACCGGCCGCAAGACCGAGGGGCTTGAAGACATCGACACCCAGATCGGCATGCTCGACGGAATGACGCTGCAGGAACAGCGGCAGATGCTGGCCGAAGCGCTGGACCAGGCTGGCAAGGCCGACGAGCAGGCACGCCAGCTGCATGATGCCTGGCGCCGGGGTGACGAGCGCCTGTTGTGGACCAGGATGGCGGCGGAAATGCGCCAGCAGTATCCACAGCTTTACCAGCGCATCAATACCGGCCGCAATGACGCCTGGGTGCCGAAGCTGCTGCCGTACCTGCAGGCCGGGCAGGGCGGCACGCTGGTGGTGGTGGGCACGCTGCACCTGCTGGGCAACGACGGCGTGGTCGAGAAGCTGAAGGCGAAGGGTTACAAGGTCGAGCGTGTATGCACGGCGTGCAAGGCGAAACGCTGATGTATCGCTGACGCGATTCAAGCAAAACGGCGCGCCAGGGGGCGCGCCGTTTTTCTTATCAACCGTTGCTGCAGCTCAGCGGCGGGTCTTGCCGCCGGTGCCGGTGCCCGGTTCGTTCGGCTTGTTGCCGGTACCTGCGCCGGTTCCCGTTCCGGTGCCGCCCGGGCGCGGGCCGCCGAAGCCCGTGCCCATGTTGCGCTGGAATTCCTGCCACAGCTCCAGGTTGCGCTCGGTCAGCTGGTTCATCATCGCCCATGGGGTCTGCCCCAGCAGGTTGCCCATCTGCTGGCGGAACTGCTGCTGCTGGTCGAGGAAGACCTGCATGCTGCGCTCCAGGTAATTGCCCATGAAGCCCTGCAGGGAATCGCCGTAGAAGCGGATCAGCTGGCTCAGCAGCTGGGTGGACAGCATCGGTTCGCCGTCCTGTTCCTGGTCGGCAATGATCTGCAGCAGGACCGATCGCGTGAGGTCGTCGCCGCTCTTGGCGTCGCGGACTTCGAAGTCTTCACCGTCCAGGATCAGCTGGCGCACGTCCTCGATGGTGATGTAGCTGGAGATCTCGGTGTCGTAGAGACGGCGGTTCGGATACTTCTTGATGATGCGGGTCGCAGCCATGAAGCGGTACTCGTCACAGTAGACGCGCAGCATGGCGCAGTGCAGCAGCCGTTGCAACCGCCTCAGCCCCCGCCAGGCTTGGCTTTCGGCGGCGATCATGTTGCGCAACAAGGGTTTGCGTGCTGCGCAGCATGACTCTTGGCAGGGGCCCGGCGGCGATCGCCGCGAGGGTCCCCTGCGCGGCTTACCAACCCATATGGTGGCCGCCGTTGATGTCCAGGTTGCTACCGGTGATCCACGAGGCTTCGTCGGCAACCAGGAACGAGACGCCGTAGGCGATTTCCTCCGGCTTGCCGAGGCGTCCGGTGGGGATATCGGCGATGATCTTGGCGCGCACTTCCTCCGGAACCGCCATCACCATGTCGGTGGCGACGTAGCCGGGCGAAATGGTGTTGACGGTAATGCCGAAGCCGGCGTTCTCGCGCGCCAGCGAGATGGTGAAACCGTGCATGCCGGCCTTGGCCGCCGCGTAGTTGGCCTGGCCGTACTGGCCCTTCAGGCCGTTGATCGAGCTGATCTGGATGACCCGGCCCCAGCCGCGGCGGCGCATGCCCTCGATGACCGGACGGGTGACGTTGAACACCGAATTGAGGTTGGTATTGATCACATCGTGCCACTGGTCCGCGCGCATGCGATGGAACGTGGTATCGCGGGTGATGCCGGCGTTGTTGACCAGGATCTCGACCGGGCCCAGCGCGGCTTCGACCGCCCGCACCAGCGCTTCGGCGCTGCCCGGATCGGAGACATCGCCCGGGAAGATCGACACGCTGTAGCCGCGTTCGGTCATCGCCTGCTGCCAGGCGCGGGCCTTGGCCTCGTCGCGGTAGTTGGTGGCGACCCGGTGGCCCTGGTCGGCCAGGCGTTGGCAGATGGCGGTACCGATGCCGCCGGTTCCGCCGGTGACCAGTGCGACGCGAGATGTCATGGAGTGCTGTCCGGGTATCAGGTGGGGGAAGGGTGATTCTGCAACATCGGCGCGGAAAGTGCGCCGGCTGGCAGCAGGATGTCGGTACGTGGCAGCCGCGCTGGGTCGAAGGCATTCCGAGCGGCCGCCAGCAGCGTGTCCAGATCGTGCGCAGGTTCCAGCGCTTCAGGTGCTTGGCCGAGCAGTTGCCAGAGCTGGCGCAGCACGCGCAGCGGGCGCGAACTGTCCACCGGCAGCGCCGCCAGCGACTTGGACAGCTTGTGGCCCGGGGCATCGAGCAGCAGCGGCAGGTGCCAGTAGCGCGGTACCGCCAGTCCCAAGGCCTGCTGCAGCAGGATCTGCCGTGCCGTGGAGTCGAGCAGGTCGGCACCGCGCACCACTTCGGTCACCCCCTGCGCGGCGTCATCGACCACCACCGCCAGCTGGTAGGCCCAGCAGCCATCGGCGCGGCGCAGCACGAAGTCGCCGACCTCGGCATGCACGTCCTGCTGCTGCGGGCCGCGCAGGCCATCGTCGAAGTGCACGATGCTGCCCGGTGGCACGCGGAAACGGACGGCGGGGTCCGGTCGCGGTTGCCGGGCGACGCAGTGATGGTGGATGCCGCCGCTGGCGGCCAGGTCGCCGCGGCTGCAGTGGCAGACAAAGGCCTGGTCGCTGGCGAGCAGTACGTCCAGCGCAGCCTGGTAGGCCTCGCCGCGCGCGCTCTGCCAGAAGATCGGGCCATCGTGGACCAGCCCGAACGCCGTCAGTGCCTGCAGTTGTGACTCGGCGGCACCGGGCACGGTGCGCGGCGGGTCGACGTCTTCGATGCGCAGCCGCCACAGGCCGCCGTGATGGCGCGCGAGCAGCCAGCTGCCGAAGGCGGCGAGCAGGGATCCGGGGTGGAGCAGGCCGGTCGGCGAGGGCGCGAAGCGGCCGCAGGGAACATTGGCGGTCATGCAGGCTGAATCGTCGGTCAGGTTGGCGCTTGAATTCAAGCTGACCACACCGCAAATTGACCGGTATCGACCCCTTCCGAGCCGGATTTTCCCATGTTTACCCGCATTGCCCTGTTCCTGGCGACCAATTTCGCGGTCCTGATCCTCGCCAGCATCGTGATGTCGCTGACGGGAACCGACCCCAGCAAGATGAGCGGCCTGCTGATCATGGCCGGCATCTTCGGTTTCGGTGGCTCCTTCATCTCGCTGCTGCTGTCCAAGTGGATGGCCAAGCGCTCCACCGGTGCGGTGGTGATCACCGAGCCGCGCAACCAGACCGAGCGCTGGCTGCTGGCCACGGTCGAGCGTCAGGCCAAGGCGGCCGGCATCGGCATGCCGGAGGTGGCGGTGTATGAAGGCCCGGAGATCAACGCCTTCGCCACCGGCGCCAACCGCAACAACGCGCTTGTCGCGGTGTCCACCGGCCTGCTGCACAACATGAGCGAAGATGAAGCCGAAGCGGTGTTGGGCCACGAGATCGCCCACGTCGCCAACGGTGACATGATCACCATGGCGCTGCTGCAGGGTGTGCTGAACACCTTCGTGATCGTGCTGGCGCGCGTGGTCGGCGGCATCATCGACAGCGCGCTGTCGGGCAACCGCGAAGGTGGCGGCCGCGGCTTCGCCTACTACATCATCGTGTTCGTGCTGGAGATGGTGTTCGGCCTGTTCGCCACGATGATCGCGATGTGGTTCTCGCGCCACCGCGAGTTCCGCGCCGATGCGGGTGGTGCCTCGCTGGCCGGCCGCCAGAAGATGATCGCCGCGCTGGAGCGCCTGCAGCTCAACCACGGCCAGAGCACGCTGCCGACCCAGATCGCGGCGTTCGGTATTGCCGGTTCGACGGCGAAGAAGCTGTTCATGAGCCACCCGCCGCTGGAAGAGCGCATCGCCGCGCTGCGGGCTTCGACGGTGGCGTAAGCTTCTGCTTTCAAGGTAGTGCAGGAACGCCTGGCCGCGCGCCGGGCGTTTTTGTTTGTGCGCCGACGCATTGGTGGCGCCGGGCCATGCCCGGCGTATCGTTTCCGCGCCTGCGGAGAGGTGTCACTTTCTTTGCTCGTGCAAAGAAAGTAACCAAAGAAACACGCCGCCGGGGCGCGAGCCGTCGCTACGCGACGGTACCCTGCGCTTCTCGGCGAATCAGGGGGCGGTGCCGAACTCGCTTCGCTCAAACATCGGCGCCTCTTCGCCCCTGGTTCCCCTGCGATGCTCGGCTCGCTCAAGGCGGACCCAAGGTCAAATGCTACAGCTGCACCCCGTAGATTCACGCCATGCGTGGATGCTGTTGCTCTTGATCTTGACCTTCCAGTCCGCCTTCAAGCGAGCCGAGCACCGCAGGTCCGGCGAGGGCGAAGAGGTGTGGGTGTCTGAGCGCAGCGAGTTCCCGCACCGTCCCTCGGCGGGCCGAGGAGCGCAGGGCACCGGCGTGCGCAGCGCGTCGGCTCGCGGCCGGCGGAGCGTTTCTTTGGTTACTTTCTTTGCGCGCAAAGAAAGTGACAAGCACGATCACCGCGGATACGAAAACGGCACCTTCGCAGGTGCCGTCTCCATGAATCGCTTTTACACGGAATCTCAGAACTTCGCGTCGAACTCCGCCGCGTAGCCGGTGTTCACCAGCACCTTCTGCAGCGACTCGGCCACCTTCAGGTTGCCGGCCACGATCTGGTGGGTCTCCGGGCCGCGGTTGTCCATGCGGCCCAGGGTCGCGCCCTTGAAGTCGCAGACCTTGCCGCCCGCCTCGCGGACCAGCAGCAGGCCGGCAGCGATGTCCCATGCCTTCACCCCGGCTTCGAAGTAGGCGTCCGCACGGCCGCAGGCCACATAGGCCAGGTCCAGTGCCGCCGAACCGGTACGGCGGATGTCCTCGCCGTGCACCAGCAGGGCGTCGACTGCCTTGAGCTGGGCGCTGGCGCGGGAACGCTCGCGCGGGGCGAAGCCGGTGTGGATCATCGTGCCTTCCAGATCCTTGCGGTCGGCCACGCGGATGCGGCGGTCGTTCAGCACGGCACCCGCGCCACGGCTGGCGGTGAACAGTTCATTGCGCAGCGGGTCGAAGATGACCGCATCGGTCGGCTCGCCGTTTTCGACCAGGGCGATCGACACGCAGTAGTGCGGCACGCCGCGCAGGTAGTTGCTGGTGCCGTCCAGCGGGTCGATGACCCACATCTGGCGGCGCTCGCCCTGCACGCCACCTTCCTCACCGAAGATGCCGTAGTCCGGGTAGGCGCGCTTGAGTTCCTTGACGATGACCTTTTCCGCGTCCGCATCCACTTCGCTGGCGTAGTCCATCCGGCCCTTCTGCACCACGTTCAGTGCCTCGAGCTTGTTGATGTTGCGCAACAGGACGTTGCCGGCGAGGCGGGCGGCCTTGACCATGACGGTTACGGCGGGTTTCTGCATGGCGTGGGCTCCCGGAAAGGCAGAAGAGATGGACTGGCGGGGGAAAAGAGCGGGTCCGGCGCAGTGGCCGGCCGCACAGTTTACCATTGGTCATCGTCCAGCTCGACCTTTTCCCTGTTCATGTCCCAGTTTCCCGCCGCCACCCGCCTCCGATTCGTCCTGGTCGGTACCCAGCACCCCGGCAACATGGGGGCCGCCGCCCGTGCCCTGAAGACCATGGGCCTGGCCCGCCTGGTACTGGTCGCTCCCGAAAAGCCGCTGGACGAGGAGGCCTTCCGGCGCTCGGCCGGTGCCGAAGACGTACTGGGGGACGCCCCGGTGGTGGCGACTCTGGCCGAGGCCGTGGCTGACTGCCGCCTGGTGCTGGGCTGCACCGCCCGTGCCCGCCGTGTCCAGCTGGAGGAGTACCTGCCGGCCGATGCCGCTGCCCGCGCGGTGGCCAAGGCCGGCGAGGGTGCCGAGGTGGCGCTGGTGTTCGGCCGTGAGCGCACCGGCCTGACCAACGAGGAACTGCAGCTGTGCCATGCAGCGGTGCACATCCCGTCCGACCCGGAGTTCAGCTCGCTCAACCTGGCTGCTGCCGTGCAGGTGCTGGCCTATGAAACGCGCATGCAGCTGCTGGGTGCGCAGCCTGCAGCCGACGCCGAGCCGGGCTTCCGCGAACAGGCGGCCAGCCACGAGCAGATGGAGAGCTTCTTCGCCCAGCTTGGCGACACGCTGGATGAGATCGATTTCCACAAGGGCCGCGCCCCGGAATCGGCGATGCGCAAGCTGCGCCGCCTGTTCCTGCGCAGCGAACCCAGCGAGCAGGAAGTGCGCCTGTTGCGCGGCATCCTCGCCGACACCCAGCGCATGGCGCGACTGGCACAAGCGGGCAACAAGGACAGCTGACGACGTTCTCATTTTTTCGGGTAGTCTGTCTGGATACCCAGGGGGGATGAAGCCTGTGTCGGGTCTGCGAAAGGCAATGCAGGGGGGACTGCTGAGCCTGGCCATGGTCCTGCTGGCCGGGACGGTGCGTGCAGCACCGGACCCGGTACTGGTGCTGGGCCGGATCAGCGATGATCCCAAGGCGCATTACGAACAGCTGCAGCCCTTGCTGGACTACGTGGTGGCGCGCATGCACGACGTTGGCATCAAGGAGGGGAGGATCCTGATGGCACGCGACCCGCAGCAGATGGCCAGCTATCTGCGGCGGGGCAGGGTCGACTGGGTCACCGAAACCTCGGGTACGGCGGTGGCGCTGGGCCAGCGCAGTGGCGCCCGCCCACTGCTGCTGACCGAGCGCAACGGCGTGCGTGATTACCAGACGGTGTTCTTCGTGCGCCGCGACAGCCCGATCCAGCGCGTACAGGATCTGCGGGGCCATCGCCTGGCCCTGCAGAACACGGCGTCCACCAGTGCCTATCTGGTGCCGGTGATGACGTTGCTGCAGGAGGGCCTGTCGCCCCAGATCCTGGCCGGTGCATGGGACATGCCGGGCCGGGACAGTGTGGGTTACGTATTTGCACGCAGCGAGCTGAACATCGCGACGTTCGTGCACAAGGGGGTGGTTGACGTGGGAGCGGTGAGCAGCGTGGACTGGAATGACGAGCGGCGGATGCCGGCAGCGTTCCGGCGCGACTTCCGCGAGCTGCTGCGCACCGAACCCTACCCGCGTGCGGTGGAGATGGTCCGCGCCGACCTGGATCCACGCGTGCGCGATCGCCTGCAGGAAGTGCTGCTGCAGGCAGCCAGCGACCCGCAGGCGCAGGGGGCGCTGCATCGGTTTTTTGGCACTTCCGGGTTCCACCGCGTCGATGCGCATGCGCAGCAGCGGTTGGATGAATTGAAACAAGGATTGACGCGCGTGCGGATGGAAGTGGAATGAAGTGGCTTGGCTCGGGGATGCAGGCCCGGTTCCTGCTCGCGATGGGCGGGGCGATGGTCGTGGTGATCGCGATCCTTGCAGTGTTGTTGGGGCGGCAGACGGCGATGCAGGGCGAGGTGCGCAACCTCAGCGGCGGCGTCATCCATGAACTGTTCGACCGCAGCGTGCGCAGCCGCGGCGAGGCGATGGCGCGTGAGTTGTCCGACGCCCTGGCCAACCCGTTGTACTACCGCGATCTGGACCAGGTCGGCGTACTGGTACGCAGTACCGCGCGCCAGCCCGTGGTGCGCTATGTACTGGTGTTCGACGATCGCGGCCGGCTGGTACACGACGGCTCGGTCGAGGTGTCCGGATTCGGCCAGCCGATGGCCGATCCACTGGCACCCAAGGCCGCAGCCGCGCAGATGCTGGTCGTGCAGGAATCGCCGAAGGTGCTCGACAACACCATGCCGATCATGATCGGCAACCAGCGCATTGGCGGCGTCCGGGTCGGCATGGCGCTGGATGAGGTGCAGCAGCGCGAGCAGGCGGCCAATGCCACCCTGGGCGAGCGCCTGCAGCAGGTCGGCAGCCGTCATCTGGGCTGGCTGCTGCTGATGCTGGGCCTGCTGGTGGTGATCGGCGTGGTGGTGATCCTGTACGTGCAGCGCACCCTGGTCGCGCCGATCCGTGATCTTGCCGTCGCCGCCCGTCGCATCGAGGCCGGTGACTACCAGACGCCCCTGGCCGAGAACACCCGCGACGACGAGGTCGGCGAACTGGTACGTGGTTTCGCCCGGATGCGCGATGCGATCGCCCGCCATGACCGCGAAGTGCGGCGCATGGCCTATACCGACGCGCTGACCGGGCTGACCAACCGGCTGGCATTCCGCGAGGCGCTTGATCATCGGTTGATGGCCGCCCGTGCCGCCAATCACCGGTTGGGCCTGCTGTTCGCCGATATCGACGACTTCAAGCGGGTCAATGACACCCTTGGCCACGAGGCCGGCGATGAGGCATTGCTGCAGTTCGCCCAGCGTATCGGCCGTGCGGTCACCGAGGCCGGGGGCGATGAGGCCCTGCTGGCGCGCTTCGGCGGAGACGAGTTCGTGATCCTGGTGGGCGACGGTGATGTGGCCGCCAACGCGCGGCTGCTGGCCGAAGTGCTGGTGCGCGAGCTGGGCAAGCCGCTGGTGGTGCAGGGCAGGGAACTGTTCCTGGGCACCTCGATCGGCGTGACCCTGTTCCCCGACGATGCAGCCGATGCGACCACCCTGCTGAAGAACGGCGACATCGCCATGTACCAGGCGAAGATGGCCGGCAAGAACTGCTATCGCTATTACAGCCGGGCGATGGACCATGCGGTCGAGCGTCGCGTGCATATGGAACAGGAGCTGCGCGGTGCCTGGGAGCGCGGCGAACTGCGCCTGGCCTACCAGCCGATCTTCCGCATGCGCGACCGCCGCATGGTCGGCGTTGAAGTACTGCTGCGCTGGCAGCACCCGACCCTGGGCACGATTCCGCCCTCGGTGTTCATCGAGGTAGCCGAGCAGAGTGGGCTGATCGAGATCATCGGCCCGAAGGTCCTGCGTGCGGCCTGCATGGAGGCCTCGCAGTGGCCGCGCGGGGCGGCCGGGGACGACCTGTTCGTGTCGGTCAACGTGTCGCCACGGCAGTTGCGCGGCGGTGAGCTGCCGGCACTGGTCGCGCAGTGCCTGCATGAGTCCGGGCTGCCGGCGTCGCGCCTGCATCTGGAGCTGACCGAAACCGCCGTGATCGGCGACGAGATGGTTGCCGCGCAGCTGCTGGACAAGCTGCACCGCACCGGCGTGAAGGTCTGGCTGGATGATTTCGGGACCGGCTTCTCCGGGCTCAGTCATCTGCGCCAGGTACCCGTGGACGGCGTGAAGATCGACAAGAGTTTCGTGGCCGACATGCAGCGTGACCCCGATGACCTCGCGCTGACCACGGCGATCATTGCCATGGCCCACGCGCTGGGCATCACCGTGGTGGCCGAAGGCATCGAGCAGCAGGCGCAGTTCGAGCTGCTGGCGCAGCGCGGCTGCGACCTTGGCCAGGGCTATTGGCTGAGCCACCCGGTGACCGCCACCGAAGTGGTGCGGATGATCGAATCGGGCATCTGACCGACACAAAAAAGGGGACGGAGGGGATTAAGTCGCAAATGCATAAGCGACTTCATCCCCTCCGTCCCCTTTTTTGGGGCTACACCGGGCGCTTGCTCGGGTCGCCGGGCAGTTCGCGCACCAGTTTCGGGATCAGATAACCGGACAGGCGTGCGGTCAGGCCGGCAATCAGTGCCTTGGCCTGGGCATCGTCCACTTCGAAATGGGCCACGCCCTCGACCCGGTCCAGCTGGTGCAGGTAGTAGGGCAGCACGCCGGCGGCGAAGCTGCGCTCGCTCAGGTCCTGCAGGGCCTGCACGCTGTCGTTGACCCCGCGCAGCAACACCGCCTGGTTCAGCAGCTGGGCGCCGATGCCGCGCAGGCGGGCCATCGCCGCGTCCACGCTGGCATCGAATTCATTGGCATGATTGGCGTGGACCACGATCGCCAGCGGCCACGGCAGGCTGCCCAGCCAGGAGACCAGTTCATCGTCCACGCGCTCCGGCAGCACGATCGGCAGCCGGGTATGGATGCGCAGGCGGCGGATATGCGGGATCGCGCGCAGGGCGTCGGTCAGCTCGGCCAGCTTGTGCGTGGCCAGCGACAGCGGGTCACCGCCGGACAGGATCACCTCGTCGATGTCCGGGTCGGCGGCGATGGCGGCTACGGCCTCCTGCCAGCCACCCTTGGCGGCGTTCTCCGCCCCATAGTCGAAGTGGCGGCGGAAGCAGTAGCGGCAGTTGATCGCGCAGCTGCCGGTGGCGACCAGCAGGGCACGGCCACGGTACTTCTGGATGACGCCGGTGGCCTTCTTGGCGGCACCGTCGCCCACCGCATCGAAGCTGAACCCGGGCACCGGGCGCATTTCCTCGTCGATCGGCAGCACCTGGCGCAGCAGCGGGTCGGCCGCATCGCCAGGGCGCATGCGGGCCACGAAGCCTTCCGGCACGCGTAGCGCGAACTGGGCCATGGCCGCCTCCGAGACGCCCAGCGCGACCGGGTCCAGCTGCAGCCGGGCCAGCAGCGCGTGCGGGTCGCGCAGCGCCTGGCGCCAGAGCTGCTGCCAGCGCGCGGGCGCACCTGGCGACTGGGGCCGTGGGAAGGCGGAAAGCTGCATGGAGAGGGGGCCTGCGGTTATCATGGGGGCAGAAAAACAGTCGCCCACCGGCATCCGGTGGGCTTTCCATTCTAACGGCTCGCCGCACCCGCGGCGTTTTTGCCACTCAGGAGTTTACGCATGGCCAGCTACGGCATGAACGACGTCAAGAACGGGATGAAGATCCTGGTCAACAACCAACCGGCCGTCATCATCGACACCGAATACGTCAAGCCGGGCAAGGGCCAGGCCTTCACCCGCGTGAAGTACCGCCTGATCAAGGACGGCCGTACCCAGGAAGTGACCATGAAGTCGACCGACTCGCTGGATGCAGCCGACGTCGTCGATACCGACATGAACTTCATGTACAGCGACGGCGAGTACTGGCACTTCATGGACCCGGAATCCTTCGAGCAGGTCCAGGCCACCAAGGCCGGCATGGGCGGCGCCGAGAAGTGGCTGAAGGGCGAAGAGTCCTGCGTGGTCACCCTCTGGAATGGTGAGCCGATCTTCGTGCAGCCGCCGAACTTCGTTGAACTGAAGATCACTGAAACCGATCCGGGCGTCCGTGGCGACACCTCGGGCGGCGGCGGCAAGCCTGCCACCCTGGAAACCGGCGCCGTGGTCCGCGTGCCGCTGTTCGTCAACCAAGACGAAGTGATCCGCGTCGATACCCGTTCGGGCGAATACTCCGCACGCGTCAAGTAAGGTTCCGGCCGCAGGTCGACCAGACTGTAGAGCCGAGCCCGTGCTCGGCTTTCCGGGCATCGCCCGGACCCGTTGCTGGCGCCCATGGCGCCGCAGCGGACAGCCGCCGGGCATGGCCCGGCGCTACCGCCTCCCGCCAGGCCCTTCTCCAATAGCCAGTGAGCCCGCATGAGCGATAGCCCGCACCTCCCCGAAGCCTGCGACCTGCTCATCGAAGCCGGTTACGTCGTTCCGATCGAGCCGCATGCGGTGGTGCTGGAAGACCATGCCGTGGCCGTGCGTGGCAGCGAGATCATCGCGATCCTGCCGCGTGCCGAGGCGCGCGCGCGTTTCCGCGCCGCCCAGGTGGTCAGCCGCCCCGAGGCCGCACTGATGCCGGGCCTGGTCAACGCGCACACGCACAACCCGATGACCCTGCTGCGCGGCGTCGCCGACGACCTGCCGCTGATGACCTGGCTGCAGCAGCACATCTGGCCGGTGGAAGCCGCGGTAATCGGCCCCGAATTCGTTGCCGACGGCACCACCCTGGCCATCGCCGAGATGCTGCGCGGTGGCACCACCTGCGCCAACGAGAACTATTTCTTCGGCGATGTGCAGGCCGCGGTCTACAAGAAGCACGGTTTCCGCGCGCTGGTTGGCGCGGTCATCATCGATTTCCCCACCGCCTGGGCCAAGACCGACGACGAGTACTTCGCCAAGGCCGGTGAACTACATGACCAGTGGCGCACCGATCCGCTGATCGGCACCGCGTTCGCGCCGCATGCGCCGTACACCGTCAACGATGCCAACTTCGAGCGGGTGCGGATGCTGTCCGACCAGCTCGACATGCAGGTGCACCTGCACACCCACGAGACCGCGCAGGAAATCACCGATTCGATCAAGCTGCACGGCCAGCGTCCGCTGGCGCGGCTGGATCGACTCGGCCTGGTCAACGACCGCCTGATCGCGGTGCACATGACCCAGCTGACCGACGCGGAAATCCACCTGTGCGCCGAACGTGGCGTCAGCGTGGTGCACTGCCCGGAATCGAACCTGAAGCTGGCCTCCGGTTTCTGCCCGGCCTGCGCCCTGCAACGCGCCGGCGTGAACCTGGCGATCGGCACCGACGGCTGCGCCAGCAACAACGACCTGGACATGTTCAGCGAGAACCGCACGGCGGCGATCCTGGCCAAGGCCGTGGCCGACGACGCCACCGCGCTGGATGCAGCCACCACGCTGCGCGCCTCCACGCTGGGCGGCGCCCGCGCGCTGGGCTTCGGCGAGCGCATCGGCTCGATCGAAGTGGGCAAGCAGGCCGACCTGGTCTGTGTTGACCTCTCGGCGCTGGAAACCCAGCCGCTGCACAATGTGCTGTCGCAGCTGGTGTACGCCACCGGCCGCCAGCAGGTCAGCGATGTCTGGATTGCCGGCAAGCCGAAGCTGGTGCAGCGCGAGCTGGTCGGCATGGACCTGCCGGGCATCATCGCCAACGCGCGCCAGTGGCGCGAGCGCATCCGCCATATCCGCGCCTGAACCCTGGCGCCGCAAGGACACCCTCATGACTGCCCCCCACGCATCCTCCAATTTCGATCAGGCCGAGCTGGACAAGTTCGCCGCGCTGGCCAACCGCTGGTGGGACGCTGATGGCCCGCAGAAGCCGCTGCATGCGCTGAACCCGGTGCGGCTGAAGTACGTGGCCGACCGCGTGCCGCTGTGCGGTGCGCGCGTGCTGGACATCGGCTGTGGTGGCGGCCTGCTGAGCGAGGCGCTGGCGCAGTCCGGTGCCGACGTCACCGCCATCGACCTGGCTCCGGAACTGGTCAAGGTCGCGCGCCTGCACGCGCTGGAAAGCGGTGCCAAGGTGGATTATCGCGTCCAGGCCGCCGAGGACCTGGCTGCCGAGCAGCCGGGCAGTTTCGATGTGGTCACCTGCATGGAAATGCTCGAGCACGTGCCGGATCCGGGCGCGATCATCGAGGCCTGCAAGCGCCTGCTGAAGCCGGGCGGCCACCTGTTCCTGTCGACCATCAACCGCACCGCTGCCGCATTCGCGGTGGCGATTGTCGGTGCCGAGTACGTGGCGCGATTGCTGCCCAAGGGCACCCATCACTACCAGGAATTCATCAAGCCGGCCGAGCTGGCACGCTGGCTGCGCGAAGCCGACATGCAGCTGGTGGATGTCAGCGGCATGGCCTACGAGCCGTGGCGCAACCACGCCCGCCTGAGCAGTCGCACCGACATCAACTACCTGGCCTACGCGGTCAAGCCGGCATGACCTCTGCCCGCTTCCCGCGCGCGGTGCTGTTCGATCTGGACGGCACCCTGCTGGACAGCGCGCCGGACTTCGTTGCCACCTGCGATGCGATGCTGGCCGAACGTGGCCGTGCGCCGATCGATCCGGCACTGCTGCGCCCGGTGGTCTCCAAGGGCTCGCGTGCGATGGTCGGGGCCGCGTTCCCGGAGCTGGATGCCGCCGCTCGCGATGCACTGATCCCGGAATTCCTGCAGCGCTATGAAGCGTTGATCGGCCAGCACGCAGTGCTGTTCGACGGCGTGGCCGGCATGCTTGCTGCACTGGATGCCGCCGGTACGGTGTGGGGTATCGTCACCAACAAGCCCGAGTACCTGGCGCGCCTGATCCTGCCGCAGCACGGCTGGCAGCAGCGCTGTGCGGTGCTGGTGGGTGGTGACAGCCTGGCCGAGCGCAAGCCGCATCCGCTGCCGCTGCTGCACGCGGCGAAGGCGATCGCCGTTGCCGCCGAAGACTGCGTGTACGTGGGCGACGACGAGCGCGACATCATCGCCGCGCGTGCCGCGGCCATGCCGTCGGTGGCGGCACTGTGGGGCTATCGCCTGCACAGCGACGACCCGCTGGCCTGGCAGGCCGACGTGCTGGTCGAGAACGCCGGACTTCTGCAACTGGCCAGTCTCTGGCCGACCCGGCCGGCAGCCCCGGCCCAGCCGTAAGGAATGACGTAGTGAGCAGTACCGCGCTGGACAGTTTCCTCGACAAGTGGCGCAGCCGTTGGCCGGAATGGTCGGTGGCCGCCCCGTTCGTGGCCGAATCGCAACGCGAGCTTGCGGTGGCGTGGTTCGCGCTGCTGCAGGAATTCGACGACATGCTCAACACCGGCGGCGATCCGTTGCCGGCCGACGCCAAGCTGGCGTGGTGGGGCGAGGAGCTGCGCAGCTGGGCTGCGCATCGTTCGCGCCACCCCCTGGGGCGTTTGCTGGAGCCGGTGCGTGCGCCGTGGGCGCAGCTGGCCGAAGCGCTGCCCGATCTGGTTGAAGCGCGCACGGTCGCGCTGGATGCGGCCGGAGCCGAGCGTGCGCTGGCCAATTACGCCGACGCGGTTGCCGCGGTGGAAGCGGCGCTGTTCAACGACAAGCCGCGCACCGGCGCCGGTCGTGCGGTGCAGCTGCAGACCCTGGCCCAGCGCCTGCAGGATGCCGGCGTGGCCGGTGTACCGCGCAGCCTGCTGGATGAGGATTCCAGCGCGGCCGCGCAGCGCTGGGCGCAGTACCTGCTGAAGGGATGGGGCAGTCGCGTGCCCGGTCCGCGCCCGCGCCGCGTGTGGTCCAGCTTGGCGCGCGCACGCGTGGCCGCGCAAGCCGCAGGCAAGCCGATCGAAGCCACCCCGGTGCGCACCCTGCTGCGCGTGTGGTGGGCTGCCCGCGGCTGATCCCGCGCTCCGCCGGGCATGGCCCGGCGCTACCTCGCGCGGTTGATTGAATGCTGTCTGTAGAGCCGAGCCCATGCTCGGCTCATCTCTGCGCGACAGCAGCCGAGCGTGGGCTCGGCTCTACAACAGCGGCTCACCACTGCACCGGGCGATGGGCGTTACTTCCGCTCCAGCACCAGCAGCGGGTCGATACGGGTATCGAACCAGTTCATGCCCCAGTGCAGGTGTGGCCCAGTGGCGCGACCGGTGGCACCGACCGCAGCGATCACCTGGCCCTGTTCCACCCGGTCGCCGACCTTCACGTCGATGCGCGACAGGTGCAGGAAGTTGGAGCTGACCCCGAAGCCGTGGTCGAGCAGCAGCGTGCCACCGGTCAGGTACAGGTCCGGGCCGGCGAAGGTGACGATGCCGGCGGCCGGTGCCTTCACCGGGGTGCCGGTCGGCACCGCGATGTCCATGCCGGAATGACCGGCACCAGGTTGACCGTTGTAGACACGCGCATTGCCGAAGCGGCCACTGATGCGGCCCTGCACCGGCCAGATGAAGGTCTGGGTGAAATCAGTGCGGTCGTCATCGCGGGCACGTGCCGCGGTCACCTGCGCCTGTTCGCGCTTGATCCGCTCGGCAATCGCCGGCGGCGGGTTCACCGTTTTCGGCGGCACGCCGTTGACCCGCTCGGTGGGCCAGTCGCGCGGCGTCACCGCAATGGTCGCGGTCTCGCTGCCACCATCGGGGCGCTGTACCTGCACGCGCAACGGGCCCTTCTCGTCGCGACCGATGCCGAACACCACACTGCCATAGCCGCTCACCCGCAGTTGGCGGCCGGCGTACTGCACGCGGCTGCCGGCGGGCACCTTGCCGATCACCAGCGCGCCCTGCGACGCGCTGGCCGGAAACACCACGCGACTGTCGATCAGGCTGCCGATGCCATCCTGCGCCTGCGCCGCCGGTGCGGTGAACAGGGGCGCGGCCAGCAGCAGCGCCCCGAACAGAAATACCTTGCGCATCAGCGGTCGTAGGTCATGCGCTGGCCGGCCGGTTCACCCACCAGTTTGCTGCCGTCCCACACCAATTGGCCGTTGACCCAGGTCGAGGCCACGCGCGAACGGAAGGTGGTGCCTTCGAACGGCGACCAGCCGCACTTGGACAGCACGTCCTCGCGCTTGACGGTGAATGGCACGTCTTCCACCAGCACCAGGTCGGCGAAGTAGCCTTCGCGCAGGAAGCCTCGTTCTTCCACGTCGAACAGCTGTGCCGGTGCGTGTGCGAATTTCTGCACCACCTGCTCGCGGGTCAGCTTCCCTTCGTGCACGCGCTCCAGCGCGGCCACCAGCGCGTACTGCACCAGCGGCAGGCCCGACGGCGCCTGCGCGTAGGGCTTCTGCTTCTCTTCCCAGGTGTGCGGGGCGTGGTCGGTGGCCAGCACGTCCAGCACGTCGTCGGCCAGCGCAGCGGTGATTGCTTCGCGGTCGGACACTTCCTTGATCGCCGGGTTGCACTTGATCAGGTTGCCCTTGGTCGCATAGTCCGGGCGCGCGAAGTGCAGGAAGTGCACGCAGGTTTCGGCAGTGATCTGCTTGCGGCTGCCGTCGGCGCGGATCAGTGGACCCTTTTCGAACAGCGCCAGCTCGTCGGCGGTGGAGATGTGCAGTACATGCAGGCGGGTGCCGTGCTTGCGCGCCAGCGACATCGCCAGGCGGGTCGACTTGATGCAGGCCTCGCGCGAACGGATATCCGGATGCATGTCCGGGGTCAGCGCGTCGCCGTACTTTTCCTGGAAGGCCTTCAGGTTGGCATCGATCATCGGCGTGTCTTCGCAGTGCGTGATGATCGGGGTGGGGCATTCGCGGAAGATCGCATCCAGCGTTTCCGGGTTGTCCACCAGCATGTTGCCGGTAGAGGCGCCCATGAACACCTTCACGCCCGGGGCCTTCTTCGGGTCCAGCGCACGGATCGCTTCGAGGTTGTCATTGCTGGCGCCGTGGTAGAAGCCGTAGTTGGCCCAGGCGCGGCCGCGCGCGAGTTCGTACTTGGCTTCCAGGATGGTCGAATCCAGCGTCGGCGGGTTGGTGTTGGGCATGTCCATGAAGCTGGTCAGGCCACCGGCCACGGCCGCCGCCGATTCGCTGGCGATGTCGCCCTTGTGGGTCAGGCCCGGTTCGCGGAAGTGCACCTGGTCATCGATCATGCCAGGCAGCAGCCAGCGTCCGGCCGCGTCCACCACCTGCTCGCCGTCGCGCGGCGCCAGCCCATTGCCGATCTGCGCGATGCGGCCGTTCTCGATGCGCAGGTCGCCGTCGAAGGTGCGGCCTTCGTTGACCATCCGGGCGTTGGTGATGAGGGTGGAGGACATGTCAGTGTTTTCCTGTGCAACGGCAAGAGGGGGCGTGGTTGGATTCGGGCACCGGGTCGAAGCCGCCGGGGTGGAACGGGTGGCAGCGGCCCAGCCGGCGCGCAGACAGCCAGCTGCCGCGCAGCGGGCCGTGCCGCGAGATGGCGTCCATCGCGTATTCAGAACAGCTCGGCACGAAACGGCAGCGTGGCCCCAGCAGGGGGCTGATGAAGCGCTTGTAGAAGCGCAGCAGGGCAATGAGCAGGCGCGAGATCACCCAGTCATCTTATGCCAGTTGGCATGAAGGCCGCATTTGTGCAGGATGGGCCGTTGGTCGCATGTCGCCGATGGCCTGCGACCGGTACCAGCACCTCCGGGTGCTGGCCAGGTTCCGTACCGCGCAAGGCGGTCCGTGTTCGTCGGACTGCCTCCAAGGGCGCCTTGACTCCAGGACTGAATGGAGCAGGGGGTCGAGGTTGCTGCTGCGGGTCGGGTAGGCTATAAAGGCCCGCTTTCCCGGGCCCCGGGGAATCCAAGGAAGAGCGTTTCGTGGCTGCTAAAAAAACTGCAAAGAAGGCCGCAACGGCCGCCAAGAAAACCGCCAAGCCTGTTGTGAAGAAGTTGGCGGCAAAGCCCGTTGCCAAGAAACCGGCCAGCAAGCCGGCGACCAAGGCAGCGTCCTCGCAACCGGCGGCCAGGAAGGCCACCGCAAAGAAAACGCCGGTCAAGGCAACCAAGCCGGTGGCGAAGAAGGCTGCTGCGCCCGCCAAGGCCAAGCCTGCCGCTGCCAGCAAGAAGGCGCCGGTGATGAAGAAGGCCGCCAGCAAGGCCGCGCCGGTGAAGAAGGCCGCCGCCAAGCCGGTGGCGAAGAAGGCCGTAGCCAAGCCGGCGCCGAAGGCGGTGGTGAAGAAGGCTGCAGCCAAGCCGGTCGCCAAGCCCGCGGCCAAGAAGGTCGCTGCGGCTAAACCGGTTGCCACGCCTGCCGCTGTAAAGAAGGTTGCCAAGAATGTTGCCGTGCCGGCCGTGAAGCCGGCCCCGGCCCCAGTAGTGAAGTCCGCACCGAAGCCTGCTGCCAAGCCGGCTCCGGCCAAGCCTGTCCCGGTCAAGACCGTGGCAGTGGCAGCAGCCCAACCGGCTTCCAAGCCGGCCCCGGCCGCCGCTCCTGCCGCTTCGAAGGCCCCGCAATCCAAGAATCCCGTGCCCGTTTCGAAATCGCCTGCCAAAACCGCCGTGAAATCCGATTCCGCCCCGAAGACCGTGTCGCGCCCTGTCGGCAAGGTTGCCGTGGCCGTCGCCGCCCGCTCGGCTGCACCGGCCCCTCGCAGCAAGTACAAGGTGGTCGAGTACAAGACCGACGAGGCCACCGGCCGCCCGATCCTGCCGACTGGCTACAAGCCGTCCTCGGAAGAGGAATACATGAGCCCGCTGCAGCAGGAGTACTTCCGTCAGCGTCTGCAGAACTGGCGCGCGGACCTGGTGGAAGAGTCCAAGCAGACCATCGAGAATCTTCGTGAGGAAGTGCGTGACATCGGCGACGAAGCCGAGCGCGCGACCCGCGAGACCGAGAACTCGCTGGAACTGCGTACCCGCGACCGCTACCGCAAGCTGATCGGCAAGATCGACAGCACCCTGAAGCGCCTGGAAGCGGGCGACTACGGTTACTGCGTCGACACCGGTGAAGAAATCGGCCTGGAGCGCCTCGAAGCGCGCCTGACCGCCGAGCGCACCATCGACGCCCAGGAGCGTTGGGAGCACCTGCAGAAGCAGCAGGGCGACTGATTCCTGCTCGTTGTATGGTCATGCGAAAAACCCGGCCTCGGCCGGGTTTTTTGTTGGGTTCGAGTTGGCTGTGTAGAGCAGCGCCTTCCGGGTATCGGGTGGAGCCTGCGGGTGGGTCCGGGCAGGACACGCTGCAAGTACATCCCTGTAAGCTCGGCCGCGGCATCCATGCCGCGGACGGTCCCGCCCGGACCCACCCGCAGGCTCTCGACGGTTTCCTGCGTGCGCGGCCGATGTAGAGCCGAGCCCACGCTCGGCTCAGGCCGACAGGAGCGGTCATGCGTGCGCTCGCGGCTGTTGAGTCCGCCTTGTAGCGAGCCGAGCACCGCAGGGGAATCAGGGGCGAAGAGGCGCCGCTGTTTGAGCGCAGCGAGTTCGGCGCCGTCCCCTGATTCACCGAGGAGCACAGGGCACCGGCGCGCAGCGCCGGCTCGCGGATGGCGGAGCGTTTCTTTGGTTACTTTCTTTTCGCGAAAAGAAAGTGACAAGCCCAATCATCGAGGGAGAGCAACGGCCCCAGCCAAACACCCGGCGCCGCCGAATCCGCTGTTCGCAGCGTCACTGCAGATCACGCAAATTCAGTTTCCGCAATGTCGGGTTCTTCCACGCGGTGATCCCGGCCACGCTCAGCACCGCGAACCCACCCAGCACCACGGCCGGCACCAGGCCGAGCAGCTTGGCCATCGTGCCGGCATAGAACGCGCCCAGCTCGTTGGACGAACTGATGAAGATGCCGTTGATTGACGACACCCGTCCGCGCATTTCTTCCGGCGTGGCCAACTGCAGGATGGTCGATCGGATCACCACCGAGACGCCATCGAAGGCCCCGTAGAACAGCAGGATCAGCGCCGACAGCCAGAAGTGCTGCGACAGGCCGAAGCCGATCACGCACAGGCCGAAACCGGCCACCGCGAACAGCAGTACGCGGCCGGCATTGCGGTGCAGCGGGTGGCGGGCCAGCCACAGGCCCACGCACACCGAACCGAGCGCCGGCATCGCGCGCAGGATGCCCAGGCCTTCCGGGCCGTGGTGCAGGATTTCGTGCAGGAACGCCGGCAGCATCGCCACCACGCCGCCGAGCAGGACCGAGAACATGTCCAGCGCCATCGCCCCGACCATGATCCGGTTGCCGACCACGAAGCGCGCGCCTTCGGCGATGCTCTTGAAGATCGGCGCGGCGGGACCGGTGTGCACCGGTTCTTCCACCTTCAATGTAGCCAGGCAGGCCATCGCCACCAGCGCAAAGGCCGTAGCCAACGCGTAGGAGAGGCCCTTGCCGCCGAAGCCGACCAGCACGCCACCCAGTGCCGGACCAGCCACCATGCCGGCCTGGAACACCACCGCGCCGAGGCCTGCGCCGCGCGCGAACTGATCGCGGGCCAGCACGCGGGCGAACAGCGCGTTGTAGATCGGCGACAGGAAGGCGCGGACCATGCCGGTCAGGGCGATGGCTGCATAGATGGGCCACACGCCTTTAAACGGCAGCCAGCCCTTGGCCACGCTGGTCAGTACCAGCGCGGTGGCGATCAGCCCGGAACAGGCCGCCATGCCCAACCGGCGCCGCGGCAGATGGTCGACCAGGTAGCCGGCGAATGGCGCCACGCAGAAGAACGGCAGCACCTCGGCCAGGCCGATCAGGCCCAGCGAGAACGGATTGCGGGTGACTTCGTAGATGTGCCAGCCGACGGTGACTGCCACCACCTGGTAGGACAGCATCGCGAAGATGCGGTAGGCCAGCAGCTTGGCGAAGCCGGGTCGGGACAGCAGGCCCAGCGCGGTGTCCTCGGCTGTGGCAGGCTCGCTCACGACGGATCGCGCTGCAGCTGGGCCTGCGCGGTCTCGCGGATGAAGGCCAGCATCGCTGCCACACCATTGCTGCGGGTCGGAGACAGGTGGCGGGCCAGGCCGATGTCCTGGATATAGCTCGGTTCGGTGGCCAGGATCTCCTGCGCCGAGCGCCCGGAGTACACGCGCAGCGCCAGGAAGATCAGGCCGGAGACGATGGCCGAATCACTGATGGCATGGAAGCGCAGCGACTGCGCATTGCCTTCCGGCACGATCCAGACCATCGACTGGCAGCCGAGCAGGCGATGCTCTTCGGTCTTCCATTCTTCCGGGAAGGCCGGCAGCTTGCGGCCGAGGTCGATCAGGTACTGGTAGCGCTCGGACCAGTCGCCGAAGAAGCCGAATTCCTCGGCGATGGCGGTCTGGGCCTCGGCGGCGGTGGGTTCAAGCGGGAACGGGGAGTCGGTCACAACAGTCTCTACGGTGGGGCGTGGCCGGCGTACCGGCCACGGGGCAGGGCAGGTCAGCCGCGCTTGCGCGACCAGCGCACGCCCTGCGGGGTGTCTTCCAGCACGATGCCTTCGGCGGCCAGCTGGTCGCGGATGGCGTCGGAACGGGCGAAGTCGCGGGCCTTCTTGGCAGCGGCACGCTCGTCGATCAGGCTCTGGATACGGGCATCGTCGCCGTCATCGCCCGCAGCGGTACCGAACCATTGCGCCGGGTCGGCCTGCAGCAGGCCCAGGGCCAGGCCGGCACCGAGCAGCTCGCCCTTCAGGCGTGCCTGTTCGGCCGGGTCGGTGGCTCGGCGTGCATCGGCAGCGATGCGGGCCACTTCGGCCAGCGCCTGCGGGGTGTTCAAGTCGTCATCCAGGGTCGCCTCGACCGTGGCCGGGATCGCCACGACCGCGTCGACCGACGCCAGTTCGCGCAGGGTGCCGTACAGGCGATCCAGGGTGCGCACCGACTGCTCGATCAGGCCATCGGACCAGTCCAGCGGCTGCCGGTAGTGGGCCGACAGCAGCGCCAGGCGCAGGGCTTCCGGCGGATGCTGGCGCACCAGGTCGTGCACGCGCTCGATGTTGCCCAGCGACTTGCTCATCTTGGCGCCGCCGAAGTTGAGCATGCCGTTGTGCAGCCAGAAACGGGCGAAGATCTTGCCGCCGTGGGCGCATTCGCTCTGCGCGATCTCGTTCTCGTGGTGCGGGAACTGCAGGTCGACGCCGCCGGCATGGATGTCGATGGTCTCGCCCAGATGGGCGGCGGCCATCGCCGAGCATTCGATGTGCCAGCCCGGGCGGCCACGGCCCCACGGCGATTCCCAGCCGGGCAGGTCGTCGCTGGACGGCTTCCACAGCACGAAATCGCCGGGATCGCGCTTGTAGGGGGCGACATCGACACGGGCGCCGGCCAGCATCTCTTCCGGGTCGCGGCGCGAGAGCTTGCCGTAGCCGTCGAAGCTGGCCACCGCGAACAGCACATGGCCCTCGGCGGCATAGGCATGGCCGTTGGCGATCAGCTGCTCGATCATGGTGATGATCTGCGGCATGTGCGCCGTCACTTCCGGTTCGATGTCCGGCGGCACCACGCCCAGGGCGGCCATGTCTTCACGGTAGGCGGCAGCGAACCTGTCGGTGATGGTGCTGATCGGCACCCCCTGCTCGCGCGCGGCGGTGTTGATCTTGTCGTCCACGTCGGTGATGTTGCGCGCGTAGCGCAGGCCACCGAAACGGCGCCGCAGCAGGTCGGCCAGCACGCCGAACACCACCGGGCCACGGGCGTTGCCGATGTGCACGTAGTTGTAGACCGTGGGGCCGCACACATACAGGGTCGGACAGGCCGGGTCGAGCGGGGTGAACGGTTCGAGCTGGCGAGTCAGGTTGTTGTGCAGGCGCAGGGTCATGGGGCTGTGGCTGGGGGACAAGCCTGTGATTTTAGAACGTGTCGGCCCCCTTTGGGGGCACCGCCTGCCACCGGTGGACGCCGGGTCCGTCCAAGGTGGGGTGGGCAGGAGCAGCGTGGACGGGTAATGTTCAGCCCCTTGCGCTCGCCACTGCCTACACTATTGCCGTGTCCTTGCTCCCTTCGCCAATGAAATCCACCGCGTTGCTGACCCTGGCCTGCCTGTCGGCGCTGGCCGCCGTGGCCCAGGCGCAGGAGGCCGAGCCCCGCAACCGGGTGGTGATCGTGGAGAACGTGAAGTTCGACTACGCGCAGGTGCTGAACGTCGAGCCCGTGTTCCAGACCCTGCGCGCGACCCGCACCGAAGAACACTGCGAGCCGGTCTCGACCCGGACTCTGGCGCCGGTCAATGTCACCGGCGAGGAGCCGGTCGAGGACAAGGGCCGGATCAGCCGCTTCTGGGACTCGGTGCGCTCGATGTTCAAGCGCAGCGATGAAGAGGTCTCCGAGGACGCCGCCGCCGAGTCACCCGCCCCGGCGCCGGCACCGGCCAACAATGGCCCGATGCTGACCCGTGACTGCCGTATCGTCCCGGTGGGGCGTGAATTCCGCAGGCCCATCGCCTACGACGTGGATTACGTCTACAAGGGCACCAAGTACCGCTCACGGCTGCCGGAAGACCCCGGCAACCGGCTCAAGATCCGGGTGTCTATCACCCCTTGGGTCGGCCCCGAGCAGGGTGCCACGGGCAATCCCTGATTCTGCGGCCCCGGCCCCTTGCGTCGGCCCCGGCCGCATGCAAAGATGGTTGACCATGAAGCTCACCGACTTCCAGCACGACAGCAGCGCAGCCCGACAGGCGTCGGGCATGACCTCGCGTGCGCGTCGACCGGAACCCCACATCCTCGCTGGGTAACCGGAGCTTTTTGCTGTTCGTCCGAAAAAAACCCAGCCGCCCGGCTGGGTTTTTTCGTTTCTGCGTTCTGAAAGCTGCAACTGCAACCTTTTCGTTCCACCTTTGCTTCCTGTTTTCCCTTCCACCGCGTCGAACCCGGCGCCGCCACGCAAGGAAAGATGATGTCCCCCAAGCACTTCCTGAACACCCAGGACTGGAGCCGCAGCGATCTCGACGCGCTGCTGACCCAGGCCGCGCTGTTCAAGCGCAACAAGCTCGGCGACCAGCTCAAGGGCAAGTCGATCGCGCTGGTGTTCTTCAATCCGTCCATGCGCACCCGCACCAGCTTCGAACTGGGCGCGTTCCAGCTGGGGGCCCACGCGGTGGTGCTGCAGCCAGGCAAGGATGCGTGGCCGATCGAGTTCAACCTCGGCACGGTGATGGACGGCGATACCGAAGAGCACATCGCTGAAGTGGCCAAGGTGCTGGGCCGTTACTGCGACATCATCGCCGTGCGCGCGTTCCCCAAGTTCATCGACTGGGCCTACGACCGCCAGGACATCGTCCTCAACAGCTTCGCCAAGTACTCGCCGGTGCCGGTCATCAACATGGAGACCATCACCCACCCGTGCCAGGAACTGGCCCACGTGATGGCCCTGCAGGAGCACTTCGGCACCCAGGACCTGCGTGGCAAGAAGTACGTGCTGACCTGGACCTACCACCCCAAGCCGCTGAACACCGCCGTGGCCAACTCGGCGCTGACCATCGCCACGCGCATGGGGATGGACGTGACCCTGCTGTGCCCGACCGCCGACTACATCCTGGATGACCGCTACATGGGCTGGGCCGAGCAGAACGTGGCCGAGAGCGGCGGTTCGCTGAAGATCAGCCATGACATCGACAGCGCCTACGCCGGCGCCGACGTGGTCTACGCCAAGAGCTGGGGGGCGCTGCCGTTCTTCGGCAACTGGGAGCCGGAAAAGCCGATCCGCGACCAGTTCAGGCACTTCATCGTGGACGAGCGGAAGATGGCGCTGACCAACACCGGTGTGTTCAGCCACTGCCTGCCGCTGCGCCGCAACGTGAAGGCCACCGACGGCGTGATGGATTCGCCGCAATGCATCGCCATCAACGAAGCCGAGAACCGCCTGCACGTGCAGAAGGCGATCATGGCCGCCGTTGCCGGGCGCTGAGAAGCATCAGTCGAGCATGGCTCGACTCTACATAGACGAAGTCGAGCATGGCTCGACGACACACACGAACAGGACATACCCTCCCCATGAGCAACAAAGACGTCGTTCTCGCCTTCTCCGGCGGCCTGGATACCAGCTTCTGCGTGCCGTACCTGCAGGAGCGTGGCTACAACGTGCACACCGTGTTCGCCGACACCGGCGGCGTGGATGATGAAGAGCGCGATTTCATCGAAAAGCGCGCCGCCGAGCTGGGCGTGACCAGCCACGTCACCGTCAACGGTGGCCCGGCCATCTGGGAAGGCTTCGTCAAGCCGTTCGTATGGGCCGGCGAAGGCTACCAGGGCCAGTACCCGCTGCTGGTCTCGGACCGCTACCTGATCGTCGATGCCGCGCTGAAGCGTGCCGCCGAACTGGGCACCCACATCATCGCCCACGGCTGCACCGGCATGGGCAACGACCAGGTCCGCTTCGACCTGGCCGTGAAGGCCCTGGGTGACTACCAGATCATCGCGCCGATCCGCGAGATCCAGAAGGAACACACCCAGACCCGCGCCTACGAGCAGAAGTACCTGGAAGAACGTGGCTTCGGCGTGCGCGCCAAGCAGCAGGCCTACACCATCAACGAGAACCTGCTGGGCCTGACCATGTCCGGCGGCGAGATCGACCGCTGGGAAGCCCCGGGCGAGGGCGCCCGTGGCTGGTGCGCACCGCGCAGCGAGTGGCCGGAGCAGGCGCTGACGGTCACCCTGAAGTTCGTCGAAGGCGAAGCGGTTGAACTGAACGGCAAGGCGCTGCCGGGCGACCAGATCCTGGCCCAGCTCAACAAGCTGTTCGCCCCGTACGGCGTTGGCCGCGGCGTCTACACCGGCGATACCGTGATCGGCCTGAAGGGCCGCATCGTGTTCGAGGCACCGGGCCTGGTTTCGCTGCTGGCCGCACACCGCGCGCTGGAAGATGCGGTGCTGACCAAGCAGCAGAACCGCTTCAAGCCGGATGTGGCGCGCAAGTGGGTGGAGCTGGTGTACGAAGGCTTCTACCACGACCCGCTGAAGACCGACATCGAAGCGTTCCTGAAGTCCTCGCAGGCCAAGGTCAACGGTGAAGTGGTGCTGGAGACCCGTGGTGGCCGCGTCGATGCAGTGGCGGTGAAGTCGCCGCACCTGCTCAACACCAAGGGTGCCACCTACGCGCAGTCGGCCGACTGGGGCGTGGAAGAGGCCGAGGGCTTCATCAAGCTGTTCGGCATGAGCTCGACGCTTTACGCGCAAGTCAACCGCTGAGCGGTTGACCACGCATTCCACCTCAACCCTGCGCCGTTGGCGCGCCCCCTTCAACAAGAAGGGGGCTCTCCACCAGACGCATTCCGGTAGCGCCGGGCCATGCCCGGCGGAATTCCACAGGATTGTTGATTCATGCTTGAACAGACGCTCGATCACCTGCAGGCGCTGGTGTCCTTCGACACCCGCAACCCGCCGCGTGCGATCACCACCGGTGGCATCTTCGATTACCTGCGCGCGAACCTGCCCGGCTTCAACGTCGAGGTGATCGACCACGGCGCCGGTGCGGTCAGCCTGTACGCCGTGCGCGGGACGCCGAAGTACCTGTTCAACGTACACCTGGATACCGTGCCGGATTCGCCGCACTGGAGTGCCGACCCGCACGTGATGCGCCGCCTGGACGACCGCGTGGTCGGTCTGGGCGTGTGTGACATCAAGGGCGCGGCCGCCGCACTGGTGGCCGCAGCCAATGCCAGCGACGGTGACGCAGCCTTCCTGTTCTCCAGCGATGAAGAAGCCAACGATCCGCGCTGCATCGCTGCGTTCCTGGCCCGTGGCCTGCCGTATGAAGCGGTGCTGGTGGCCGAGCCGACCATGAGCGAGGCGGTGCTGGCGCACCGTGGCATCAGCTCGGTGCTGATGCAGTTCGCTGGCCGCGCGGGGCATGCCTCGGGCAAGCAGGATGCAGCCGCCAGCGCGCTGCATCAGGCCATGCGCTGGGGCAACCGCGCGCTGGACCACGTGGAATCGCTGGCGTCGGCGCGCTTCGGCGGGCTGACCGGCCTGCGCTTCAACATCGGTCGCGTCGAAGGTGGCATCAAGGCCAACATGATCGCGCCCGCTGCCGAAGTGCGCTTCGGTTTCCGTCCGCTGCCGTCGATGGATATCGATGCGTTGCTGGCGACCTTTGCCGGCTTCGCCGAGCCGCAGGCGGCACTGTTCACCGAAACCTTCCGTGGCCCCAGCCTGCCGGCCGGTGACATCGCCGAAGCCGAGAACCGCCGCCTGCTGGCGCGCGACGTGGCCGATGCGCTGGACCTGCCGATCGGCAACGCGGTGGACTTCTGGACCGAGGCCTCGCTGTTCTCGGCCGGTGGCTACACCACGCTGGTGTTCGGCCCGGGCGACATCGCCCAGGCCCACACCGCCGACGAGTTCGTGACGCTGGAGCAGCTGCAGCGCTACACCGACGCCGTGCACCGCATCATCGCCGCCGGCGCCTGATTCTTCCCTTTCCGACGAAACCGAAATGTCTCCTGCCCTCCAGCCCCACCGCCAGACCCGCCAGACCATCGTGCGCCTGCTTTCCAGCATGGCCAGCGCGAAGGAGATCAGCCAGTACCTCAAGCGCTTTTCGCAGCTGGATGCCAAGCGCTTCGCCGTGGTCAAGGTCGGCGGCGCGGTGCTGCGCGACGACCTCGACGCGCTGACCTCCTCGCTGTCGTTCCTGCAGGAGGTCGGTCTGACCCCGATCGTGCTGCACGGCGCCGGCCCGCAGCTGGATGCCGAGCTGTCGGCCGCTGGCATCGAGAAGCAGACCGTGAACGGCCTGCGCGTGACCTCGCCGGAAGCGCTGGCGATCGTGCGCCGGGTGTTCCAGCAGTCCAACCTGCGCCTGGTCGAGGCGCTGCAGCAGAACGGCGCGCGCGCCACCTCGATCACCGGTGGTGTGTTCGAGGCCGAGTACCTGGACGTGGACACCTACGGCCTGGTCGGCGAGGTGAAGAAGGTCAACCTGGCGCCAATCGAGGCCAGCCTGCGCGCCGGTTCGATCCCGGTCATCACCAGCCTGGGTGAGACCGCCGGCGGCCAGATCCTCAACGTCAACGCCGACTTCGCCGCCAACGAGCTGGTGCAGGAACTGCAGCCGTACAAGATCATCTTCCTGACCGGCACCGGCGGCCTGCTGGACGAGCAGGGCAACGTGATCGATTCGATCAACCTGTCCACCGAGTACGACCACCTGATCGCGCAGCCGTGGATCCACGGCGGCATGAAGGTGAAGATCGAACAGATCAAGGATCTGCTTGATCGCCTGCCGCTGGAATCGTCGGTGTCGATCACCCGTCCGGCCGACCTGGCCAAGGAACTGTTCACCCACAAGGGCTCGGGCACGCTGGTACGCAAGGGCGAGAAAGTACTGCGCGCCACCGCCTGGGACGAACTGGACCTGCCGCGCCTGAAGGGCCTGATCGAATCCAGTTTCGGCCGCACCCTGGTGCCGGACTACTTCGAGAAGACCAAACTGTTGCGTGCCTATGTCAGCGAGAACTACCGCACCGCGGTGATCCTCACCGACGAGGCAGAGGGCGTGTACCTGGACAAGTTCGCCGTGCTCGACGACGCGCAGGGCGAGGGCCTGGGCCGCGCAGTATGGAACGTGATGCTGGAGGAAACCCCGCAGCTGTTCTGGCGCTCGCGCCACGGCAACCCGATCAATCACTTCTACTACGCCGAGTCCGATGGCTGCTACAAGCAGGATCAGTGGAAGGTGTTCTGGTTCGGTGCCGATGGCATCGACCGGATCAAGACCTATGTCGATCATTGCGCGCAGCGCACCCCGAGCCTGCAGGGCTGAGCGATGAGCAACCTCGATGCCTGGAACACGGTTCCCACCCTGCGCGGCCAGCACGTAACCCTGCAGCCGCTGCAGATGGAGCACGTGCCGGGCCTGCGCGATGCGCTTGAAGGCAGCGGCCTGGACCAGCTCTGGTACACCCAGGTGCCGTCACCGCAGCGGGTCGAGCACTATGTGCAGGCCGCGCTGCAGGCGCAGGCTGAAGGCAAGGTGCTGCCCTTCGTGATCCGCGATGCGGCGGGTGAGATCATCGGCAGCACGCGCTTCTACGACATGGATGCCGGGGTGCCCAAGCTCAGTCTCGGCTACACCTGGTATGCGCCGCGTGTGCAGCGCACCGGCGCCAACACCGAAGCCAAGCTGTTGCTGCTGCAGCACGCCTTCGAGGCCATGGGCTGCATCAGCGTGGTGCTGGAAACCAGCTGGTTCAACTTTACTTCGCGTACCGCCATCGCCCGCCTCGGCGCCAAGCAGGACGGCGTGCTGCGCAACCACAAGCGGCATGCCGACGGCACGCCGCGCGACACCGTCATCTTCTCCATCATCGATGCGGAATGGCAGGGCGTGAAGCGCCACCTGCAGTACCGCCTGGACAGTCACGCATGAACGATTCGACTTTCACCCTGGGTATCGTCGGTGCCCGCGGCCATACCGGTGCCGAGCTGATCAAGCTGGTGGCCGCCCATCCGCGGCTGAAGCTGGCTTTCGTCTCCTCGCGCGAGCGCGCCGGGCAGCGCCTGTCCGATCACCATCCGGAATTCCAGGGTGACCTGCAGTACGAGAACCTGGACGCCGACGCGGTGGCCGCCAAGGGCGTGGATGCGGTGATCCTGGCCCTGCCCAATGGCCTGGCCGCGCCGTTCGTGGCCGCGCTTGAAACCGCGAAGCCGGACACTGTCATCGTCGATCTCTCGGCCGACTACCGCTTCGACAACAGCTGGTACTACGGCCTGCCGGAGCTGACCCGCGGCCGCTACAACGGCCAGAAGCACATCAGCAACCCGGGCTGCTATGCCACGGCAATGCAGCTGGCGGTGCATCCGCTGCTGGACCTGCTGGCCGGTCCGCCGCAGTGCTTCGGTGTCTCCGGCTACTCCGGTGCCGGTACCACGCCGTCGGACAAGAACAACGTTGAACTGCTGGCCGACAACCTGATGCCGTATGCGCTGACCAACCACGTGCACGAGCGCGAAGTGTCCGTGCAGCTGGGCGTGGCGGTCGAGTTCATGCCGCACGTCGCGCCGCATTTCCGTGGCATCACGCTCACCGCCAATCTGTGGCTGAACCGGGTGCAGACCCGCGAGCAGATCGTCGAGCGCTTCCAGCAGGCCTATGCCGGCGAACCCTTGATCGAAGTGGTGGATGAAGCGCCGTGGGTCAGCCGCATTGCCGGTCGCCACGGTGCCCAGGTCGGTGGCTTCACCCTGGCCCCGGGCGGCAAGCGGGTCGTGGTGGTGGCGACCCTGGACAACCTGCTCAAGGGCGCGGCCACCCAGGCCATGCAGAACCTCAACCTCGCGCTGGGCATCGACGAACTGACGTCGATCCCGCACTGAACACGTATTCCGGAGCCCCCATGGCAGACCTTCTTTGGCAGAAGCCCGGCGTCGCCGTCGACGCCCAGATCCAGACCTTCCTCGCCGGCGACGACGTGATCCTCGATCGCGAATTCTTCCTGCACGACATCGCCGCCAGCGCCGCGCATGCACAAGGCCTGCAGCACATCGGCATCCTCAGCGCCGACGAGCTGGAAGGCCTGCTGCGCGAACTGGAGATCCTGGCGCAGGACTTCCGCGAAGGCCGCTTCGTGCTGGATACGCAGTACGAGGATGGCCACTCGGCGATCGAAGCGCGGTTGACCGAACGCCTCGGCGACGCCGGCCGCAAGATCCACACCGGCCGCAGCCGCAACGACCAGATCCTGGTGGCCACCCGCCTGTGGCTGAAAGAGAAGCTGCAGCGCGTGGCGCAGCTCAGCGCCGAAGTGGCCAAGGTCGCGCTGGACCGTGCGCAGGCCGAGAAGGACCTGCCGATACCCGGCTATACCCACATCCAGCGTGCCGTGGTGTCCTCGGCCGGCATGTGGTGGGCGGGCTGGTCCGAGGCCTTCATCGACAATGCCATCCGCGCCCGTGACACCCATGCACTGATCGATGCCAACCCGCTGGGCACCGCCGCCGGTTATGGCGTCAATCTGCCGCTGGACCGCGAACACACCACGGCTGCGCTCGGTTTCGCGCGCATGCAGATCTCGCCGATCTACGCGCAGCTGTCGCGGGGCAAGTTCGAGCTGGCCGCGCTGGAAGCACTGGGTGGTGCCACCCTGGACCTGCGCCGCATCGCCTGGGACCTGTCGCTGTTCACCAGCGCCGAGTTCGGCTTCGTCGCACTGCCGGCGCAGTACACCACCGGCAGCTCGATCATGCCCAACAAGCGCAACCCGGATGTGATCGAGCTGATGCGCGCCACCCATGCCAGCGTCGCCGCCGCGCGCACCGAGATCGAGCAGCTGCTGTCGCTGCCGTCGGGCTACCATCGCGACCTGCAGTCGTCCAAGGGCGCCATCTTCCATGGCTTCGGCCGTGGCCTGGCCGCGCTGGAGCTGCTGCCGGCGCTGCTGGCCAATCTGGAGTGGCGTGACGACAGGCTGCGCGCAGCGATCGACTCGGGCATGTATGCCACCGACGTTGCCGTGGAAGCGGCCGTGGCTGGTGTGCCGTTCCGCGAGGCCTACAAGGCCGCTGCGGCCGGTGCCGATAGTGCAGGGCAGGGGCGCACGCCGGAAGGCAGCCTGGCCGCTCGCGTGTCGCCGGGTTCGGCAGCCGACCTGCGCCTGGATGAACTGCGCGCGCGCTGGCAGGCGCTGTCCTGATGGCGGGCACGGTCTACCTGGTGTTGGCCATGCGCCGGCCCGGTTTCAATGCCGCCGCCGTGCAGCCGCATCGTGACTTCCTCGATGCGTTGCAGGCGCAGGGAAAGCTGCAGCTGACCGGCGGCTTCGCCGATGGCAGCGGTGGCGCCTATGTGCTGTGCAACGTGGACAGCCTGGCGCAGGCACAGGCCATCGTCGCCACCGATCCGCTGGTGACGATGCAGGCCTCCGACCTGACCGTGCACGAATGGAACACTCGCTGAGAGCCTGACCGATGATCCAGCACGCTGCCCACGTCGCCTCGCCGTTCCCCGAACAAGCGCTGCCACCATGGCGGCGTGCAGTGCTGAAGGTCGGCAGCAGCCTGCTGGCAGCCGATGGCGGCGGCCTGTCGCCACGCCACGCGCTGGGCCTGGCACAGTTCGTCTCTGCCAATGTACTGGCCGGGCGTGAGGTAGTGATCGTATCGTCCGGCGCGGTCGCTGCCGGGCGCGCGATCCTGCCGCGGGCCGATGAGCCCGGCGCGGCGATGGCGGCGCGGCAGGCGCTGGCCGCGCTCGGCCAGGCCCAGCTGATCGGGCTCTGGCAGCGCTTCTTCGAGCGCCCGGTGGCGCAGGTGCTGCTGACCCACGACGACCTGCGCAACCGCCGCCGCTACCTCAACGCACGCGCTACCCTCAACGAACTGCTGCGGCTGGGTGCGTTGCCGGTGGTCAACGAGAACGACACCGTGTCGGTGGACGAGCTCAAGCTCGGCGACAACGACAACCTGGCCGCGACCGTGGCGGCGCTGGTCGATGCCGATGCACTGTTCATCGCCACTGACATCGACGGCCTGTACAGCGCCGACCCGCGCACCGTGGCCGACGCGCGGCCGTTGCACGACGTGCCGGAACTGAGTGACGAGGTGCTGGCGATGGCCGGTGGCGCCGGCTCGCGCGCTGGTACCGGCGGCATGCGCACCAAGCTGGAGGCGGCGGCGAAGGCCGGTCGCCTCGGCATAGAAACCTATCTGTTCAATGGCCGCAGTGGCGACGTGGTGCGCGCGCTGGCGCAGGATCGCCTGTTCGGTACCCGTATCCACGCCGCACGCAGCCGCGAGGCCGCACGCAAGCACTGGCTGCGGCACGCGCCGCTGGTCGAGGGCGCGATCGTGATCGATGCCGGCGCGGCGCAGGCCATGCGCGAGAAGGGCGCCTCGCTGCTGCCCGGTGGCATCACCGGCGCGGAGGGCGTGTTCCGCCGTGGCGACATGGTGCAGGTGTGCTGGAACGCGCCGCAGGGCCGTGTCTGCGTCGCGCGCGGCGTCAGCCAGTACGCGGCCGATGATGTGCGCCGGATCGCCGGCCGCCATTCGCGCGACATCGAGGCCGTGCTGGGCTACAACTACGGCGGCAGCGTCGTCCATCGCGACGATCTGGTGCTGCCATGACCGGTTTGAAGGACTCCCCGATGAGCGACATCGAAACGCAGGCGCGTGCCTGCCGTGACGCGGCCCAGAACGTTGCCGGCCTCGACAGTGCGGCCCGCCGCACGCTGCTGCTGGCCATGGCACAGGCGCTGGAAGTGAATGCCGGGCTGATCCTTGCCGGTAATGCACGTGACCTCGCCGCCGCGCGCGACAAGGGCGTTGGCAGCGCCATGCTCGACCGCCTGGCGCTGGACCCGGCACGCCTGTTCGCGATGGCCGAAGCCGTGCGTGAGGTCGCCGCGCTGCCCGATCCCGTCGGCCAGATCACCCGCGACGATGCGCGTCCAAACGGCATCCGCGTGCAGAAGGTACGCGTGCCGCTGGGTGTGATCGCAATGATCTATGAGGCGCGCCCGAACGTGACCGCCGAAGCGGCTGCGCTGTGCCTGAAGGCCGGCAATGGCGTGATCCTGCGCGGTGGCTCCGAAGCGATCCATTCCAACACAGCCATCGCCCAGGCGTTGGCGGGCGCGCTCAAGGCCAATGGCGTGCCACCGGCGGCGGTGACCGTGCTGACCGACCTGCGCCGCGAAGCGATGCTGGAACTGCTGCAGCTGCATGAACTGATCGATCTGGCGATTCCGCGCGGCGGCGAAGGCCTGATCCGCTTCGTTGCCGAACATGCGCGGGTGCCGGTGATTAAGCACTACAAGGGTGTCTGCCACCTGTTCGTGGATGCCAGCGCCGACCTCGGCAAAGCCATCGATCTGCTGGTGGACGGAAAGTGCAGTCGTCCGTCGGCCTGCAATTCGCTGGAGACCCTGCTGGTGCACCGCGATGTGGCCGAAGCGTTCCTGCCGCGCGTGGCACAGGCGCTCGGCGAGCGCGGCGTGGAGCTGCGCGCCGACGCGGCTGCGCAGCCGTTGCTGCCGGGTAGCAACGCAGCCACCGATGCGGATTACGCCGCCGAGTTCCTGGATCTGGTGCTGGCCGTGCGGGTGGTGGATGACCTCGATGCGGCCATCGCGCACATCCGCCGTTATACCTCCGACCATACCGAAGTGATTGCGACCGAAGACGCGGTCCACGCCGAGCGCTTCGTCAACGCGCTGCGTTCGGCGGTGGTGATGGTGAATGCCTCATCGCGCTTTTCCGATGGTGGGCAGTTGGGCCTGGGCAGCGAGATCGGTATTTCCACCACGCGCCTGCACGCCTACGGCCCGATGGGCCTGGAAGCACTCACCGTCGAACGGTTCGTCGTGCGCGGTGAAGGGCAGACGCGCACGTAGATCCACGCCGTGCGTGGATGCTCTTCGCGGTAGACCCCGGTGCCGACCAAGGTCGGCATCTACCAAAGCAAGTGCCGACCAGGGTCGGCACCCACCGGGTTGTCGGGTTACACCACCTCGCGGCGGATGCCGATCGGCCGCGCGTGATCGTCCATGTGCAGCGTGGCGGCCTTGCAGCCGAGCAGGCGCTCGGCCAGCCCGGTGCTGGCCCCCAGGTCGGCGGCCACTTCGTTGAGGCTGGCCAGCGGCCGCGGCAGGCGCCGGTCGTGGCCGCGGAAGCGCGCGCGGTTGTACTCGGCCCAGCCGATCAGCAGCACGCTGGCACACAGCAGCATCAGCGGCAGCGCCACCAGCACATAGGGGTCGAACTGGTTCTTGCGCTCGTACAGCTGCTGCCAGGCCATCTGCCCGCCGATCAGCCACGAGAGCAGGGTCACCAACGGTGCCCACAGGTAGAAGTAGAACCCCCAGAACGCGAGTGTGACGAAGCCCCAGGCGGTGCGCTGGAAGCGTGGTTGGCGATGCGGCTTGCGGATCATCCGCGAGTCGAAGCGGTTGGACGGGCGTTGTGCGTTCATCGGATCCCCCGATCGGGACTGGTCCAGGTGGCGCGCTTGCTGCGACGGCGCAGCAGGGTTTTCGGCAACGCCACCAGGGTGGTGGAAAGGCTGATCAACCAGTACGCCATCGGGTACCAGATGACCCAGAAGTAGTTGCGTCCAATCTGTGTTTCGTAACGACGGTCGATGATCAGGCTGCTGGCGAACTGCAGCAGGCAGACCAGGGCCAGGATCACGCCGTGCCATTCCGGCAGCAGGCTGGCGATATGCAGCTGCGGCGGCAGTTCGATGAACTTGCCCAGCGCCCACAGCACCACGATGAACAACATGGTGTAAGCCCAGATCACGCTCAGCACGTACTCCAGCAGTACGCCCCACATGCGCCGCTCCTTCCAGTGCAGCAGCGAGCGGGCGTGGCGCAGCATCACCTCCACGCCACCCTGGGCCCAGCGCAGCCGCTGCCTCCACAGCCCCTTCAGCGTTTCCGGCATCAGGATGAAGCACAGTGCGTTGGGTTCGTAGCGAATGTCCCAGTGCGCCCGTTGCAGGCGCCAGCTGATGTCGATGTCTTCGGTCACCATGTCGTCCGACCACCAGCCGACCTGGTGCAGCGCGGTACGACGGAAGCCAGCGATCACGCCGGAGATGGTGAATATGCGCCCGTATACCCGCTGCGCGCGCTTGATCATGCCGATGATCGAGGAGAACTCGGCCACCTGCAGGCGTCCGAGCAGGGTGGAGCGGTTGCGGATGCGCGGATTGCCGGTCACCGCGCCGACCCGGTTGCCGCTGACCAGGTGCCAGATCATCCAGTGCAGCGCGTGCTCCTCCAGCATCGCATCGCCGTCGATGCACACCAGGTACTCCGAACGCGCGGCGAGTGCACCCATGCGCAGCGCATTGGCCTTGCCCAGGTTGCGGTCCAGGTGCAGCACGCGCAGCCGTGGGTGCTTTGCCGCCAGGGCGTCCAGCCGCGCACCGGTGTCGTCGCTGCTGCCGTCGTCGATGGCGATCACTTCGTAGTCGGCCGGGTAGCGCTGTGCCAGCGCCGCGCCGAGCGTGTCGTCGAGGTTCGCGGACTCGTTGTGACAGGGAATCAGCAGGCTCGCGAACGGTGGATCGACCATCAGCGGCGGGTCGTTGCGTGGACGCGAATGGCGTTCGCGCCGGAAGTAGTAATACAGGCCGCCCGACATCCAGAAGAACGCCATCACCATCGGGTAGTAGAAGGCGAACTGGAACAGGACCTGCAGCAACGGATGCATGTCCATGTCACTTCTCCGGGTACGGGAAGTTGCCGGCGGACATCGCCGCGCGGGCATCGCGGGTGGAGGGCTGGTCGGCGATGAAGTCGTCCGGGTACCAGGCGAAGTGGTGCACGCCCTGCGCCTGCAGCTGGCGGATCTGCGCGCGCAGGCGCTCGGCGGGAATCGGTTGCCCGCTGCGCCAGTCGACGGTCTGCAATTCGAACAGGGTGTGCTGCAGCTGTGGATCATGCGCCCGCACCGCGCCCAACAGCTGGTCGAGCCAGCGTTCCGGATGCTTGCTGCCTTCCATCCACGGCATCGCCATCAGTGCGGTCTGGTCGTAGGCCTTGTTGAACAGGTCCAAGCGCTGCGCGAACCAGGCTTCGCTCTGTGGGCGCAGCACCGGTTCGGCGTACAGGTTGCGCACCGTGGCCAGCTTCGGCCGCCAGTGCTGCGCGCTGTTGCGCAGTGCCAGGGTGAAGTCGATCAATGCCTGCGTGCGTGCGCTGCCTCCATCGCCGGCCGCCAGCGTGGGCAGCTCGGTGTCGCGCAGATAGCCATCGTCATGGAACAGCAGGCCCTCGAGGTACGAGTTGACCGCCAGGTCCTCGTAGATGTCGAGCATGATCTGGCGCGCTCGCGGGTTGGTGAAATCCAGCCGGTACATGCCATCGGCATCGCCGTTGCGGATCGCCAGCGCCTTGCGCTGCGCCGGGTCGGGCAGCTCGAAGCCGAGCACCGGCAGCCATGCGTAGACCTTCACCCCCGCACGCGATTTCAGCTGCCAGGCAACGCGGCTGAACAGGTCCGCGCGCATCGGCATGTGGCGGTTCGGGAAGTACAGTGCATCGGCGGTGTTGTTGCCGTCCGGATCGGCGAACGCCTGCAGGTAGACGTGCGTCGGTGCGACGCGCTTGACCCGCTCGATCAGCGCATCCAGATTGCGCGCCTGCTGTGCGGGGTCGGGGTCGTACACATCATCCAGGTCGATCTGCAGGGCACGGATGCCATCGAGCGCGACGTCGCGGCGCAGTTCGTAGGCCAGCGCCTCCACGGTCGGGTTGTCGCTGACCAGGAAGCGCGCCAGGCCATGCAGGTCGCTGGCCACCGGCGTGCTGCGGCCTTCCAGATCGAAGGACACTGGCATGCCCAGCTGCTCGGCAATGTCGTTGCTCAGCTGGTTGTAGGCGGCATAGGGCCAGACGATGGCGCGCGGGCGCACGCCCAGGTGCTGCTAGATGCGTTGCACACTGCGGCCGAGATCGGCGCGCAGGCGCTGCTCGTACTGTGGCTCGCTCTCGTAGCTGTGCGTGGCCGGTCGGTAGATGCGGGTCACGACAGCAGGGGTGGAATTTCCCTGCGGGTTGGCAAGCACCCCGTGGTGCAGATCGTCGGTATGGCTGGCCACCTCGATCAGGCCGCTGTCGTGCATCTGCTTCAGCTGTGCCCAGGTGATGAAGTCGTCGCGGCCGAACGGGCGGTAGCCATAGTCGATGGTGCGGCCCGGTGCCATGTCCACGTAGTCGGTGATCACCGCCACCAGCGCCGGATAGCGGTAGGCCTGCAGCAGCGGGAAGGCCTTGTCGTAGACGCTGCGCAGGCCGTCATCGAAGGTCAGCAGTACCGGTTTTGGAGGCAGCGTGGCGCGCCCCTGTGAGGCCGCGATCACCTGCGACAGCGACACCGGGTGGTAACCGTGTGCCCCCAGCCAGTCCAGGTGGGCGGCGAAGTTCTGCGTGCTCACCGCATAGGTATCGGCATCCCCCTTGGCTGCGACCTGGTCGCGGATGTCGTGGTAGCTGAGGATCAGCAGGCCGTTGTCGATCGCATCGAGATGCAGGGCCTGCTGCGCGAAGGCCGGCGGCGCAGCCGACAGCAGCAGGAGCACGATCAGGCGCAGGATGCGGGTCATGTCAGTCTCCCCAGCGCAGTGCGGCTTCGAAGCCGATATGGCGTTCGCGATGGCCGTCGTAGACCGGCCGCGACCAGCGCACGCCATACTCGAACACGCGGCCCTGGCCCAGCTGCCACTCGTGCATGTACGACACCGACGGCACCAGCGCACTGCCGAAGCCGTCCTGCCAGTAGTCGCCCAGCGAGACGGTCAGCCGGTGCCGGAAGTGGCGTTCGTAGTGGCGCCACAGCTGCTGGTCGATGCGCAGGCCGATCTCGACCATGCGGTCGCGCTTCGGGTTGAAGTAGGGGGCATCGTCGCGGCTGCCACGACTGGTGTAGGCACTGGCCAGGCCATCGATCAGCCACCGTGGGCGGGTCAGCAGGCGCTGTTCAAGTGCGGTGCTGAACAGTTCGCGATGGTTGCCATCGTCGTAACGGAAGCGACTGGCGCCGAACACCCAGTGCGTGCGTTCGCTGCGCCGATAGTCGACCTGCGCACTGACGCTGTCAGCGGTGATGCCGGCCACGCGCGCCTGCATCGATGCCTCCGGATCATTGCGTGCGGCAATCAGTCCGGCATGCCAGTAGTCGTTGAACTGCCAGCCCACGCCGACGCGCAGGCCGGTATCGCCAATGTGGTCGTTGGCGCGCAGCACGGCCGCTTCCGCATCCAGCCGGCCGAAGCGGTAGCGTACGCCCGCGCCCAGCCACAGCGGGTCGATGCGCTGGTCCTGGAAATCGACCGAGCGCCGGTCGGCGAAGACGAACAGCCGCCAGCGATCGTCGAGTACGGGTGTCTGGACCTCCATGCCATAGCGGCGATCATCGTTGCCCAGCGGCGAGGTGCCACTCCCGCCGGAACTGCGTCCGATGTCGGTCCATGCCTTCAGCTGCCAACCGCGATGCGCGCGCCAGGCCTGGTCCATGCGTTCGACGGCGGGCTGGGTGGGGTAGCGTGCGACCAGATCGTCGTGCAGCGGTCGCGCCAGGTCATCACGCTGCAGAGCGACGTAGGCTTCCTGCATGCCCAGCCGTGGTTCGATGTCGCGCGGGTCCAGCGCATGCGCCATCTGTTGCCGCTGCAGCGCCCTGCGTGGCCAGCCGCGCATCATGTAGACACTGCCCAGCGCACTCTGCAGGCCGCCGTTGCCCGGTGCGATGTCGACCATCGATTCCAGATCGCGCTGCGCGGTGGGCAGGTCACCGCTGTAGGCGCGCACCATCGCCAGGTTGAGGTCGGCCTCGTAGCGCGACCAGTTTGGATACGGCGACTTCCCGTTGCTCCAGCGCCAGGCAGGTTCCTTGTCGCGCCACGCCTGCAGCAGGTCGACGGCCTTTTCCTGCTGCTCGCTTTCCAGGTAGGCGTAAGCCAGTTCCGAATGCGAGGCGTCGCGCGTTGGATCGCCAGCGACCGCTGCCTGCAGCACCGGAATGGCTTCCTCCGGGTGCAGGGTGCCCATCAGCGAATCGCCCACTGCGGGCAGCACATAGTCGGGCAGGGCATGGCCTTCGGCCTGCAGTGCGCGGGCTTCCTCGCGCACCTGCGCATGGCGGCCCAGCCGGTTGAGCAGGATCAGCCGGTCCATGCGGATGCGCAGTGGCGCCTGCGCGGGTGGAGTGCCTTCGGCGCCCAGGTAGCGCTGCATGCGCGCCAGGGTTGATTCGGCCTCTTCCAGCCGGCTGTCTTCGCTGCTGCTGTAGGCCAGGCTCCAGACCACCAGCTTGGCCAGGTAGTCGCCTTCGATGCGCTGCTTCTGTGCAGCGTCGAACAGCTGCGGGCGTTGCTGGTACAGCGCCCAGGCGCGCCACGCATTGCCGATGTCGCCCAGGGTCAGTACGCGCAGCTTGAACAGCAGATCGTCGTTGGGCTGCTGCTGGCTGGCGCGCTCGATGGCGCCGAGGGCATCCAGCCAGCGGGCCTGGTCGCGGTAGCGGCCGATCTCGGCCAGGGCCGCCTCGCGGTCGGGCGGGGCAGCACTGCTGGCCCAGGCCAGGGCGGTACAGGCAAGGCCGACGCAGAGCGCCAGCCGGCGGTGGACAACCATTGGGGACCCCCTTGGCTTCCGAACCAGACAACCTGAAAAATGTGACGCACATCACATGCCAGATTTTGGGGTGGCCGTGGCCTGCGTCACTCCCCTCGCGAACTCCCATCCAGCAGGGATGGGCGAAACCAGGACAGCGACCTGCAATGTCTTGTCTGAAACGAGAGTCCCCCGCGCACCGAGTGGTGGCCTGGGCGGCGCTGCCGCCCCCATGCCCGATGCCGGCACGCGGCAAGGATGGGCATTCGTGGGCACTATCCGCCCGGAATTGTCAGCCCGGCGTCAAAATGCGCAAACGGGCTGACGAGCGGTAGGTGGGGCCGGTTGCTGGCCCCATGCGGCTTACCAGAGGTCTTCCAGCTTGCGCGGCTTGCAGGCCACCCAGGAAGCGCACAGCATCAGGGTGGCGCAGCCGAACAGGAAGCTGAACGGGATCGTCCAGCCGTCGCTGACGGTGTGCAGCCAGCCGACCAGGAACGGCCCCAGGCAGCTGAAGCTGTAGCCCACACCCTGCATGAACCCGGACAGCGCCGCCGAGCCGGTGGGGGTGCGGGTGCGCAGGTTGATCAGGGTCAGCGCCAGCGGGAAGGTGGACGGACCGACGCCGAGCAGGCAGGCCCACAGCAGCGGGGCCTTCATCGGTGCCAGCAGCAGGCCGGTGAAGGCGATCACGAACGAGAAGAAGCCGATCAGCACCAGCGGGAACGGGTTCTGCAGGCGCACCGCCATCGACGGGATGACCAGCGACGGTAGCAGGCCCAGTGCCGAGAACACGGCCACCATCACGCCGCCGAACGCGGGCGTGCCACCGGCCTCGACCACGATGCGCGGCAGCCAGGTGAACATCGAGTAGGTCATCAGCGAGGTCATGCCGAACATGAGCGTCATGCTCCAGCCCAGCGACGTGCGCCAGACCTTGCCATGCGGCTGCGCGGCGGGATCGGTGGCGTCGGCCTGCGGCTTCGGCGCGCGCTTGGCCAGCACCAGCCAGGGCAGTGCGGCGGCCAGTGCCAGCAGCGCCCACATGCCCAGCGACACGCGCCAGCCGGCAGCGTTGGCCATCGGCACCGCGAGCAGCGCCGGCAGCATCGTGCCCAGCTGCAGCACGCTGATGTAGAGCGTACTCATGGTGCCGACCTTGTTGGCGAAGTAACGCTTCACCAGCGGCGGCACCACCACGTTGCCGATGCCCATGCCGGCCAGCGCCAGCACCGAACCCAGCAACAGCGTGCCGACGTTGCCGGCGCTGGAGCGCAGCAGCAGGCCGGCCATCGCCATCACCATCGCCAGCAGGGTGGTGCGCTCCAGGCCGAGGCGCCGCGCCAGTGCCGGCGTGGCCACGCCGAACAGCGCGAACGAGGCGGTCGGCAGCATGCCCAGCACGCCGGTCATGGTGGTGCCGAAGCCGAACTGCTGGCCGAGCACGTCCAGCAGCGGGGTGATCGAGGTGACCGCCGTGCGCAGGTTGACCGCTGCCAGCAGGATCGCGGCAAACGCGAGGACGCGACCGTGCAGCAGCGACGGCGAATCGGAAGTGGAGGAACTCATCGGTGGTCCTTGCAGGTGTCGCACGCCGCAGCAACGGCATGCAGCGCCGGCATCGGTCTACGCCGAAGCGGCAGGTGGGGGTGGGGGCGGCAGGTGGGCCGGCAGCGCGGCCATTGTACGTGCGCTGCCGGGCAAGGTCCCGTCATGCGGGTGGCCCGGCGCTTGGCACAAAAAAACCCGGAGGACAGTGATGTCTTCCAGGCTTCTTGGTGACCACCGAAGTGGTCGGGGAGACAGGATTCGAACCTGCGACCTCTACGTCCCGAACGTAGCGCTCTACCAGACTGAGCTACACCCCGAAGGGAGCCGCCTATTCTAGCGATTCACCCCGATGGCGGCAAGGGGTGAATGCTGTTTTCTTCACACTGCCGAAGCAGTGCCACTTCAGGGAACAAAAAAGCCTGGACGACTTCACCAGGCTTCAATGCGACCACTTGAGTGGTCGGGGAGACAGGATTCGAACCTGCGACCTCTACGTCCCGAACGTAGCGCTCTACCAGACTGAGCTACACCCCGAAGGAGCCGCCTAAGATACCGTGTGAAGGCCAAGGCGGCAAGGTTTTTTTACAGCTCAGCGACGATTTTCTTTCTCGATACGGTTCTGCTCGCGGGCTTCGAACCACATGCCGTTGAGGATGGCCACCGTGGAGGCGAGGCCGGCGCCGAGAATCCAGGCGAAATACCACATGGTCGATCTCCTTTGTTCAAGGGTGTGCCGGCCGTGGGCCGGCACACCGTCAATCAGTAAGCGTTCGGGTTGTTGCCCATCTCTTCGGTGGTGGTCTTGCCCTTGAGCACGCGGTACACCCAGGTGGTGTAGGCGAGGATGATCGGCAGGAACACCGCCGTGGCCAGCAGCATGATCCACAGGGTCAGGTGGCTGGACGAGGCGTCCCATACGGTCAGGCTGGAGGTGGGCTGGCTCGAGGACGGCAGCAGGAACGGGAAGATGGCGAAACCGACGGTCAGGATGATGCCGGCGATGGCCGCACCGGAAGCGATGAAGGCCAGCCCGCCGCGACGGGCACGCAGCAGCACCGCACTGGCCAGCAGGCCGGCCAGGCCCAGCAGCGGTGCCAGGATCGTGGCTGGCATCGCGCTGTAGTTGCGCATCCAGCCACCGGCGGCGCCGAGTTCGGCGGTCTTCAGCAGCGGATTGGTGGCGCCATCGGTAACCACCTGCGAGGTGATCTGGTAACCCGGCAGGCCGAAGGCCACCCAGGCACCGCCCACTGCGAACAGCACGAAGGCGATGATCGCGGCGATGCTGCCGAAACGGGCTGCACGTTCGGCCACCGGGCCGTCGGTCTTCAGCACCAGCATGGCGGCACCGTGGGCGACCAGCATCGACACGCTGAGCAGGCCGGCCAGCAGCGCGAAGGGCATCAGCAGGCCGAAGAACGAGCCGGTGTAGAAGATGCGCATGCTGTCATCGAAGTGGAACGGCACGCCCAGCACCACGTTGCCCACCGCCACGCCCATGATCAGCGCCGGGATGAAGCCACCGATGAACAGCGCCCAGTCCCAGGTGTTGCGCCAGCGTTCGCTGGGCATCTTGCTGCGGAACTTGAAACCGACCGGACGCAGGATCAGCGCGAACAGGATCACGAACATCGCCAGGTAGAACCCGGAGAAACTGACCGCGTAGAGCGGCGGCCAGGCGGCGAAGATCGCGCCGCCGCCCAGGATCAGCCACACCTGGTTGCCTTCCCACACCGGGCCGATGGTGTTGATCACCAGCCGGCGCTCGGCGTCGTTGCGGGCGACGAAGGGCAGCAGGGTGCCCACGCCCAGGTCGAAACCATCCATCACGGCGAAACCGATCAGCAGGATGCCGAGCAGCAGCCACCAGATCACGCGCAGCGTGGTGTAGTCCAGAAGAATGAAATCCATCTTGGTTCTCCTGCCTCAGGCCTGGCCGGCGGCTGGCGCCGAGGCATTGTGGGAAGCATGCGGCTGGGGCGACTGCAGCGACGGCAGCACCTCGTCCGGACCCTTGCGGATCGCCTTGAGCATCAGCTTGATCTCGACCACGATCAGCGCGGTGTAGATTGCGGTGAAGCCTGCCAGGGTCAGCACGATTTCATGCAGGGCCAAGCCCGACGCCGCATAGAAGGTCGGCAGCACGCCATCGACCGCCCACGGCTGGCGACCATACTCGGCCACGAACCAGCCGCACTCGATCGCGATCCACGGTGCCGGCAGCGTCCACAGGGCCAGCTTGAGGAACCAGCGCTTGTCCTGGAAGTTGTTGCGGCAGGAGTAGTAGAAGGCCAGTGCGAAGAAGGCGATCAGGTAGAAGCCGAGGCCGGCCATCACGCGGAAGGTCCAGAACAGCGGCATCACGCGCGGCACGGTGTCCATCGCCGCCTGCGCGATCTCCTGCGGGGTGGCGTTGAGGATGTCGTCGCGGTAGCGCTTGAGCAGCAGGCCGTGGCCCAGGTCCTGCCAGTGGCGGTCGAACATCTCGCGTGCTTCAACGTCGTTCTTGTTGGCGCGCAGGCGTTCCAATGCACCGTAGGCCAGCTGGCCGCCACGCACGCGGTGTTCGGCGCGCTCGACCAGTTCCAGGATGCCCGGAATCGGCTGGTTCAACGAGCGGGTGGCGATCAGGCCCATCAGGTAGGGGATCTTCACCGCGTAGTCGTTCTGGTGGGTTTCCTGGTTCGGGATGCCGAAGGCGGTGAAGTCGGCCGGCGCACGCTCGGTCTCCCACATCGCTTCGATCGCGGCCAGCTTCATCTTCTGGTGTTCGCTGGCGGCGTAGCCGCTCTCGTCACCCAGCACGACCACCGACAGTGATGACAGCAGGCCGAACGCCGCGGCCACCGCGAACGAACGACGGGCCAGGTCCTTGTGCTTGTTGCGCAGCAGGAACAGCGCGCTGATCGCCATCACGAACACCGCACCGGTCACGTAGCCGGCGCTGACGGTGTGCACGAACTTGGCCTGCGCCACCGGGTTGAACACCACCGCCATGAAGTCGACCACTTCCATGCGCATGGTTTCCGGGTTGAACACCGCACCGGTCGGGTTCTGCATCCAGCCGTTGGCGACCAGGATCCAGATCGCCGACAGGTTGGTGCCCAGTGCCATCAGCCAGGTCACCATCAGGTGCTTGACCTTGCTCAGGCGGTTCCAGCCGAAGAAGAACAGGCCGACGAAGGTGGCTTCCAGGAAGAAGGCCATCAGGCCTTCGATCGCCAGCGGCGCGCCGAAGATGTCACCCACGTAGTGACTGTAGTAGGACCAGTTCATGCCGAACTGGAATTCCATGACGATGCCGGTGGCGACGCCCATGGCGAAGTTGATGCCGAACAGGACGCCCCAGAACAGGGTCATCCTGCGCCAGATCTCCTTGCCGGTCATCACGTACACGCTCTCCATGATGGCCACCATGAACGACAGGCCAAGGGTGAGGGGTACGAATAGGAAGTGGTACATCGCGGTCAGCGCGAATTGCAGCCGCGACAGTTCTACGACTGTCTGATCAATCATGGCCTGGCTACCTCGTTGGATAGTGCCGTTGCAGGTGGCGGGAAGGGTGGTCTACGACGTGAATGATGTGACCGACTACTTCAAACAGCCTTGATCCAGATCAATGTATGAACAGGTGCCCCGGTTGATCGTATGCCAACCCGATGAAGACTGCGACCGCTGGCCGCAGAGGCCGGCCATTGCCTGCGCCTACAATGCCGTGTCTCCCCCGTTGCCCGTGAAGACCCCTTGAGCGCTGCCGAAACGACCCCTGACAGCCTGTCCCCGGAAGCCGAAACTGCCCGCCAGCGCCGTGTCCGCGCGGCGTGGCTGGCTGATCTGGCCCATTCCGCCCGGGGGCGCCAACGCCTGGCGGCCCTGTGCATCAGCCTGTCCGGTGCGTTGCTGATCGGCCAGGCCGCCGCGATCGCCTGGCTGGTGCAGCAGGTGCTGGTGGAGCGCGCGCCGCTGGCCTCGGGGCTGCCAGTGCTGGGCGGGCTGGTGGTGATCCTGGTGCTGCGCACGCTGCTGGGCAGCGCCACCCAGGCGGCTGCCGGGGATGTAGCCGATGCCGCGCGGCTGGCCCTGCGCGAGCGAGTGTTCGCCCGACTGCTCAGCCATGGCCCGTTGTGGCTGCGCCAGCGCCGCACCGGCGAACTGGGCGAACTGATGCTGCATCACGGTGATGCGATCGAGAGTTATTACAGCGGGTTCCTGCCGGTGCGCACCGAGGTGCTGGTGGTGCCGCTGCTGATCCTGGCCGCGGTGGCCTGGGTTGACTGGGTGGTGGCGTTGATCCTGCTGTTCACCGCGCCGCTGGTGCCGTTCTTCATGATGCTGGTGGGCTGGGGCGCCGAAGCCGCCGGTCGCGCCCAGTTGGGGGAGCTGGCGCGGATGAGCGGCCACTTCGCCGACCGCATCAAGGGCCTGGGCCTGCTGCGCCTGTATGGCCGCGGCGAGGCCGAGCTGGAGGGTATCGAGGCGGCCGCCGAAGGTGTGCGCGTGCGTACCCTGAAAGTGCTGCGGATCGCCTTCCTGTCGTCCACGGTGCTGGAATTCTTTGCCTCGGTGAGCGTGGCGATGGTCGCGCTGTACCTGGGCCTGAGCTATCTGGGCATGATGTCGCTGCATTCGGCGGTGCCGACGCTGGGCGCGGGCCTGTTCTGCCTGCTGCTGGCGCCGGAGTTCTACGCGCCGCTGCGGCGGTTGGCTGCGCACTACCACGACCGCGCCAATGCACTGGCCGCGGCGGCCGAGGTTGAGCGTCTGCTGCAGTCATTGCCGGACGAGCAGGGCCTGATCGAGAACGAGAGTGCGCCGCTGGCTGTGGAACCGGCCGAGGCCGCGTTGCCGCCGTTGCAGGCACAGGGCCTGGTGCTGCGCCCGTTGGGCGCGCCGCACGATGTGCTGCAGGATCTGGATGTGCTGCTGGAACCGGGCCAGCGCCTGGCCCTGGTCGGTCCCAGCGGGTCCGGCAAGAGTACGTTGCTGGAGGCGCTGGCCGGTTGGCTGCCGCCACGTGCCGGGAAGCTGCAGGTGCGTCCCGGCGTGCAGGTGGCCTATGCCAGCCAGCGTCCGTACCTGTTCCACGGCAGCATCGCCGACAACCTGCGCCTGGCCGATCCCGGCGCCAGCGATGCGCGCCTGCGCGCGGTGGCCGAGGCTTCGCAGGTACTGCAGTTTGCGCAGCGCCTGCCGCAGGGGCTGGATACGGTGATCGGCGAACGTGGCTTCGGCCTGTCCGGTGGTGAGGCGCGTCGCATCGGCCTGGCCCGCCTTCTGCTGCGTGATCCGCAGGTGCTGCTGCTGGACGAACCCACCGCGTTCCTGGATGCCGATACCGAAGCGGCATTGCTGCGCAGCCTGGCCGCCTATGCACGTGGCCGCAGCGTGGTGGTCGCCACCCACAGCCCGGCGGTGATCGCCTGGGCCGATCGTTGCCTGCTGCTGCCGGAAGGCCGCCTGGTGGAACCGGCACAGGCGGTGCGCGCATGAGCCGTTCACCTGATTCGTTGCGTGCGGTGTTCCTGCGCCATCGGCCGCGCCTGCTGCTGACGATCCTGCTGTTGTGGACCACCATGCTGGCCGGCACCGCACTGCTGGGCCTGTCCGGTGGTTTCCTCACCGCCGCTGCATTGGCCGGTGCGGCCGGCCTCGGCCAGGGCTTCAACTTCTTCTCGCCGTCCGCGGGTATCCGCGGGCTGACCATGGCGCGCATCGTGTCGCGCTACTTCGAAAAGCTGGTGGGCCACGACGCCACCCTGCGCATCGCCCGCGGCTTGCGCGTGTGGTTCTTCCGCCGCGCGCTGCCGCTGGCACCGGCACGGCTGGGGGCGACGCGCACCGGCGATCTGCTGGCGCGCCTGCTCGGTGACATCGGTGAAGTGGACGGCCTGCTGGTGCGTGCGATCGGGCCGCTGGTGGCGCTGGGTGCGCTGACGCTGGTGGCGGTGGCCTCGGCGGCGCTGATCCTGCCGTCGGCAGCAGTGTTGCTGGCAGTGCTGGCGCTGCTGATCGCTTTCGGCGTGCCGTGGCTGGGTGTGCGCGGTCGTGACGATGAAGAGGCGGACCGTGCCGCGCATCGCGCCGCACTGCGCACCGCCGCCTTTGAAGGGTTGGAGGGCGCGGGCGATCTGGCCGCGCTGCATGCTGATGCGGCGTGGCAGCTGAAGGTGCGCGTGGCCGCCAAGCAGCTGGCTTCGCGGGATCGTCGGCGCCGCTGGCGCCTGATCGCGGCCTCGACCCTGCATGGCCTGGTCGCAGGGCTGGGGCTGGTGGCGATGCTGGCACTGGCGCTCCACGCGGCCGAACAGCAGCGTATCGCGCCGGAAATGGCCGCGGGCCTGGTGTTCCTCACCGTCGCGCTGATCGAACTGTGGGCGGGGATGGGGGTGGCGTGGCAGTCACTGCAGTCCGGGCGGATCGCCGCTGATCGGTTGCAGGCCATCGTCGAGCAGGCGACGACGGTGGAGGATCCGGCAGCGCCACAGCCGGTACCGCAGGCCGCGCGCGTGCACTGGGATGACGTGCATTTCCAGTGGCCAGGCGCGGTGCGACCGGTGCTGTCCGGCCTGCGGCTGACGTTGGCGCCTGGGGAACGCATCGCCATCCGTGGCGACAGCGGCAGTGGCAAGACCACGCTGTCCAGCCTGCTGCTGCGGCTGTGGGATCCGCAGCAGGGGCGAATCACCTATGGTGGCATCGACCTGCGTGATTTCAGCCAGGCCGACTGGCATCGGCAGCTGGCCTGGTTGCCGCAGAACGCGCCGGTGTTCGCCGGCACCGTGGACGAGAACCTGCGCTTGGGTGATCCCGATGCCAGCGACGCCGCCTTGTGGGCAGTGCTGCGCCGCGTGCGCCTGGGCGAATGGGCCGAGCGCAATGGTGGCCTGCAGGCCTGGGTGGGGGAGAACGGCGCGACGATGTCGGCCGGCCAGGCGCGGCGGCTGGCGCTGGCCCGTGCACTGCTGCGCAATGCACCGATCCTGTTGCTGGACGAACCGACCGAAGGCCTCGACGTGGATACCGCACGTGCGCTGCTGCAGGACCTTTCCGGGTTGCTGGACGGGCGCAGCCTGCTGATGATCACCCACGACGACCTGCCTGAAGGCGTGGTCGATGCGCAGTACCGGTTGCGCGATGGGGCGCTGGTCCGCGAACTTTGACCGATGCACATCCGCGCGTGGCGTGGATCTACTGTAGAGCCGAGCCCATGCTCGGCTGCCTCGGTACGGAGCCGAGCATGGGCTCGGCTCTACAGGTTGGCTATCGCGAAAACTCGCGCAGCATCACCGCGATCGAGGCCACGTTGGCCAGCACGCACAGCCAGAACACCCACTGGAACGAGGCTTTGCGGTGCTTGTGGCGGAACATCGCCTGGCCCAGCAGCGCGCCGGGCCAACCGCCGGCAAAGGCCAGCAGCTGTAATGTGCGCTCCGGAATACGCCACTGCTTTCTCTGCGCCGCGCGCTTGTCGTGGCCGTACAGGCCGAACGACACCGCGCTGGCGAGCAGGCACCACCCACCCAGCCACAGCGGCAGCACGCCGCTGACCGTCAGCGCGATCAACGCGCCGAACGCGGCCAGCGCGAGATTACGCCGCCATGCCACCTACAGCGCGTCGAGAAAGCCGCGCACGGCCGGGCCGAAACGCTCGAAATCGACGAGGAAGGCGTCATGGCCCTGTGGCGATTCCAGGCCGATGAAGTGCGCATCGGCACCGCCGGCGCGCAGGCCATCGGCAACCTGTTGCTGCTGCTGCACGGGGAACAGGATATCGGTGTTGGCGCCGATCGCCAGCGCCTTCTCCACGCGGATCTTCGCGAGCCCGGTCAGCACGTCGCCGTCGGCATACTCGGCCAGGTCGAACCAGTCCATCGAGCGGCTCAGGTACAGGTAGCAGTTGGGATCGAAAAAGCGCACGAAGCGCCGTGCGTGGCCTTCCAGATAGCTTTCCACCTGGAATTCCAGGCCGAACGGATCGTCGTCGGTCTGGTCCGAATCCAGCCGCACGCGGCCGAAGCGGCCATCCCACTCCAGCGCGGAGCGGTAGGTGATCACGCCCAGTTTGCGCGCCATGCGCATGCCGGACTCGGGGTACTCGGCATCGTCGTAGTGGCCGCCATTCCAGCGCGGGTCAAGGCGGATTGCCTCGCGCTGCAGCGAGCGGATCGCGATCGAGAACGGCAACGCCTGCGCGCTGCCGGAAATGTTGACGTGGCTGCGCGCGATGCCCGGATGCAGCATCAGGATGGCAAGGGCCGTCATGCCGCCCATCGAGTTGCCGACCACGCAGGCCAGCCGCTCGATACCTAGTGCACGCACGACGTCGACGGCGGCGCGGGCACCGTCTTCGATCGACAGCTCGGGGAAGTCCAGGCGGTAGGGCTGACCGTTGGCCGGGTTGAGCGAAGCGGGGCCGGTCGAGCCCTTGCAGCTGCCCAGCGAATTCACGCACACCACGAACCAGCGGTTGGTATCGATGGGTTTGTCGGGGCCAACCATCGCTTCCCACCAGCCCGGTGCCGGGTTGGCCTCGTTGGCCGCTGCATGCGCGTCTGGGGACAGGCCGGTCACGATCAGGATCGCATTGCTGGCATCGGCCGCCAGCGTTCCCCAGGTCTCGTAGGCCACGCGCGCGCCGTGCAGGGCGCCACCGCGCTTGAACAGGAACGGCGAGGGCAGGGCGTGGAAGCGGGTGCCGGGCGGTATGAATTCGGTCATGCACGCATTCTAGCGGGGCGGCATGTGGAGCTGGCGACACGCTGGATTCCAGCAGCGGGTGGACGCGGACCGGACCGCCGTATCCACGCATGGCGTGGATCTGCTGTAGAGCCGAGCCGATGCTCGGCTGGCGGGCGCCGGCAACCCAATCGCAGCCGAGCGTGGGCTCGGCTCTACAAGTCAGGGAAACCGCAGCTCAACCACGCCGTCATGCGGCAGCGTCACCCGCACCACGTCGCTTTGCAGGTCGCCCTCGCTGCGATTGGCGCTACCAGTACGCGAGATGCGTGCCAGCACTTCCACGTCGCGATGTGCCGACAGCGGCGCGGTCGGCATCGGGCTGTCAGCGTCGCCCAGCCCGACCGTGGCCGGGAAACCGGCCAGCGGCAGCTTGCGTGCGGCCACCGGCATCGGCGGTCCACCCACGGCGCGGGCCAGCACGAATACCCGGGTGCTGGCCGGCCACTCGGCATTCTCCAGCGCAGGCAGCTGCACGCGTACCTGCAGCAGCGCCGCTGGTGCTGCAGGGGCGGTATCGGGTGCCAGGCCTGCGGCTTCGCGGGCGATGGCGATCTGCGCCTGCAGCGCCTGCGCGGCGCCGGGCTCAAGCCGTGGCAGCAGGCCGCTCCACACATCCGCGGCCTCGGCATTCTTTCCGCGCTGGCGCAGGGCGATGCCCAGCAGCCAGCTGGCGCGCTCGGCATCGGGTGCCTGTGCACGCGCCTGTTGCAACCAGGCCATCGCGGTGTCATCGAACTGCTTGCCGGCATCGGCCTGCGCACGTGCCTGCGCCGCTTCCACCAGCACGCCGGGGTCTTCCGGGGCGAGAGCGGCGGCACGTGCGAAGGCGTCCGCCGCGGCTGCGGCGTTGCCCAGTTCGGCCTGCGACCGGCCCAGCAGCGCCCAGCCATCGGCCCGCTGTGGGTCACGCTCCAGTGCATCCTGCAGGGCCTGCACGCCATCGCGCAGGGTGGCTACCGACGGCGTCGGTTGGACCTGTGCTGCACGCGGATCACCGACCAGCAGATACAGGCAGGCACCGGCCACGCCCAGTGCGAACACGCCGACCACGAAACCGCGACGACCGTGGTGGCGCAGCGGCCACAGCACCAGCGCTGCCATCAGCGCAGCAACCAGACCGGCCAGCACCGGCAGCCAATGGCTCACCATCCGTCTCCTTCATCGGCCTTTCCGGCCGGTGCTGCGCCGACCGTACGGCCACGACGGCGGACAATGCCCAGCACCACCAGTGCGCCGGCGCCGAGCATCAGCAGGGGACCGCCCCACAGCAGCCAGGTGCCCGGCTGCAACGGTGGTTGATAGAGCACGAACTCGCCGTAGCGGGCGACCAGGAACTGCTTGATCTGTGCATCGTCGTGGCCCTGCTGCATCAGCTGCAGCACCTCGCGGCGCAGATCCTGCGCGATCTGCGCGTTGGAATCGGCCAGCGACTGGTTCTGGCACTGCACGCAGCGCAGCTGCGCGGCCAGGTCATGGAAGCGGCGTTCTTCGGCGCCATCGCGGAACTGCAGTGGCTGCGGATCGTGCAGCGGCTGCTGCGCCACTGCGGCCAGCGGCAGCATCAGAAGCAGCAACGCCAGCAGCCAGCGCATGGGCTCAGGGCGCCGTGTGCAGCGTGCTGCCGGCATTGCCTTGGGCCTTCTCGATCTTTTCCAGCGCCGGGATCAGCTTCTCGTCGACTACGCGCTGGGTCATCGCACCGCTGTACTTCCAGCGCACGATGCCGCTGCCGTCGACAAGGAAGGTCTCCGGTGCAGCGGTCACGCCCCAGTCGATGGCGGTGCGGCCTTCAACATCACTGAGCACGACCATGAACGGGTTGCCCAGCTGCTCCAGCCAGTGCAGGGCATCGGTCGGCTCGTCCTTCCAGTTGTAGCCGATCACGCGCACGCGCTTGCTCTCGGCGAAACGGGTCAGCACCGGGTGCTCCTCGCGGCAGGCCGCGCACCAGCTGCCCCATACGTTCAACAGGTAAGGCGCGCCGCGCAGTTCGTCGCTGTGCACGATCATCTCCGGGTCGTGCAGCACCGGCAGGGCGAACGCCGGCGCCGGCTTGTCGATCAGCGCCGAGGGCAGCACGTCGCGCTGCGGATCACCCGATTTCATCACCCCGTAGATCATCAGCCCGAGCAGGCCGAAGAAGAACAGCACGCCGATCACGATGGCTACCGGCGGCAGCGGGCGGGAGGGGCGCGGGGCGGGGGACTCGGACATGGAAACTCCTACGGACGACGGAAACGGCGGTCGGCGGCGGTGATGAATCCGCCCAGGGCCATCAACAGCGCGCCCAGCCAGATCCAGCGCACGAACGGCTTGATGTGGACCCGGACCGCCCATGCATTGTTGCCCAGCGGCTCGCCCAATGCCACGTAGACGTCGCCGTCGAAGCGTGCATCGATGCCGGCCTCGGTCATCACCTGACCACCACTGGCGTACTGGCGCTTCTCCGGATGCAGCAGGGCCAGTTCGCGGCCGTTGCGGAACACCCGCAGGTGACCGCGGTCGGCGATGAAATTGGGACCTTCGCGATGGTCCACGCCCTCGAAGCGCACTTCGTAGCGGCCGACCACCAGTTGCTGGCCAGGTGCCAGCGCCACTTCGCGCTGCACGTTCAGGGCTTCCACCAGCAACGCACCGGCCAGGAACACGGCGATGCCGGCGTGGGCGACGATCATGCCGAGCATTTCGGCGGTGAAGCGGCCGTTGCCGCGCAGTCGCTGCCAGACGAAGCGTGCGGTACCGAATCCGACCCAGGCCGCGGCGGCGACACCGAGACCGGCCTTCCAGCCGTTCTGCGGCGCCTGCCACCAGGCCAGCGCGCCCAGCAGCACCGCCAGCCCCAGCCAGGGCGCCAGCAGGGCGAATGCACGCGAAGGTTGGTCGCGCTGCCACTTCACCAGCGGGCCGAACGGCAGCAGCAGGATCATCGGCGCCATCAGCAGCAGGAACAGGCTGCCGAAGTAGGGCGGGCCGACCGAGATCTTGCCCAGCGACAGTGCATCTGCCAGCAGCGGATACAGCGTGCCGAGCAGGACCATCGCGCAGGCGGTGGCCAGCAGCAGGTTGTTGGCCAGCAGCAGGGTCTCGCGCGAGGTGGCGGTGAAGCCACGGCGCGGGTCGTCGGCGTCTACGCTGAGCTGGCTGGCGCGCAGCGCGTACAGCAGCAGGCTGCCGCCGATCAGCACCGACAGGAATACCAGGATGAACAGGCCGCGCGACGGATCGGCGGCAAACGAATGCACGCTGGTCAGCACGCCGGAGCGCACCAGGAACGTGCCCAGCAGCGACAGCGCAAAGGCGGCGATCGCCAGCAGCAGGGTCCAGCTGCCGAACGTGCCGCGCTTTTCAGTGACGGCCTGCGAATGGATCAATGCCGCACCGACCAGCCAGGGCATGAAGCTGGCATTCTCCACCGGGTCCCAGAACCACCAGCCGCCCCAGCCCAGCTCGTAGTAGGCCCACCAGCTGCCCAGTGCGATGCCCAGGGTCAGGAAGCCCCAGGCGACGTTGGTCCACGGCCGCGTCCAGCGCAGCCAGCGCGCATCGATGCGCCCCTCCAGCAGGGCCGCCACCGCGAATGCGAACGGAACGGCAAAGCCCACGTATCCGATGTACAGCATCGGCGGATGGATGATCAGCCCCGGGTCCTGCAGCAGCGGGTTGAGGTCGCGGCCTTCCAGCGGCGCCGGGTTCAGGCGCAGGAACGGATTGGAGGTGAAGATCAGGAAGGCGAGGAAGCCGACGCTGACCACGCCCATCACCGCCAGCACGCGCGCCTGTACCGGTGCAGGCAGGTGCCGCGAGAACAGCGCCACCGCGCCGGTCCACAGTGCCAGCACCAGCGCCCACATCAGCAGCGAGCCCTCGTGCGCACCCCAGACCGCGGAGTAGCGGTAGATCATCGGCAGCAACGAATTGGAGTTCTCGGCCACGTAGCGCACCGAGAAGTCCTGCTGCACGAACGCGGCGGTGAGCACCGCGAAGGCGCCGGCGAGCAGCAGCAGCTGTGCGAAGGCGGCCGGCCGTGCCACCGCCATCCATGCCGTGTTGCTGCGATGCGCGCCGACCAGCGGCAGGCCGGCCTGCAGCAGCGAGGCCAGCAACGCGCACAACAACAGGATCTGACCCAGTTCGGGCAGCACTCAGCGCACCTCGGGTGCCGTCACCGGCACGTCGTGCTTGCGATGGGCGTCGCCCATCTTGTCGGCCACTTCCTTCGGCACGTACTTCTCATCGTGCTTGGCCAGCACTTCGTCGGCGACGAAGACACCCTCCTGCAGGCGGCCACTGGCGACCACTGCGGTGCCTTCGGCGAACATGTCCGGCAGGATCCGCGACGTGGTCACCGCCAGCTGGGCATCGCCGTCGGTCACTTCGAAACGCGCTTCCAGCGAACCGACCGGGCGGTTGAAGGAGCCCTTCACCACCATGCCGCCCAGGCGGAACCGCGACTGTGCGTCGACATCCCCGCGCAGCACTTCCGAGGGCGTGTAGAGGTAGGCGATGTTGCGTTCCAGCGCCATCGCCACCAGTGCGGTGGCCAGCCCGGAGGCGAGCAGGGCCAGCAGTACCCAGGCCAGGCGGCGGCGTTGTACTGGCGTCATCGTTCCAGCTCCGTCGACAGCGGCGCCGCAGCATCCTGTTTGACGGCACGGGTCTGCTGCCGCTGCTGGCGTGCCAGCGCCAACCGGCGTGCCATGCGCAGGCGCAGCCACGAACCGATGGCATCGGCGCCGAGCACCAGCACGAACACGGCGTAGGCGCCGATCACATAGGGCAGGTGGGTCATGGCTGGGCCTCCCCGGCCGCGCGTGCGGCATCGACCCGGCCACCGACCCAGGCCTTGCCGGCCTCGCGGTCGAGGTTGTCGGCGCGGGCCTTGGCCAGCACCGAACCGGCGAACCAGAACTTGGTGCCGATGACCATCCACCACAGTGGCGCGATCATCGCGCTGCTGATTGCCGATTCACCGAACACGTTGATCGACTGGCGCTGATGCAGGCCGCCCCACCAGTCCACCGAATAGCGGATCACCGGCAGCAGGCTGACACCGACGATGGCCAGCAGGCCGGCCGCGCGCGCGGCGCTGCGGCGGTCCTCGATGGCGTGGTACAGGCCGATCACGCCCAGGTACAGGAACAGCAGCACCAGTTCACTGGTCATGCGCGGGTCCCAGTCCCACCAGGTACCCCAGGTACCCTTGCCCCAGATGCTGCCGGTCAGCAGGGTGATCAGGGTGAAGCCGGCGCCCATCGGCGCACAGGCCATGGCCAGGATCTCGCAGACCTTGATCCGCCAAATCAGGGCGATGGCGGCATACAGCGCCATCAGCGCGAACACGAACAGGCTCATCCAGGCACTGGGCACGTGGATGTAGAGGATGCGGAAGCTGTCCAGCTGCTTGGCTTCCGGCGGCACCACCAGCAGCGCCTGCCACATGCCGACCAGCAGCACCGGCACCGCCGCGAGGTAGAACACCCGCGACCAGCGGGCAGCGAATCGGTCGAACGTGGGGGGCGAACCGAGTTGGTGGAACCAGCGGACAATCGGATTCATGCGTGGCGGCTATCCAGCAGGGGTGGATTGGCTCTCAGCTCGGTCAACTCAGAGAAATACGTATTGCAGCGGCGGTGGCCAACGGCGCCAGCACCAGCGCGACCAGCAGGCCGGCGCCCAGCATCAGCAGCGCACCGACCGGATCCTGTCCGCGTCCGGCTGCCGCCAGACTGCCTGCGCCGAACACCAGCACCGGCACGTACAGCGGCAGCGACAGCAACGCCACGAGAATACCAGAGCGTCGGATGCCTACGGTCAGCGCGGCGACCACGCCACCAATCAGGCTCAGCAACGGCGTTCCCAGCAGCAACGATGCCAGCAACATCGGCAGCTGGTCATGCGGCAGATGCAGCATTTCGGCCAGCAGCGGACTGACCACGATCAACGGCAGGGCGGTGGTGGCCCAGTGCAGCAGCACGCGCACCAGCACCAGCCAGGCCAGCGGCACCGGCGCCAGCAGCCATTGTTCCAGCGAGCCGTCTTCGGCATCGGAGCGGAACAGTGAATCCAGCGACAGCTGCCCGGCCAGCAGCACCGCAAGCCACAGCACTGCGCCTGCGGTGGCGGCCAGCAGTTGCGGCTCGCGACCCTGCGCCAGCGCGAACAGCACCACCACCAGCACCGCGAACAGCAGCGGCTGCAGCGCATCGCCGCGGCGGCGCCAGAGCAGGCGCAGGTCGCGCTTGAGCAGTGCGCCCGCGGTCTGCCACAGGCCCGGTTCGGTGCCTGGCGCGATCATGCGGCACCGCCGAGGTCGAGCTGGCGGGTACGCACCGGCGGTGCGGCATAGGCGCCATGGGTGGTGACCAGTGCCGCGCCACCGGCGCGCAGGTGTGCGGAAATCATCCGGTTGACCAGGGTGATGCCCTCCAGGTCGAGGTTGGCATAGGGTTCGTCGAGCAGCCACAGCGGCGCCGGTGACAGCCAGATGCGTGCCAGTGCCAGCCGCCGCTTCTGCCCGGCGGACAGATGCCGAACAAGGGTGTCCTCATAACCGGCCAGGCCGACGATGGCCAGCGCGTTGCCGGGCATCTGCCGCGCACGGCGGCCGTGCAGGCCACACAGGAAGTGCAGGTTCTCCAGCGTGTCCAGATCGGGCTTCAATGCGGGCAGGTGGCTGAGGTAGGCGACATAGCGCGCGCGCTCGGCATTGCCGGCCGGTCGGCCATCGATCTGCACCTGCCCGGCACCGGGCCGGGCCAGGCCGGCCAGCACGCGCAACAGGGTGGTCTTGCCGGCGCCGTTGCCGCCCTGCACCAGCAGGGCTTCGCCGGCGTCCACATGGAAGTCCAGCGGGCCGAACACCGGCTCGTCATTGCGGGAGAAGCTCAGGCCGCTGGCGGCCAGCAATGCAGGGGTGTTCAAGGGGCAGGGGTCTTCATGCCGGAGTGCGGCGGCAATTGTAGCGGTGAATGCTGTCCCGGTAGCGCCGGGCGATGCCCGGCGGCCGCAAGGCATATGCAAAGAGCCGCCGGGCATGGCCCGGCGCTACCGGCTGAACCCACAGTCGCAGCGTGGATTTCGTACACTTCTGGGCCTCGTTCCCCCAGATTCCAGGCCGATGCAACCCAACACCAAGCTGCCCAAGGTCGGTACCACGATCTTCACCGTGATGTCCCAGCTCGCCGCCGAACACGGCGCGGTCAACCTGGGCCAGGGTTTCCCGGACTTTTCCGCGCCGCAGCGCCTGATCGATGAGACGGCCAAGGCGATGGCCGCCGGGCTGAACCAGTACCCGCCGATGACCGGCGTGGCGCCGCTGCGCCAGGCCATCGCACAGAAGGCGCTGGACTGCTACGGCGCACAGGTCGATGCGGACAGCGAGATCACCGTCACCAGTGGCGGTACCGAGGCCATCTTCAACGCCATCCACGCCGTGGTGCGTGCCGGCGAAGAAGTGATCGTGCTCGACCCGGCCTATGACTGCTATGAACCGGCGATCGATCTGGCCGGTGCCAAGGCCGTGCATGTGTCGCTGGATCCGCAGACCTTCGCCGTCGACTGGGACCGCGTGCGTGCGGCGATCACCCCGCGCACACGCATGCTGATCGTCAACACCCCGCACAACCCGTCCGGCGCGATGCTGTCGGCGCAGGACATGCAGGCGCTGGCCGAGCTGCTGCGCGGCACGCAGATCTACCTGATCTCCGATGAGGTGTATGAGCACATCATCTATGACGGCCGCCGCCATGAATCGGCGCTGCGCTACCCGGAACTGCGCGAGCGCGCGTTCGTCATCTCCAGTTTCGGCAAGACCTACCACTGCACCGGCTGGAAGATCGGCTATGCGATCGCCCCGCCGGCGCTGACCGCCGAGTTCCGCAAGGTGCACCAGTACAACACCTTCACCAGCTTCGGTCCGGCGCAGTATGGCTTCGCCGCGATGATCCGCGATGAGCCCGAACACCACCTCGAGCTGGGCGCGTTCTACCAGGCCAAGCGCGACCGTTTCCGCGAGCAGCTGTCCAGCACCCGCCTGAAGGCGCTGCCGGTCCCGGGCGGCTACTTCCAGCTGGTCGATTACTCGGCCGTCAGCGACCTGCCGGACCACGAGTTCGTGAAGTGGCTGACCATCGAGAAGGGCGTGACCGCCATCCCGCTGTCGCCGTTCTACGAGAATCCGCCGGCCGGTCAGCGCCTGGTGCGCCTGTGCTTCGCCAAGAATGAAGCGACCATGGACGCGGCGATCGAACGCCTGCGCCTTCTTTGAGCGGAGCAGTGACCATGCAGGACCTGCGCATTTCCCTCGTCCAGGGCGACACCCGCTGGCATGATCCGGCGGGCAACCGTGAGTACTACGGCGCACTGCTGGCACCGCTGGCCGGCACCACCGACTTGGTGATCCTGCCGGAGACCTTCACCAGTGGCTTCTCCAACGACGCCATCGCCCAGGCCGAAGGCATGGACGGCCCGACCGTGGCCTGGGTGCGCGAGCAGGCCAGGGCCTTGAACGCGGCGGTGATCGGCAGCGTGCAGTTGCGTGATGGCGAAGGCGTCTACAACCGCCTGCTGTTCGCCACGCCCGATGGCAACCTGGAGTACTACGACAAGCGCCACCTGTTCCGTTACGGCGGCGAGCACGAGCGCTATGCTGCCGGTCGCGACCGCCTGAGCGTGGAATGGAAGGGCTGGCGGATCAATCCGCAGGTCTGCTACGACCTGCGTTTCCCGGTGTTCTGCCGCAACCGCTACAACGTGGAGCGTCCGCAGCAGCTGGATTTCGACCTGCAGATCTTCGTTGCCAACTGGCCGTCGGCACGCGCCTATGCGTGGAAGACACTGCTGCGTGCACGTGCGATCGAGAACCTGTGCTTCGTGGCGGCAGTGAATCGCGTGGGCGTCGATGGCAACCAGCTGCATTACGCCGGCGACAGCGCGGTGCTGGATTTCCTCGGTCAGCCGCAGGTGGAGATTCGCGAACGCGAACAGGTGGTCACCACCACCGTCTCGGCCGAGGCGCTGGCAGCACACCGCGCGCGCTTCCCGGCCATGCTTGATGCCGATGCCTTCCATCTGGACGAGCAGGCCTGAGCGACGGCCTGAACGCCGCCGCACCAGCGCGCGCGCCTGCATTCAACGTGCACGCGCGCGCTGTTAGATTCGCCGCCAGTCCGACCGAACTGGAAGTCCCGCCATGAACAAGCCCTTCGCCCTGCTACTGGCGCTGTCCGCCGCAGCGTTGGCCCCCGCCGCGCACGCTGCCGGCAACCTCGATTGCGAGCTGCGCTACAACCTGTCCGGCTGGTCGTTGATCTACAAGACCGCATCCGGTAATGGCACGGTCACCTGCAGCAACGGCGCCAGCCTGCCGGTGCGCATCCAGATGAAGGGGGGCGGCCTGACCGTCGGCAAGTCGAAGATCACCAACGGGCGTGGCAGCTTCACCGGCGCGGTCAGCGTCAACGAGCTGCTGGGCACTTACGCCTCGGTCGGCGCGCATGCCGGTGCGGTGAAGTCCAGCAACGCGCAGGTGATGACCAAGGGCGACATCTCGCTGGCCCTGTCCGGTACCGGCAAGGGCTGGGACCTGGGCGTGGACGGCACCGCGTTCACCCTCAGCCGGCGCTGAGGCGCGACGGCGCGGCAGTTCCCCAGTTGATGCGGATGTAGTGCTGTTCGGAATCGCTCAACAACCGTTCAACACCGAAACCATTCTTCAGCAACTGTGCGACCACGTCTTCGACGAGCTGCTCGCTGGCCATCACCTGGCTGAAGCCGAATACGACGTAGCGGCGGCCATTTTCCGAGCCGATCTGGATGGCGTTGTCGAGATCGCGGTAGAACAGTTCGATCGGGCGCTTGGCGGCATCGACGTTGGCGCGGGCCTGTTCGGCGGTGATGGTGATCATGGGCATCTGCCTTGTGTGGGAGAGCGCGCACGATAGCCAGGGAATCAAAGCCGTTCCCGGAAGGCGCGCACAGTGCGCTGCTTTTGCAGCAATTCCTAGGCTGCAGCGGGACGCTGCCGCTGCAGCCACAAGGCCAGCAGGCCGCACACGATGAGGGTCGGTGCCAGCAGCTGCACTGCACCGACCAGCGCCATTGCCGCACCGATCAGCAGGTAGTAGAGCAGGCCGAACAGCGCGCCTGCGCTGCCGAGACAGTGTGGATAGCCGCGCAAGGCCTGGCCGAGCACATTGGGAATGGCAAGGCCGAAGCCCGTCACCACCGGCACCATCGCCGCGACCAGGGCAGGGTGATCATGCAGCAGCGCGGCCAGCAGGCCTCCCGTCAGAACCAGTCCTGCGGCGATGCGGATGCGCGTGGTTGTGGCAACGCCTGCACGCAGCAGGCGGCCATTGCCCCACGCGCCCAGTGCCGAGCCCAGTGCCAGCACCGCGCCGCTGGCGCCGAACCAGGTGGCTGGCCAGTGCAGGCGCGCAAACACGAAGGGGCCGAGCACATACCAGCTGTACATCGCCACGTTGAAGGCCATCACCAGCAACGCGTGTGACCAGATCCAGCGATCGCGCAGCAGTTCCCGCAGCAGCGGCAGCATGGGCGTGTGCGAGATCTGTGCAGGGCGGCTTTCGCGCAGGCCTGCCAGGCATGCCACCGCCAGCAGGGCAGCGATCAGCAGCAGGCCGGACTGTACGCCGGCATAGCCATGGGCGGCGACCAGCAGCGTGCCCAGTGCAAGACCGATGGCCGGGCTCAGGGCCAGGGCCATGCCGATCCAGGAGAATGCCTGCGCCAACGCTGGCCCCTGCAGATGGTCGCGCAGCACGGTCTGGGTCACCACCGAAGCGGCGGCGGCGCCGACTGCGGCCAACGCCTGGGCCAGCAGCACCTGGCCGAAGCTGCCAGCCATCAGCCCGCCCAGTGCAGCCACTGCGAAGACGCCGAGGCCACAGAGAAGGGCGGGGCGACGACCGATACGATCGGCCAGGCGCCCCCACAGCAGCACGCCTGCAGCGAAGCCGAACAGGTACAGGCTCATGGCCTGGCTGGCGGCACTCGGCGGCAGGGCGAAGCGTTCGGCCAGATCGGCCAGGGCCGGGCTGTACAGGGTCTGTGCCAACTGCGGAAACATCAGCAGTGCAATGGTGAGCAACAACAGGCGGCGCGACATGCGGGCGCTCCAGGAACAGGGCCGCGCATTGTGGTCGCGCCCACAATGGCGCACTCTGTCTATCCTGTCATCAGATATATGAAATCAGACATGGCCTGGTTGCAGCCGGATGCGCACTTCGACGCCGATGCCTGGGGCGCTCCGGTGTTGGGGATCGCGGCCTCACTGGCGGATCACGACTCGGGTTGGCACCAACATGCACGCGCGCAGCTGCTGTACACCCGGCAGGGCTGTACGCGCCTGACCTACGGTGACCGCGTCAGCCTGCTGCCGCCCGCGCGCGCGGCGTGGATTCCGGGTGGCCTGCGCCATCGTGCGCAGATGCGCCAGGCAGTCGACTACCGTTCGTTGTACTTCGACGCCACCCTGTCGGCCCAGCTGCCCCGGCAGCCGGCGATCATCGGCGTCGGTCCGCTGCTGCAGGCCTTGCTGGAGCCGATCGCGCAGGCGCCGTTCGACCATGACTGGCAGTCGCCGCGCGCGCACCATCAACTGGCGTTGTGCGTGCTGGAAATCGCCGCTGCACCGGTGGCGCCGATGGACCTGCCTTTACCGCGTGATCCGCGGATCGCACGTTGCCTGCCGCTGGCCGAACAGCTGCCGCCCGAACTGGGGGAGCTGGCCGCGCGCACGGGCCTGAGCGCGCGTACCGTCGGCCGGTTGATGCAGCGTGATACCGGCATGAGCTATCAGGCCTGGCGCCAGCAATGGCGCCTGATGCGGGCCATGGAGTTGCTGCTGCTGGGTCATCGCGTCGCGCATGTGGCGCAGGACACCGGCTTCTCCGCCGAGAGCCCGTTCATCGCCTTCTTCCGCAGCATGACCGGCACCACTCCCGCCGCTTTCCAGCGCCACGCAAAAGGGGACGGAGGGGATTAAGTCGCTTTTGCCCCTTCGACACACACCGTGGCAAAAACGACTTAATCCCCTCCGTCCCCTTTTCAACGAAAAACCCCGGCCTGCGCCGGGGGTTTTCATTTCAGGCGTGCCGGTGATCAGCCGCCGCGCGGGCCGCTGCGGCGCGGGCCGCCCGGACCGCGGTTGCCGCCGGGGCCACCCGGGCCACGGTTGCCACCCGGACCGCCGGGGCCGCGATTACCGCCCGGACCGCGGTTGCCGCCGCCCGGACCGCGACCGCCCGGACGGGCGCCCTGTGCCGGCTTCGGGCTGCCATACGGGTTGAAGCCCGGCGTGGCGTGGTCGGACGGGAAGCTCGGGGCATTGCCCGGATGGCCGTACGGGTGCTTATTGCCCTGGCCCTGCGAGCGGTTGCCCGCACCGGCCGGACGACCCTGGCCGCCTGCGCCGCCACGGCCTTCACCGCCGAAACCGCCACGGCCCTGGCCGCCACCGGCGCCTGCGCCCGGACCCTTCGGCTTGCCATACGGACGGCCCTGGCCGCCTGCACCCGGACCACGGGCACCGGGGCCACGCGCGCCCGGGCCGGCATTGCGATGGCCGCTCGGGCCGGTGCTCACGCCATCCGGCACGTACCAGGTGCGGAACGCGGCCGGGTTGCCTTCCGGCAGCGAACGGTCGTTCTTCTGGGCGCGCTGCTTGAACGGCTTCTGCGACTGCTTGGCTGCCGCTTCACCGCTGACCGTCAGGCCACCCTTGAAGCCGCCGCCCTTGCCGCCGCGACCACGGCCGCGGTCTTCGCGGACGTTATCGAAACGACGCAGCTCGCGGCCCTCGTCGGCGGTGTTGTGGCCGTTGACGTAGGCGTTGCCGCGGCCACCTTCGCGCACGCGCACGGTGGTCTTGGCGGCGCGGCGCTGGCCGATCACCGGCTGCAGCGTCAGTGCCGACGGCGCGCCTTCTTCCAGCTTCAGCTGCGCGCGCAGGGCTTCAACCTGCGTGGTGCCCAGTTCCACCGAATGGCCGCGGGCCAGTTCGCGCGGCAGGCTCACCTTGCCGTAGCGGGTGCGCTTCAGGCGGCTGACCTGGCAGCCCTGCGATTCCCACAGGCGGCGCACTTCGCGGTTGCGGCCTTCCTTCACCACGACGCGGAACCAGTCGTGCGAGTCGGTGCCGCCGATGCGTTCGATCTCGTCGAACTTGGCCGGGCCGTCTTCCAGTGCCACGCCACGGGTGAGGCGGTCGACGATGGCGTCGGAGACCTTTTCCTCGCCTTCCGGCGCACGCACGCGGACCACGTATTCGCGCTCGACCTCGAACGACGGGTGCATCATGGCGTTGGCCAGTTCACCGTCGGTGGTGGCCAGCAGCAGGCCGGTGGTGTTGATGTCCAGGCGGCCGATCGCGATCCAGCGCGCGCCCTTCAGCGGTGGCAGCGATTCGAATACGGTGGGGCGGCCTTCCGGATCATCGCGGGTGGTCACTTCGCCTTCCGGCTTGTTGTAGACCAGCACGCGCGACGGCTCGGCCAGGGCGGTGGCGACGAAGCCACGGCCATCCAGCTCGATCTTGTCGCCACTCTTGACCGACATGCCGGTCTGCGCGACTTCACCGTTGACCTTGACCAGGCCTTCGGCGATGCGCTGTTCCAGCGCGCGGCGCGAGCCGAGGCCGGCCTGGGCCAGCACCTTGTGCAGGCGCTCTTCCAGCTTGAACTGTTCGGAGGTGGCTTCGCGCTTCAGCGAGAGCTTGTTACGGGGGGTGTCACTCATCAGTTTTGCTCCGGCCGACGGTTTCGAGGTCGGCCTCTGGTTCGGAATCGGCTTGGTCAACAGCCACGGTCGTCATCGCGACGGCGTTGTCTTCGCGTTCGTTCACTGGCACCGCGCGCTCGCCCGGCGCGGAATCGGGGTGCCCATCATCGAGGGGCGAAGGTGCTTGCTCATCGATAGCCGCCGCAGGAGCTGCGTCGGCGGAATCGGGGGTGTCACTGCCGGCCAGGCCGGCATCATCGTTCGCGGCAGCGCCTTCGTCGCCGGCCGAGATGTCAGGACCGTCGGCGCTTGCTGCTGCTGGCGCATCGCGGTCCAGGGACAGCTGGGGTTCCAGCTCGCCCAGGTCCTTCAGTTCCGACAGAGGCGGCAGCTCATCCAATCGCTTCAGGCCGAAATAATCCAGAAAGCCCTTGGTGGTGCCGAACAGCGCAGGCTTGCCGGGCACATCGCGGTGGCCGACCACGCGGATCCACTCGCGTTCTTCCAGCGCCTGGATGATGTTGCTGCTGACCGCCACGCCGCGTACCTGCTCGATCTCGCCGCGGGTGATCGGTTGCCGGTAGGCGATCAGCGCCAGGGTTTCCAGGGTGGCGCGGGTGTAACGGGTCTTGCGTTCGGTCCACAGCCGGCTGATCCAGCCATGCACTTCGCCGGTCACCTGGTAGCGGAAGCCGGAGGCGACCTCGACCAGTTCCACGCCGCGGCCTTCGCAGGCTTCGCGCAGGCGTTCCAGCGCGCGTTCGATGCTGCCCGGCGGTGCCGGTTCCTCTTCCGGGAACAGGTCCTTCAGCTGGGCCAGGGTGAGCGGCTGACTGGAGGCCAGCAAGGCACCCTCGACAATGCGGTTGATCAGCAGTTGATCCATCGGCAGTCAGCGCTCACTCGTCTGCATTGGCGGCGTCGTTGTCGTCGAACTCGCTGCTGAACTGCAGCGGGGCATTGGTGTTGCCGGCGGCCAGCGATTTCACGTAGATCGGCGCCAGTGGTTCTTCCTGGACGATGTCCAGCAGCTGTTCCTTGGCCAGTTCCAGCACCGCCAGGAACGTGACCAGCACGCCCAGCTTGCCTTCTTCGGCCGTGAACAGCCCTTCAAAACGATAGAACTTGCCATCTTCCAGGCGTCCCAGCACTTCGCCCATGCGTTGCCGCACGCTCAGTGCCTCACGCTTGATGGCGTGACCGCTGAACAGCTCGGCGCGCTTGAGCACGTCGTGCAGGGCCAGCAGCATCTCCTTCAGGTCCACCGGCGGCGGCAGCTTCACCGTGGCGCGTTCGGGCATGAAGGCGTGCGCCACCGTAGTGTCGCGGTCCTGGCGGGGCAGGGCATCGATGTCCTCGGCGGCCTGCTTGAAACGTTCGTACTCCTGCAGCCGGCGCACCAGTTCGGCGCGCGGGTCGGCTTCATCGCCTTCCTCGCTGACCGGGCGCGGCAGCAGCATGCGCGACTTCACCTCGGCCAGGATCGCTGCCATCACCAGGTACTCGGCGGCCAGCTCGAAGCGCAGCTCGCGCATCACGGTGATGTATTCCACGTACTGCCGGGTGATCTCGGCTACCGGAATGTCCAGGACATCCAGGTTCTGGCGGCGGATCAGGTACAGCAGCAGGTCCAGCGGGCCTTCGAAGGCATCCAGGATGACTTCCAGCGCGTCCGGCGGAATGTACAGGTCCTGCGGAATCTGCAGGACCGGTTGCCCATGCACCACGGCCAGCGGCATTTCCTGCTGCTGTGGGGCGGGCGGCCGGGTTGGCGGGTTCGCGTCGAGCGCGAGTTCGGAAGTCATCTAATGGACATCAGGATTGCAACGGACCAGTCGCGGCACCGGGTTCGCCGGGCCAACGCCACGGAGCCCCAGGGCACCAGACACGCCGGGATCGGCGCGATTCCACACATATCAAACAGCAGGACGCGCCGCACGAAACGGCGGCGACGGAACTACGGGGAGGTCGTCTACGTGGCCCGGCCAGGTGGACCGGTTTGAAGCAGCGGGACGGTCGTCGGGGGCTGCGTTGGCCGCAAAAACCGACGGGCTGCTGCATCCAGCCACGTGCAATGGAGTCTAGGGTAAGCCTTTGTTGCGCCAGTGTCCAGCCGGGCCGGGGCAGGGGTCGCATTGGCTAGAATCTGCGGACCCGACAACGCAAGCGAGGAAATGCCGGTGTGGTATGTGATCGAAGGGTATGACGGCCAGGATGTGCTGGCGCAGCGGCTGCAGGCGCGGCCGGAACACCTGGCGCGGTTGCACGCGCTGCGCGACGAGGGACGCCTGCTGCTGGCCGGCCCGTGCCCGGCGGTGGACAGTGAAGACCCGGGCCCGGCCGGTTACAGCGGCTCGGTGGTGATCGCGCAGTTCGAGTCGCTGCTGCAGGCCCAGGCCTGGGCCGACGCCGACCCGTACGTGGCCGCCGGCGTCTACACCCGCGTGCAGGTGCGACCGTTTCGCAAGGTGTTGCCGTGAGCGCGGAACGGATCTCGCGAATGCGTGATGCGCTGCAGCATGCCCTGGCGCCGAGCGTGCTCGAGATCGAAGACGACAGCCATCGCCACGCAGGCCATGCCGGTGCGCGCGATGGCCGCGGCCATTTCAACGTGCATGTGGTGAGTGAACGCTTTGCCGGACTGGGCCCGCTGGCCCGGCATCGCGCGGTGTACGCCGCGCTGGGGGCGATGATGGAGACCGACATCCACGCGTTGTCCATCCGCGCGCAGACCCCGTCAGAACAGGGCTGAGCCTTTGTCCCACGCTGTCCTGGCGGGTCCCCGCGGGGGCTCGCTGCAGACAGATTTCCATGTCCATTTCGGGACATTCGCCTAACGGACTGTTTACAAGCCCAGATGGAAACGCTTACATTCCGCGCCAATGCTGGTAGGTCCAAGCCGTGGAGGGCGGCTTCGTGAACAAGGCAGCTATCACAATCAAAGACGTCGCACGCGAAGCCCGGGTCTCCGTGGCCACGGTTTCCCGCGCGCTCAACGGGCATGAAAATGTCGCCGAACCGGTCCGCCAGCTTGTGCTGGAGGTCGCCGCACGGCTGCGTTACACCCCGCACGCCGCCGCCCGCAGCCTGAGCAGCCGCCGCACCAATACGGTGGGCGTGGTGTTGCCGGACCTGTACGGCGAATTCTTCTCCGAGCTGATGCGTGGCATCGACAATGTCGCCCGTAGCCGCCGCCAGCACCTGCTGGTGTCCAGCTACCACGGTGACCAGGAGCAGCAGGGTGCGGCCCTGCGCGCCATGCGCGGCCGCGTCGACGGCCTGCTGGTGCTCTCGCCCTATGCCGAGAGCCCGGGCTTCCTGACCGACAACCTGCCGCAGTCGTTGCCGACGGTGTTGATCAACACCTATCTTCCCGGGCAGGACCACCCGGTGCTGAGCATCGACGACCACGCCGGTGCGATGGCGATGACCCGTCATCTGCTTGACGCTGGCCACCGTCGCATCGCTTTCATTTCTGGCCCGGATCTCAACTTCGACGCGCGCGAGCGCCTGCGCGGCTTCCGTGACGCGCTGGCGGCTTTTGGCGGTGGCGCCGAAGGCATCGAGCTGCCCGGTGATTTCGACGAAGCTTCCGGCCATCGCGCCGGTCAGGAGTTGCTGGCAGCCGGAGCGCTGCCTGATGCCGTGTTCGCCGCCAACGACATGATGGCGCTGGGCTGCCTGTATGCGTTCACGCAGGCAGGGGTCCGTGTCCCGGCCGATGTGGCCCTGGCGGGTTTCGATGATATTCCACTGGCGCGTTTCGTCCACCCGTCGCTGACCACCATGCAGGTCAGCATCGCCGAGCTCGGCGACCGGGCCATGACGCGCCTGCTGCAGTTGATGGACGGCACCTCCACGGACGGGACAGGGGACAAGCAGACCCTGGTTCCCCGCTTGATAGTTCGCGATTCCACCACTCCGCCATCGGGCCGTTGAAGCCAGAGGCGTTCCTTCTTTTTTGATTGATCGCAGGGACCGCGCGAGCGGTTACCGCCACCCGGAGATTGAGTTGATGATGCACACCACCTTCCGCACGCCGGCACGCCGGCTGCTGAGCACCGCACTGGTCAGCTGCCTGATGCTGGCCGCCGCTCCGAACGTCATGGCGCAGTCGGCCAATGCCAGCCTGCGCGGCCAGGTATCCGGCGCCCAGGCCGGCGCCGAAGTGACCGCCACCAACGTCGCCACCGGCACCGTCCGTCGCGGCACCGTCCGCGCCGACGGCAGCTACTCGCTGATGGGCCTGGACCCAGGCACCTACGACGTGGTCGCCAACGGCCAGTCGCAGAAGGTCACCGTCACCGTGGCCTCGACCGCGACGCTGAACTTTGCCGGCGCTGCCAGCAGCACCCCGGGTTCGACCGCGGCCACCAACCTGGACACCGTCAACGTCGTCGCGCCGACCCTGCTGCAGGAAGTGCGCACGTCCGAAGTCGGCAAGACCGTCAGCCTGCAGCAGATCCAGACCACCCCGCAGGTCTCGCGCAACTTCCTGGAGTTCGCCGACGCGGTGCCGGGCATGATCTTCACCCGCGATGCCAAGGGCAATACTTCGCTGCGTGGCGGCGCGACCAACTCCGACGGCACCAACGTCTACATCGACGGCGTGGGCCAGAAGAGCTACGTCAAGGGCGGCGGCGTGGCCGGTCAGTCCGGCAGTGCCGGTAACCCGTTCCCGCAGCTGGCCATCGGCGAGTACAAGGTCATCACCGGCAACTACAAGGCCGAGTACGGCCAGGTGTCCAGTGCAGCGGTCACGGCCGCGACCAAGTCGGGTACCAACGAGTTCAAGGGTGAAACCTTCTACCGTTATACCAACGACAGCATGCGCGCGATGACCCCGGCCGAGCGTCAGCCGGGCAAGGGCAAGGAGGATTCGGCCGAGAAGGAATACGGCTTCGCCCTGGGCGGCCCGATCGTCAAGGACAAGGCCCACTTCTTCGTGACCTATGAAGCCAAGCGCTTCGATCTGCCGGTGACCATCGCACCGCATGGTGCGGTGACCAACAAGGCCAACCGCGTCCCGGCTGATGCCCAGGCCGGCCTGGGCCCGGCCAGCCAGCCGTTCCAGCAGGACCTGATCTTCGCCAAGGTCGACTTCGAGCCGACCGACAACGATCGCCTGGAACTGACCTTCCAGGACCGTGATGAAACCCAGCAGCAGTTCTCGGACCAGACCGCGCCGATGCACGGCAAGGAAACCAAGAACACTGACCGTCGTTACGCGCTGCGCTGGAACCACAGCGGTGAGCGTTACTACAACGAGCTGATGGTTACCCACGAGGACTCGTTCAACAATCCCAAGCCGCTGAGCATGGGCAACGGTTTCAACTACACCGCGCCGGACGGCAAGAGCGAGGAGCGCGCCATCGTCTCGATCGGTGGTTCCTCGGCAATGTCGTCGCAGGTGAAGGGCCAGAAGGGCTGGTCGATCGAAGACAACCTGACCCTGGATGGCATCGAGTGGGCGGGCGACCACACCATCAAGATGGGTGCCAAGTACAAGCAGATCGACCTGTACGCCTCCGATGCGGCGCAGATCAATCCGCAGTTCTACTACACCATCGACAACCCGACCTTCCCGGACAGCATCCCGTACAAGGCACAGTTCGTGAAGCCGGTCACCGGCGTGTCCGGCGTGTCTGGCGAAGTGCGCTCGAAGGTGAAGCAGATCGGTCTGTTCATCCAGGATGACTGGCAGGTCAACGACCATCTGCAGCTGAACCTCGGCCTGCGCTGGGACTACGAGAAGAACCCGTCCTATCTGGACTTCGTGACCCCGCCGGAAGTGGTCAATGCGCTGTTCGCGCAGGATCCGCGTGCCGCCGCTGGCCAGAGCTACGCCGACACGCTGGCGCTGAGCGGCCTGAACATCAACGATTACATCAGCAACGGCCACAACCGCAAGGCATTCAAGAATGCCTGGCAGCCGCGTCTGGGTTTCTCGTATGACATCAATGCCGACGAGCAGCACGTGATCCACGGCGGTGCCGGTCGTTCCTACGACCGCGACCTGTTCGACTACCTGCAGCTGGAAACCACCAAGCTGGCCCTGCCGCAGCCGACGATCTACTTCCGCAATCCGGCAACCGGTCAGTGCTTCCAGGGCAACGCCGCGTGCTATGACTGGAACCCGAATCTGCTCAACGGTATCGGCAACCTCCAGAGCCTGGTCGGTTCGACCAGCAATGCCGGCCTGGAAGTCGACCTGCTGAACAACAATCTGAAGGTCCCCTACGCTGACCAGTTCAGCCTGGGCATGAGCAATCAGATCGGCGACTGGCTGACCGACGCCACCATCTCGCGCACGCTCACCTATGACGGCTTCGCCTTCACCCTGGGTAATCGCTACCCGACCGGCAACTTCTTCGACGATCCGCGTCTGTGCGGTGGCACCGAAGCCGGTCTGGGCCAGGCGTGGAGCTGCAACGTGCCGGGCTTCGGCAGCCTGATCATCGGCCAGCAGGGCATCAAGACCCGTGCTACCCAGATCCTGTTGTCGGCGCAGAAGCCGTTCACCCAAGAAAGCGGCTGGGGCACCTCCATCGCCTATACCTGGACCACCGCCCGCCACAACCGTGACATCAACGAGCACTACGCGTTCGACCGTGGCGTGATCGGTGATTATCCGACCATCCGCTCCAACGGCGCGCCGCGTCACCGCCTGGTGGTGACCGGTTCGTATGCGGGCTTCTGGGGCATCACCTTCGGTGGCAAGATTACCCTGGCCACCCCGACCGCGATCAACGACTGGTACGGCGTGCCGCAGGCCAATGGCTTCGACCTGCCGACCCCGATGGCGGCGGTTCCGGGTGGCAACGGCAAGTTCCTGCTGGGTGGCAAGATCTTCGGTTATCGCTCGGTCGACCTGCAGGCGACGAAGACGTTCAAGATGCCGGGCGATACCGAGCTGTATGCGCGTATCGACATCATCAACGTGTTCAACTTCGACAATTTCTCGAACTACAACTACTACAAGAATGGCAAGTTGACCGCGAGCTACAACGAGACCGGCGACATCGTCGGTACGCCGCGCCAGATCAAGGCCGAAGTGGGCTTCCGCTTCTAAGCCCGGATGTAGATGCACGACCCGATGCCGCCGTTCCGCCGGCGGCATCGGCTGCTTGAAAACGGCAATGGCCGGCCCCGCGCCGGTCCATTGCCCATGCCGCTGTCGGCCAGGGGGCAGCGGCATGGGCAATGATCGCGGTGTCAAACCACGTTTTTCGTGGTTTTTTCAGAACGCATCTTGTAAACGATTTCAGATCATTGGACGGTATGCTTTCCCATCGATCAGACCACCGGAGAAATCGCGCCATGCAGGCACGCCATCTGTTGTCCGCCGCAGCGTTGAGCCTGGCCGTGGCCGCCTGCCAGCCGGCCCAGCAGGAACCTGCCAAGCCGCGGCCGCCGGTGATCCTGATCGAGGCCGACGCACCGCCGCGGCCGATGAAGCCGGTGCTGCCGCCGTTGTTCGATGACATCGAGCGTCGTACCTTCCAGTTCTTCTGGGATACCACCAACGAGATCAATGGCCTGACCCCGGACCGCTATCCGTCGCGGCCGTTCGCCAGCATCGCCTCGGTCGGCTTCGCACTGACCGCGTACCCGATCGGCATCGAGAACGGCTGGGTCAGCCGCAACCAGGCGATCGACCGCACCCTGACCACGCTGAAGTTCTTCCGCGACGTGCCGATGGGCCCGCAGCGCACCGGCAAGGCCGGCTACAAGGGCTTCTACTACCACTTCCTGGACATGCAGGAAGGGCGTCGCTACGACAGCTGGGTTGAGCTGTCCTCGGTGGATACCGCGCTGCTGATGATGGGCGTGCTGTTCGCGCAGTCGTACTACGACGGCGACGATCCGCGTGAGAAGGAGATCCGCCAGATCGCCGACACGTTGTACAAGAAGGTCGACTGGCCGTGGCTGCAGCAGCGTGCACCGCTGATCTCGATGGGCTGGTTCCCCGAGAGCGGCTTCATCGACCACGACTGGATGGGCTACAACGAGGCGATGATGGTCTACATCCTTGCCCTGGGCTCGCCGACGCACCCGGTCAGCCCGGATGCGTGGACGGTGTGGACGCGTACCTATGACAACGACTGGGGCGTCTACCAGGGCCAGGAATACCTGTCCTTCGGCCCGCTGTTCGGCCACCAGTACAGCCACGTCTGGATCGACTTCCGCGATATCCAGGATGCGTACATGCGCGAGCGCGGCAGCACCTACTTCCTCAACAGCCGCTCGGCCGCACTGGCCCAGCGCGAGTACGCCATCGCCAACCCGATGCAGTGGAAGGAGTATGGCGAGAATGTGTGGGGCCTGACCGCCAGTGATGGACCACAGAACACCACCCAGGACTATCGCGGCGAGCAGCGCCAGTTCCGCCATTACTCCTCGCGCGGCGCCGGCCTGCGCGAGAACTTCGATGACGGCACCATCGCTCCCACCGCTGCGATCGCGTCGGTGGTGTTCGCGCCGGAGCAGGTGATTCCGGCCACGCTGGAGATGCACAAGCGCTTTGGCGATTACATCTACTCCAGCTACGGCTTCCTGGATTCATTCAACCCCAGCTTCAACTACGACATCCCGATCAAGACCGGCCGCCTGGTGCCGGATCGCGGCTGGGTCGCCAGCGATTACATCGCCATCGATCAGGGCCCGATCCTGACCATGATCGCCAACTACCGCGATGACTTCGTCTGGGAAGTCATGAAGAAGAACCCGTACATCCGCAAGGGCCTGGAACGGGCCGGGTTCAGTGGTGGCTGGCTGGCACCGGAAGGTTCGTTCCAGCCGCTGGAACTGCAGAAAGACGAAAAGGCCGCGGCGGCACGCGCGGTGGGTATCGCCGAATCACGCGCGGCTGCCGCGCAGGAACAGAAGAACAATGCCAACCGCACCACAGGCCAGGGCAAGTAACCCGATGCCGAACTGGATCGACCGCCTGCGCCGCTGGGCGCTGCCTGCCCTGGCCGCATTGGCCGTGGCCGGCTGCGCCCGTACCGATCCGGGCACCACCACCGTACGTTTCTGGGCGATGGGCCGCGAGGCGGAGGTGGTCAGCGAGCTGATCCATGAGTTCGAGGCCGAGAATCCGGGCATCAAGGTGGATGTGCAGAACATCCCGTGGACGGCCGCGCACGAGAAGCTGCTGACCGCGTTCGCCGCCGACGGCCTGCCGGACGTGTGCCAGCTGGGCAACACCTGGGTGCCGGAGTTCGCCGAGCTGGATGCGCTGACCCCGCTGCAGCCGTTCGTGCAGCGCTCGGCTGTGGTCGACCCGAAGGACTACTTCCAAGGCATCTGGGATACCAATGTGATCCACGGCGAGCTGGTGGGCGTGCCGTGGTATGTCGATACGCGCCTGATCTTCTACCGCAAGGATCTGCTGGCCAAGGCCGGTTACGACCACCCGCCGCGCACGTGGCAGGAGTGGGACGAACAGATGGCGGCGATCAAGCGCATGCAGGGCCCGAACCGCTATGCGGTGCTGATGCCGATCAACGAGTTCGAGCAGCAGCTGTCGCTGGCGCTGCAGCAGCCCGATCCGCTGCTGCGCGACGATGACACCCGCGGCAATTTCGCCAGCCCGGGGTTCCGCCGCACGCTGGCCTTCTACGCCAACATGTTTGAGCAGGGCTGGGCGCCGAAGATGTCCGAGACGCAGATCTCCAACGTCTGGGACGAGTTTTTCCGTGGCTTCAATGTGTTCTACATCTCCGGCCCCTGGAACATCCGCGAGTTCAAGAAGCTGCAGCCCAAGGAGCTGGAAGGGCAGTGGGGCACGGCCGCGTTGCCGGGTCCGGACGGTCCGGGCGCCGGTATTGCCGGTGGCACCAGCCTGGTGATCTTCCGCAAGTCGCAGCAGAAGGAAGCCTCCTGGAGGCTGATCGAGTTCCTGTCGCGCCCGGAAATCCAGGCCCGCTTCCATTCCATCATCGGCGACCTGCCGCCGCGTCGCAGTACCTGGAACGCACCGTCGCTGGCCAATGATCCTCTGGCCGCTGCGTTCCGTGACCAGCTGGAGCGGGTCAAGCCGACGCCGAAGGTGCTTGAGTGGGAGCGCATCGTGCAGGAAATGCGCATCGTCACCGAGAAGGTGGTGCGTGGTGGCCTGGCGCAGGACAAGGCCGTGGAAGAGCTGGACCAGCGCGTGGACAAGGTGCTGGCCAAGCGCCGCTGGATGCATGAACAACAACGCCTGCAGCAGCGCGTGCCGTCGCCGCAATCGAGCAGTGCCGTGGCCGCCGGGAGCGCGCAATGAAACGTACTTCGCTTGCCGGCTGGATTTTCGCCGGTCCCTCGCTGATCGTGCTGGGCATGTTCTTCGGCCTGCCGGTCGCCTCGGCGCTGGCGCTGAGCGTGACCGACTTCGACCTCTATGCACTGGCTGACAGCAGCAACCTGCGGTTCGTCGGCCTCGGCAATTACATCGATCTGCTGCAGACGCCGATGTTCTGGAAGTCGCTGTGGAACACCACCTACTTCGTGTTGATCGGCGTGCCGTTGTCGATTGGCGTGTCGCTGGGTGCGGCGATGCTGCTGAATGCACCGGCCGCACGCTTCAAGGCGCTGTTCCGCACCGCCCTGTTCGCGCCGGTGGTGACCACGCTGGTGGCGGTGGCGGTGATCTGGCGCTACCTGTTCCATACCAGCTACGGCCTGGTGAACTACGGCCTGGGCCATCTGGGCATCAGTCCGATCGACTGGCTGGGCGATCCCAACTGGGCGATGCCGACCATCATGCTGTTCGCGGTGTGGAAGAACTTCGGCTACAACATGGTGATCTTCCTGGCCGGCCTGCAGGCCATCCCGCATGATCTGTACGAGGCGGCCCGTATCGACGGTGCTTCGCGCTGGAAGCAGTTCCTGCACATCACCCTGCCGATGCTCGGCCCGGTGCTGCTGGTGGTCGGCGTGATCACCGTGTCGGGCTACTTCCAGCTGTTCGCCGAACCGTACGTGATGACCCGCGGCGACCCACTGCAGAGCACCGTCAGCGTGCTGTATTTCATGTTCGAGGAAGGCTTCAAGTGGTGGAACCTGGGGCGCGCCTCCGCAGTGGCGTTCCTGCTGTTCCTGATCATCCTGGCGGTGACCACCGTGATGCTGCGTTTCGGCCGCAAGAGGCAGTTGGTATGAGTCGTGAAATCGGCCAGTCGCGCTGGTACCCGTGGTTGATCAATGGTGCGTTGCTGGTGCTGGCCCTGGTCAGCCTGGCGCCGCTGCTGTGGATGCTCTCGGTCTCGTTCATGCCGCAGGGCGAGGCGACCCACTTCCCGCCGCCGCTGCTGCCATCGAGCATCACCACGCGCAACTACCATGAGTTGTTCGCGCGCACCGGCATGGGCGGCAACTTCGCCAACAGCCTGCTGGTGTCGGTCGGTATCACGCTGGGTTCGCTGCTGCTCAACACGATGGCCGGCTATGCCTTCGCCAAGCTGAACTTCGTCGGCCGCGAGCGCCTGTTCCAGGTGCTGATGGCGGCGCTGGTGATTCCGGCGCAGGTGGCGATGCTGCCGCTGTTCCTGCTGATGAAGCAGCTGGGCCTGGTCAACAGCTTCGGCGGCGTGATCGTGCCGGCGCTGGCCAGCGTGTTCGGCATCTTCCTGGTGCGGCAGTACGCGCGTTCGATTCCGGACGAGCTGCTGGAAGCGGCCCGCATCGACGGGGCAGGGGAGCTGCGCATCTTCTTCCAGATCGTGCTGCCGATGCTCAAGCCCGTGCTGGTGACCCTGGCGATCTTCACCTTCATGGGGGCATGGAACGATTTCATGTGGCCGTTGATCGTGTTGACCGATCAGGAGCACTACACTTTGCCGGTGGCGCTGGCCACCCTCTCGCGCGAGCACATCATGGACGTGGAAATGATGATGGCCGGCGCGGTGGTCACCGTGGTCCCGGTGCTGGCGCTGTTCCTGGTGCTGCAGCGGTACTACATCCAAGGTCTGTTGCTGGGGAGCGTCAAGGGATGAAGCGAGCGATCGCTGTTGGACTGGGCCTGTTGTGGACCTCCCTGGCGATCGCCGCACCCCCGGCGCTGCCGGCACCGAAGGTGCTGGACGACTTCGACGACATCGCGGCCTGGAAGCTGGTGCTGTCCGACCAGGTCAGCGGTTCGCTACGGCCGGTCAGCGGCGCCGGTGGTGGCCGCGCGCTGTGCCTGGACTATGACTTCCACGATGTCTCCGGCTACGTCGGCATCCGTCGCGCGCTGAACATCGAATACCCGGTCAATTACCGCTTCGGTTTCCAGCTGCGCGGTGATTCGCCGGGCAACGACCTGCAGTTCAAGCTGATCGATACCAGTGGCGACAACGTCTGGTGGGTCAACCGGCCCGGCTACAGCTTCCCCAGGGCGTGGACGCCGGTCGAGTACCGCCGCCGCCAGATCGACAAGGCGTGGGGTCCCTCGCCCGAGAAGGAGATGGCACGCAGTGCTGCGGTCGAGTTCACGATCTACAGCAAGGTCGGCGGCCGCGGCACGGTGTGCTTCGACAAGCTGACCCTGCAGGGCCTGCCAGCTCAGGATGATTCGGCGCTGGTGCCATCGGTGATTGCCGATACCGCCACCGCGCTGCAGGACCGCATGATCGACGGCAAGAGCGATACGTTCTGGATCAGTGGTGGCGTCAAGCAGCAGACCATCAGCCTGGACCTGCACAAGAGCCGCGAGATCGGCGGTGCGGTGATCGACTGGCTGCCGAATCTGGAAGCCCGCCGCTATACCGTGCGCACTTCCGAGGATGGCCGTGACTGGCGTACCGTGCGTGAAGTGACCAGTGGTGCCGGTGGCCGCGACTGGCTGGCGCTGCCGGACACCGATGCGCGCTACGTGCGCTTCGATCTGCGGGACGGGCCGAACTGGCGCTATGGCATCCGTGACATCACGCTCAAGCCGCTGGCCTTTGCCGCCACCCCGAACGCTTTTCTCTCCTCGGTCGCCGCCGACCTGCCACGCGGCTCGCTGCCACGTGCTTATGTGGGTGAGCAGCCGTACTGGACCCTGCTCGGCCTCGATGGCGGCCAGGAACAGGCGCTGATCAGCGAGGACGGCGCACTGGAGCCGGCCAAGGGCAGCTTCAGCATCGAACCGTTCATCCGCCTCGATGGCAAGCTGCTGGACTGGTCGAAGGTGGCGATCACCCAGTCGCTGCAGGATCATTACCTGCCGATCGCCAACGTCGATTGGGTGCATGAAAAGGTTGGCCTGGCGGTGACCGGCTTCGTGCAGGGCACGCCGGAGCGCGCGCAGCTGATCGGCCGCTACCGGCTGAGCAATCCGGACAAGGTCGCACACGAATACACCTTGGCACTGGCGATCCGTCCGTGGCAGGTCAATCCGCCCACGCAGTTCCTCAACACCGTCGGTGGCTTCAGCCGCATCGATGCACTGGATGTCGGCGAGCAGCTGGTGCGGGTCAACGGCGAGCCGCGCCTCTATCCGCTGCAGGTGCCGGACGCGCGCTTTGCCAGTACGTTCGATGGCAAGCTCGATGCGATGCACCTGGCGGACGGCAAGTACCCGGCTGAGACCGCGGTGAAGGACAGCACCGGCATGGCGTCGGGCGCGTTGATCTATACGATCAAGCTCGAGCCTGGCCAGAGCCGCGAGGTGGCGGTGGTGCTGCCACAGACCGGTGGCTGGGCGCCGCAGGCGCTGGACGTGGCCAAGGCGCAGGCGCAGGTGGCCGAACAATGGCGCAAGAAGCTGGGCGTGGTCTCGCTGCAGGTGCCCGCTGCAGGCCAACCGCTGGTCGACACCCTGCGCACGGCGGTCGCGCACATGCTGATCTCGCGGGTCGGGCCGCGGCTGCAGCCGGGCACGCGTTCGTATGCGCGCAGCTGGATCCGAGATGGCGCGATGATTTCCGAGGGCCTGCTGCGCATGGGCCGCAGCGATGCGGTGCGTGACTACATCAACTGGTATGCGCCGTACCAGTTCGAGAACGGCAAGGTGCCGTGCTGCGTCGATGCGCGCGGCAGTGATCCGGTGCCGGAGAACGACAGCCATGGCGAGCTGATCTACAGCATCGCCGAGTACGGGCGTTACACCGGCGACAGCACCTTCACCGAGCTGATGTGGCCGCACGTGCAGGGCGCTTACAGCTACATGGAGCAGCTGCGCGCCAGCGAGCGCACCGAAGAGAACCGCGCGCGCAACCCGGCGTTCTACGGGATGATGCCGGCCTCGATCAGCCACGAAGGCTATTCGGCCAAGCCGATGCACTCGTACTGGGACAACTTCTGGGCGTTGCGCGGCTACAAGGACGCGGCGCTGCTGGCGACCCAGCTGGGTAAGGTCGAGGCGATGCAGATTGCCGAATCGCGCGATCAGTTCAGGGATGACCTGCAGGCCTCGCTGTTGTCGGCGATGCAGCAGCACAGCATCGACTACCTGCCGGGCTCGGCCGAGCTGGGTGACTTCGACGCGACGTCGACCACCATCGCACTGGCCCCGGGCGGCGAGCAGGGCAGGCTGCCGCAGCAGGCGCTGGAGGCGACCTTCGAACGCTACTGGAACGAGTTCGTCGCGCGGCGCGATGGCAAGCGCGAGTGGAAGGACTACACCCCGTACGAATGGCGCAACGTGGCCGCGTTCGTGCGCCTGGGCTGGCGCGACCGCGCCTGGCAGGCCACCGAGTTCTTCTTCAAGGACCGCGCACCGCAGGCCTGGAACCAGTGGGCCGAAGTGGTCTCGCGCACGCCGCGCAAGCCGTTCTTCGTCGGTGACCTGCCGCATGCCTGGGTGGCCTCGGACTTCGTGCGCTCGGCCTTGGACATGTTCGCCTACAACCGTGACATGGACGATGCGCTGGTGCTGGCCGCCGGCGTACCGAGCGCGTGGCTGCAGGGTGAGGGTGTCGCGGTGCAGGGCCTGCGTACGCCACAGGGCCAGCTCAATTACCGCCTGCAGCGCAGCGACAAGCAGCTGGTGCTGGAGGTGCAGCCGGGCCTGGTGCCGCCGGTGGGGGGCGTGGTGCTGCCATGGCCGTACGCGGGTGATCCGGGCGAGGTGACGGTCAACGGCGAAGCCGCCGAGTGGATCAACAAGGAACTGCACGTGCACCAGCTGCCGGCGCGGATCGAGATCGAAGTGCCGAGCGCGGTGCGCCGCGCCGAGCGCAAGGGACAGTAACGATGAAGCAGCAGGGGGCGAGGGTGCGCACATCGGTGCGTGCCCTGGGGCTGGCCATTGCATTGACATTGCCGGGCGTGTTGATGGCGGCCGAACCGGCTGCCACGACCGCGGCGCCCGACGTTGCCAGCGCGCCGGGCATGAGCATGGTCACCTTCAACCTGCATCATGACCGCGAAGACTGGCCGAGCCGGCGCCGCACCATTCTGGCCGAACTCAAGCGCCTGCAGCCGGATGCGGTTGCCCTGCAGGAGGTGATCCAGCGCCGCAACGTGCGCAACCAGGCGCAATGGCTGGCCAGCCAACTCGGCTACAGGTACGTGTTCGTGTCCACCGATCCGGTTGGGGCGCCCAAGCGCTACGGCAATGCGCTGCTGACGCGGCGGCCGATTCTCGCCCAGGGGGATCATCTGCTGCAGCCGTTGGACGACTACCGCACGGTTGCTCACCTGCGCATCGACGTCGATGGCACGCCGGTGAACGTCTATGCCACGCACCTCAACGAGCGCAGTGACGAGAGCGGGCAGCGCATCCGCCGCAGCCAGGTCGAGGACCTGCTGCGCTTCATCACTGCAACGTCGGCCGGTGCTCCGGTGGTGATCGCCGGCGACTTCAATGCGCTGGTGGATGCTGGTGACCTGAGCGAGCTGCGCAGCCACTACGGCGACAGCTACGGCAGCGTGCACGTCAACACTGACCTGGCCGGGGTCAGTACATTGAACCGGCACTACTACCAGGCACCCTCGCGGATCGACCACATCTTCTTCCAGCAGGACGAGATGGTCGCGCGTGAGGCCAAGCTGCTGTTCGACCAGCCCGATGACAGCGGTCGCTGGGCCTCGGACCACTACGGCGTGTGGACCCGTCTGCAGTTCGCGCCGAAACCCTGACGGAGCACGCTTCGGTAGGTGCCAACCTTGGTTGGCACGGACGTGTCCGCGTCCGCTCCAACAACGGCGCCGACCAAGGTCGGCCTCTTCCAGAGCGCTGCACGCACCCGATGCACAAACAAAAACGGCGGGGATCATTGATCCCCGCCGTTTCGTTTTCATGCGATCAAAGAGCGATCAGTTCGCCGGCGGCGTGCGCTTGGCGGCCTCTTCGTCTTCTTCATCGGCCTTGGCTTCTGCAGCCTGGGCTGCAGCGTCGGCATGGCCATCGGCGACCGGGTCGATCGACGGCGTCACCACCGCTTCGGCGACTGGGGCAGCGGCTTCGATCGGCGCGGCTTCCACCGCCACCGGAACGACCGGCTGTTCGGCGGCCACGACGGGCTCAACGACCGGCTTGGCTTCAACCACCGGCGCAGCCTCAACGGCCTCCGGATTGGCTTCAACCACCGGAGTGGCTTCGACGATCTCCGGCTTGGCTTCAACCACCGGCGCAGCTTCGACCGCCGCCGGCTTCGCTTCGATCACCGGAGCGGCTTCAGCCACCGGGGCTGCTTCAACCGCGACCGGCTGTGCTTCGGTCACCGGCGCAATGACTTCGATCACCGGCGCGGCAGCGGCTACCGGCTGGGCCGGGGTCGCGGCGTCGATGGCATCGAGCATGCTGGTCTGCACCGGCGAGGACACCGCTTCGGTCTTCGCAGCAGCTTCGGCCGGGGCCTGCACTTCAGCCACGACCGGGGCGGCGGCTTCGACCACGGCGCTGCTCACCACGGCAACCGGTGCGGCGGCAACGGCGGCGGCAGCACGGACCGGCTTCGAGGCGTCGGCAACGACCGGCTCGACTTCGTCATCGAAGTCGAACTCCGGCTGCGAACGGGCCGGCTGCGCAACAGCGACCGGCGCAGTGCCGGCAGTACTGTCGACGTTCGGCTCGGCGCCGTCGGCGTCATCACTGTCATCACCCTCGTCCTGGTCATCACCCAGAGCGTCGCTGCCGGCGGCGTTCTCGGCGCCACCGCGACGACGACGACGGCCACCACGACGGCCACGGCGACGGCGGGTCGCGCCTTCGCCTGCCTGCTCGCCATTGGCGTCGGTTGCGGCCTCTTCACCGGCAACCGCAACCACCTCGGCCTCGTTGGCACCGGTCTCGACCGCTACTGCGGCGTCCACCGGAGCGGCGGCCACCGGGGCGACCGGTGCAGTGGCTTCCTGTGCGGTCACCCCATTGGCGGCGGCGGCCGTGGCGGCCACTGCTGCTGCCGCGGTCACGGCGTCGACCGGTGCATCGGCGGCACCGCGCTGCGGCTTCTCGGCCGGCTTGTCGCCGTCCTGCTGCTGCGGACGCGGCTGCTTGGGCTGCTTCAGCTTCGGCTGCTGCTGGTTCTGGTTCTGGCCCTGCTGCTCGTTGCGCGGCTTGTTCTGCTGCTGCGGCTGCTGCTGGCCATCCTTCTGCTGCGGCTCCTTCTGCTTGCCCTGCTGCGGCTGCGGCTGCGGCTGGGCATTGCCGTTGTTGCCGTTGCGGCCATCCTTGCGCTGCTCACCGCGGTCCTTGCGGTTGCCGCCGTCCTTCTGCTGCAGCGCGTTGCCGTTGCCACGATTGTCGTCGCGACGGTCCTTGCGGTCCTTGTTGCGATCCTTGTTGCGGTCCTTGCGGCCACCGTCCTGCGACTGACGCGCCGCCGGAGCGGCCGGCGCCGGCGCCGGGGCCGGCTCGCCACCGAACACGCGCTTGAGCCAGCCGATCACGCCGCCGCTGGGGGCCGGGGCCGTCGGTGCGACCGCGACCGGGGCCGGGGCTGCCTTGGCCGGCTCTACTTCTTCGCGCACCGGGGCGGGGGAGGTGTGCTTGACCTGGGTCACCGCCGGCGGCGGGATGTTCAGCTGGCCCTTGGTCAGCGCGTGCACCGGCAACTTGCGCGGGGTGCCGCGCTGGTAGCTGGGCTTGTTGCTCTCTTCACCCAGCTCGTTCTCGCGCAGGCGGGTGACGGTGTAGTGCGGGGTGTGCAGTTGCTCGTCGGCGACGATCACGATCGGCGCCTCGTGGCGCTGCTCGATCTCGCGCAGGGCGCTGCGCTTTTCGTTCAACAGGTAGTTCGCGATCTCCACCGGGGCCTGGACCAGCACCTGCCCGGTGTTTTCCTTCATCGCATGTTCTTCGGCGACGCGGATGATCGACAGCGACAGCGACTCGACGCTGCGCATGCGGCCGTGGCCGTCGCAACGCGGGCAGACGATCTGGCTCGACTCGCCCAGGCTCGGGCGCAGGCGCTGGCGGCTCATTTCCAGCAGGCCGAAGCGCGAGATGCGGCCGACCTGAACGCGCGCGCGGTCGTACTTCAGCGCGTTGGCGAGGCGGTTCTCGACTTCGCGCTGGTGCTTGTTGGAGGCCATGTCGATGAAGTCGATCACCACCAGGCCGCCCAGGTCACGCAGGCGCAGCTGGCGGGCCACTTCTTCGGCCGCTTCCAGGTTGGTCTGGAACGCGGTGTCCTCGATGTCGCTGCCCTTGGTGGCGCGCGAGGAGTTCACGTCGACGGCGGTCAACGCTTCGGTCTGGTCGACCACGATCGAGCCGCCCGACGGCAGGCGCACGTTGCGCTCGTAGGCGCCTTCGATCTGCGATTCGATCTGGAAGCGGTTGAACAGCGGGATGTCGTCCTTGTAATGCTTGAGCTTGCGCAGGGTCTGCGGCATCACCTGCTGCATGAACTCGCGGGCGTGCTCGTACATCTCCTCGGTGTCCACCAGGATCTCGCCGATGTCGGCGCGCAGGTAGTCACGCAGGGCGCGCACGATCAGGCGCGATTCCTGGTAGATCAGGAACGGGGCCGGCTTGCTCAGCGCGGCTTCGGCGATGGCACGCCAGACGTTGAGCAGGTAGTCCAGATCCCACTGCAGCTCTTCCGCATCGCGGCCGACGCCGGCGGTACGGATGATCACGCCCATGTCGTCGGGGATGTTCAGCTTGTCCAGGGCGTCCTTCAGGGCGGCACGGTCTTCGCCTTCGATGCGACGGGACACGCCGCCGGCGCTGGGCGAGTTCGGCATCAGCACCATGTAGCGGCCGGCCAGCGAGATGAACGTGGTCAGGGCAGCGCCCTTGTTGCCACGCTCTTCCTTGTCGACCTGGACGACGATCTCCTGGCCTTCCTTCAGCAGTTCGCGGATGCCGGCCTTGTTGTGGTCGACACCGGCCTGGAAGTAGTCGCGGGAGATTTCCTTCAGCGGCAGGAAGCCATGGCGGCCACCACCGTACTCGACGAAGGCCGCTTCCAGCGAGGGCTCGATGCGGAAGATCCGGCCCTTGTAGATGTTGGACTTCTTCTGTTCCTTCGACGGCTGTTCGATGTCGATGTCATACAACGACTGGCCATCCACGATGGCAACACGCAGCTCTTCAGCCTGCGTGGCGTTGATCAGCATTCGCTTCATTGTTGCGTTCCTCGCAAGCGGCTACCGCGCGGAACGCCATGGGGTTTCGCCTCTGGACACGGTTCGCCGCCCATTCGCGCAAGCGCGGGGAGGGCGGCTTGGGTTTCCAGCGCTACGACACCACGGCAGGCCGCGGGAGCGCTTCACTCTTATGGGTTTTGGGGTGTTACAGGCCGCAGGCAGCTGTCAGCCAGGCTGGAGCGCCACGCGGGACATGTTCAGCACGGTTGCGTGTCAGGCATCCGGCGATGGCCGGGAAGGCCGGTGAGCCGCTAACATGGCCGCCCCGCGGGCGGTGGTCGCGCACTGTGCCGGATTCGTCGGAAGCTGGGCTTCTGGCCCTGAGTAACTTCCAACGAAATCAATCCCTTATCTCGCCCCCCGAGTGTAACAGAATAAACAGCCTGATGACCGCCCAAGACCCGACCAAACCCGCTGGCGACAAGCCTTCCGTGCGCATGATCACCGTTCCCGCCGACCGCGCCGGCCAGCGCCTGGACAACTTCCTGCTTGGCCAGCTGAAGGGTGCCCCGCGCAGCCTGGTCTACAAGCTGGTGCGCAGCGGCCAGGTACGGGTGAATGGCGGCCGTGCCAAGGCCGAACGCAAGCTGGAGGCGGGTGACGAGGTGCGTGTGCCGCCGGTCCGTCTCAGTGAGGAGGGAGACAAGGCCGGCCCGCCGGAGGCGTTCATGCGCCGCCTGGAGCAGGCCATTGTCTTCGAGGACGCCCGCCTGCTGGCCCTGAACAAGCCCACCGGCGTGGCCAGCCACGGTGGCAGCGGCATCAGCTTCGGCGCCATCGAGACCCTGCGCGCGCTGCGCCCGGGGCAGACCCTGGAGCTGGTCCACCGGCTGGATCGCGACACCTCGGGCCTGTTGATCGTGGCCAAGAAGCGGTCGGCGCTGAGCGAACTGCAGGCGCTGCTGCGTGAAGACCACGGTGCCGGCATCCGCAAGCGCTACCTGACGCTGTTGGCCGGACGCATGCCCGACGGCGTGATGACGGTTGACGCGCCGTTGCACGTGGGCCTGCGCCAGGGCGGCGAGCGCCATGTGCAGGTCAATGCGATCGGCAAGGAATCGATCAGCCACTTCCGGGTACTGGAACGTCGTGGCGGCCATTCATACTGCGAGGTGCGTATCGAGACCGGCCGCACCCACCAGATCCGCGTGCATGCCCAGCATCTGGGGCATCCAGTGGCCGGTGACGACAAATACGGCGATCCGGCGGTCAACAAGCGGCTTCGTGAGCAGATCGGCCTGAAACGCCTGTTCCTGCACGCGGCTTCGCTGGAGTTCGCGCTGGATGACGGCAAGAGCCCATACGTGCTGAACGCGCCGCTGGCGGATGAGCTGGTTGAGGCGCTGGACCGGCTGAAGTAGCCTCTGCGAGGGGCTGACCGGCCAACGGGCGGAGCCCCCTCGCGGCTGGCCTCCAAAGCGGGATTCCGGTTTTGGTCGGTCCGGATGGGTTGGCGGGGGACGCCGTGAACCCATCCTTGGGGGCTTGGCCGCGGCATCCATGCCGCACCCACCCCGCCAACTCATCCGGGCCGCCCTTCGACAGATCGCGTGTGCGTCAGCAACGGAACATCAAAAGAAGAGCAGACCCGGGCCGCGTGGCGGCCCGGGTAGAGTCGAGCCACGCTCGACTCGCGCGCGCAGCGCGGGCTTCGCTTTCTTATTCTTTCATCGCGCGGCTGGCACGCACGGAAAAATGACGGGGCACGGGAGGGGTCGGCTTACAGGGGTGTCCGCCGCATGGGCCCGAGGCATGCCTCGGGCGGGTTGGGCAGGACGCCCAACCCCGGTCTTGCCGTGTGCGCAGGACAGCTCACACGAGCAAGCGGCGGACCCCCCTGCAAGCCGACCCCTCCCGTGACCTCTCGATACTGCAGGACGTACCAGCCGCGAGGGGGCTCAGCCCGTTGGCTGCAAACCCCTCACCACTTGAACAACACCAGGCTGATCGCCAGGGTGCCCATGCCGGCCACCAGGCCATACACGGTTTCGTGGCCCTTGGCATAACGCTTGGCTGCCGGCAGCAACTCATCCAGCGCAAGGAACACCATCACGCCGGCGATCAGTCCGAACACCCAGCCAAACGTGGCGTGCGACAGCGATCCTGACAACAACCAGTAGCCCAGCGCCGCGCCCACCGGTTCGGCCAGGCCGGACAGCAGGCTGGCACTGAACGCATAGAACTTGTTCTGGGTGGCGAAGTACACCGGCACCGCGATCGCGATGCCCTCGGGAATGTTGTGGATGGCGATGGCGAAGGCCAGTGGCATGCCCACCGATGGGCTTTCCAGCGTGGCAAAGAAGGTTGCCAGCCCTTCCGGGAAATTGTGCGCGGTGATCGCGACCGAGGTCAGCAGCGCGACCCGTTTCAGGTATTCGCGGCTGTTCTCTCGGAACGCGGGGTCCTGCTTGTCCAGGCTGTCGTGCGGGTTGGGAATGAAGTGGTCGATCAGCACGATCACGATCACGCCCAGCAGGAAGGCCAGGGTGCCGTAGGTGAAACCGGTACGCTCGCCATAGGCCAGCGCGAACGAAGCAATGGACTTGTTGAGGATCTCCGACAGCGACACATAGACCATCGCGCCGCCGGCGAAGGCCAGGCCGAATGCCAGCAGGCGCGGGTTGGGGCGCCGTGAGAACAGCACCAGCAGGCTGCCGATGGCGGTGGCGAGGCCGGCCGCAAGAGTGACCGCCAGTGCGATCCAGATGTTTTCGGGAGGAATCTGCAGCATGTACCGACGCGGTCCTGGTCAATAGACAACCGCCCCGGGCAAGGCCGGGGCGGCGAGGGCGAGGCGGGCGTCGGCTGGCCTCGTCGGGGCGCGGGCGATCAGCCGCCGCGGCGCAGGCGTTCTTCGATGGCGAAGCACTGGTCCGGCTTCGGCTGCGGCGGGTTGAAGCTGACCGGTACCTGGATGGTGGCCGGCACTGCAGCACCGTTGCGGGTGGCGGCCTTGAACTGCCAGCCCTGCACGGCGGTCCTGGCCAGTTCGTCCAGTTGCGGGTTGCCGGCCCCGGTCAACAGCGCGACCTCGCTCGGCTTGCCGTCGGCGCCGATGGTCACCTTGAAGGTGCTGGTGCCGCCCACGCCCATGCAGGCCAGCTCAAGCGGGTACTGCGGCGGCGGCGTCTTCACCGCGGCCACTTCGGTCGGCGGCGGCGGTGGTGGTGCCGGTGGTTCGGACGGGCCACAGCCGGCCAGGCCGGTCGCAGCGATCAGGGACAGGCTCAGCAAACGTACGTTCATGGCAGTTGCTCCGTCAGGGCCGAAGTCTTTGCCGCGCAGATGAAGTCGTTCTCGCTCAGGCCGCCCACATCGTGGGTGGAGAAGCGCACGACCGCGCGGTCGTAGTGCACGCCCAGGTCCGGATGGTGGTCCTCGTGATGGGCGATCCAGGCCAGCGCGTTCACGAAGGCCATGGTGGCGTAGTAATCCTTGAAGCGGAAGGTGCGCGTCAGGGCCTGCCCGCCCTCGCTCAGCTCCCAGCCGGGAACCTGCGGCAGCAGTTCGGCCAGGCGGGCCTCGCCAAGCTTGTGGTCGCTGCCTTTGCGCGGCACGCAACGGGCCTGGGCCAGTGGAATCAGGTCGGCCATGGGAATCTCCACCTCGTGTTGACTGAACAATGCGCCGGACGGTGTATAAACCGAATGAGCGGCTGACGCTTACTTGGCTAGAATAGCCTGATGATCCAGATCTCCGACACTGCCCAGACCCATTTCCGCAAGCTGATCGAACGCGAGGGCGTGCCCGGCATGGGCGTGCGCCTGAGCGCGGTCGACCCCGGTACCCCGCGCGCCGATGCCCGGCTGGAATTCGCCGAACCGACCGACCTGCTCGGTGACGAGTGGGCGGTGGACTGCGATGGCTTCACCCTCTACGTCGATGCGAGCAGCGTCGGCTGGCTCGACGGCGCCGAGATCGACATCGTCGCCGGCACCGCCGGTACCCAGCAGCTGACCATCAAGGCACCGCGCATCAAGGGCGAGGCCCCCGGCGATGCCGCGTCGCTGGTCGAGCGCGTGCACTGGGTGGTGGAGAACGAAGTCAATCCGCAGCTGGCCTCGCACGGCGGCAAGGTGGCCGTGCAGGAAGTTTCGGCCGACGGCGTGGTGCTGCTGCGCTTCGGTGGTGGCTGCCAGGGCTGTGGCATGGCCGACGTGACGCTCAAGCAGGGTATCGAGAAGACTCTGATGGGCCGCGTGCCGGGCGTGACCGCCGTGCGCGACGCGACCGACCACGACAGCGGCCACGCGCCGTACATCCCGCGCGGCAACGTCGCCTGACCGCTGACGCGTGCCTCTGACCCGGGCCGAGCAACTCATCGAACTGCTGCTGGCCCGCCAGCAGCCACGCGCCGTCCTCGAGAAGTCTACGCGCCTGCCCTATGGCTGGGCGCTGTGGCTGCGCTCGCTGGGCCCGCTGCCGCGGCCGTTCCACGCCCGCGAAGTGATTGCGGTATTGCTGCCGCGCCCGCTGCCTGGGCCGCCGGGTCAATCGCCCCGGCTGTCACCGTGGCAGTCGCTGCGACGGCTGTTCTGGCAGGACTGGGACGCTGCGCCGCGCGATCAGCGCTGGATGCGCTGGACCTCGGCGTTTGCCAGCGCGCTGCTGCACCTGCTGTTTTTCATGCTGCTGCTGTGGGTTGCGGTGATCCGCACCACGGCACCGGAAGCAGAGGGCGCCGAAGGCGAGCGTGTGCAGGTGGAATTCGTCGGTCGCGCCAGCCAGGAAGGTGGTGGCGATCAGCCGGGTGCCGAAGCGGCTGCGGCTGCACCGGTGGGTCAGGTTGCCGCCGGCCAGGAGGCAGGGGCAGCGGCGGCACCTGATCCACGTCCTGCGGCCGCGTCGGCGCCTGCACCCGCGCCGGCTCCAGCACCGACAGCCAGCGTGCCGTCGCCGCCGGCCGAAGCCGAGCCGGCCCCGCTTGCGGCCCCGCCACCCTCGCCGGTGCAGGCCACCGAAGTAGCGCAGGCCAGTACGGATTTCGTGGTGCCACCGGTGAGCGTGCCGCGCACCGAGGTCAGCATCGTGCCGCGTGACACCACGCCCGCAGTGCGCGAGCGCAGCGTGCAGCCGGTGCAGGCGCCGCCAACCCCAACCGCACTGCGTACGCCGGAGATCGCGGTGCGGACGCCGCAGCTGCGTGACATCCAGGTGCAGGAGCGCGAAGTCAGTACGGTCGATGCACCGGCGGTGTCGCAGCCGCTGCGCACGGCCGATGTGCAGGTGCGCGTGCCGCAGCGCGACGTGCAGGTGCGCGAGCGTGAAGTGCAGGCGGTGGTCGATCCGCAGGTGCGGATGGCAACCGTTGCCGGTCGTGATCCGGCGGTGCGTGCGCCGGCGGGTCGTGACGTACAGGTGCGCGAGCGCGAAGTAGCCTCGGCACCGGCCGCAGCCCCTTCGTCTTCCAGTGGGAATGCACCCGCGGCAACACCCGCGCCGGCAGCCAACGGCAGCGCGACGCAGGCGAGCAGCAGCACTGCGCGGCCTGCTGCATCCAGCACGACCCCGGCTCAGGCAGGAGCGCGCCCGGCCCCCAATCCGGGCAACTGGGCCACGCCCGCCAAGGGTGATGACTGGGGTGCATCGAGCCGCAACCATGACGGCGCCGACAAGGGTGCCCGCCAGGCCAGCACCACCGGCAAGGGCAGTGGCCTGTTCAATGCCGATGGCAGCGTGCGTGTGCCGGGCCAGGAAGGCGAGGGTCGTGCCGAGCGCGGTGCGCCCGGGGGTGCCAACGATGGCTGGAGCAAGGAACGCATCGCGCAATCGGGCACCTGGTTGAAGCGACCGCCTTACGACTACACGCCCACTTCGTTCGACAAGTACTGGGTCCCGCAGGAATCGCTGCTGGCCGAGTGGGTGCGCAAGGGAGTCAAGGCAATGGAGATTCCATTGCCGGGTACCAGTACGAGGATCTCCTGCGTGATCTCGATCCTGCAGGCCGGTGGTGGCTGCGGCCTGACCAATCCGAACATGCAGGACCAGCCGGCCGTGGCGCGACCGCCGCCGGACATCCCGTTCAAGAAGGAACTGCAGGAAGACAACGGGAGCCGCTAGGCAAGGCGGGGCGCCACACAGTGGCCGGCTCGCGCTTGGGTAGGTGCCAACCTTGGTTGGCACAGAAGCGCCGACCAAGGTCGGCCTCTACCGAGGCATCAGCGCATGCCGACCAAGGTCGGCATCCACCAGGGCAGTGACCTCACGCGCTCTGCGAGAGGAACACCCAGAACGGCACGTCGCGGCCGACCCAGTCGCGGCTGGCTTCGTCCATCACGTCCAGCAGGGTGTCAAAGTCCTTCTGCGTGGAGGCGCGCAACGTGTCCACGTCGGCCAGGAACAGCGCGTAACCGTTGGCCGGCAGCCACTGCAGGTCGCGCAGGTTGTCCGACAGCGCATCCCAGTTGCCGCCGAAGCCGGTCGGGAAATCCAGTTGCGCGGCCAGCCGGGCGAGCAGGGTGCGCTTGTCGCCCACGCCTTCCAGATCGATGCGGATCACCTTCAGCCCGGCATCGCGCATCGCTGCGGCCAGTGCGCCGATGTCGTCGCTGTCGATGGCGTAGACGCCAGCATTGTTGATGTCATGCAGGCCGAGGCCGAAATCATCGTGGCTCATCACTGCGCTCCCTGGGCCGGTACGGTGAAGCTGCGGAACGATTCGTAGTGGTCGTCGGTGTAGTACCACGCCTCCGGCGGATCGCCGCCGGTGACGATGCGGCGCGTGCCACGGGTGCGGGCGCCGGGGGTATCGACGGTGTATTCGCGGTAGTAGCCGCGCGGGCGCTGCGGCAGCTGCTGCTCGCGGTTGCCGAACGTGCTGCCGTCCTGGCGGTGCGGGAACGGGCCGCCACGCTGGATCAGGGCGATGGTCTGCCGGGCTTCAGCGGGCAGGAACGCGGGAAGTCCGCTGTTCTTGCCGGGCGAGGCGGTGGCCGGCGCGCGCGCGGCAGGCGCACCCTGCAGGTCCGGCGCGAACTGCGGCGCCGGCGGGCGCTGCATGAAATGGTTGACGACCAGGCCGAGCAGCAGCAGGGCGATGGCGGTGATCAGCAGCCGGGGGTTGCGCATGGGCAAGGAGCGGGCGAGGGCGGTGCAGGCACTGTAGCGCCTGTGCGCTGCACGGTGCATGAGGATGGCATCGCGTCACTGCTGCGTAACAATTGCCGTCGTGCTCACTGGCAGGACGCAATTTCCTTTACATCCCCCTTGGTAATCTGGCGGTCTGTCCCCATCATTCACCGCGCAACGCCCGACACCGTCGGGTGCCCTCGCAATCAGGAGATGCATCATGGCCTATACCCTGCCCAAGCTGTCCTACGCCTACGACGCGCTGGAACCGCACATCGATGCGGCGACGATGGAAATCCATCACACCAAGCATCACCAGACCTACATCAACAACGTCAACGCGGCGCTGGAAGGCACCGAGTACGCTGACCTGCCGGTCGAAGAACTGGTGAAGAAGCTCAAGTCGCTGCCGGAGAACCTGCAGGGTCCGGTGCGCAACAACGGTGGCGGCCATGCCAACCACTCGCTGTTCTGGACCGTGATGGCTCCGAATGCTGGCGGCAACCCGGTGGGCGACGTGGCCAAGGCCATCGACAAGGACCTGGGCGGCTTCGACAAGTTCAAGGACGCCTTCACCAAGGCTGCGCTGACCCGTTTCGGCAGCGGTTGGGCCTGGCTGAGCGTGACCCCGGACAAGAAGGTCGTGGTCGAGAGCACCGGTAACCAGGACAGCCCGCTGATGGAGGGCAACACCCCCATCCTCGGCCTGGACGTGTGGGAACACGCGTACTACCTGAAGTACCAGAACCGCCGTCCGGAATATATCGGCGCGTTCTTCAACGTCATCGACTGGAACGAGGTCGAGCGCCGTTACCAGGAAGCGATCGCCTGATCGCGGTGATGGGATGAACGGAGAAGGCCGGGGAAAACCCGGCCTTTTCTGTTGCAGGAGTCATTCGGTAGCGGCGGTATCACCCTGCAGGCGCAGGGTGGCCATCACGCCCAGGCGCAGGCCGGGCAGGTCGCCGTCGGCCGGCAGCAGGATCGGCTGCTGGCGGATGCCGCCGAAGTGCTTGACCTGGAACAGCACATCCAGGCCATGACCGCTGCTGCCGCCGCCACTGGCCGCAGGCGCCTCGACGCGACCGCCGGGATTGCGCCGGGCGGGCTGGAACCCCGGGGTGCTGCGCACGAGCTCGACGGTGGTTGCCGAGAAATCGCCGGCGATCAGGCTGGGCATGCCCTCGGCGGTGGCGCCGATCCAGGTCATCAGGTCGCTGGTCTGATGCTGGCGGGCGGTGGCCTCGTCCGGGTCCGGGCGCAGCCGTGCCACATAGATGTTGACCAGTGCCTCGCCCAGCTTCAGCCGCATCATGCCGGCGGCGCTGAAGGTGCCGGGTGGGTGCAGCAGGGTCACGCCATCCTCGCTGACCGGCAGCCGGGTCAGCATCGCGTTGCCATGCCGCAACGGCTGGCTGGGCGGATCGGCGGTAACGAAGTCGCAGCTGTAGCGCAGCCGGGTGGCGAGCCAGCAGGCCGGGTTGCGGCCCTGCTGCTGCAGCACCTGCTGCACCGAGATCACGTCCGGTTGCAGGTCGGTCAGCAACTGTGCGACCTGTTCGCGGCGCAACTTCCATTGCGCATCATCGCGGCTGGGCAGCTCCAGCGCGGCCACGGTCAGTTGGCGGGGCTCGCTTTCGCTGGCCGTTGTGGCCGGTGCCTGCGGCCGCGCCTGCACCTGCAACGCCATCAGCAGCACCAGGCAACTGAGCAGGAGACGGGCGGGGGCGAGGGGGCGCATAACGATAAGTTTACGCTTTTGTCGTGCAGGTGCCGTGACTTCCGGCACGGAGCGCGGTTGCCTGCCATGGATGGGCACCGTTGTCATGCAGCCCTGCAGCGTGCTTCGCAAGCCCTGCTTCCGGTAATCTTGCGCCTTTCGCTTTGCAGGATTGCCTTACAGGATGAGCCACGACGCAGTTGCCCCCATCGCCGGCCAGGGAAAGATGCCGCGCCAGATCCCGTACATCATCGGCAATGAGGCCTGCGAGCGGTTCAGTTTCTACGGGATGCGCAACATCCTGGTGCAGTTCCTGATCACCTCGCTGCTGCTGCAGGAAATCACTGCGGAAGGCCGTGCCGGTGAAGCCAAGGACATCATGCACAGCTTCATGATCGGCGTGTATTTCTTCCCGCTGCTCGGAGGCTGGCTGGCCGACAGGTTCTTCGGCAAGTACCACACCATTCTCTGGTTCAGCCTGGTCTACTGCGCCGGCCACTTGTGCCTGGCGTTGTTCGAGAACAGCCGCGAGGGCTTCTTCCTCGGCCTGGGCCTGATCGCGCTCGGTGCCGGCGGCATCAAGCCACTGGTGGCCTCGTTCATGGGTGATCAGTTCGACCAGAGCAACAAGCACCTGGCCAAGATCGTCTTCGACGCCTTCTACTGGATCATCAACTTCGGCTCGCTGTTCGCCTCGCTGCTGATCCCGCTGGTGCTGAAGAACTGGGGCCCGCAGTGGGCGTTCGGTATCCCGGGCATCCTGATGTTCATCGCCACCTTCGTGTTCTGGCTGGGCCGCAAGCGCTACGTGCTGGTGCCGCTGCCGCCGAAGGATCCGCATTCGTTCGCCAACGTGGTGCGTACCGCACTGACCACGCGCGTGACCGGCCAGGGCCGTCCGGGCCTGGTGATCGCCGTGCTCGGCCTGGTGCTGGCAGCAGCCTCGTTCAGCCTGGTCGGCTCGCTGGGCATCGTCATCTGCCTGTGCCTGGCGCTGGTGTCGATCCTGGCGGGCATCGGCGGCGGCACCTGGCTGCAGCTGGAGCGTGCCCGTGGCCAGCATCCGGCCGAAGCCGTGGAAGGCGTGCGCTCGGTGCTGCGCGTGCTGGTGATCTTCGCGCTGACCACGCCGTTCTTCTCGCTGTTCGACCAGAAGGCCTCGACCTGGGTCCTGCAGGGCCAGCAGATGCAGATGCCGAGCTGGTTCACCGCCTCGCAGATGCAGGCGCTGAACCCGCTGCTGGTGATGATCCTGATCCCGTTCAACAATCTGGTGCTGTACCCGGCCCTGCGCCGCTTCGGCTTCGAGCCGACCGCGCTGCGCCGCATGACCGCCGGTATCGCCTTCAGCGGCCTGGCCTGGATCGTGGTCGGCGGCATCCAGGTGGTGATGGACGGGGGCAACGCCATGTCGATCTTCTGGCAGATGCTGCCGTACGCGCTGCTGACCTTCGGTGAGGTGCTGGTCTCGGCCACCGGCCTGGAGTTCGCCTACAGCCAGGCGCCGCAGGCCATGAAGGGTGTGGTCATGAGCTTCTGGAACCTGACCACCACCATCGGCAACCTGTGGGTGCTGCTGTCCAATGCAGCCGTGCGCAATGACGTGGTGACCCACAAGATCGCCAGTACCGGCCTGAGCGAGGCGGCATTCCTGATGTTCTTCTTCGCCGGTTTCGCCTTCGTCGCGGCGTTGGCCTTCGGTTGGTACGCAAAACGCTATCGTATGGTCGACAACTACCGTAGCGCCTGAGCCTGACATGACCCCCGTCAATCTGCTGTTGATCGCCATCACCGCCATCCTGTCGTGGATGGCGTTCAACAACCGCAAGCTGGCCGACCGCCTGATCCTGTGGCCGCCGGCCATCGACCGTCACCGCCAGTACGACCGGCTGGTGACCTATGGCTTCATCCATGCCGACTGGTCGCACCTGATCTTCAACATGATCACCCTGTTCTTCTTCGGGGGATTCATCGAGAGCGTGATGGTGCAGCTGACCGGCAGCTACCTGACCTACCCGGCGTTCTACATCGGTGCGCTGCTGGTCTCGATCCTGCCCAGCTACCTGAAGAACCAGAAGAACCCGAACTATCTCAGCCTGGGTGCGTCCGGGGCGGTGTCGGCGGTGCTGTTCGCCTTCATCCTGATCAAGCCGTGGTCGATCATCCTGGTGTTCTTCATCCCGGCGCCGGCCATTGTCTACGCCGCGTTCTACGTCGGCTACAGCATCTGGATGGACAAGCGCGGCGGTGACCGCATCAACCACAGCGCCCACCTGGCGGGCGCGGCGTTCGGCGTGATCTTCATGCTGGCTATGCAGCCGAGCATCTTCACCCACTTCCTGCGCGAGCTTTCCAACCCGACCTTCCGCCTCGGCGGCGGTTGATGGCGGGAGCGGGGCGGATCGGCAGCGATCCGCCCCGGCAGGTTCAGACTGCGGTCTGCTGGCCGTAGGTGTCCAGCAGGCGGGCGAATACTTCCTCGCCGATGCGCTGGAAATCCTGGTCTTCGGTCTGCCCTTCCACCGCCAGTTGCAGCAGGCCCTCCAGCAGGGCGCGGTCGGTATCGGAATGGGGATCGCTGGGGTGCATCGGTGCCTCCGCGGTGGTGCGCATGATCAACGGTCGCAAGGGCCGTGCCAGCCTGGCCGTACCCCTCCACAGGCGATAGCGGCCGCCGGCCCTCCAGCTTGAGGGTCGAAAACTGACGTGAACGGACTGGACTTGCCCCTGTTCAGGCTTCACGCGATCATGGCGCCCGGCTGCGCACCATCCACGCAGTCGCCGCAGGAGACAGTTCCATGGCTTCGGTCACGCCCCCCGGTCTGGCCTACGAGGTCGAACACGACCTGGCCAACCATCGCTTCACCGCCCGTGTGCGCGGACAGCTGGCGGTGCTGGATTACCAGATCAAACGCAGGCGCATGGTCATCACGCATACCGAGGTGCCCGAGCCGATCGCCGGCCGGGGCATTGCCGGTGAGCTGACCCGTGTGGCGCTGCGTTTTGCCCGTGAGCAGAAGTACAAGGTGGTGCCGGCGTGTTCCTACGCCGAGGCCTTCCTGCAGCGGCATGAGGAGTACCACGACCTGCTCGTTGGCTGAATGCCAGCGGGCCACGCTTCAGCCATGGCAGGCGATGATGTACAAACATGAACAGGGGATCCCGATGAAGATTGGAAACAACCGGCCATTGCACGGCAGCGTGCTGGCCGGCGTGGTAGGCGTGCTGTTGCTGGCCGGTTGCCAGCGTGAGAGCGAACCGGCACCGGTGGCCGACGGGGCACCTGCCGCCGAGACCACCGCCGCAGGCGAAACGCCGGCCACGGAAGCGCCGCTGGACCTGCGCGACGTGATCGAGAACAACGAACGCGAAGTGGTGGGCATCAGCTACCCGGCCGGCATCGACCGCTACCCGGGCCTGGCACGCGCGCTGCAGGACTATGCCACCAGCGCTCGCAGCGACCTGCAGCAGGCACTGGACGGGCTGGGCAATGACAAGCCGACCATGCCCTACGAGCTGTCGCTGAGCTTCGAGAAGCTGCTGGAAACGCCACAGCTGGTGGTGGTCAGTGCCGATGGCAGCCGCTATACCGGTGGCGCCCACGGCGAGCCGCTGGTGGCGCGTTTCGTGTGGCTGCCGGCGCAGCAGCAGATGCTCAGCGCCGACAAGCTGGTGGCCGATGCCAAGGGCTGGAAGGCGATCAGTGATTTCGTTGCCGACCAGCTGCGCGAACGCGTGGCCACGCGGCTCAGCGGCGAGGACATGGACCCGGCCCAGCTGCAGGAATCGCTGCGCAATGCATCGCGCATGATCGCCGACGGTACCGGCCCGCAGGCCGACAATTTCAGCCAGTTCCAGCCGCTGACCGACGACAAGGGGCAGATCACGGCACTGCGCTTTGTTTTCCCGCCCTACCAGGTGGGTCCATACTCGGACGGCACCCAGACCGCCGATGTTCCGGCGGCGGTGCTGTTGCCGCACGTGGCCAAGGACTACGTGGAGCTGTTCGCACGCGGTTGACCGCAGTCGAGGAGGTGGCGTGGATACAAGGTTGCAGGAGCGGGTCGCCGGCCTGCTGCAGGAAGCCGGGGTCCGCATCGGCGGTACCCAGCCACAGGATATCCAGGTGCATGACCCGCGCTTCTTCGCGCGGGTCATGGGCCAAGGCTCGCTCGGCCTCGGCGAGAGCTACATGGAGGGTTGGTGGGATGCCAACGTCCTGGATGAATTCCTCGTCCACCTGATGCAGGCGCACTTGGACGAACGGGTGCACGGTTGGCGCGAAGTGGCCGATGCGCTGAAGGCGCGCCTGTTCAACCTGCAGGTGGGGCAGGGCAGCTACGAAGTCGGCCGCCGCCACTACGACCTCGGCAACGATCTCTACCAGGCCATGCTCGGCCAGCGCCTGGTCTACAGCTGTGGCTACTGGCGCAATGCCGACGATCTCGACACCGCGCAGGAAGCCAAGCTCGACCTGGTGTGCCGCAAGCTGGGGCTGCGCCCGGGTCAGCGTGTGCTGGACATCGGCTGTGGCTGGGGCGAAGCCCTGAAGTTCGCTGCCGAGCGCTACGGCGTCAGCGGCGTCGGCGTGACCATTTCGCAGGAACAGGCCGAGTTTGCCCGCGAGCTGTGCGCGGGGTTGCCGATTGAAATCCGCCTGCAGGACTACCGGGAACTGGACGAACCGTTCGATGCGATTTTCTCGATCGGCATGTTCGAGCACGTCGGCGACAAGAACTACGCCAGCTTCTTCGAAGTGGCCAAACGCTGCCTGTCGCCGCGTGGCCTGCTGCTGCTGCATACCATCGGCACCAACATCTCGCGGCATCGCACCGATCCGTGGATCGCGCGCTACATCTTCCCCAACTCGATGCTGCCGTCGGCAGTGCAGATCACCCGGGCGTTCGAAGGCCGTTTCGTGCTGGAGGACTGGCACAACTTCGGCACCGATTACGACCTGACCCTGCAAGCCTGGCGGCGCAACGTGGAAGCGGCATGGCCACGGCTGGATGCGCGTTATGACGAGCATTTCCGCCGCATGTGGCGGTTCTACCTGGCCGGATCGATGGCCACCTTCCGCTGCCGGCATGCGCAGTTGTGGCAGCTGGTGCTGTCGCCGGAAGGCGTGCCGGGCGGGTACGTGGCGCCACGCTGATCTGCAAGAGCATCCACGCCATGCGTGGATGACCCAACAAAAAACCGCCCGGTTTCCCGGGCGGTTTTCGTTTCAGGCTGCCGCAGCGGCGATCAGTTGCCGGCGCCGGTCAGGCCACGCTTTTCCAGCAGCGGTTCGATCTGCGGCTCGTGGCCGGCGAAATCGCGGAACAGCTGCATGGCATCCACGCTGCCACCCTTGGACAGCAGCGTGGCGCGGAAGTGGTCGCCGTTCTTGCGGCTCAGGCCGCCGTTGTCCTTGAACCACTTCTGGGTGTTGGCGTCGAGCACTTCCGACCAGATGTAGGCGTAGTAGCCGGCCGAGTAGCCACCCATGATGTGGCTGAAGTACGGGGTCTTGTAGCGCGGCGGAACCGGCGCGTAGTAGATGCCGTCCTTCTCCAGCGCGGCGCGCTCGAAGGCCATCACGTCCTTGGCGGCCGGCACCTGGTCGGCGCCGATCTGGTGCCAGCGCTGATCAAGCATGGCTGCACCCAGGTACTCGGTGGTGGCGAAGCCCTGGTTGAACTTGGCCGCCGCCAGCACCTTGTCCAGCAGCGCCTGCGGCATCGCCGAACCGTTCTGGTAGTGCTTGGCGTAGTTCTTCAGGATGACCGGGTTGTCGGCCCACATCTCGTTGACCTGCGAGGGGAACTCGACGAAGTCACGCGGCACCGAGGTGCCCGAGAAGTACGGGTACTTCACGTTGGAGAACATGCCGTGCAGGGCATGGCCGAACTCGTGGAAGGTGGTGTTCACCTCATCCCAGGTCAGCAGGGTCGGCTGGCCGGCCGGCGGCTTCGGGATGTTCAGGTGGTTGGCGACCACCGGCTTGAAGCCGGTCAGCTTGGACTGCGAAACGTAGGAATTCATCCACGCACCACCGCGCTTGGAGGCGCGTGCATACGGGTCGAAGATGAAGATCGCCAGCTGGCTGCCGTCGGCGTCGAACACGTCGTAGACGGTGACGTCATCGTGGTAGACCGGCAGGTCGGTGCGCTGCTTGAAGGTCAGGCCGAATTCCAGGTTGGCGGCATGGAACACGCCGTTCTCCAGCACGTTCTTCATTTCGAAGTACGGCTTCAGCTGCGACTCGTCGAAGTTGTACTTGGCCTGGCGCACCTTCTCGCTGTAGAAGGCCCAGTCCCACGGTTCCAGCTGGAAGGTCGGCTTGCGCGCGGCCTTCTGTTCCTTGTCGATCATCGCCTGCAGGTCGGCGGCTTCGCGCTTGGCGTTGGCCACGGCGGCCGGGGCCAGCTTGCCCAGCATCGCATTGACCGCTTCCGGGGTCTTGGCGGTCTGGTTGGTCAGGTTGTAGGCGGCGAAGTTCGGGAAGCCCATCAGCTTGGCCTTGTCGGCACGCAGCTGCATGATGCGCGAGACCAGCGCGGTGTTGTCGAACTCACCGCCACGGCTGCCACGGCTGACCGACGCTTCGTAGATCTTCTGGCGCAGGGCGCGGTTGGCCAGGTTGGTCAGCGGCGGCTGGCCGGTGGTGTTGAGCAGGGTGATCACGTACTTGCCGTCCTGGCCGCGGGCCTTGGCGGCTTCGGCAGCGGCGGCGATCTGCTCCTTGGACAGGCCGTCCAGCTCCTTGACGTCGTCGACGGTGATTGCCGAAGCGTTCACTTCCGACTGCACGTTCTGGCTGAACTTGGTGCCCAGGTTGGCCAGCTCGGCGTTCATTTCCTTCAGCTTGGCCTTGTCGGCGTCGGACAGCTTGGCGCCGGCGCGCACGTAGTTGTCGTAGTACTTCTCGACCAGGCGCACGCCTTCGGCGTCCAGGCCCAGCTGGCTGCGGGTGTCGTACAGTGCCTGGATGCGCGCGAACAGCTTGCCGTTCAGCGCGATCGCATCGCTGTGCGCGGCGAACTTCGCCGAGTAGTCGGCCTGCAGCTTCTTGCGGGTGTCGTTGGTATCGGCGCCCACCAGGCTGAAGAACACGGTGGTCGCGCGGTCGAGGATGTCACCGCTCTTTTCCAGCGCGATGATGGTGTTGTCGAAGGTCGGCTTGGCCTTGTTGTTGGCGATGGCCTCCACTTCCTTCAGCTGCTGCGCCATGCCGGCGTCGAAGGCCGGGGCGAAGTCGCTGTCCTTGATCTTGTCGAACTGCGGGAAGTGCAGCGGCAGCGGGCTTTCGGCGAAGAACGGATTGGCCTGCTGGGCATGGGGGCTGGCAGCCGGGGTGGCGGCGCCGGCGGAGAAGGCGGGCAGGGCAAGGCCGAGGGACATGGCCACGGCAAGGGCAAGGCGAGTGGTCAAGGCAGGAACTCCGGTAAGGCAGACAAGGGCCCGAGGTTAACCCGGCCGGCCGCGCCCGCACTTGTGTCAAAAGGCATGCTGGTGGGGCCGGGCGGAGGTACCATGCATTCACCGCCCACGGCCCGCCATCATGACCAGCGCCTACGATTTCAGCTTCCGTGACCTCGACGGCCAGCCGCAGGCGCTGGATCAGTACCGGGGCCGTCCCTTGTTGCTGGTGAACGTGGCCAGCCGCTGTGGTTTCACCCCGCAGTACACCGGGCTGGAGCAGCTGTGGCAGGACTACCGCGAGCGCGGCCTGGTGGTGATCGGCTTCCCATGCAACCAGTTCGGCGCGCAGGAGCCCGGCGACGCCGCGCAGATCCGCCAGTTCTGTTCGCTGGATTATCCGGTCAGCTTCCCGCTGTCGGAGAAGATCGAGGTCAACGGCGAGGGGGCTGATCCGTTGTGGGCCTGGCTGTCACGCGAGAAGCGCGGCCTGCTTGGCAGTGCCCGTATCAAGTGGAATTTCAGCAAGTTCCTGGTCGATCGCCAGGGGCGGGTAGTGTCGCGGCATGCGCCCACCACCAGGCCGGAGCAGCTGCGCGACGAGATCGAAGCGGTGTTGTAGAGCCGAGCCCACGCTCGGCTGCTTGTCCGGCCGACATTGAGGGCGCGCGGTGCGCGCGAGCCGAGCGTGGGCTCGGCTCTACAGCTGCAACGGTTTACTTCTCGACGAACGCGCGCTCGAAGACATAGTGGCCCGGCTGGCCGATGCGCGGCGAGACCTGGAAGCCGCGGGCATCGAGCACAGTTCGCAGATCAGCCAGCATCTGCGGGCTGCCGCAGATCATCGCGCGGTCGTTTTCCGGGCTCAGTTCCGGCAGGCCGAGGGTGCGCTGCATCTCGCCGCTTTCCATCAGCTGGGTCAGGCGCCCCTGGTTGGCGAACGGTTCACGGGTGACGGCCGGGTAGTACAGCAGCTTGTCGCCGATCATCTCGCCCAGGAACTCATGCTCACGCAGTTCCTTCTCGAAGTAATCGCGGTAGGCCAGGTCCTTTTCGTAGCGCACGCCGTGGCACAGGATCACCTTCTCGAAGCGCTCGTAGGTTTCCGGGTCCTTGATGACCGACAGCCACGGTGCCATGCCGGTGCCGGTGCCCAGCAGATACAGGTTCTTGCCCGGGTGCAGGTCGCTGATCAGCAGGGTGCCGGTGGGTTTCTTGCCAACCAGCACCTTGTCGCCCGGCTTGATGTGCTGCAGGCGCGAGGTCAGCGGTCCGTCCTGCACCTTGATGCTGAAGAACTCCAGATGCTCTTCCCAGTTGGCGCTGGCGATGGAATAGGCGCGCAGCAACGGCCGCGCCTCGGTTTCCAGGCCGATCATCACAAACTGGCCGTTCTCGAAGCGGAAGCCGCTGTCGCGGGTGGTGGTGAAGCTGAAGTAGGCGTCGGTCCAGTGACGGACCTCAAGCACCGTTTCGGCGCCGAAAGCGGAGGACATGGGCGTATCTATCGAAAGTCGTCGGGGGTGATTCTATCTCAAATGAGACAGGTTCTCATTAGGCGGAACGAGAGGCGTTCTCAGCGGTAACCCGCTGCCTGCAGCTCGAATAGCTCGGCGTACCGTCCTCCCTGGGCCATCAGCTGCTCATGGGTGCCGCTGGCCTCGATGTGGCCATCGGCCAGCACCAGGATGCGATCGGCCATGCGTACCGAGGAAAAACGGTGGGAAATCAATACTGCGGTGCGATTATCCGCCAGTTCCCTGAACCGCTGGAACACTTCAAACTCACTTCGGGCATCCAGCGCTGCGGTTGGCTCATCCAGGATCATCACCTGCGCATTGCGCATCCACGCGCGGGCAATGGCGATCTTCTGCCATTGGCCGCCGGACAGGTCCACGCCCTGCTTGAAGCGGCGGCCGATCAGCTGGTCGTAACCGCCGGGCAGGTCGTCGATCACGTCCTCGGCCATGCCGCGCCGCGCGGCGTCGGCGATGCGTGCCTGGTCGTCCATCGCCTCGACCTGGCCGACGCCGATATTCTCGCCGGCGCTGAGGTTGTAGCGCACGAAGTCCTGGAAGATCACCCCGAGGTTGGCGCGCAGGTCGTCCAGGTCGTAGTCGCGCAGGTCACGGCCATCGAGCAGGATGCGGCCCTCGTCCGGTTCGTACAGCCGCGCCAGCAGCTTCACCAGCGTGGTCTTGCCCGCTCCGTTCTCGCCGACCAGGGCCAGCACTTCGCCGGCGTGCAGCTGGAAATCCAGATGGCGCACCGCCCACTGTTCGGCATCGGGATAGCGGAAGCCGACGTTCTCGAACACGAAGCCCTGGCGGATCGGCTGCGGCACGCGCACGGCGCCTTCCCGCGAGTGGATTTCCGGCTCGATCTGGAAGAACGAGAACAGGTCATCCAGGTACAGCGCCTGGCTGGCCACCTGCGAAAAGCCGATCAGCAGGCCTTCCAGCAGCTGGCGCAGGCGCAGGAAGCTGCCGGCAAGGAAGGTCAGGTCGCCGATCGAGAAGTCGCCGCGCACCGTGCGCCAGGCGATGTAGGCATAGGCGGTGTAGTAGCCCAGCGTGCCCAGCGCGGCCAGCAGCGTGCCCCAGAACGCACGCCGCCGGGCCAGCGCCCGGTTGGCCTGGAACAGCGCCACTGACAGCCGCCGGTAACGCTCTACCAGGAAGCGGTGCAGGTTGTAGATCTTCACTTCCTTGGCCGTTTCCACGCTGGCGCCGAGCTGGCGCAGGTAGTCGAGCTGGCGGCGCTCGGGCGTCCACTGGAAATTGAGGCTGTAGCCGGCCGCGTTGAAGTGCGATTCGCCGATGAAGGCCGGCACCAGCGCCAGCGCCAGCAGCAGGATCAGCCACGGCGCGTACACCAGCAGGCCGACGGCGAGGCTGGCCACGGTGATCGCGTCCTGCACCTGGCCGAACAGTTGGCTCATCAGGTTCATCCGGCCCATGGTCTGGCGCCGCGCGCGGTCCAGCTTGTCCTGCAGGTCCGGATCCTCGAAGTCCTCCAGATCCAGCGTTGCCGCGTGTTCCATCAGCCGGATGCTGGTGACGTTGGCGAACAGTTCGGAAAGCAGGGCGTCGGCATAGCTGACCAACCGGCCGAGCAGGTCCGAGGCGATGGCCAGTCCGAATTCCAGCGCCAGCAGGCCCAGCAGTGGGTTGAGCAGACCACTGGACAGCGCTTCGCCCAGCGGCGGGAAGCCGGCGTCGTGCTGGCTCAGGTGCAGGGCGCTGTCGATGATCAGCTTGCCGACGTAGAGCATCGCCACCGGCAGCAGTGCACGGATCAGGCGCAGCCCGAGGCTGGCCAGGGTGAGCGCAGGGCTGGTCTGCCAGACCATGCGCAGGAAAGGCGGCAGGTTGCGCATCGCCCTGAAGCGCTGGCGCAGGCTGGGTTTCTTCGCGGCGGCAGCGCCAGCGGTGGGGGTAGCAGGCATGCGCGTATTGTGCGCGTCGGACGCGTGCAGATGGGGTCAGTGCAGCCGTGTGGCCGGCACCGGGATCAGATCCCTTTGCAAAGCGAAGGGATCCAGCCCCCCGTATCCACGCATGGCGTGGATCTACCGTGTCGACCAAGGTCGACACCTGCCAACAGCAGTAGAAGTCTGTCGAGGGCGGGGTGGGTCAGGTCGCAGGGGCGTGAGCCGCATGGGCACGAGGCATGCCTCGGGCGGGTTGGGCAGGACGCCCAACCCCGGTCTTGCCGTGTGCGCAGGACAGCGCACACGAGCAAGCGGCGACCGAGCTTACATGGACGTACTTGCAGCGTCCCCTGCGACCTGACCCGCCCCGCCAACCCACAGTAGCGCCGGCTTTTGATGTTGCTCTGGTTGTTGCCTCTGCGGGTGCCGGGCGGCAGCCCGGCGAACAAAAGCCTCTTACGGCAGCGGTGGCAGCAGGCCCGCGCCCAGCCGGTTCCAGGCGTTGATCACGGCAATGCCCATGCTCAGGTCACTGATGCCCTTCTCATCGAAATGCGGCGCCAACGCATCGAACGCCGCCTGCGACGGCGCACCGTCGGTCAAACGGGTCAGCGCCTCGGCCCAGCCCAGTGCTGCGCGTTCGCGTGCATCGAAGAAGCGGCTTTCGTGCCACGCGGGCAGGGTGTCCAGCTTGCGCGGCTCAATGCCGCCCTTGCGCAGCGCGGTGCCGTGCATGTCCATGCAGTAGCCGCAGCCGTTGAGCTGCGACACGCGCAGGAACACCAGTTCCATCAGGGTCGGGTCGATCGAACTGTCATGCACCGCCTGGCTGGTGGCCAACAGGCCCTTGAAGGCCTCGGCGGCCAGGCGGGTGTAGGGGACGCGGGGAGAGGTGTGGTCGGACATTTTCGGCTCCACGGCGGCCAGGATGGCCGCCTTTCATTACGAGGACGCCGTGCCGTCACCGTGCGTGACAACGATCGGCAACTTTTCCGGATTCAGCACGCTGTACACGTTGGCGATGCGGCCGTCGACCACTTCGATGGTGGTGACCGAGTGCAGCCGATCGCCATGGAAGCGCAGGATCGCCGGCTCGCCGTTGACGTAGCCCAGCTGCGCCGGATGCACCGCGCCACGACGTGCGATGGCCCAGAACAGGCGGCCGATGCGCTCGGCGCCCAGCAGCGGGCGTACCGCTGCGGTGACCACGCCGCCGCCGTCGGAGACCAGCTGCGCGTTGGTGTGCAGCAGGGCCTGGATCGCTTCGCTGTCGCCGCGCTGCGAGGCATCCATGAAGCGCGCCAGCAGCTGCCGGTGCTGGCTGGCATCGGCATTGAAGCGTGGGCGCCCGGATTGCAGGCGCTGCCGGGCCCGATGCACCAGCTGCCGGCAGTTGGCTTCGCTGTGGCCGATCAGGTCGGCGATTTCGCGGTAGTCGTGGTCGAACGCTTCCTTCAGCAGGAAGGCGGCGCGTTCCTCGGGGCCGAGCTGTTCGAGCAGGGTCAGGAAGGCGACCGAGACATCGTCGGCCAGCGCATGCAGCTGCGCCGGGCCGGGCGCCGGGTCGGGCTCCAGGGTGACCGCCAGTGGCTCGGCCAGCCAGGGACCGACGTAGTGCATGCGCTCGCGCTTGGCCGCGCGCAGCCGGTCCAGGCCAAGCCGGGTGGTGGTGGTGACCAGCCAGGCTTCGGGGTCGCGGACGGCCGCCGGGTCGGCGCCGGACCAGCGCAGCCAGGCATCCTGGACGACGTCTTCGGCGTCGGCGCGGCTGCCGAGCAGGCGGTAGGCCAGGGCCATCAGGCGCGGGCGGTGGTTATGGAAAGCGGTTTCAGCGTTCATGTGGGCAAGGACGCCGCAGTGGCGCATGGCGTGACAGAGGGCTTGCGCGGATAGTGCCGGCCGGCGGCCGGCACTACCACCCCGCGGCCGGGGGAGGGGGTAAAATGGGCGGATTACCCCCGCCAGCCTCGAGCAAGCGAGCAAGACGTGACATCGATCAAGCAGGAAGACCTCATCCAGTCCATCGCCGACGCGCTGCAGTACATCTCGTACTACCACCCGGTCGACTACATCAAGAACCTTGCCGCCGCCTACGAGCGCGAGGAGTCGCCGGCCGCGAAGGAGGCGATGGCGCAGATCCTGATCAATTCGCGCATGTGCGCCGAAGGCCACCGTCCGATCTGCCAGGACACCGGCATCGTCACCGTGTTCCTGGAAATCGGCATGGACGTGCGTTGGGATGACGCCACCATGGGCGTGGAAGACATGGCCAATGAAGGCGTGCGCCGCGCCTACATGCACCCGGACAACAAGCTGCGCGCCTCGGTGCTGGCTGATCCTGCCGGCAAGCGCATCAACACCAGGGACAACACCCCGGGCGTGGTCAACGTCAAGGTGGTGCCGGGCAACACGGTCGACGTGATCGTCGCCGCCAAGGGCGGTGGCTCGGAAGCCAAGACCAAGTTCGCCATGCTCAATCCGTCCGACTCCATCGTCGACTGGGTGCTGAAGACCGTGCCGACCATGGGCGCCGGCTGGTGCCCGCCGGGCATGCTCGGCATCGGCATCGGTGGCACCGCCGAGAAGGCGATGCTGCTGGCCAAGGAGGCGCTGATGGAACCGATCGACATCACCGAGTTGCAGGCCCGTGGTGCCTCCAACCGCATCGAGGAGCTGCGCCTGGAGTTGTATGAGAAGGTCAATGCGCTGGGCATCGGCGCGCAGGGCCTGGGCGGCCTGACCACTGTGCTGGACATCAAGATCAACGACTATCCGACCCATGCGGCCAACCTGCCGGTGGCGATGATCCCGAACTGCGCGGCCACCCGCCACGCGCACTTCACCCTGGACGGCAGCGGCCCGGTGATGCTGGACCCGCCGTCGCTGGAAGACTGGCCGAAGCTGACCTACGATTCGTCCAAGGGCACCCGCGTGGACCTGGACACGATCACGCCGGAGGACGTGGCCAGCTGGAAGCCGGGCCAGACCCTGCTGCTCAACGGCAAGCTGCTGACCGGCCGTGACGCCGCGCACAAGCGCATGGTCGACATGCTCAACAAGGGCGAGGAACTGCCGGTCGACCTGAAGGGGCGTTTCATCTACTACGTGGGCCCGGTTGATCCGGTGCGCGACGAAGTGGTGGGCCCGGCCGGCCCGACCACGGCGACCCGTATGGACAAGTTCACCGAGCAGGTGCTGGCGCAGACCGGCCTGCTGGGTATGGTCGGCAAGGCCGAGCGCGGCCCGGCCGCCATCGAGGCGATCAAGAAGCACAAGTCGGCCTACCTGATGGCGGTCGGCGGTTCGGCCTACCTCGTGTCCAAGGCGATCAAGGCGGCCAAGGTGGTCGGTTTCGCTGATCTGGGCATGGAAGCGATCTACGAGTTCACCGTGCAGGACATGCCGGTGACCGTGGCAGTGGATTCCACTGGCGAATCGGTACACAAGACCGGCCCGCGCGAATGGCAGGCCCGCATCGGCAAGATTCCGGTGGTGGTGGAGTAAGTCTTCCGCTTCCGTTTCAGGCAACGGCGCCCGCGTGGCGCCGTTGTTGTGTGCAGCCTGCCCGCGCGCGGCCTGCTCTGCCAACGTACTGGCCGGCGTACTGGAAGGGAGTCCATCGTGCTGCAGTGGTCGCGTGTTTTCGTGTTGCTGGTCGCTACGCTGGCGTGCAGCGCCTGCGGGCCACGTTATTTCGTCGAGCCACCCACCCACGAAGCGGGGAAGATCTGCGCGTCGGTCTGCGAGAGCCAGAAGGCGACGTGCGACTTCCACAACCGCGCCCGTGCCGAATCGGATCAGCGGAGCTGCGAAAGCGAGAAGAGCCGGATCATCAGCCGTTGCAGTGGTATCGCCGACGACAAGCAGCGGCACAACTGCGAAGGGGGCAACGGTGCCGGCAACTACTGCGGTCCCCCGGCGCTTCCTTCATGCAGTGCCCCGTACGCCCAGTGCCTGCTCTCCTGCGGCGGTACCGTGAATGACGTCCGCACCGACACCGGTACTCCCGTGTACTGATCGCGGCACGCGTAGGTGCATGCACGAGTAACCGTAGTCTGCTAGGGTCGGCACTCCCCTGCACTGGATGTGCCCATGCGCCTGCATCGATCCGTCGCGGCTGTGTTCCTGCTGGTCCTGGTCGGCTGCAGCACAACGTCATCCTATGAAGGTGCGGATTTCTCCGCCTCCTCGCAGTGCCGCATGCAGTGCCAGGCCGACTATCGCAGCTGCATGGCGCGGGGCAGCACCGGCAACAGTGCCTTCAGCTGCGAGCAGCAGGCGGTGCCTGCGCCGGACAAGCGCTGCAAGGACGTTGCCAACCCCGAACTGCGCCGTGCCTGCGAACTGAAGGCGCATGACTGCACGATGCGCGCGCCGATGATGTCCTGTGGCGAACGCCGGGATTCCTGCATGAGCAGCTGCGGCTGAGCAACGATCGCGCGCGCGGGCGCATAATCGGCGGATCCACCTGCACAGGATCTTCCGCATGAGCACCACGCTGTATGGTTCGACCAGTACTGCCGCCCTCGTGGTGCATTGGCTGTTGATCGAGCTGGGCATCGAGCACGAGTTGGTGCTGCTGGATTTCGACGCGCGCGAGCACAAGTCGGCGGAGTACCTGGCGCTGAATCCGGCCGGTGTGGTGCCGACGCTGCTGATCGATGGCTTGGTACTGACCGAAGCGGCGGCCATTGCGTTGTATCTGGCTGATCGCCATCCGGGCGCCAACCTGCTGCCCCCGGTGGGCACGCCACAGCGTGCCGAGGCCTACCGATGGATGTTCTGGTGTGCCAATACGCTGCAGCCCGCCTATCGCGCCTGGTTCTACCCGCATGAAATGGCGGGGGAGGCGAATATCGAGGCGAGCCGCGAGATGGCCCGTCAGCGCCTTGAAGCGGCCTGGCAGCATGTCGCCACGCACCTGCAGGTGCATGGTCCCTACCTGCTGGGCGCCACGCCCTGCGTGGTCGACTACATGCTGGTGATGCTGATGCGCTGGTCGCGCGGCATGCCGAAGCCCAGCGACACCTGGCCGGTGCTGAAGGCGCATGCCACGTCGATGAAGGCGCGCCCGGCGTTCGCCGAGGTGTATCGCCGCGAGGGCATCACCGACTGGCGATAACCAAAAAAGGGGACGGAGGGAATTAAGTCGTTTGTGCACAAACGACTTAATTCCCTCCGTCCCCTTTTTTTCGGGCTAGAGGATCTCCAGCACCGTTTCCGGCGGGCGGCACAGCCGTGTGCCCTTGGGCGTGCGCACCACGGGGCGGTTGATCAGGCGCGGGTGTTCGGCCATCGAGGCCAGCAGCGTGGCCTCGTCCGCATCTTCCAGGCCCAGTTCGGCGAACTGCGATTCCTTGCTGCGCACCAGATCACGCGCGCTCAATCCGGATTCGGCCAGCACCTGGCGCAGTGTGGCCACATCGGGGGGATTGCCGAGGTACTCGATCACCTCCGGCTCGAAGCCCGCATCGCGGATCAGCTTCAGGGCGCCGCGCGAATTGCTGCACGCCGGGTTATGCCAGATCGTCACGTCCATCAGAACCACTCCAGCAGCGACACGCCCACACCCACGTAGGTGGCTTTGTGGTTGTAGTCGATCAGGCTTTCGCCGTAGCCGTCGAAGATCTGCACATGGCCGCGCAGCAGGTTGCTGATCGGGAAGCCGTAATCCAGCTGCAGGGCGCCGTGCGAGCGGCTGCCGGTGCGCAGCGAATGACGCGCCATCAGCGAGACTTCATGGCCGTTGCGGTTCCAGGTCAGGGTCGCGTCACCGCGGCCCATGTAGTCCTCGATGTCCGGATTGTTGTCGTCGCTGCGGGTCTCGGGAATGCGGTACCACGGACGCAGCACCAGTGCCCAGTTCTCACGGTCCAGGCCGATGTTGAGCATCACCCGGTTCCAGCTGCGCGACAGCGGATCAGCGCGGCCGTTGGACTGATGGTTCAGGGCGATGCCGGTCATGCGCCCGCGCCAGCCACCGATCGAGTAGCCGTTGCGGAATACCATCATCACTTCCGGCTCGTAATTGGTTTCGCGGAACGGGCGCGAATCCTCGCCGTTGTAGGCCTGCCAGCGCGAGCTCTGGGTGTAGCCGGCCCAGATATCGCCGTTGTCGCCGAACAGGTTCTCGGCGATCTTGGTCTTGAAGCTGATCTGGAACTTCAGTTCGGCACTGTCGAGTACCTGCGGGGTGGTGACCGTGTTGGCCGGGTTCGGCGAATGCGGCGTGGTGTTGCGGTCGCTGGTCCAGAACGCCGGCAGCAGGTATACCGGCTTGTAGGCACGCAGCTGGAACGGGCCCAGCTTGGAGTCCTCGGCCAGCTCCCAGCGGCTGTCCAGCAGCGAACCGCGTCCGGCGTTGGCCAGCGCGCTGTCCGGTGCTGCCGGACGGAACAGGTCGCTGACCCGTTCGCGCAGTTTCTCTTCGCCCTGGCTCACGCGTGCGGTCTGGCGCTCTTCGCGACGGGCCTGCGCGGCCGCCTCAGCAGCGGCGTCGGCAGCGGCCGTGGCCTGCGGGGTGTGCGCGAACAGGCGGTCATAGCAGGCCAGGCGCGCGGCGTCGGTGGTGATGGCGGCACACGCCGCCGGCGAAGTGTCGGTGCTGGGCACGAATTCCTGCGCGGCCAGCGGCGCACTGGCCAGGGCCAGCGCCAGCGGCGCGAGGCGGGGAAGCAGCGGGGGGAGGGTCATTCCAGCAGGCCCTTCGGTGAATACGGGAATCGCACAGTGTGGCGGCTGTACCGGATCGCGGCCAGCCCCTACGGTTTATGCACGGCCACTGCGTGCGTGTAGCGTGAAGGCTGCACCGGTCACAGGAACCAGGCGAAGGCGAACAGCCCCAGCATCGCGATCACCACCGCCAGCTTCAGCGCCAGGCCGAGCAGGATGCCGAGCCAGGTGGCCAGGCCGACCTTGGTCGAGCGGCCCAGCTCGCGGGTGTGCCAGTACTCGCCGAGCAGGGCGCCGATCAACGGGCCGGCGAACAGGCCGATCGGCATGAAGAACAGGCCGACGATGCTGCCGAGGAACGTGCCCCATAGCGCCTTCCGGCTGGCGCCCACCCGTTGTGCGCCCACCACTGTGGCCAGCACGTCCGCCAGCAGCGAGAGCGCGGTCAGTACACCCAGTGCGACCAGGGTTGGCCAGCCCACATGGGCGAAGCCGTCGGCCCAGGCCGCCAGCAGCAGTCCGATGAATACCAGCGGGATGCCGGGGAGGGCTGGCAGGATGATCCCGGCGATGCCGACCAGGACAAAAATGACCGCTAGCAGATATAAGATGAATGAGAGTCCCATGCTGTCCCGTATGGTGGCCGTTTTGGGGTTGACAGTGAAAGATTTTGCCAGTTGCTTTTTCGTTTTGGGCGGGTTAAGTTGCAGTCGCTGAGCTTGGCAAGGTCACCGTGGATCGTGGCCTGATGAAGCAAGATCTTCCCGATCCGCTGCATCGATGCACCTCGCTTCCCCCTTGCTTGTCAGCCGCCCACCAGGCGTTTCCAACAACAAGAGAGAGTCAAAGGGAGTTAGTGAGATGGCTGATCGCGAGACCGGTACCGTAAAGTGGTTCAATGATGCGAAGGGCTTCGGCTTCATCAGCCGGCAGAATGGCGAGGACGTGTTCGTGCACTTCCGCGCCATCGAGACCCAGGGCTTCAAGAGCCTCAAGGAAGGCCAGACTGTGAGCTTCGAAGTCGTGCAGGGCCAGAAGGGTCTGCAGGCTGACAAGGTGCAGCCGGTGTAATGCCCGCCGCCTGTCGGCATGAAAAAGGCCCGCGCAAGCGGGCCTTTTTCGTTGCGCATGGCCCGGTGCGGGTCAGCGCAGGATGACCTTGCCGTTGACCACGCGCACGTAGGTGTTTTCGCGGATGCCGCCGAGGTCACGCTGGTTGACCACGATGGTGCGGCCATCGTCCATGCGCACGCTGATGTCGTAGGTGTCGCTGGTCACGTTCTTCTGGATCTGGTTGCCGGCCAGCGCGCCACCGACTGCGCCCGCAGCGGCGGCGATGTTCTTGTTGCCACGGCTGCCACCGGTGTGGTCGGAGATCTCGTGGCCGGCCACGGCGCCGACGATGCCGCCCAGGATCGCGCCGGTCGCGCTGGGGGCGGTACGGCCGGACTGCACGGTGTTGATGCGGGTGACGATGCCGCAGTCAGCGCAGCGGCCCTGGTTGTAACCGCCGTTGTTGCCGTAGCCGCCATTGTTGTAGCCGTTGTTGTAACCACCACCGCCGTAGCCAGGCGAGGTGGCACAGCCTGCCAGGGCGAGGGTAGCGATGGCGCTGGCGGCAATGAGCTGGATCTTCATGGGGCGTCTCCTGGCCGTGAAGGCGGGTGTCTGGGGTGGTACTGCGTCATGCAGCAGGGTGGACGAATCGTCTCCTTTCGAACGTGAACGACGCGCCAACCGTGCATGCCTTGCCCGGCTGCAGGATGAATGCGGCTCAGCGGAAGTCCTGGTGGCAGGCGCGGCAGTCGGCCTGCACGGTTTCCACCACTTGGGCCAGGGCCGTGCAGTCGCTGGGCGGCGCGGCCAGGGCGGCGTTGAGGTTGCCACGCAGCTGGCTGGCATGCTGCTGGAACTGCGCGTTGTCCTTCAGCCCGGGAAAGGCCAGATCGAGGTCGTTGGACAGCAGGCGCAGGGCCTGCAGGCGCGGCACGCTGTCGGCCAGGCTGCAGCGGTTCTGCTGCTGGGCCTGCTGCAGCAGCTGCGATTGCCGTTGCATCACCTGCATCAGACTGTCCGGGAACGGGTCGCGGCGCGCCTGCAGGGCGCGGCCCACCATCACCGTGGCGATCAGGCCGATCAGCAGGCCCAGGCACAGCACGAACAGGTAGCGGTAGGCGGTGGACGGGCGGCGGGGCGGGCTGGCGTTCATGGCGGGCTCTCCGGGCGTGCAACGGTGGGTTCGATGCCGGTGCGCTGTAGGCGCCGGCGCCTGCACGTTAAAATAGCCGGATGAACGAACAGGTCAAACAACGCTTCGCCGGCATCGAACGGCTGTATGGCGTGGGTGCGCTCGAGCGCCTGCAGGGCAGCCGCGTGGCGGTGGTGGGCATGGGCGGCGTCGGCTCGTGGGTGGTGGAGGCGCTGGCCCGCTCGGCGGTTGGCCACCTGACCCTGATCGATGCCGATGACATCTGCGTCTCCAACACCAACCGGCAGCTGCCGGCGATGGAAGGCAACTACGGCCGCAACAAGGCCGAGGCGATGGCCGAGCGCTGCCGCGCGATCAATCCGGATATCGAGGTCGATGCCGTGCAGGCGTTCCTGACCGTGTCGAACATGGCGGAGCTGCTGGACCGGGGCTTCGATCTGGTGATCGATGCCTGCGACAGCTTCCGGGTCAAGGTCGAGACGATTGCCTGGTGCCGTCGCCGCAAGCTGCCGCTGCTGACCGTCGGTGCCGCCGGTGGCCGTACCGATCCGACTCTGGTGCGCATCCGCGACGTCTCGCGCACCGAGCACGACGCCATGCTGGCGCTGATCCGCAAGAAGCTGCGCAGCGAGTTCAATTTCCCGAAGAACGCCAAGCGCTACTTCGGTGTGCCGGCAGTGTATTCGCTGGAGAACGTGAAGTATCCGCAGGCTGATGGCAGCGTCTGTGGCATCCGCCCGAACCTCGGCGCCGATGCGGCGTTGAAGCTGGACTGCGGCGCCGGCCTGGGTGCGGCGACCCATATCACTGGCGCATTCGCGTTCGCGGCGGTGGGCAAGGCGCTGGAAATGCTGCTGGAGCCGAAGAAAGTGAAGGCCGAAGCGGTAGAGGCCAGCGAGGTGTGATGGATCGTGCCGGCCAGCGGCCGGCACCTGCCGTTACATTGCCGGCAGCGCGAACAGGCGTCGTGCATTCTCCGTCGTGGCCTGGGCCACTGCGTCCAGCTCCATCCCGCGCAGCGCGGCCACGTGGCGGGCGATGACCGCCAGCCGTGCCGGTTCGTTGCGCTGGCCGCGGATGCCGGCGTCAGGCTGGTCGGGCGCGTCGGTCTCCAGCAGAAGCTGTTCCAGCGGCATGTCGCGCACCAGCCGCTGCAGGCGCTGCGCGCGTTCGTAGGTCAACGGGCCGCCGAGCCCGAGCAGGAAGCCCTGCCGGTGCAGTTGTGCCGCCTGTTCCGGACTGCCGGAAAAGCTGTGCACCACGCCGCGCAGGCCGCCGATGCGACGGATCGCGGCGATCACCACGTCCACCGCGCGCCGCGCATGCACGATCAGCGGCAGCTCGAACTCACGGGCCAGTTGCAGCTGGCCGATGAAGTACGCCTGCTGCGTCTCGGCATCCAGGCCTTCGACAAAGAAGTCCAGGCCGCATTCGCCGATCGCGCAGGGGCGTTCGCGCTCGATCCACTCGCGCAGCAGCGGCAGGTGGCCGGGCCGGTGCTCGGGCAGGAACATCGGGTGCAGGCCGTAGGCCGGGTACAGCCCCGGCGCCTGCTGGCAGACCTCCCTCAGCTTCGGCCAGCTGGCTGCGGTCACCGCCGGCACCACCTGCAGGCGCACGCCAGCGGCCTGCGCGCGTGCGATCACGGCGGCGCGGTCACTGTCGAACTCGCCGGCATCGAGATGGCAGTGGCTGTCGACCAGCAGGCTCAACGCTGTTCCAGCGACGGCGGCGCCGTGGCGGTGTTGCGGCTTTTCCAGTTGGCCAGCAGCAGGGTGCCGAAGCCGAGTACCAGTTCATCGACGAACGGGATCGGGTCGGGGATGAACAGGGTCAGCACGAACAGGCCTGCGGTGAGCTTGAACAGGGTGGGGTAGCGTAGCCGGCGCGCCCATTGCAGTACCGGCAGCAGCATCGGGTTGGCCATGGCGGGGGTCCTCCTGGGGAATATGCAAACGCTACCACGGGCCCAGCATTTCCCGATGCTGAATGGGTTACGGGAATGAGCAGGAAATGTGGAGATTCCGTTCAGGCAGCGCATGCTGCAATCTGGTCCGAGAACGTTGCGGATGGTCCGCAAGGAGCAGGTCATGAAAAGCACAACTACAACTGTCCTGGTCGCAGCGGGCGCGCTGCTGGTCGGTGGTATCGCCACCGCCGCCTTCATGAAGAGCGGCGACACGTCGCCTGATTCCATCAGCGCCGGAACCCCCAATGGCGAATCGCGCCTGGTCGATGGCAACGCCACTGACGATGGCGCGCGTGGTGACACGCTCGACCCGTCGGCACCGCGTGGGCTGGAATATGCCGACGTGCTGAAGGTCGACCCGATCACCGAGAAGCAGAAGGCCTACGCCACCGTGATCGGCACCGATGCGGTGCGCGAGACCTCCACCACCCAGACACCGCATGAAGTCTGCCAGGACGTGACGGTGCAGGAGCGCCTGCCGGAACGTGACGGCAACGTCGGCGGCACCGTGGTCGGTGCTGTGGTGGGTGGCCTGCTGGGCAACCAGGTCGGCGGTGGTAACGGCAAAAAGGCCGCGACCGCGGCCGGTGCCGTGGCCGGAGGCTTCATCGGCAACCAGATCGACAAGCGCCACGTGGGTGGCCGCGTGGTCAACCGTACCGAGCGCCAGTGCCACACCGAGACCGCAACCTCCGAGTCGAGCCGTGTTACCGGCTACAACGTGACCTACCGCAACGAGGACGGCACCACCGGCACCATGCGCATGGCCAGCAAGCCGGGTAACCGCATCGCCATGGGCACCAACGACGTGGTGAAGGGCTACAACGTGACCTATCGCTACGACGGCGCCGAGAAGACCGTGCGCATGGACAACAAGCCGGCCAGCGATCGCCTGCCGGTGGTCGATGGCCAGCTGGTCACGCAGACCGCTGCGGCCGGTGCCACTGCGGCCACCACGCGCCAGTAATCCAGGTGCAGCACGCAGTACCCGACGGGCCGGCTCATGCCGGCCCGTTCCGTTGCAGCCGGCGAAATTCATCCGTGCGGAGCGCGAATCCACCATCATGGACGCTTCCTTCGACATGGAGCCGGCATGAGCATTTTCGACCTGCGCATCGAAACAGAGCGCCTGATCCTGCGCCCACTGCTGCGCGAGGACTACGAACCCTACCTGGCGTTCTGCGCCGACGAGGAAACGATGCGCACCCTCGGTGGCGTGCAGCCGCCTTCGGTGGCCTGGCGTGGCTTCTGCAGCCTGGCCGGCGCCTGGCAGCTGTTCGGCTTCTCGATGTTCAGCGTGATCGAGAAATCCAGCGGCGACTGGATCGGGCGCATGGGTCCCTGGCAACCGCAGGACTGGCCCGGTACCGAGGTCGGCTGGGGCATCCGCCATGCCAGCTGGGGCAGGGGCTATGCGCCGGAAGCTGCGGTCGCCGCGATCGACTGGGCGTTCGACACGCTCGGGTGGGATGAGGTGATCCACACCATCGCCGAGAACAACGACAACTCGCGGGCGGTCGCGCGCAAGCTCGGCAGCACGATGCTGCGCATGGGGGAGCTGCCAGCGCCGTACAACGACAAGCCGATGCAGATCTGGGGCCAGTCGCGCGAGCAGTGGCGGCAGCGCCGTTGACGGTTGTAGAGCCGAGCCCATGCTCGGCTGCCGTTCGCCAAATGCAGCCGAGCGTGGGCTCGGCTCTACAGATTGTCCGCATGCTGCACCCGCGCTTGGCATTCACCGGCGTGCTTGCCAGACTGCACGCAGCCGGCCGCCGGCCGGACGTGATGGAGCAGGCAATGGTGGAAGAGCGCGTCCCGCTGACGGTGCATGGCATGTCGGTCTCGGGCAATTGCCACAAGGTCCGCCTGCTGCTGGAGCAGCTCGGCAGCCGTTACCGCTGGGTGGAAGTGGACAGTGCCCACGGCCAGACCCATACCCCGGAATTCCTGGCGCTCAACCCGAATGCCAAGGTGCCGCTGATCGTCCGCGACGATGGCCGCGTGCTGACCGAATCCAACGCGATCCTGTTCTGGCTGGCCGAAGGCACGCCGTACCTGCCCACTGATGGCTGGGAGCGCGCGCAGGCGTTGAGCTGGATGTTCTTCGAGCAGTACACGCACGAGCCGTGCGTGGCAGTGGCGCGCTTCATCCGTGGTTGGACCGCCCCCGATTCGCCGCGCCGCGCCGAACTGCCACGGCTGCACGAGCGCGCGGCCACCGCGCTGGCGGTGATGGAGCAGCACCTGCGCCAGGCGCAATGGTTCACCGGCAGCGGATACGGCATCGCCGATATCGCCCTGTTTGCCTATACCGATGTGGCGGGCGAGGGCGGTATCAGCCTGGAGCCGTTCCCGGAAGTTCGCGCCTGGCTGCAGCGCGTGCGTGAGCAGCCGCGCTTCCTGCCGATGCCGGCGGTGACCGCCGAAGTGCGCTCGCGATTCGAGGCCGCGTGACTCTCACCAAGGTAACCCCCACAGGGTAGCGCCGGGCCATGCCCGGCGGAATGCAACAACGACACGGAGGGTGTTCGATGTTCGCTGTGGTTCCAGATCCAATTCCCGCACGCATGCGCGTGCTCAACCGCGCCGAAGTGTGCGACGTCAACTTCCTCGATGCGGTGCGTGGCTGGCGCGGAACCCCGCGTCCGCGCCCGGCACCGGATGCGCCGATCCTGCCGGGCAGCACGCTCACCGCCGCTGCTTTCGGCGAACTGTTCGACTCGCAGCTGGCCAGCCGCCAGCTGGACCTGATGGCACGCGTGCTGCGCGTGCAGAACAAGGTCTTCTACACCATCGGTTCCTCCGGCCATGAAGGCAATGCGCTGCTGGCGCGGGCCTGCCGGCATACCGATCCCGCCTTCCTGCACTATCGCTCCGGTGCCTTCATGGCCGAGCGTTCACGCCAGGTGCCGGGTATCGACCCGCTGCGCGATGCCGCGCTGTCCTTCGCCGCCAGCGCGGATGATCCGGCCAGCGGTGGCCGCCACAAGGTGTGGGGCAGCAAGCCATTGTGGGTGCTGCCGCAGACCTCGACGATTGCTTCGCACCTGCCGAAGGCGCTGGGAACCGCGCTGGCCATCGAGAGCGGCAAGCGGTTGGGGCAGGCGCTGCCGGTTCCCACCGATAGCATCGTGCTGTGCTCGTTCGGGGATGCCTCGGCCAATCATGCCACCGCGCAGACCGCGTTCAATACCGCGATGTGGTCGGCCTACCAGAAGCTGCCGGCGCCGATCCTGTTCGTCTGCGAGGACAACGGGCTGGGCATTTCGGTGAAGACGCCGGACGGCTGGATTGCCGAGCGCTTCAGCCGGCAGCCGGGGCTCGACTATTTCTTCGCCGATGGCCTGGACCTGGCCACCGGGCATGCCCAGGTGCAGGCCGCGGTGGAACATTGCCGGCGCACGCGGCGGCCGACCTTCCTGCATCTGCGTACCACGCGCCTGATGGGCCATGCCGGCACCGACTTTGAAGTGGAATGGCGCGCGCTGCCGGAGCTGTGCGCGGCCGAGGCGCAGGATCCGCTGCTGCGCTCGGCGCAGATCGCGATGGAATCGGGCTGGATGGATGCAGCCGCCATCGAAGTGGCCTACGAAACGATGCGCGCGCGCTGCATGGCGGCGGCCGCCGACGCCGAAGGCCACCCGACGCTGCAGTCGCTGCAGGACGTGATGGCGCCGCTGGCGCCGTACACACCGGCGGCGGTGCAGGCTGAAGCGCGGCGCGAGGTGCCCGCCGAGATGCGCGAAGCGCTGTATGGCGGTGCGGAGACCCTGCCTGAGCGGCAGGCGCCACGGCACCTCGCCATCCAGATCAACCACGGCCTGCAGGAACTGCTGGCGAAGTATCCGCAGAGCCTGTTGTTCGGCGAGGACGTCGCGCAGAAGGGCGGTGTCTACACCGTCACCAAGGATCTGCTGCGCCGCTTCGGCCCACGCCGGGTGTTCAACACCCTGCTGGACGAGACCATGATCCTGGGCATGGCGCAGGGCCTGGCCAACATGGGCATGCTGCCGATTCCGGAGATCCAGTACCTGGCCTACCTGCACAACGCCATCGACCAGGTGCGCGGCGAAGCGTGTTCGTTGCAGTTCTTCTCCAATGACCAGTACCGCAATCCGATGCTGGTGCGGGTGGCCGGGCTGGGCTACCAGAAGGGTTTCGGCGGCCACTTCCACAACGATAATTCGATCACGGCGCTGCGCGACATTCCCGGCCTGGTGGTCGGTTGCCCGTCGCGTGGCGACGATGCGGTGATGATGCTGCGCACGCTGGCGGCGCTGGCCCGGGTGGATGGGCGTGTGGCGGTGTTCCTGGAGCCGATCGCGCTGTACATGAGCAAGGACCTGCATGAGCCGGGCGATGGCCAGTGGCTGTTCGACTACCCGGCCCAGGGCCAGGCGCTGGTACCGGGTGAAGGCCGGGTCTATGCGCCGGAGGCAGGCGACCTGGTGGTCTACACCTATGGCAACGGCGTGCCGATGGCGCTGCGCGCGGCGCGGGCGATCGAGCAGCAGCTGGGCTGGCAGGTTCGGGTGGTCGACCTGCGCTGGCTGGTGCCACTGGATGCGGGCTTCATCGCCAGCCAGGCGGCCAGTGCACGGCGGGTGCTGGTGCTGGACGAGGGTCGCCACAGTGGCGGGGTGGGCGAGGGCGTGGTGACCGCACTGGTCGAGGCCGGTTTCGGCCATCTGCCGCTGCGCCGGGTCTGCGGTGCCGATACCTATACCCCGCTGGCGGGGGCAGCAATGTTCGGGCTTCCAAGCGACAATGCGGTGATTGGCGCCGCCCTTGAACTGGCGCAGGAACCTTGATGCATGTGTGGATTGGCGGGAATGTTGTTGCCGGCGCCTGTGGCGTCGGCCGAGGTGCTGCAGGCGCAGGTCCTGGCCATGGGCGAGGCGCTGCACCACCGCGGGCCGGATGATGGCGGCAGCTGGGTCGATGCCGGCGCAGGCATCGCGCTGGCGCACCGCCGGCTGAGCATTCTCGACCTGTCGCCGCTGGGCCACCAGCCGATGGCCTCGTCCGATGGTCGCTACGTGATGGCCTACAACGGCGAGGTCTACAACTTTGCCGCCCTGCGTGCCGAACTGGAGCCGCTGGGGCATGCCTTCCGTGGTCACTCCGACACCGAGGTGCTGCTGGCAGCGATCCTGCAATGGGGCATCGAGGACACCCTGCAGCGCTGCAACGGCATGTTCGCCATCGCGCTGTGGGACCGCCAGCAGCAGTGCCTGTGGCTGGCCCGCGATCGTGTTGGCAAGAAGCCGCTGTACTACGGCTGGGCCGGTGACACCCTGGTGTTCGGTTCCGAACTGAAGGCGCTGTGGCAGCACCCGGCGTTCGACAACGACATCGACCGCGACGCACTGACCCTGTTGCTGCGGTTGGACTACATTCCGGCCCCGCACAGCATCCACCAGCGCTGCTACAAGCTGATGCCGGGCCGCGTGCTGCGCCTGGATGCCGAAGCCGTCGCGGCGGGTGCATCGGCGCATCGCCCGGAACAGGCGCAGCGTCCGTACTGGGATGCGCGGGCACGCATGCAGGCGGCGCTGGCCGCGCCGTTCCAGGGCCGCATCGAAGAGGCCGAGGAACAGCTGGACGGGCTGCTGCGCGACGCAGTGGCGCTGCGCATGGTGGCCGACGTGCCGGTGGGGGTGTTCCTGTCCGGCGGCACCGATTCATCGCTGGTGGCCGCGCTGATGCAGGCACAGAGCGGTCAGCCGGTGCACAGCTTCAGCATCGGCTTCACCGGTTCGGGCCACGACGAGGCGCCGCTGGCCAGGGAACTGGCCGCGCATCTGGGCTGTGACCACACCGAACTCTACGTCAGCGGTGCCGATGCACTGGCGGTGGTGCCGCAGTTGCCGGCGATGTTCGACGAACCCTTCGCTGATGCCTCGCAGGTGCCGACCGCGCTGGTCGCCCGCCTGGCGCGGCAGGGCGTAACCGTCGCGCTGTCCGGCGATGGTGGTGACGAGCTGTTCTTCGGCTATACCCGCTATGTGCGCGCGCTGCGCAACTGGCAGATGCTGGGCCGCGTGCCAGGGCCGCTGCGGCGTTGGATGGGCGCGCGCTCCCAGCAGCAGGGCGAGGCCTCGCGTACCGGCGGCCTGGCCGCGCTGTTGGCCGAGTCCGGCGCGCGTGGCATCGGTGACGTGTACCGCAACCGCATCTCGCGCTGGCGCGACCCGACGGCGGCAGTGCCGGGCGCGCAGGCTGCCGGCAGCTTCTACGACCTGGCCGATCCGTTGCACGGCGCCGGCACACCGGCCGACGCGATGATGCTGGCCGATTACGTGACCTACCTGCCGGATGACCTGCTGTGCAAGGTCGACCGCACCTCGATGGCAGTCAGCCTGGAGGCACGCGCGCCGCTGCTGGACTGGCGCGTGGCCGAGTTCGCCTGGTCGCTGCCGCTGGGCTTCAAGCGCAGCGAAACCACCAGCAAGGTGCTGCTCAAGCGCGTTCTTGGCCGCTACGCGCCGCAGTCGATGGTGCACCGGCCCAAGCGCGGGTTCGGTGCGCCGGTCAGCGACTGGCTGAAGGGCGACCTGCGGCCGTGGGCCGAAGACCTGCTGCAGCCGGCTCGCCTGGAGCGCGAAGGCGTGTTGTCGGCGGCGGCGGTGCAGCCGCTGTGGCAGCAGTTCCTGGGCGGCCAGCGCAAGTGGCATACCCACCTGTGGAACGTGCTGATGTTCCAGGCCTGGCAGGCGCATTGGCGGCAGGTGCGGGCCGGCGTGACCGGGGGCTGATCTTCACCGGACGGCACGGGCCCGGCGTCTACGCTGGACCTCCCGCACCGTGAGGAGTATGACCCGATGTCCGTCCCCACCATCGCCGTGTTCGTCGGCAGCCTGCGCAAGGAGTCCTGCAACCGCAGGCTGGCCCATGCGCTGGAGAAGATCGCCGGCGACCGTGCACGCTTCCAGTACGTGCAGATCGGTGATCTGCCGCTGTACGACCAGGATTTCGATGGCCAGTACCCGCCGCAGGGCACCCGGCTGAAGGATCAGGTGCGTGCCGCCGACGCGGTGCTGTTCGTGACCCCCGAGTACAACCGGTCGGTGCCGGGCGTGCTGAAGAACGCCATCGATATCGGCTCCCGCCCGTATGGCGACAGTGCGTTTGCCGGCAAGCCCGCGGCGGTGATCGGCGCCTCCATCGGCCAGATCGGCACCGCCGTGGCCCAGCAGCACCTGCGCAACAGCCTGGCCTTCCTGGACATGCACGTGCTCGGCCAGCCCGAGGCGTTCATTCATTTCATGGACGGCCTGATCGATGCCGATGGCACGGTCCACAACGAAGGCACGCAGAAGTTCCTGCAGGGCTATGTGGACCGGTTCCTCGCGCTGATCGCGGTTCACGTCAAGGGCGATTGACGCCAGCGGTTGCCCCCCCCATCTGCGATAATGCCCGCTCGGGTGCCGCAACGGCGCCCGTCGCAGGCAGTGCGACGCCCCCACGCCAATCTGGCCAGGCACCGGCGGATATCCCCCGTTTCTCCACGGCTTATCCACAGGCTTGTCCATGGCCGCCGGGGTCGGCGCATGCCTACACTCGTCCGGCCCACTTTTGCAGGAAACACCGCAGCATGTCCGCTCGCCCCGGCTTCCGTTCCAACCGCAGAGAGCGCGGTGATGGCTTCGATCGCGATCGCGACGAATCGCGCATCGACCAGTTGCGGGTACCGCCCCATTCGGTGGAAGCCGAGCAGGCGGTGCTGGGTGGCCTGATGCTGGCCCCGGAGGCCTATGACCGGGTCAATGACCAGCTGACCGAAGGCGACTTCTACCGCCGCGACCACCAGATGATCTACCGCGCGATCCGTGAGCTGTCCGAGCGCGAGCGGCCGTTCGATGCGGTGACCCTGGGCGAGTGGTTCGAATCACAGGGCAAGATGGAACTGGTGGGCGATGGTGCCTATCTGATCGAGCTGGCCAGTACCACGCCGTCGGCGGCCAACATCGTGGCCTACGCCGAGATCGTGCGTGACAAGGCGGTGCTGCGGCAGCTGATCCAGGTGGGCACCGACATCGTCAACGATGGTTTCCAGCCTGAGGGCCGTGAGAGCAGCGAGCTGCTGGCATCGGCGGAAAAGAGCGTGTTCGCCATCGCCGAACAGGGCGCACGCGGCCGTACCGATTTCGTGGCGATGCCCGGTGCACTGAAGGATGCCTTCGAAGAGCTGCGCAGCCGCTTCGAGAACGGCGGCAACATCACCGGCCTGCCGACCGGCTACAACGATTTCGATGCAATGACCTCCGGCCTGCAGCCGACCGACCTGATCATCCTGGCTGCGCGCCCGGCCATGGGCAAGACCACCTTTGCGCTGAACATCGCCGAGTACGCGGCGATCAAATCGAAGAAGGGCGTGGCGGTGTTCTCGATGGAAATGTCGGCATCGCAGCTGGCGATGCGCCTGATTTCCTCCAACGGCCGCATCAACGCGCAGCGCCTGCGTACCGGCCAGCTGGAAGACGAGGACTGGAGCCGCGTCACCAGTGCGATCAAGATGCTGAAGGAAACCAAGATCTTCATCGACGATACGCCGGGCGTGTCGCCGGAAGTGCTGCGTTCCAAGTGCCGCCGCCTCAAGCGCGAGCACGACCTGGGCCTGGTGGTGATCGACTACCTGCAGCTGATGAGCGTGCCGGGCAACAGCGAAAACCGCGCGACCGAAATCTCGGAGATCTCGCGTTCGCTGAAGGGCCTGGCCAAGGAACTGCACGTGCCGGTGATCGCGCTGTCGCAGCTCAACCGCTCGCTGGAAACACGTACCGACAAGCGCCCGGTGATGGCCGACCTTCGCGAATCGGGCGCAATCGAGCAGGACGCGGACATGATCGTCTTCATCTACCGCGACGATTACTACAACAAGGAAAATTCGCCGGACAAGGGCCTGGCCGAGATCATCATCGGCAAGCACCGTGGTGGCCCGACCGGTTCGTGCAAGCTGAAGTTCTTCGGCGAATACACCCGCTTCGACAACCTGGCCCACGATTCGGTCGGCTCGTTCGAGTAACAGGCGTGCCGGCCGCTGGCCGGCAATCTCCTCCTGGCCGGCAAACCATTCCAAACACCAAACGTCCGTATGTGGCGTGTAAATGACATGTAACGCGACGCTTCTACGATTCCGCCGCTGCTGCCCTTCGACGCCGCCCTTCGGCGTCCAGCGTGCCCAAGGAATCCGCCCCCATGCCGTCCCACGCTCCGCTCCGCCGCAATCTGCTGGCCCTGCTGGTCTGTGCTTCGCTGCCGTCGCTGGCTGTCGCTGAAACCGCCCCCACGACCGACGCGCCGTCGGCCACCACCCTCGATTCGATCTCGGTGATCGGCCGCGGCGAAGCCCGCCAGGTGCAGCGTGTGACCGCCGAGGACATGAAGATCCTGCCGCCGGGTGCCAACCCGCTGAAGCTGCTGGCCAGCAAGCCGGGCGTGCACTTCGAATCGGCCGATGCCACCGGCGCCTACGAATGGTCCACCAGCATCAGCCTGCGTGGTTTCAACCAGAACCGCCTGGGCTACACCCTTGATGGCATCCCGCTGGGCAACATGGCCTACGGCAACAGCAACGGCCTGCACATCAGCCGCGCGGTGATCAGCGAGAACCTGGGCGGCGCGGAGGTTTCCACCGGCATTGGCGCGCTGGGTACGCCGTCCACCAGCAACCTTGGCGGCGTGTTCCAGTTCTATTCGATCGACCCGTCCACCGAATACGGGGTAGTGCTGGCACAGAGCTTCGGCAGCGACAACGCGCGCCGCAGCTATGCGCGCCTGGAGACTGGTGAACATCAGGGCTTCGCGGCCTACCTGTCCGGCGCATACTCGGAAGGCGACAAGTGGAAGGGCAAGGGCTCGCAGGAGCTGAAGCAGTTCAACGGCAAGGCCACCTACAACTTCGGAACGGACAGCAGGATTACCGCGCTGTTCAACGCCTCGCGCCGCGTCGAGGCCGATTACCAGGACCTGTCGCTGGAGATGATCGATCGTCTCGGCTGGGACTGGGACAACTACGCGCCGGACTGGAACCGTGCCGTGGCCGCTGCACGAGGCACGTTCAGCGGCGGCGTCAACAGCCCGTGGGATGCGTACTACTCCGGCCACGGCCTGCGCAATGACGACCTGTCCAGCATCGCCGGCGATTTCGGCCTGAACGAGTCGATGCGCCTGAAGGTCAACGTCTACAACCACAGCAACCGTGGCCAGGGCCACTGGTTCAGCCCGTCCAATCCGTCCAACCCGGGTACCAGCCGCGAGATCCCGATCTCGATCCGCACTACCGAGTATGCGATCGACCGCACCGGTGTGACCTCTGCGTTCACCTGGAACGTGGCGGGCCACGAGCTGGAAGCGGGCCTGTGGTACGAGGACAACGGCCACAGCGTGCAGCGCAACTTCTATTACATCGACGGCCCGATCACCGACGATTTCTTCCTGCGCAATCCGGACCAGCGCGTGTGGCACCAGCGCTACACCACCATCACCCGCCAGTTCTACGTGCAGGACCGTTTCCGCCTGTTCGATGACCGCCTGACCATCGACATCGGTGCGAAGTCGCCGCACACCCGCACCCGCGTGCGCACACCGCTGGGCAGCTATGCCAACAACAGCAGCCTGACCTCGAAGAAGGGCTTCCTGCCGCAGGCCGGCTTCAACTTCAAGCTCAACGAAGGCAACGAGATCTTTGGTTCGTTCGCCAAGAACATCGCGGCCTATGCACTGGGCGTGGGCAGTCCGTTCAACGTGCCGCAGGCCGCGTTCGATGCCAGCGCGAAGAGCCTGAAGCCGGAACAGTCGCGCACCCTCGAACTGGGCTGGCGCGGCTACGGCCAGGGCTATGAAGCCTCGGTGGCGGTGTATGACGTGAAGTTCGACAACCGTCTGCTGGCCATCGCGCAGTGCGTGGGCATCCTCGGTTGCCCGGCGCTGTTCTCCAACGTCGGTTCGGTGACCAGCCGCGGTGCCGAGGCGACCCTGCAGTTGAAGCCGATGCAGGACCTGACCTGGTCCAATGCGCTGTCGTGGAATGACAGTACCTACGACAACGACTACGTGAACAACGGCGTGGTGCCGACCCGCGGCAAGACGACCGTCGACACACCGGAGTGGATGTTCGCCAGCACCCTGGCCTGGACCCCGGGCCCGTGGGACCTGCGACTGGCCGCCAACCATGTCGGCAAGCGTTACGTGACCTATACCAACGATGTGTCGGTGCCGAGCTACTGGCTGGTCAATGCGTCGGTGGCCTATGACTTCGGCACGCTCGGCCCGGCACAGAACCTGACCGTGGCGCTTAACCTGACCAACCTGACCGACAAGCGTTACCTGTCTTCGATCAACACCAACGGCACCTACGCCGCCGACCCGACCCGCAGCTTGGCGACCATGCAGGTCGGCGCGCCGCGGCAGGTGATGGCCACTGCCACCGTGCACTTCTGATGCGCGGGCCTGTCGATCCGGAAAGCCGTCGTCGCCTGTTGCGCATGGCGTGGCAGGGCGCGGGGGCGGCGATCGCACTGGCGGCGATGCCGGGGCTGGCCACGGCCGGCCCACGGCCGCGGCTGGGGCGTGATCCGTTCACCCTCGGTGTCGCCGCCGGTGATCCGGATCCGCAGGGGGCAGTGCTGTGGACGCGGCTCGCGCCGGACCCACTCAACGGCGGCGGCATGCCGTCGCGGGCGGTGCCCGTGCGCTGGTTCGTGGCCGAAGACCCCGGCATGCGCCGGCTGGTGCAGCGGGGCGTTGCTGCGGCTGTGCCGGAGCTGGCCCATTCGGTACATGTGGAGGTCAACGGCCTGCGTCCCGGCCGCGATTATTACTATCGTTTCGCCTGCGACGGCGATGAGGAAAGCGTGGTCGGCCACTTCCGCACCGCGCCGCTGCTGGACACGCAGTTGCAGCAGTTGCGGTTGGCGCTGTGTACCTGCCAGGCGTGGAACAGCGGCTACTACCCGGTGCTGCGTGACATCGCGCAGAGTGATGTCGACCTGGTGCTGCATGCCGGCGACTACCTGTATGAATACAGCCCGCTGCAGAACGCGCGTGGCAGCACGCTGGATGCGGCGCGGTTCAGTGGCGAGACGGTGAGCCTGGAACGTTACCGTGACCAGTACGCGCTGTACAAACTCGATCCCGATCTGCAGGCCGCGCACGCCGCACACGCGTTCGCGGTGATCTGGGATGACCACGAAGTGCAGAACGATTACTCCGGCATCCACCCGGAGAAGCCCGGCGTCTCAATGGAGGATTTCATCATCCGCCGCGCGGCCGCGTATCGTGCGTTCTACGAGCACCTGCCGATGCGCAGCACGCCTGCGGGCAACGGTGGCCTGCGCGTGCATCGGCGCCTGCGTTACGGCGATCTTGCACAGCTGACGCTGCTCGACTGCCGCCAGTTCCGCCCGGCCAATCCCTGCGGTGTGGGTGAGTCACCGCGCTGCGAGGCGGCGCTGGATCCACGCATGAGCATGCTCGGCACGGGCCAGGAGGCGTGGTTCGCGCAGTCGATGGCCGTCGCGCGGGGCACGCGCTGGAACGTGGTGGTACAGCAGCTGCTGATGGCGCAGCTGCGGCTGGACGGTGGCACACCGCGCGAGCGCTTCTGGAACGACGCCTGGGATGGCTATCCCGCCGCACGCAACCGCCTGCTGCAGGCCTTGCAGGCGGGCGGGCAGGGCAATGCCATCGTGCTGGGCGGTGACTGGCATTCCACCTTCGTCAACGACCTGAAACTGGATTTCGACGCGGCCAGTGCGCCGGTCGTGGCGACCGAATTCATCGCCCCGGCGATCAGCAGCGGCGGCGACGATACGCCGTATGGTCCGTATTACGGGCCATCGATACCGCAGAACCCGCATATCCGCTATTTCGATGGCGACCGCCGTGGCTGGTGGAAGCTGCAGCTGAACCGGCAGACCGTTGAGGCGGAGCTGCGCTTCGCCGACAGCGTGCTGCGTGCGGATGCCGCAGTGCGCTCCGCGGCGCGCTTCCAGGTGACCCACGGCCGCCCGGGCGCATCGCAGCTCCTGTAGAGCCGAGCCCACGCTCGGCTGCTTCTGGAAAGCCGAGCGCAGGCTCGGCTCTACAACGGCGGTGGACCGGTTTCATCGCCCCCAGCCCGGTTTCGTCGCAAACCGTTTGTGCGTGGCAAGGGCAGGGCGCCAAGGTGTCCGCAGGCGGCAAGGTGCCGCCACAAGGAGACCGTGATGAAGACCCTGTTCGCGCTCGGTGTGTGGTGCCTGCTGTTCGTGCTGTGCTGGCCGCTGGCGATCCTCGCCCTGATCGCCTGGCCGTTCGTCTGGCTGCTGAGCCTGCCGTTCCGACTGGTCGGCATCACCTTCTCGGCGCTGTTTGCGTTCCTGCGTGCGCTGTTCATGTTGCCGGCACGGTTGCTCGGCGGCCGGGCGGTGGCGGCATGAGGGCCGTGTTGCTGATGGGCCTGGTCCTGTTGTCAGGCCCGGTGCTGGCCACACCGCCCGCGCCGCCATCGGCGTGGCTGGAGCGCCAGCAGGCAGCCGGTGCCGACGAGGCGAATGCTGCGGGGGCGACGGCTTCGAAGGTGCCGGAGGCCAAGGCGCACTGCCGGGTCACGAAGGAATGGAAGGTTGGCGAGACGGTGGTGCAGCACAGGGTCTGTGACGATCCGCCGAAGAAGCCAGCTGAAAAGGTGTAGCGCCGAGCCCATGCTCGGCTGGGCCTTCACGGACCGCCAAGTGCGCAGCCGAGCGTGGGCTCGGCTCTACATGAAGAAGGGCAACAAAAAACCCCGCCGAAGCGGGGTTTTTCTTCTGCAGGTGAGTGCCGACCAACGGTCGGCACCTACCATGATGCAGATCAGTTCGCCTTGTGGATGGCGCGCTTGCTGACCGCCATCGCCGCGTCGTGGATCACTTCCGACAGCGACGGGTGGGCGTGGCAGATGCGGGCCAGATCATCGGCCGAGCCGCTGAACTCCATGGTCAGCACGCCTTCGTGCACCAGCTCGGAGACGTTGGCGCCGACCAGGTGCATGCCGAGGATGCGATCGGTTTCGGCATGGGCCAGGATCTTCACGAAGCCTGCCGGCTCGATCATCGCCACGGCGCGGCCGTTGGCGGCGAACGGGAAGCTGCCGGCCTTGTAAGGAATACCTTCGGCCTTCAGCTGGGCTTCGGTCTTGCCGACCCAGGCCAGTTCCGGCTCGGTGTAGATGACCCACGGGATGGTGTCGAAGTTGACGTGGCCCGGCAGGCCGGCGATCAGCTCAGCCACCGCGATGCCTTCCTCGAAGCCCTTGTGCGCCAGCATCGGGCCGCGCACGCAGTCGCCGACCGCCCACACGCCGTTGACGCCGGTGTGGCAGTGCGCATCGACTTCGATCTGGCCGCGCTCGTTGACCTTCACGCCGGTGCCTTCGGCCAGCAGGCCCTTGGTGGCGGCGCGACGGCCGACGGCCACCAGCAGCTTGTCCACGGTCAGGGTCTTTTCGCCTTCGCTGTCGGTGTAGGTGACAACGACTTCCTTCTTCTTGCCCTTGCCGGTGATCTCGGTCTTGGAGACCTTGGCACCGAGGCGGATGTCCAGGCCCTGCTTCTTGAATTCCTTGGCAGCGGTCTTGGCCACTTCGGCGTCGGCCACGGCCAGGAACTCCGGCAGTGCTTCCAGGATGGTGACTTCAGCGCCCAGGCGCTTCCACACGCTGCCCAGTTCCAGGCCGATCACGCCGGCGCCGATCACCGCCAGGCGGTTCGGCACTTCGGTGAAGTCCAGGCCGCCGACGTTGTCGACGATGGTCTCGCCGTCGAACTTGGCGAACGGCAGTTCGATCGAATCCGAACCGGCCGCGATGATGACGTTGGTACCCTTCAGCTCGACGATGGAACCGTCATGCTGGGTGACCTTGACCACGTTGTCCGGCTGCAGCTCGCCGAAGCCGTAATAGGCGGCGACCTTGTTGGCCTTGAACAGCATACCGATGCCGCCGGTGAACTGCTTGACGATCTTGTCCTTGCGGCCAATCATCGCCTCGACGTCGATCTTGGCATCCTTGAAGCTGATGCCGTGGTCGCCAAAGATGTGGCCCATGTTCCAGAACTGGCGCGAGGAATCCAGCAGCGCCTTGGACGGGATGCAGCCCACGCGCAGGCAGGTGCCGCCGAGGGCCGGCTTGCCGTCCTTGCCCAGCGCTGCGTCGATGCAGGCGGTCTTCAGGCCCAGCTGGGCCGCGCGGATGGCAGCGTGGTAACCGGCCGGGCCGGCACCGATGACGACGACGTCGAATTGTTCAGCCATTGAATTATTCCTTGATGCATTACCAGAACCCCTCCGCGCAGGCGCGGAGGGGCGGGAGGTGTCTTACAGGCCGAACAGCATGCGGCCCGGGTTTTCCAGCTGGTTCTTGATGTCCACCAGGAACTGCACCGAATCCTTGCCGTCGATGATGCGGTGGTCGTACGACAGCGCCAGGTACATCATCGGCGCGATCACGACCTGGCCGTTCTGGGCGATCGGACGCTCCTTGATGGCGTGCATGCCCAGGATGGCGCTCTGCGGCGGGTTGATGATCGGGGTCGACAGCAGCGAACCGAAGGTGCCGCCGTTGGTCACGGTGAAGGTGCCGCCCTGCAGTTCTTCCAGGCTCAGCTTGCCGTCACGGGCCTTCTTGGCGTAGTCGGCGATGGTCTTCTCGATGTCGGCGAACGACATGCGCTCGACGTTGCGCAGCACCGGCGTGACCAGGCCCTTCTCGGTCGACACGGCGATCGAGATGTCCGAGTAGCCGTGATAGATGATGTCGTCGCCGTCGATCGAGGCGTTGACCAGCGGGAAGCGCTGCAGGGCATTGGCCGCGGCCTTCACGAAGAAGCTCATGAAGCCCAGCTTGATGCCGTGTGCCTTGACGAACTCGTCCTGCAGTTCCTTGCGCGCCGCCGAGACCTTGGACAGGTCGACTTCGTTGAAGGTGGTCAGCATGGCGGTGGAGTTCTTCGACTCCATCAGGCGCTCGGCGATGCGCTTGCGGATGCGGGTCATCGGCACGCGTTCTTCCGGACGTGCGCCACCGGCCTTGCCGGCGCCGCCGTTGCGGGCGAAGTTGACGATGTCTTCCTTGGTCACCGCGCCGCGACGGCCGGTGCCGTCGACGTCGGCCGGGTTCACGCCTTCGGTGATGGCGGTGAAGCGGGCGCCCGGCGGCAGGGCGTCGGCGGCCGACTTGGCAGCCGGGGCCGGAGCGGCGGCTGCGGCCGGAGCAGCGGCGGCCGGGGCAGCGGCAGCCGCCGGAGCGGCTTCAGCAGCCGGAGCCGGGGCAGCAGCCACGGCGCCTTCTTCGATGATCGCCACGACCTGGCTGGAGGTCACGGTATCGCCTTCCTTGAACTTGATTTCCTTGAGCACGCCGTCAACCGGCGACGGCACTTCCAGAACGACCTTGTCTGTTTCCAGGTCAAGCAGGTTTTCGTCGCGCTTGACGGCGTCGCCCACCTTCTTGTGCCAGGTGGCGATGGTGCCGTCGGCGACGGATTCGGGCAGTACCGGGGCTTTGACTTCGGTGGCCATTGCGGGAGCTTCCTGGTTTGTCTTCTAAATAGGGGGAGGATTATTCAGCGAACGTGTCGTTGAACGGGTTGACCAGTGCGTCGGCGACCAGCTGCTGCTGTTCGCGGACGTGGTCAGCCATGTGACCGGCAGCCGGCGAAGCCGAACGTGCGCGACCGGCGTAGTGCAGGTTCTGGCCATCGGCCAGGCAGAACTGCAGGTGGTGGCGGATCTGGTACCACGCACCCTGGTTCTGCGGTTCTTCCTGCGTCCACACCACGTCGGTGGCCTTGCCGTACTTCTTCAGTTCGGCAGCCAGCAGTGCACGTGGGAACGGATACAGCTGCTCCACGCGGATGATCGCCACGTCGTCCTGGCCACGCTTGGTCTGGTCTTCCAGCAGGTCGTAGTAGACCTTGCCCGAGCACAGCACCACGCGCTTGACCTTCTTGGCATCGGCATTGGCATCGCCGATCAGGTGCTGGAACTCGCCATTGGCCAGCTCGTCCAGGGTCGACACGGCCAGCTTGTGGCGCAGCAGTGACTTCGGCGACATCACCACCAGCGGCTTGCGGGTGGTCATGTGCAGCTGGCGACGCAGCATGTGGAAGGCCTGCGCCGGGGTCGACGGCACGACAACCAGCATGTTCTCCAGCGCGCACAGCTGCAGGAAGCGCTCCAGGCGCGCCGAGCTGTGTTCCGGGCCCTGCCCTTCATAGCCATGCGGCAGCAGCAGGGTCAGGCCGGAAATACGGCCCCACTTGGCTTCACCGGCGGCGATGAACTGGTCGATCACCACCTGGGCGCCGTTGGCGAAGTCGCCGAACTGACCTTCCCAGATGCACAGCGTGTTCGGATCGGTGGTGGAGAAGCCGTACTCGTAGGCCATCACCGCTTCTTCGCTCAGCAGCGAATCGATGACGGTGGCCTTCTCCGGCGAATCCACCAGCTGCCGCAGCGGCATGTAGTAGTTGTCGGTCTTCTGGTCGTGCAGGATCGCGTGGCGGTGCGTGAACGTACCGCGGCCCACGTCCTGGCCGACCAGGCGCAGTGCATGGCCTTCATCGAGCAGGGTGGCATAGGCCAGGTTCTCGGCAAAGCCCCAGTCGCCCGGGATCTCGCCGGCGGCCATCTTGCGGCGGTCGTCGTAGACCTTGGCCACGCGCGAGTGCAGCTGCACGTCTTCGGGAATGGTGTTGATCAGCTTGGCCAGCTCGACCAGCTTGTTCTTCTCGACCTTGGTCGAGATCGGATCGGACAGCTTGCCTTCCAGCAGCTTCGGCCAATCGACGAACAGCGGGCTGGTCGGCGGGGTCTTCTCGACCTTGGCCAGCTCGGTGGTCACTTCACCGGCGTCCAGCTTCTCGCGGTAGGCATCGACCATCGCCTTGCCGGCGCCGGCGGCGATCACGCCCGCCTTTTCCAACTGCTCGGCGTACATCTCGCGGGTGGTGGCGTGCTTGCGGATCACCTGGTACATCAGCGGCTGGGTGATCGCCGGTTCGTCGGCCTCGTTGTGCCCCCAACGGCGGTAGCACATCAGGTCGATGACCACGTCCTTGGCAAACTTCTGGCGGAACTCGAAGGCCAGCTGCGCGGCGAACACCACCGCTTCCGGATCATCGCCGTTCACGTGCAGCACCGGAGCGGCGATCATCTTCGCCACGTCGGTGGCGTAGCGCGTGGAACGCGTATCCAGCGGGTTGGAGGTGGTGAAGCCGACCTGGTTGTTGACCACGATGTGCACGGTGCCGCCGACGGCGAAGCCGCGGGCCTGCGACATCTGGAACAGCTCCATGACCACGCCCTGGCCGGAGAAGGCCGCGTCGCCGTGGATCAGGATCGGCATGACCTGCTTGCGGGCGGTGTCCTTGCGGCGCTCCTGGCGCGAACGCACGGAACCGGCCACGACCGGGTCGGCGATTTCCAGGTGCGACGGGTTGAACGCCAGCGCCAGGTGCACCGGGCCGCCTTCGGTGGCGACGTCGGCCGAGAAGCCCATGTGGTACTTCACGTCACCGGCCGAGGCGTGCTCGTCGTGCTCGAACTTGCCTTCGAACTCGTCGAACAGCTTGCGCGGGTTCTTGCCCAGGGTGTTGACCAGCACGTTCAGGCGGCCGCGGTGGGCCATGCCGATCACCACGTCCTTGACGCCATCCTTGCCGGCGCTGCGGATGATGGTGTCCATCATCGGGATCAGCGAGTCGCCGCCTTCCAGCGAGAAGCGCTTCTGGCCGACGTACTTGGTGTGCAGGTAGCGCTCCAGGCCTTCAGCCGCGGTCAGGCGCTCCAGGGTGCGGCGCTGGGTGTCAGCGTCCAGCTGGTAGTTGCCACCGGCCGCTTCCAGCTTCTTGTAGATCCACTGGCGCTGCTCGACCTCGGAGATGTGCATGAACTCCGCACCGATCGAGCCGGTGTAGGTCGCCTTCAGGCGTGCAAGCAGGTCGCGCAGCTTCATGCGCGGCTGGCCGCCGACGCCGCCGGTGCTGAACTCGCTGTTGAGGTCGGCATCGGACAGGCTGTGGAACGGCAGCCCCAGGTCCGGGGTGTTGACCGGTGCGGCCAGCCCCAGCGGATCAAGGCGCGCGTCCAGGTGACCACGCGAGCGGTAGGCGGTGATCAGGCGACCGACATTGCGCTCACGCTCGTCGCCCGCACCGCTGCCGGTGCCGGCTTTCAGCGCATCCTTGGCCGCGTCCGCGATGTGGGAGATGACAGCCGAGTGCGGGATGTCACCTGCTTCGCGGCCCTTGAAGCCGTCGAAGTAGGTTTTCCATTTGGGATCGACACTATCCGGGGAGACCAGGTACTGCTCGTACAGGTCCTCGACATAGGAGGCGTTGCCGCCGGCGAGTTGCGAAGATTGCGCAAACTGCTTCAGTTGATTGTCCACGATGGAGGGTGCTGATTCGCTTTGTGGGGTATGGCTTCAGAAGGACCCGGCACGAAGATGAATAGCCATGCACGGGCGCGTTCAAACAGCCAAATTGTACCCCCAACCGGACACGAAGGGGCATCACCAGAGGCATCGCGCGTCCCCCGGTGCCGCTTCCAGACAGGTTGGCGCGGTGGCCCGCGCTCAGATGCCGAGCGCGCGCAGTTCGCTGCAATCGCGCGAACGGTCCCAGACACGCTGCAATTGCTGCTCGAACGGCTGCGAACGTGCCGGCAGCGCGATGCCGGCTTCGCCGTCGAGGCGATGCCCGATCAGACGAAAGTAGAAGTCGCCGGCATCGTTGAGCAGGCAGGCCGAGGCCAACGCACGGTCGACCGGGTCGGTGACCTCGCGGAACTGGATCACGCTTGGCAGGCGCTGGGCCAACGCCAGCAGCGGTGCCCCGGCAGAGGCAACGGCAGCCGCATCGTGCACGATCACCCGCAGCTGCTTGTCGTGGCGGGCGGTGACGAAGCGGCGCAGGGCGGCCTGCACCTGCGGTGCGTCAAGCAGGCCGGGGTCCAGCTGGCGGCTGTGCAGCCACAGTTGGCGGCGGGCGCGGTGGATGATGGCGGTGGTGATCGCCACCGCCTCGGCGCGGCCGTCGATGGCGCGGGCCGCGCCCAGCCGGCGACGCATCTGCTGGTGGCCGATGCCGGCCTCCTCGAACACCTCGCCCTCGGGCAGGAAACCCTGGCGGGCATAGAAGTCACGGGCCGGCAGCTGCGCGTGCAGGTGCAGTTCGGCCAGGCCGAGCCGGCGCCCGGCCTCGACCAGTGCCTCCAGCAGGGCTTCACCGACGCCGCGGCTGCGATGGCTGGCCAGCACCGCCATGCGGCCGATGCGTCCATCCGGGGCCAGTCGGCCGGTGCCGACCGGTTCGCCGTCGGCGTCCAGCGCCAGTACATGGGCGCTGACCGGGTCCAGCGCGTCGCGCTCCAGTTCGGCGGCGATGCCCTGTTCCTGCACGAACACCCGCTGCCGCACGTCGTGGATGGCGACGTGGGCGTCGGCGTGGCTGACCTGCTGGACCCGGACCATGGCGGCGACTCAGGCGCGGCCGACGTCGCTGTCGTCTTCCTCGTCGTCCTCGAAGTTGACGATGACCTCGATGCCGTCGTCGTGCACGGTCACGGAGTGGACATCGTCGGACACCGCATCGGCGTCGATCGCATCCACGCGGTCACGGCCTTCGACGACCTCGCCGAGCACCGCGGCATCTTCGCCGTCGTCCTCGTCTTCGGCCTCGTATACCTCATTCGGGTCGATCAGCTGGAACACCCCGCCGACCAGCAGCTGCTGGACCACGGCACGGCCCTTGTCGGACAGGCCGCGATAGGCGGCGGCATCGAGCTGTTCGGCGCCGGCCAGACGCTGGGCGTCCTTCACCGGCAGCGCGAAGTCCTGGCCGCTGACGTACAGGCTGGCGCCGCGCTTGGCCCGGCGCCAGGCCAGGCGCGCCCACGGGTGGCGCTGCAGCAGCAGGCCCGACGCCAGGGCCTGGACCACTTCCTCCGGTGCCGGTGCTGCCTGGTGGGCCATCACTTCGCCCGCTGCACGGTAGGTGGTGATGAAGCGGCCGAACCAGTCACCCAGCTTGTCCGGGTCGTTCATGCGGATGGCGTTGAGCGCGGTGATCACCCGCGCCATCGCCACCGTGTCGATCTCGTTCGGGTCGGCCGGCACCTTGAGGTCGGCATCCTGGTAGCGGATGTTCTCGTCGGCATCGGCGATCAGGGTGTCCAGGTAGTCGCTGATCAGCTCGGCCGAGGACGGCGCACGCATGCCGAACGAGAAGGTCAGGCAGGGGTCTTCGGCCACGCCGTGGTGCGGCACGTTCGGCGGCAGATACAGCATGTCGCCTGGTGCCAGCACCCAGTCGTGGGTCGGCTTGAACACCTTCAGCAGCTTCAGCTCCACGTCCGGGCGGAAGCCCAGCGGCGGCTGCTTGCCCTTGATCGATTCGCTGGCATCGATCTGCCAGCGGCGGTGGCCGTGGGCCTGCAGCAGGAATACGTCGTACTGGTCGACGTGGGCGCCGACCGAGCCACCGGTAGCGGCGAAGCTGATCATCACGTCATCCATGCGCCAGCGCGGCAGGAAGCTGAAGTGCTCGATCAGGGCGCGCACGTCCGGGTCCCACTTGTCCACGTCCTGCACCAGCAGGGTCCAGTCGTGGTCGGGCAGGGCGGGGAACACGTCTTCCTGGAATGGGCCAGTGCGCACGCGCCAGCCGTCCTGGGTCTTGTCGTGCTCGATCAGGCGCGCCAGTACACCTTCCTCGCAGGCCAGCCCGGCCAGGTCTTCCGGCTGCACCGGGGTCTGGAAGTCCGGGAAGGCGTTACGGATCAGCAGCGGGCGCTTCTGCCAGAAATCGCGCAGGAAGGTGGCCGGCGCCATGCCCAGCGGCTGGCCGGGACGGGCGGTGACTTCGATGAGGGGGGCGGAGGACTTGCGGGCGGCCATGGGGGAATCCTTGCAGCGGAAAGCGGGAGGGGCGGCGCGGCGGGCCACCAAGGTCTCCATTGTCCGACGTTCGTTGGGATTGCGCACGTGCGGTGGTTTGTCGCGGGGTGTCCGGCCAACGGCTGAGCCCCTCGTGGCGACATCTTGGTAGGGTCGACTGTTAGTCGACCGGCTTCATGGGCTTGGCCGGGCGGGTGGGCTGCGCGGGGGACGCTGCAAGTACGTCCATGTAAGCTCGATCGCCGCATCCATGCGGCTCACGCCCCCGCGCAGCCCACCCGCCCGGCCCCTGACAGTTTCCTGCGTGGCCCGCCACGGAATGGAAGAAGAAAATCAAAGACAAAAGCGGGTCGCGCGCTGCGCTTGCTCGTGTAGAGCCGAGCGTGGGCTCGGCTCTACAGCGATCCCAAAGACAAAGAGGGACGCGGCGAAGCCGCGTCCCTCTCAAATTCCGTCCCGACAACCCAGTGCTCTTCGATCCGTCACCGGGAATCTGTCAGAGGCGGGTCGGGATGGGCCAGCGGGACCGTTGGCGCCATGGATGGCGCCATCGAGCCCCCAGGGACGGGTTCACGGCGTGTCCCGCTGGCCCATCCCGACCCGCCCAGCTAGCAGCAATCCAGAGCCGCTCTTGACGTTTATGTTGCTGTTGCCGTTGCCTGCCGCAGGCAGCGCCCGCGGCCGCCGCCGCAAAGGAAACCCCTTAGATCTTCTTCGCCAGCGATTCCGCCAGACCGGTGTAGCTGCCCGGGGTCATCTCCAGCAGGCGCTGCTTCGCATCCGCCGGCAGCTCCAGCCCCTGCACGAACGCACGCATCGACTCGGCGGTGATGCCCTGGCCACGGGTCAGCGCCTTCAGCTGCTCGTACGGATTCGGCAGGCCATGGCGGCGCATCACCGTCTGCACGGCTTCGGCCAGCACTTCCCAGGCCGCGTCCAGATCCGCGTCCAGCCGCTGCGGGTTCACTTCCAGCTTGCCCAGGCCCTTGGCCAGCGAGTCCAGTGCCACCTGGCTGTGGCCGAACGCGGTGCCCAGTGCACGCAGCACGGTGGAATCGGTCAGGTCACGCTGCCAGCGGCTGATCGGCAGCTTCGCGCTGAAGTGCTCGAACAGCGCGTTGGCGATGCCGAAGTTGCCTTCCGCATTCTCGAAATCGATCGGGTTGACCTTGTGCGGCATCGTCGACGAGCCGACTTCGCCTTCCTTCAGGCGCTGCTTGAAGTAGCCCAGCGAAACATAGCCCCAGATGTCACGGGCCAGGTCGATCAGGATGATGTTGGCGCGGCGTGCGGCATCGCCGATCTCGGCGATGTTGTCGTGCGGCTCGATCTGCGTGGTGTACGGGTTGAACACCAGGCCCAGGCCGGTCACGAAGCGCTCGGCGAAGGCCGGCCAGTCCACGTCCGGATAGCTGGCCACGTGCGCGTTGTAGTTGCCTACCGCGCCGTTGATCTTGCCGGTCAGCTCGACGGCAGCGATCTGCCTGCGCTGGCGCTCCAGGCGCGCGACCACGTTGGCCAGTTCCTTGCCCAGGGTGGTCGGCGAGGCGGTCTGGCCGTGGGTGCGCGACAGCATCGGCTGGCCGGCCTGGGCGTGGGCCAGGCTGCGCAGGCTGTTGGCGATGCCGTCCAGGGTCGGCAGCAGCACCTCGCGGCGGGCCTGCTCCAGCATCAGGCCGTAGCTGAGATTGTTGATGTCTTCGCTGGTGCAGGCGAAATGCACGAATTCCAGCGCCGGTGCCAGCTCGGTGTCGTCCTTCAGCTGTTCCTTGATGAAGTACTCCACCGCCTTGACGTCATGGTTGGTGGTGCGCTCGATTTCCTTCACGCGCGCGGCCTGGGCCGGGCTGAAGCTGGCGGCCAGGGCGCGCAGGCGGGCGACGGCGGCGTCGGAGAACGGGGCCAGCTCGACGATGCCCGGCTCGGCGGCCAGGGCCAGCAGCCACTCCACTTCGACCGTGATGCGGGCCTTGATCAGGCCGTACTCGGAGAAGATCGGGCGCAGGGCATCGACCTTGCCGGCATAGCGGCCATCGAGCGGGGACAGGGCGAGCAGGGCGGAATCGGACATGTCGGCAGGGCTGGGACGAGCGGCGGGGGCCATATTCTACGACGTGCCGGGCAGGCGTGCCCTGTAGAGCCGAGCCCACGCGCGGCTGCTCCGGGTAATCCAGCGCCCACGGGCCAGCCGAGCGTAGGTTCGGTTCTACAACACGGCCCTGCGGATGAAACGATCTGGCCCGCGCTCGTCATCCCACGCTGCGGGCAAGGGAGTATCGTTGGCGCAGCCGCCAGCCCGGGAAGCGACACCCTGCCAGCCGCCGCTTCCCTTTCCCCAACTGAAGTAGTGCGGAGTTGATGCAATGAGCAAAGCTGCAAGCAAGGGTTTCAGAATCGAACACGACAGCATGGGCGAGCTGCAGGTGCCTGTGGACGCCCTGTGGGGCGCCCAGACCCAGCGTGCCGTGCAGAACTTCCCGGTGTCGGGCCAGCGCATGCCGCGCGGTTTCATCCGCGCCCTGGGCCTGGTCAAGGGCGCCGCCGCGGGCGTCAACGCCGAGCTGGGCCACCTGCCGAAGAATGTGGCCAAGGCCATCCAGACCGCCGCCGCCGAAGTGGCCGCCGGCACCTGGGACGCGCAGTTCCCGATCGATGTCTACCAGACGGGTTCGGGCACTTCCTCGAACATGAATGCCAACGAGGTCATCGCCACCCTGGCCAACCGTGCCGGCAAGGCCGGCAAGGCCGCTGTGCATCCCAATGACCACGTCAACCAGGGGCAGAGCTCCAACGACGTGATTCCAACCGCGCTGCGCGTGTCGGCGGTACTGGCGACGCATGAGCAGCTGCTGCCGGCGCTGGTGCACCTGCGCAAGACCCTGGACAAGAAGGGCCGCAGCCTGCGCAAGGTGGTCAAGACCGGCCGTACCCACCTGATGGATGCGATGCCGCTCACCTTCGAGCAGGAGTTCGGCGCATGGTCCGCACAGCTGGCCTCGGCGCAGGAGCGCATCGAAGACAGCCTGAAGCGCGTGCGTCGCCTGCCGCTGGGCGGCACCGCCATCGGCACCGGCATCAACGCCGACCCACGTTTTGGTGCACAAGTGGCCAAGGCGCTGAAGCAGCAGACCGGTGTCAAGTTCGACAGCGCCGAGAACAAGTTCGAAGGCCTGGCCGCGCAGGACGATGCAGTCGAGCTGTCCGGCCAGCTCAATGCGCTGGCCGTGGCGCTGATCAAGATCGCCAATGACCTTCGCTGGATGAACGCCGGTCCGCTGGCCGGGCTGGGCGAGATCGAACTGCCGGCACTGCAGCCGGGCAGCTCGATCATGCCGGGCAAGGTCAATCCGGTGATTCCGGAAGCGACCGTGATGGCCTGTGCGCAGGTCATCGGCCACCACACCGCGATCACCGTGGCTGGCCAGACCGGCAACTTCCAGCTCAACGTCACGCTGCCGCTGATCGCGGTGAACCTGCTCGATGGCATCGGCCTGCTCGCCAACGTGTCGACCCTGTTGGCGGACAGCGCGATCGCCGGGCTGAAGGTGCGTGAGGATCGCGTGGCCGAGGCGCTGGCGCGTAATCCGATCCTGGTCACCGCACTGAATCCGATCATCGGCTACGAGAAGGCTGCGGCGATTGCCAAGCGTGCCTACAAGGAACAGCGCCCGGTGCTGGACGTGGCACTGGAGGACAGCGGGTTGGCCGAAGCCGAGCTGCGTCGTCTGCTGGACCCGGCCGCGCTGACGGCCGGTGGCATCCAGGCCGGTGGCGGTGGCGGCGGTTGATCCGGATTCTGTAATCTGTAGAGCCGAGCCCATGCCCGGCTCTACAAAAGGAAACGCCGCCCTCTGGCGGCGTTTTTCTTCAGCGACGGTCGGCGACGATGTTGCCGAAGGTGTCGGTGTAATCCTTGAACTCGGGGATGCGCTGGATCAGGTCCGTCGGAATCACTTCCATGCCCTCGGGCGGCTGGATCTTCACCGGCTGCATGTTGGGATCGGCCGGTGCGGCCACCAGGGTGTTCTGGCGCAGCACCTGCAGCTTGCCGAACATGGTCTGCAGCATCTGCTTCTGTCCGTCGTCCAGCGGAATCTGGATCTCGTCCATCTTCATCGTGCCATCGGCGAGGATGATGATGTTCGGTGCTGGCGGGCGACGCACGGTGACCATGCCTTCGCTGACGGAAATCTTGGGCTTGCCGCGCTCGGCACGGTGGTTGCGGTATTCCTGGTCACAGCCGACCAGGCCGAGGCAGAGCAGGGCGGTCAGCAGCAGAAACAGCTTCTTCATGACATTCGGTTCGGGGGCGTCCGGGGCCGCCATTGTAAGCCGGACGGCGCACTACGGCCGGCAGCCGGACGCCGCTGCCGGCCGGGTGCGCTGATCTGTCACAGGCCTAGCGCTGGACCACGGTGTCCTTGCCGCAGTCGTCCACGTCGCCCTGGTCCATGGTCGCGTAGGGCTTGAACGCCGGCAGTTCGCGTGCGAGCGCCTGCTGGCTGGCCAGCATCGCCGGAAGGCGGTCGCAGATGCGCTTGGCCTGGGCTTCGATCTTCTCGGCTTCGGCATTGATGCGCTTTTCGACACCTTCGCTGTCGCCGCTGAAAATGCCCTTCAGCGCTTCGCCGGCCGCGCTGGCACCCAGTTTGGCGCCTGCCAGGCCGACATCCATGCCGTCCATCGCGATGGCGACCACGTGGCCGCGGTAGTCCTGCAGATGGCGGCGCTGGATATCGTTGGCAGCGATCTCCTTGCCCGCGATCAGCAGGCGGCCATCCGGGGTGATCTCCGCACGCGGCTGCTTGTCCGCCGAGATCTTGATGTTGCCCTGGGCGATATCCTTGCGGGCATCGTCCATGGCGTTTCTGACGGTCTCGCCAACGCCACCTGTGGCTTCGGCGACGCTTTTGCCGACGGTCTTGTCGGGCGCGGACGACGTGCCGCCGCAGGCGATCAGCGGCAGGGACAGCAGCACAGCGGGCAACAGGCGCAACAGGTTCATGGTGTTCCCCTGATAGTGTCTGGAAGAGGGTTACTTGCTGCGCGGCAGAGTGACCCGCCCGCTGACGTTGCGATGATCGACGTCACCGCTGCCGCTGTGATCGACGGTCAGGGTGCCGCGCACGCCGTCGACCTGGATGTCGCCCGAGCCGTGGCTGCGGACGTGCACATTGCCGCCGATGTCGGCCAGGTCGACGCCGCCGGAGCCGACCACGCCCACTTCAACGTTGCCCTGCACGCGCTTGAACTCGATGTCACCCGAGCCCACCGTGTCCAGCCGCGCGTTGCCACGTACATCGGTGATCTTCAGGTCACCGGAGCCGACGGTACCGGTGCTGGCGTCGCCGCTGATGTTGCGTACGGTGACGTCGCCGGAACCCAGCGACAGCAGATTCAAGGAACTGCCGCCATCGATGTTGAGGTCGCCGGAACCCACTGCAGCGTGGATGCTGCCGCGGGTGCCGCGGGCCACCGCGTCACCTGAGCCGACGTCCACGCTGAGGGACTGTGCGTTTTCCACGCTGGCATCGCCCGAGCCGACCTTGAACTGCAGCGGCAGGTTGTCCGGCACGCTGCCGCGGATATCCAGCCAGGCGTAGCTGTTGCCCAGACTGATGCCACTTTGGCGGCCGTCGCGGCGCAGGCTCACCACCAGCTTGTCGCCCACCTTGCGCTGGTCCAGTACCAGCTGGTCCAGCCATTCCTGGCTGGACGCGCAGGCGCGGCCGTCCAGCTGGCCGCCGCCAGCGCTGGCGACCACCTTCAGGTCATGCTGGTTGACCTCGAACACCACCGTCTTGGCACCGGCCACGTCCAGCTTCAGCGCGCGGGCAGCAGTGAACTTGCAGTTCGGAGCATCGGCGGCCAGCGCCGACAACGGCAACAGCAACAACGCAGAACAGGCGAGCAGGGAACGCATGGGTAATGCCTCCGGATGGATGGGATCAGATCTCGCCGGCGCGCTTGCGCAGGCGGATGGCAAGGAAGATGAACACTGCACCGACGACGGCGCCGATCCACAGTTCCGGCATCGCCAGCGACTTCAGCTGCGAGGCGGGGGACATCAGACTGACGACCGAGTCCAGATCGCGGCGCGAGGCTTCGTCGGCGCCGAGGCGATACAGCAGGTCCATGCCGGGTACGCCCCCCAGCAGCAGGCGGCCGACGATGTTCTGCCAGAACCAGCCGGTGGTCAGGCCGAACAGCGGCATCATCTTGGTGGAGCTGACAATGATGCCGGCAAACAGCGGCAGCATCACCGCCCACAGGAACGGCTTGCTCCTGGCCCATGCCGAGCACAGCAGCAGCCAGCCGGCGGTGGGCAGGGCCCACAGGGCATAGACCGGAATCCAGGCCAGGTGCCCAGCGGCAAGGGTCAGCGGGCTGGCCGGGCCCCAGATCAGGGTCATCGGGCTGCCACCGTGCAGCAGCGCGACGGCACTGATGATCAGCATGAAACCGAACATGGTGAGGATGCCAGCGATCACTGCGATCAACGGTGCCACGATCAGTGCGCTGATCACCTTGGACAGCACGGTCTGCGTGTCCGACAGCGGCAACGACTTCCAGAACAGGATGCTGCGGTCGCGGCGATCGTCGTACAGGGCGCCCAGGCAGTAGAAGAACACCACGAAGGCCAGCACCAGGAAGGGCCAACTTGAACTGAGCACCAGAGTCAGGTCCAGGCCGTTGCCAAGATCAGCAAGGTCCTTGGCACTGATGTCACGGGTGAGCAGGGCCAGGTCCAGGCCATTGATGTTCACGTTCTCGCCATCGATGTGCAGGCCACCGTCGCGCGCTGCACGGTTCAGTGCGAAGAGGCCGAAGGCAATGCCGGCGATGCTCATCACCAGCGAGATCAGGCCGGCGATCAACGGGGCATACAGGAAACCGCCGCGGTTCTCCCAGTACTCGCGCTTGAGCAGCCAGCGCAGGGTGCCGATCGGGCTGACGGGGTGGTTGACGGCATTCATGCGTAGGTCCCCTTCATGATGGCGACGAACAGGTCGGCCAGGCCCGGGATGCGGGTCTCGCCGAGGGAGGAAAGCTGGGCGCGCGGCACGCCATCGAACAGCATCACGGTCTTGCCGAACGCCAGGCTGCGCTCGTCGATCGGCTTCAGGGCGCGGGCGGTGTCCAGCTGGTCGGCATTGACCAGCAGCTCGGTGTAGCGCTGGCCGACGTCGTCCATTTCCGCGTCGAGCACGATGCGGCCGTCGCGGATGAACATCACGTCGCTGAGGATGTGCTCGATCTCCTCCACCTGGTGGGTGGTGACGATGATGGTCTTCTGTTCGTCGAAGTAGTCTTCCAGCAGGCGCTGGTAGAACTCCTTGCGGTACAGGATGTCCAGGCCCAGGGTCGGTTCGTCCAGCACCAGGATGCGGGCATCGATGGCCATCACCAGCGCCAGGTGCAGCTGCACGATCATGCCCTTGGACAGCTCGCGCACGCGCTGCTTCGGCTGCAGCTTGGTGTTGGCCAGGAAGCGCTCGCAACGGGCGCGGTCGAAGCGCGGGTGCACGCCGGCGACGAAGTCGATCGCCTCGCGGACCTTCAGCCAGCGCGGCAGTACGGCGACGTCGGCGATGAAGCAGATGTCGTTCATCAGTTCGTCGCGGTGCAGTCGCGGGTCGCGGCCGAGCACGCTCAGTTCACCCTCCACCGAGGTCAGGCCCAGAAGGGCCTTCAGCGCGGTGGTCTTGCCGGCGCCATTGGGCCCGATCAGGCCGACGATACGCCCGCTTGGAATGCTGAAACTGGCATTGTCGAGGGCGACCGTGGTCTTGTAGGCCTTGCGCAGGCCTCGGGCGGTGATGACCGACTCACTTGCAGTGCTATTCATCAGACTTTCCCCTGGGGCAGCAATTCGTCGAGGCTCAGGCCCAGGCGCTGGATGCGCTCCAGAACCGCGGGCCATTCTTCGTTGAGGAAACGGTCGCGCTCGCTGCTGCGCAGCTGCGTGGCCGCCTGCTCGGTCATGAACATGCCCAGGCCGCGGCGCTTCTCGACCAGGCCTTCGTCGGCCAGTTCCTGGTAAGCGCGCGAAACGGTGATGGGATTGAGTTGATAGTCGGCGGCCACCTGGCGCACCGAAGGCAGGGCATCGCCCGGCTTGAGGATTCCGTCGAGCATCATGGCGATCACGCGCTCCTTCAACTGACGGTAGATGGGAGCGCCGTCGCTCCACTGGATGTCGCTCATATTCAGCTCCGTGGGGTCAGCGGCTGGGCGAACGAGAAATACGGCATGGACAGCGCGCTGTGCAGCCGACGCGGGGGAGGGGGGGAGGAGGGGGCGTTCCCTGCCGGGGAGAGCGTTGCGTCCTGCGGACTTTCAGCAGCGGCAGAAGCAGGGGCGGTGGGCGTGGCCCACCAGGCCAGCACGAGCAGGGTCGAAACAGCGACGGCCGCGGGTGCGGTGAGGTTGCGACGGATCCGGACGTTCATGGCTTCCCCCTGTCTCAGGTGACTGGTGTTGTATGCAACTATAACACCGGCACGCCTACGTGCAACCCCTTGCCGCCCCCAACTGATGGCAGGGGTGGTCAGATTGCTGAAATATCCCTTTATTTGATTGATTTAAAAGGGAAATAAAACTGCCGCAGGGGTCTTCCCGGGGCCGCCCTCCATTCAGTGATGTCCATGCTATGTCATCGCTGCGCCATCGATGGCGCCCGGGCAGCGCATCCGCCACGCAGCGCAAAGCCCGTGTGGGCCTGTGCCATCAGGGGTGCCGGAGCCCGGTGCTATAGTTCGGCCGATTCCCGGCCAGCGCTGGCCGGGCCTTGTGAATGGCTACCGCGGACCGCCTCTGATGCCCCTGCCGACCGTTTCCCCGTGCCGCCTGCGCGGCCTGTCCCTGCTGGCCCTGATGGTGGCCGGTGCCGCCGGTTCCGCCAGTGCGCTGGCGGCCGACCTGCTCGATCTGGAATACCGGCCGTTGGCCAGCAAGCAGCAGGTGAATCTGCAGCAGCGCTATCACGGGCAGGTGCTGCTGGTGGTCAACACCGCCAGCAAGTGTGGCTACACGCCGCAGTACGAAGGGCTGGAGGCGCTGCAGAAGCGCTATGCCGGCCGCGGTTTCGCGGTGCTGGGCTTCCCTTCCAATGACTTCAAGGGCCAGGAACCGGGTGACGAGAAGCAGATCCAGGACTTCTGCACCCTGACCTATGGCGTCAAGTTCCCGATGTTCGAGAAGGTGCATGTGGTCGGTACCCAGGCCACGCCGCTGTACCAGCGCTTGACCGCAGCGACCGGCGTTGCGCCGGCCTGGAACTTCCACAAATACCTCGTGGGCCGCGATGGCAAGGTCATTGCCCAGTTCGCCAGCAAGGTGACGCCGGACGATCCGCAGCTGACCGCGGCCATCGACAAGGCGCTGGCGGCAGCCGCCACGCATTGATATCCGGCACGCATGCCTCGACATCGACGGCATGCGTGCGACAATGCTTCTTTTCGCGCCGACGTCGGCGCCCAGACACTTCCAGGAATGCAGCGAATGAAGATGGGAATGCGCGGCGCCGCGGCGTCGGTTCTGATTCTGGCGATGGGCACTTCGGGTGTCGCTCTGTCGCAACAACCGGCTGCCCCCGCAGCCGCCAAGGAGACCGCAACCTTGAATTCCCCCAAGCAGAAACTCGGCTACGCCATCGGCCTTGATGTCGCCAAGTCGTTCACCCCGATCGCCGATGAGATCGATGTGGCCGCGCTGCGCACTGCCGTGGAGCGCTCGTTCGAGGGCCTGCAGCCGCAGATCACCCAGGAACAGGCCAAGGCCACCGATGCCGCCCTGCGCCAGGTCGTGATGGCCCGCAGTGGCCAGCAGGTGCCGGGCGTGGCACCGGGTTCGCAGCCGCCGAAGGTCGACCGCGTCAAGGTGTCGCAGATGATCGGCTCCTACTCGGTGGGCCCGTCGCTGGCGCAGCTGAAGGACGATATCGATGTCGCCTCGCTGTTTGACGCGATCAGCACCGGCCTGACCAAGGGCCAGCCGAAGATGACGGAAGCTGACGCGACCGCCACCATCCAGGCCTTCATGGGTGCCAAGCAGGCTGAAATGCAGGCCAAGGCCGCCCAGGCTGCGCAGACCAACCGCACGGAAGGCAACGCATTCCTGGCCAAGAACAAGACCCAGCCGGGCGTGGTGACCACCTCGTCGGGCCTGCAGTACCAGGTGATCCGCCCGGGTAGCGGCGAGCGTCCTCTGCCGAGCAGCAAGGTGCGCGTGAACTACGAAGGCAAGCTGCTCAACGGCACCGTGTTCGACAGTTCCTACGGCCGCCAGCCGGCCGAGTTCGGCCTGGACCAGGTGATCAAGGGCTGGACCGAAGGCGTCGCGCTGATGCCGGTCGGTTCGAAGTACCGCTTCTGGATCCCGGGCGAACTGGCCTACGGCGAGAACGGCACCCCGGGCGGCCCGATCGGCCCGAACGCGACGCTGACGTTCGACGTCGAGCTGCTGGGCGTTCTGCCGTAAGTCATTCAGGAGCGAATACGGATATGCGCGTTGCGATTTTTGGTACCGGTTACGTTGGACTGGTGACCGGTACCTGCCTGGCCGACGCAGGCCACCAGGTGGTCTGCGTGGACATCGATCAGGCCAAGGTCGATGGCCTCAACCAGGGCATCATCCCGATCTATGAGCCGGGCCTTGAGCCGATGGTGAAGGCCAACCATGCCGCCTCGCGGCTGGCGTTCACCACCGATGCGGCGGCCGCCATCGAGCATGGCCAGGTGGTGTTCATCGCCGTTGGCACGCCCCCGGACGAGGATGGCAGCGCCGATCTGCAGTACGTGCTGGCCGTGGCCCGCACCATCGGCCGGCACATGAGCGTGCCGACCGTGGTGGTCAACAAGTCGACGGTGCCGGTCGGCACCGCTGACAAGGTGCGTGCAGCCATCGCTGAAGAGCTGGCCGCGCGGGGCGCGGACATCGCCTTCGACGTGGTGTCCAACCCGGAATTCCTGAAGGAAGGCGACGCAGTCGCCGACTGCATGCGCCCGGACCGCATCATCATCGGTGCGACCAGCGAGGAGTCGGTGGCGGTGATGCGTCGCCTGTACGCGCCGTTCAACCGCAACCACGACCGTGTGGTGGAAATGGACGTGCGCTCGGCCGAGCTGACCAAGTACGCCGCCAACGCGATGCTGGCGACCAAGATTTCGTTCATGAATGAAATCGCCAACATCGCTGAACGCGTGGGTGCCGACGTCGAGCAGGTCCGCCAGGGCATCGGCTCGGACCCGCGCATCGGCTGGCACTTCATCTATCCGGGCGCCGGCTACGGTGGCTCGTGCTTCCCGAAGGACGTGCAGGCACTGGCCCGTACCGCCCAGCAGTATGGCCTGGAGCCGAAGCTGCTCAATGCGGTTGAAGCGGTCAACGATGCACAGAAGGGCCACCTGTTCGCCCTCATCCAGCGCCATTACGACAAGGGCGAGGACGAAGGCGTGCGCGGCAAGACGTTCGCCGTATGGGGCCTGGCCTTCAAGCCGAACACCGACGACATGCGTGAGGCCTCCAGCCGTCGCCTGCTGGCCCAGCTCTGGGAAGGCGGTGCCACGGTGCGTGCCTACGACCCGGAAGCGATGCATGAATCGCAGCGCATCTTCGGTGAGCGCGACGACCTCACGTTCTGCAGCACGGCAGGCGAAGCACTGCAGGGCGCCGATGCACTGGTGGTGGTCACCGAGTGGAAGCAGTTCCGCAGCCCCGACTTCCAGAAGCTGCGCGAGCAGTTGAAGGACGCAGTGGTGTTCGACGGCCGCAACCTGTATGAGCCGGGCGAAGTGGAAGCTGCAGGTCTTGCGTACTACGGCATTGGCCGGGGGCGCTCGTTGCATGTCTGATATGCCCACTGAACGCGAGCAGGCGCTGGAAGCGCGCCTGGTCGAGCTGGAAATGCGCGTGTCCTTCCAGGAACAGGCGCTGGCCGAACTGAGCGATGCGCTGGCTGATGCCCGCATGCAGGGCATGCGCAACGCCGATGTGCTGCGCGTGCTGCTGGAAGACCTGGGCAAGGTCCGCAACGCACTGAATTCTTCTGATCCGGCGAGCGAACCGCCGCCGCCGCACTACTGATCCGAATCCTATGAGCGATACCCTCCGCGACCAGCTGATGGGCCTGGGCTTCAAGCCCGCGCCCAAGCCCGAGCGCAAGAATGATGGCCCCCGTCGTGATGGCCGCCCGCAGGGCAAGGGTGGCAACGGCAATGGAAAGCCGCAGGGCGCAGGCAAGGGCGAACACAAGCCCGGCGAGCGTCGCGGGCACGGTCATGGTGGCGCGGGCAAGCCCGGCGGGCATGCGCGCGGTGGCCAGGGACAGCAGGGCCCGCGCAAGCCGCGCAGCGCCGAAGAGATGGACCTGGCCAAGGCCTATGCCATCCGCGCGCAGCGGGAGAAGGAAGAGCGCATCGAGACCGAGCGCCTGAAGCAGGAAGAAGCACGCGTTCGCCGTGAGGCGAAGGCCAAGCTGGAAGAACTGCTGAAGGACAAGAGCCTCAACGCCGAGGCGGCGGACATCGCCCGCCACTTCCCGTACGGCGGCAAGATCAAGCGCATCTACGTGACCGCCGAACAGCTGACCGCGCTCAATGCCGGTGAGCTGGGCGTGGTGCAGCTCAATGGCCGCTACCTGCTGGTAACCGCCGACGTGCTGGCGCAGTCCGAAGCGGTGTTCGCCGCCTCGGTGGCGCTGAAGGTCGATCCGGATGCGCCGACCGAGGAAGATCCGTACGCGGACCCGCAGTACCAGGTGCCGGACGACCTGGTCTGGTAAAGGCGCAACCACTGCGGACGGCACTGTCTCTGCGGTCGGGAGAAAGGGATGACCGCTGATCCAAGCCGTGGCTACGTGCCGCACATTGACGGCCTGCGCGCGATTGCCGTACTGGCCGTCATCGTGTTCCACCTTGACCCGGCCTGGTTGCCAGGCGGGTTCACCGGCGTAGACGTGTTCTTCGTCATTTCCGGGTTTGTGGTCAGCGCGTCGGTGCACCGGCTGCCGCCGTTGTCGCTGTGGCAGTCGATGCTGCGCTTCTATTCGCGCCGCATCCGTCGCATCGCACCTGCGCTGATCAGCTGCCTGCTGTTGACCGCCGTCGCCAGCGTACTGTTCATTCCCGAGTCCTGGCTCAGCGAGGCCAGTGACAAGACCGGGCTGATGGCATTCTTCGGCTTCAGCAACTGGGTACTGGCGCTGATCGGCAACGATTATTTCGCGCCCAAGGCCGAATTCAATCCCTACACCCATACCTGGTCGCTGGGCGTGGAGGAGCAGTTCTACCTGCTGTTCCCGCTGCTGTTCCTGGCCTGGGCGCGCGGCGCGCGCGGGCGTTGGATGAGCCTGGGATTGTTTGCCGTGGTCAGCGCGGCGTCGCTGCTGCATGCGGCGGTGCTGGGCCTGCGCGAGGCACCCCCATCGTGGGCGTTCTACGCCACCACTACGCGGCTGTGGCAACTGGGTGTTGGTGTACTGTTGTTCCAGTTGCTGCACGTGCGCGCATCACTCGATCAAGTGACGGGGGCGGCATTGAAGCGCGCTGCGCCCGTGTTCTCGCTGCTCGCGGTGGTGGCGTTGGCTTTGCTGTGTTGGGCATTGTGGAGCGCACGGGCCGGCCGTTCACCGTGGCCTGATGGCCTGCTGCCGACCTTTGCATCGGCAGGCCTGCTATGGGCGCTGCATCATCATCCGCAGGCCTGGGTGGCACGCCTGTTGGCCAGCAGGCCGATGCGCACCATTGGCCTGCTGTCGTACTCACTGTATCTGTGGCACTGGCCGGTGTTCGTGCTGATGCGCTGGACCGTGGGCCTGCAGACGCCCCTGCAGATGACCGCTGCGATGGCGCTGGTGCTGCTCCTGTCGTGGGTGTCGTGGCGCTGGGTAGAACAACCGTTCCGGGGGCCATGGGCGCAGCGTCTGCGCCCGGGTCGCTGGGTGCTGGCAGGTGCGGCTGTGCTGCTGGTCGCGGCCGGCTCCCAGACGGTGCTGTACCTGCAGGCACCGTGGATATCACTGAGCACGGTCAGCCGGCATCCGGCCGACTGGTATCCCAACGGCAAGAGCGTGGCAGGCGACTATCCCGATTGTGCACTGGTGACGGACAAGCAGCGCTTCGCGGGCGGCAGCATGCGCACCTATGCCCGTGGGGCCTGCAACCGGCCGCTGCCGGCCGGTACGTCGAAGCGGGTGTTCGTTGCCGGCGATTCGCATGCGATGGCCTACATCGAACTACTGCAGCGACTGGCGCTTGAGACCGGTTCGGAGGTCGTCCTCTATGGCCGTGGTGGATGCCCGCAGGTGAGCCTGCAGAAGTGGCGGGGTGCGGGCGCGGGCTGTGGCGATTTCGATGCGGCAGTGCTCGCCGACATCACGCGGCGTGCGCAGCCGGGTGATGCCGTGGTGCTGGTGTCGCTGCGCATACCGCGCTTGTCCGATCAGTTCGTGTTGTTCGATGCGCAGGCGCAGCTGGCGGGCGAGCTGACCCCGGAAGCCACGGCGGGGCGTGAGGCCGAGGTGGTGGAGGCGATCGCCCAATGGCGGCCGTTGGCAGAGCGTGGTGTACGCATCGTGCTGGAGGCGCCCAAACCGGTGCTGCCGGCGCCGCCGTATCGATGCTCGGATCGCTTCAATTCACGTAACGAGGTCTGCCGCAATGGTCTGGACAGCATGCGCGAGGCGATGGAAACGTTGCGGGCACCGATGCTGGGCAGCCTGCAGCAGGTGGTCGATGGCCTGCCAGGCGGTGTGCTGTGGGATCCGATGCCGGTGCTGTGCGATGACGTGCTGTGCCGGGCGCAGCGCGATGGCCGGCCGCTGTTCTTCGATGGCGACCACCTCAGCGCGCATGGCAACCGTGTGCTTCTGCCATCGCTGAAGCAGATACTGCTGCAGCAGTAGGACTGGCGCCGTCGTCAGGCCTCGGAGCGGTTCCGGCGTGTGCGGATCAGTGGCATGCTCAGTGCGAAGAAGCACAGCAATGCGCCGACCAGGGCAAACCCGCTCCCCGCCAGGAATGCGGTGCGGCCATCGTCGATCTTCCACAGCTGGCCGGCAATGAGCGCGCCCAGCACGCCGCCGACACCGGACGAGAAACCGTACAGCAGGCCCTGGCCATGGCCGTTGAGGCGGCCCGGGAAATAGGTCGCCAGCATCTGCATGGCTGCGGCGAAGAAAGCAGCAAAGCCGAGCGCATGCGCGGTCTGGGCCAGCAGCATCACCGGCAGGTTCTCCGGGAACAGCGCGGTGACCGCCCAGCGCAGGCAGGAACTGACCAGCGCGATCAGCAGCATCCAGCTGGCGTCGTAGCGACGGAAGAAACGGCCGATGGTGAAGAACACGCCGACCTCGAACACCACGCCGATGGTCCACAGCAGGCCGAGCGTGGATGTGCGGTAGCCGTGATGGTCCATGTAGACCGAGAAGAACGTGTAGTACGGTCCGAACGAAAGCTGCTCCATGAAGGCAGCGAGGAAGAACGCGAGTACCGGAGGGCGGCGCACGATCTGCCAGAAGCCGCTGGCGTCGCCTTCGGTCCGGCCGATGCCGCGCGCGTAGTGATTGCTGAAGGCGGAAGCGACCAGCAGGACGAACAGCGGCAGCATCATCCACGGCAGCAGCCCGGCGCGGCTGGAGGTGCCGTCACCTTCGATCAGCCAGCCGAACAGGGTCACGATGGCGATGAAGCCCAGTGAGCCCCAGACCCGGATCAGGCCGTAGCGATGGCTGTCGCTGCCGAGATGGGTGAGGGTGATCGACTCGAACTGTGGCATTACCGCGTTGTAGAAGAAGCAGAACACCACCATTGCCGGATACATCCACGGCTGCGGCAGAGGAAGCAGGAACGCGGCGAAGCTGATCAGGGTCAGCAGGCAGCCGATACGCAGCAGGCGGATCGGCCGTGGCGAGGCCGCCGCCAGCGAGGTCCAGGTGCTGGGCGCAACCACACGCGTTGCATACCACAGGCCCATCATCACGCTGATCGCGGTCACGCTCATGCCGCGCGCAGTGAGGAACAGGCTCCAGTAAGGGGTGAACGCACCGAGCGCTGCGTAGTAGAACAGGTAGAAGCTGGAGAGGCGGGCAACGGGGACAGTCATCGCGGAATGATGAAGCAAAAAGGGGACGGAGGGGATCAAGTCGTTTGGGGCACAAACGACTTAATCTCCTCCGCCCCCCTTCTGTGTCATTCGGGATCGTAGTCGAGGTTGGAGGCCAGCCAGCGCTCGGCCTGGGCGCGGTCCACGCCCTTGCGGCGTGCGTAGTCGCCGACCTGTTCGCGGCTGAGCCGGCCGACCACGAAATACTGGCTCTGCGGGTGGCTGAAGTAGTAACCCGATACCGCTGCGGTGGGCAGCATCGCGAAGCTCTCGGTCAACGCCATGCCGGCGTTCGCTTCGGCTTGCAGCAGGTCGAACAGGCAGCGCTTTTCGCTGTGCTCCGGGCAGGCGGGATAGCCCGGCGCGGGGCGGATACCGCGATACTGTTCGTCGATCAGTGCCTCGTTGTCCAGCGTCTCGGCGTGGTCGTAGCCCCAGAATTCCGTGCGTACGCGCTGGTGCAGCCGCTCGGCCAACGCTTCGGCGAAGCGGTCGGCGAGGGCCTTGAGCAGGATCGCGTTGTAATCGTCATGGTCGGCCTCGAAGCGCGCCACGTGGGCGTCGATGCCGATGCCGGCGGTCACCGCGAAGGCGCCGATCCAGTCCTGCTGGCCACTGTCGGCCGGCGCGATGAAATCGGCCAGGCAGAAATCGGGGCGCTCGGCCGGCTTGTCCACCTGCTGGCGCAGGAAGTGCAGCGTGGTCTCGCCCTGTGGGTGCTGCACGCGCACGTCGTCGCCGACGCTGTTGGCCGGCCACAGGCCGAACACGGCCTTGGCGGTCAGCCACTTTTCGCCGACGATGCGCTCGAGCATCGCGCGGGCATCCTTGTACAGATCGCTGGCCTGAGTGCCGACGATCTCGTCGGTGAGGATGGCCGGGAACTTGCCGGCCAGCTCCCAGGCCTGGAAGAACGGCGTCCAGTCGATGTAGTCGACCAGTTCGGCCAGCGGGTAGTCGTCGAATACGTGCAGGCCGGGCTGGTTCGGTGCCGGCGGCGTGTAGCTGTCCCATCCTCCCTGGAATTTCTGCCCGCGTGCATGTTCCAGCGTGACCAGGCGCTTGGCATCGCCGCGATTGCGGTGGCGCGCGCGGATCTCGGCATAGTCGGCCTCGTTGGCGGCAACGAAGGCTTCACGCAGGTCACGCGAGATCAGCGACTGGGCCACGCCGACCGCGCGCGAGGCATCTTTCACCCACACCGTGGGCGCCTTGTAATGCGGGTCGATCTTCAGCGCGGTATGCGCACGCGAGGTAGTGGCGCCACCGATCAGCAGCGGCAGCTCGAAGCCCTGGCGCTGCATCTCGCGGGCGACGTGGCTCATCTCCTCCAGCGACGGAGTGATCAGCCCGGACAGACCGATCAGGTCGGCGTTGTGTTCACGGGCGGCATCGAGGATCTTCTGTGCCGGCACCATCACGCCAAGGTCGACTACTTCAAAGTTGTTGCAGGCCAGGACCACGCCGACGATGTTCTTGCCGATGTCATGCACATCGCCCTTCACCGTGGCCATGATGATCTTGCCGTTGCTCTTGGCGGTGTCGCCGCTGCGCGCCTTTTCCGCTTCGATGTACGGCAGCAGGTAGGCCACCGCCTTCTTCATCACGCGCGCGGACTTCACCACCTGCGGCAGGAACATCTTGCCGGCGCCGAACAGGTCGCCGACCACGTTCATGCCGTCCATCAGCGGGCCTTCGATCACATCCAGCGGGCGGCTGGAGGCCTGGCGGGCCAGTTCGGTGTCCTCTTCCACATAGGCGTCCAGGCCATGCACCAGCGCGTGCGCCAGGCGCTGCGCCACCGGCTTCTCGCGCCAGGCCAGGTCCTCGGTCTTTGCCGCGCCCTTCTTGCCCTTGTAGCGCTCGGCGATTTCCAGCAGGCGCTCAGTGGCGTCGCTGCGGCGGTTGAGGATCACGTCCTCCACGCGCTCGCGCAGTTCCGGCTCCAGCTCGTCGTAGATCGGCATGGCGCCGGCGTTGACGATGCCCATGTCCATGCCGGCGGCGATGGCGTGGTACAGGAACACCGAGTGGATGGCCTGGCGTACCGTTTCGTTGCCACGGAACGAGAACGACACGTTGGAGACACCGCCGGACACATGGCAGTGCGGCAGCGTCTGCTTGATGATGCGGGTGGCTTCGATGAAGTCCACTGCATAGTTGTCGTGCTCTTCGATGCCGGTGGCGACGGCGAAGATGTTCGGGTCGAAGATGATGTCCTGCGGCGGGAAACCGATCTCGTCGACGAGGATGCGGTAGGCGCGGGTGCATATCTCGACCTTGCGCGCGCAGGTATCGGCCTGCCCGCTTTCATCGAAGGCCATCACCACCGCGGCGGCGCCATAGCGCAGGACCTTGCGTGCGTGTTCGCGGAACAGTGCCTCGCCTTCCTTCAGCGAGATCGAGTTGACCACGCTCTTGCCCTGCAGGCATTTCAGGCCGGCCTCGATCACGCTCCACTTGGAGGAGTCGACCATCACCGGGATACGCGCGATGTCCGGCTCGGACATGATCAGGTTGAGGTAGCGGGTCATCGCCGCTTCCGAATCGATCAGGCCCTCGTCCATGTTGACGTCGAGGATCTGCGCGCCGCTGGCCACCTGCTGGCGGGCCACGTCCACCGCTTCTTCGTAGCGGCCTTCCTTGACCAGCTTGCGGAACTGCGCGCTGCCGGTGACGTTGGTGCGTTCGCCGACGTTGATGAACAGCAGATCCGGAGTAATGACCAGCGGTTCCAGCCCGGACAGGCGGGTGTAGGGCGAGGTGCTCATGCGGCCTGCTGCTCCTGGGAACCGGGCAGGGCGCGCGGCGGCAGCCCGGCCACGGCCTCGGCAATTGCACGGATATGGTCCGGGGTGGAACCGCAGCAGCCGCCGACCAGGTTCAGCAGGCCATCTTCGGCGAAGCCTCGCAGGGTACTGGCCATGTCCTCCGGCGTTTCGTCGTACTCGCCGAAGGCATTGGGCAGGCCGGCATTGGGGTGTGCGCTGACATAACAGCCGGCGACCTGTGCAAGGGTTTCCACGTGCGGGCGCATGGCATCGGCACCCAGCGCGCAGTTCAGTCCGATCGACAGCGGTCGTGCATGCGCCAGCGAGGCATGGAAGGCTTCCGCTGTCTGCCCGGACAGGGTGCGTCCGGACGCGTCGGTGATGGTGCCGGAGATCATCACCGGCAAGCGAGCGCCACGCGCATCAAAAGCCTCTTCCAGCGCATACAGCGCCGCCTTGGCGTTGAGCGTGTCGAAGATGGTCTCGACCATGAGGGTGTCGGCACCGCCGTCGATCAGGCCCTCGATCGCTTCGCGGTAGGTGTCGCGCAGCTCGTCGAAGCTGGTGTTGCGGAAGCCCGGATCATTGACGTCGGGACTGATCGAGGCGGTGCGGCTGGTGGGGCCGATTACCCCGATCACGAAGCGGGGCTTGCCCGGCGTGGTCGCAGCCACTGCATCACAGCAGGTTCGCGCAACTGCGGCACCGGCCTTGTTCAATTCGTACACCAGGTGTTCGAGGTGGTAGTCGGCCTGGCTGACCGACGTGGCGTTGAAGGTGTTGGTCTCGACCAGATCCGCGCCCGCTTCCAGGTAGGCGGTGTGGATGTCGGCGACGATCTGCGGCCGGGTCAGCAGCAGCAGATCGTTGTTGCCCTTCAGGTCATGGCCTTCCGGTGTTGCGTGATCGCAGCCGGGGCCATGCAGATGGTCGTAGCCATCGGCGAAGCGCTCGCCACGGTAATCGTCTTCCTGCAGGCCATGGCGCTGGATCATCGTACCCATCGCGCCGTCGATGATCAGGATCCGCTCGCGCAGGGCGTCGAGCAGGGCGTTGGCACGATCAGGATGCAACCAGGGCAGGGCAGGCATGGCGGTCTCGGCTCAGGGCTTGTTGGCGATCAGTGAAATCACTTCAAAGTGCGGCGGACGCTTTTCGCGGGTAACCGTCTCCAGGCTGGACACCTGCAGGCCGGCCTTGTCGACGAACCTGCGCAGTTCCTTGTCACTGAAACCGAGGTTGACGTGGCCGTAAGCCTCCACTGCTGCCTTGTGCTCGTGGCGGGCGAGGCTGCACAGCAGCAGGCGGCCACCGGGGCGCAGCACGCGTGCGGCTTCGGTCACCGCCTGCGCCGGTTTGCTGGCGTAGGTCAGCGCATGCATCAGCACCACCAGGTCGAAGCTGCCGTCCTTGAACGGCAGGGCATGCATGTCGCCCTCGCGCACTTCCACATTGGGCAGGCGGCGCAGGCGCTCGCTGGCGGCGGCGACCACGCGTGCGCTGGTGTCGATACAGATGTAGCGCTTGGCATGCGGGGCGACGAGTTCGGCCAGCACGCCATCACCGGAGGCAATGTCCAGCACGTCGCCGGTTTCCAGCAGTGGCAGCGCGGTGCGCGCAAGGGCCTCCCAGGTCCGGCCTGGAGAATAGTGGCGCTCCATGTCGCCGGCCACGCTGTCGGCCCAGTTCTGGTCGGAGGCGCGGTGGGCCAGCACGGCGGCGACGCGTTCGGCGTCCTGGCGAAGCAGCGGGTCGTCGCTTCCATTGCTCAAGGCATGCCACAATGCACGCTGCGCCGGGTCCAGCTGGGCCTCGTCGAAGCGGTAATAGGCCGACACGCCGGCACGGCGGTCGCGAACCAGGCCGGCTTCCTTCAGGCGCGCCAGATGGGTGGACACCCGCGGCTGTGCCAGCCGGGTGATCGCCGACAGTTCGGCCACGGTCAGTTCCTCCTGCTCCAGCAGCGCCAGCAGGCGCACGCGGGTCGCATCGGCGAACACCTTCAGGCGGGTCGACCAGTCTTCAAGATCCATAAATATCTACCTATCGCGATATAGAGATATATTCGCTGAGAAGGCCTGCTGCGGTCAAGTCGCTGGCGTACGGAAGCCGCCGGGCCCCGGTACAATCGGGGCACCTGGGCACGCCGTGCGCGGCCCATAACATCATGTACCCGGGAGGGTGTTGTGGATTTCAGCTTTACTGAAGAGCAGTTGATGTTGCAGGACGTGGCGCGGCGCATCGCGCAGGAAAAGATCGCCCCGAGCGCGGAGCACCATGACCGCACCGGCGAGTTCCCGCTGGACAACATCCGCCTGCTCGGCGAGAACGGCCTGATGGGCATCGAAGTGCCGACCGAATACGGTGGCGCGGGCATGGACCCGGTTGCGTACGTGCTGGCAATGGTGGAGGTCGCTGCCGCCGACGCTGCCCACTCGACCATCATGTCGGTCAACAACTCGCTGTTCTGCAATGGCATCCTCACCCACGGTACCGAGGAACAGAAGCAGAAGTACGTGCGTGCCATCGCCGAAGGCGAGGCCATCGGTGCATTCGCGCTGACCGAACCGCAGTCCGGCTCGGACGCGACCGCCATGCGCTGCCGCGCGGTGAAGCAGGCCGACGGCACCTTCGTGATCAACGGCAAGAAGAGCTGGATCACCTCCGGCCCGGTGGCCAAGTACATCGTGCTGTTCGCGATGAGCGAGCCGGACAAGGGCGCGCGCGGCATCACTGCCTTCCTCATCGATACCGACAAGGCGGGCTTCGGTCGCGGCAAGACCGAACCGAAGCTGGGCATCCGTGCCTCGGCCACCTGCGAGATCGAGTTCAACGATTACGTGGCGCAGGCTGAGGATGTGCTGGGCCAGGAAGGCGAGGGCTTCAAGATCGCCATGAGTGTGCTCGATGCCGGCCGCATCGGTATCGCCTCGCAGGCCATCGGCATCGCCCGCGCCGCCTATGAAGCGACCCTGGAATACGTGAAGGAGCGCAAGGCGTTCGGCGCGGCCATCGGCACCTTCCAGATGACCCAGGCCAAGATTGCCGACATGAAGTGCAAGCTGGACGCAGCACTGCTGCTGACCCTGCGCGCGGCGTGGGTGAAGGGCCAGGGCAAGCGCTTCAGCACGGAAGCGGCGGTGGCCAAGCTGACCGCTTCGGAAGCCGCGATGTGGATCACCCACCAGGCGGTGCAGATCCATGGCGGCATGGGTTATTCGAAGGAAATGCCGCTGGAGCGCTACTTCCGTGATGCCAAGATCACCGAGATCTACGAAGGCACCTCGGAAATCCAGCGCCTGGTGATCGCCCGCAACGAGACCGGACTGCGCTGAGTGGAAAGGGCCGCGCCGCTGCAACGGCGGCGCGGCCGGTAGATCCACGCCATGCGTGGATCTACACGGTCTTCTTGGCCGGGCGATACCCGATCTGTTCCAATGCAGGTCGTTTATTACGCGGTCTGCAAAGATGATCTATCGAGGTTGGGGATTCATGACGCTGGTGACGCCGATCGCAGCCATCCTGCTGCTGGCGTACTTCTTCCCGCATGAAGGCTCCAAGGGCAACACTCCACTGCCCCAGGTGCTGCTGGGTGCAGGCATCGGCGCAGCGGTGAACGTACTGCTGGGCCTGTGGCTCAATCGTGTGCCCCGGCAGAAGGGCGAGGCCGCACCCCATCACTTCTTCTTCCTGCCGATGCAATGGCCTGCGCTGGCTCTCGTGGTGGTGTGCGTGGTGATTGCGCTGCTGCGCTGAGACGTGGCCCGAACGGCGCCAACCAAGGTTGGCGGCTACCGGGCATGCCGCAGCTCTGGTGATTGCCAGCCGTCGGGCATGTCGTTGCCCTGGTAGATGCCAACCTTGGTTGGGATGCATTCAAAAGCAGAAAAAAGGCCCCGGATCGCTCCGGGGCCTTTCTCGTTTCAGCTCACCACCGGATCAACGATCCGGGCGGTGTGCAGCATCCGCATCACGCTGGCGTTCCATGAACTCCTTGGACGGTTCATCCAGCTTGTCGCCCAGCATGCGGCGCACGATCACGAAGAACACCGGGATCATCAACAGGCCGAGCAGGGTGGCGAACAGCATGCCGCCGATCACGCCGGTACCGATGGCGTGGCGGGAGTTGGCGCCGGCGCCGGTGGAGATCGCCATCGGGATCACGCCCATGATGAACGCGAACGAGGTCATCAGGATCGGTCGGAAACGCAGGCGTGCCGCCTCGATGGTGGCATCACGCAGGGTCTTGCCAGCTGCGCGCTGCTCCACCGCGAACTCGACGATCAGGATCGCGTTCTTCGCCGCCAGGCCGATCACGGTGATCAGGCCGATCTTGAAGAACAGGTCGTTCGGCAGGCCACGCAGCATGGACAGGCCGAGGGCGCCGAGCACGCCCAGCGGCACTACCAGCAGCACCGCCACCGGGATCGACCAGCTTTCATACAACGCGGCCAGGCACAGGAACACCACTACGATCGACAGCACCAGCAGCAGCGTCGCCGCGTTGCCGGCCAGGATTTCCTGGTAGGACATGCCGGACCAGTCGTAGCCGAAGCCGGCCGGCAGATCGTCGTTGACGATGCCTTCCATGGTCTGCATTGCCTCACCCGAGCTGGTGCCCGGTGCCTGCGAGCCGACGATGTTGATCGCCGAGTAGCCGTTGTAGCGGCTCAGTGACGGCGGTGCCGACACCCATTCGGACTTGACCACCGTGTTGAGCGGGATCATCGCGTTGGTGCCATCGGCATTGGTGGTCAGGCTGGACGGGCTGTAGAAACTCTTCAACGACTCCTGGCCGGTGCGGTACGGGCCATCAGCCTGCATGGTCACGCGCTTGATGCGGCCTTCGTAGAAGAAGTCGTTGACGTACACCGGGGCCAGCATCAGCTGGATGGTGCTGTACACGTCCGACACCGACATGCCCATCGACTGCGCCTGCACGCGATCCACGTGCAGCTGCAGCTGCGGCGCGTTTTCCAGGCCGTTCGGGCGCACACCGACCAGGTGGTCCGGTTTCTGCGCGGCCTGGCCGAGCAGGATGTTGCGGGCCTGGGTCAGCTGCTCGTAACCGGCACCGCTACGGTCCTGCAGCCACATGTCGAAGCCACCGAACTGGCCAAGGCCCTGCACGGTGGGCAGGTTGACCACGAAGATCTGCGCTTCCTTGATGCCATAGAACGCGCCGTTCATGTTCTGGATGAACTCCGGCGCGGTGAACTTGCGTTCCTCCCACGGCTTCAGGCGGATGAAGCCCATGCCCACGTTCTCGCCGGAACCGACGAAGCTGAAACCGGCCACCTGCAGCATGCCTTCATAGCCATCCTGCTTTTCCAGGATGCCACGCATCTGCGCGAACACTTCGTTGGTCTGGCCCTTGGTCGAGCCCGGCGGCAGCTGCACGATCGCCAGCGCATATCCCTGGTCTTCTTCCGGCAGGAAGCTGCCCGGCATGCGGGTGAACAGGAAACCGCACAGAGCGGTCAGCACCACGAACAGGATCATCCAGCGCGGCGCATGGCGCACCGCCGAGGTGATGTGGCCCACGTAGGTGTGGCTGATCTTGTCGTAGTACTTGTTGAAGGTGCGGTAGATGATGTTCGGGTTGTCGTTGTGCGTCGGCTTGAGGAAAGTCGCGCACAGCGCCGGGGTGAAGCCCAGGGCCAGGAACGCCGAGAACGCCATCGAGATGGCGATGGTCAGGGCGAACTGCTTGTAGATCTCACCGGCGGCGCCGCCCTGCAGGGCGGACGGGATGAACACCGCAGCCAGCACGACGGTGATCGCCACCACCGCGCCGGTGATCTGGGTCATCGCCTTCTGCGTGGCCGGCTTCGGCGCCAGGCCTTCCTCGGTCATGATGCGTTCGACGTTCTCGATCACCACGATCGCGTCATCGACCACGATGCCGATCGCCAGCACCATCGCGAACAGGGTCAGCTGGTTGATCGTGAAGCCGATCATCCACATGCCCAGGAAGGTACCGAGCAGGGCCACCGGGATGACCAGGGTCGGGATCAGAGTGGCGCGGAAGTTCTGCAGGAAGATCAGCATCACCAGGAACACCAGGAACACCGCCTCGAACAGCGTCTTGACCACTTCCTGGATCGAGATCTTGACGAAGGTGGTGCTGTCGTACGGCGAGAACCAGGTGACGCCGGCCGGGAAGCTGGGCTGCAGTTCGTCCATCTTGGCGCGCACCGCATCGGCCACGTTCAGGGCATTGGCGCCCGGCAGCAGCTGGATGGCGAAGGCGCCGGTCGGCTTGCCGTTGTACTGGGTGTCGAAGCCGTAGTTGTTGGCACCGAAGGCAACGCGGGCGATGTCCTTCAGCAGCACGCGCGAACCGTCAGCATTGGCGCGCAGGATGATGTTCTCGAACTCCTGCGGCGAACTGAAGCGGCCTTCGGCCGAGACCGTGGCGGTGAAGTGCTGGCCTTCCGGCGACGGGTCCGAACCCAGCGCACCGGCGGCGAACTGCACGTTCTGCGCGCGCACCGCCGCCAGCACCTGGCTGGCCGACAGGCCATAACCCTGCATCTTTTCCGGGTTCAGCCAGATGTTCATGGCGTACTCGGAACCGAACTGCTGCGTGCTGCCGACGCCGGGGATACGCGAGACCTGGTCGAGCACGCGCGAACCGACGATGTCGTTCAGGGCGTCACGGTTGATGGCGGGGGTATCGGACTGCAGCGCCACCACCATCAGGAAGCCGGCGTTGGCCTTGGCCACCACCACGCCCTGCTGGGTCACTTCCGAGGGCAGGCGTGGCGTGGCCAGCGAGACCTTGTTCTGCACCTGCACCTGGGCGATGTCCGGATCGGTACCGGTCTCGAAGGTCAGGGTGATCTGTGCACGGCCGTTGGAGGCGGACGAGGAGCTGAAGTACAGCAGGTGATCGATACCGGTCAACTGCTGCTCGATCACCTGGGTGACCGACTTCTCCGTGGTGTCGGCACTGGCACCCGGGTAGGTGGCCGAGACGGTGACCTGCGGCGGGGCGATGTTGGGATAGGACTCCACGCCCAGGTTGAGGATCGCGATCACGCCGCTGAGCGAGATCAGGATCGCAACCACCCAGGCGAAGACTGGATGTTCGATGAAAAATTTAGGCATGACGGAAGGTTCCCGTTACTGCTTGTTCGAATCGGTGGCTGCCGGCTTGGCCGCATCGGCCTGCTCGGGCTTGGCCGCGTCGGCCGGTGCCTTGCCTGCGGCCGGTGCCGCGCCCGCCGGAGCGGCGCCGCCTGCGGCAGGCTTGCCGTTGGCGTCCTGCCCCGGGGTCCACGGCTTGGCGACTGCCGGTGCGCCTTCCTTGACCTTCTGCACGCCGGCCACGATCACCTTGTCACCGGCGGCCAGGCCGTCGCTGACCAGCCAGTTGCCGTTCTGCGCACCGTCGGTCTTCACGTTCTTGCGGATGACCTTGCCGTCGGCACCGACCACCATCACGTAGCCGCCGGTGGTGTCACGCAGCAGTGCCTGCTGCGGCACCAGGTAGGCGTTGTTGCGCTCGCCCAGGTTGGCCTGGAAGCTGACGAAGGCACCCGGCAGCAGGATCTGCTGCGGGTTCGGCAGCAGCGCACGCAGCGACACCGCGCCGGTGGCCGGGTCGACCGTGGTCGAAGAGAAGTCCAGCGTGCCCGGCTCGCTGTAAGTGGTGCCGTCGGCCAGCTTGACGTTGACCGTGGCCTTGCCGTCACCCGACAGCGCCAGCGCGCCCTTGGCCTGCTGCGCACGCAGCTGGGTCAGCTCATCCACGCTCAGCGAGAAGTTCACGTACAGCGGGTCGAGCTGGTCGACGGTGGTCAGCAGGGTCACATCGCCCTGGCCGACCAGTGCGCCCTCGGTGACCTGCTGCTTGTTGGCCACGCCACTGATCGGTGCGGTCACTTCGGTATAGCCCAGGCTGATGCGCGAGGAGGTCACCGCCGCTTCGGCCTGCTTGACCGCGGCCAGCGCGGTGCGTTCGGCCGATTCGGCGTTGTCCAGGTCGGATTTGGAGACGAACTGCTGCGGCGCCAGCGAACGGGCGCGGTCGGCGGCCACCTTGGCATTGGCGTAGGTGGCGCGGGCCGAAGCCAGCTGGGCCTCGGAGGCGTTGAGCGAGGCACGCAGCGGCGCCGGGTCGATCAGGAACAGGGGTTGCCCCTGCTTGACCTGGGAGCCTTCCTGGTAGACGCGCTTGAGCAGTACGCCCGGCACGCGCGCACGCACGTCGGCGCTGCGGAACGGCGACAGGCGGCCGACCAGCTCACGCTGCAGCGGCAGGGTCTGCGGCTTGGCGTCGATCACGCCCACCTCCGGCGGCGGGGGCGTCTGCTGTTCCGGCTTCTTGCAGGCAGCCAGCGCGACAGCAACGGCGCACGTCAAGGCAAGGGTGCGGAGTGGGGCGGTCATCAGGAGGAACTCCGGGGTTGGTTTGAAGACGGGGCCGGCGACGGCCGAGGCGCGAAGGCGCGCAGGAAGCTGTCGACGGAGAACTCTGCCCAGCGCCGACGCAGCTGCGCGTCATCACGATGGGGGGTATGGAAGCGCTGTTTGTCGAAATCCTGACCGGCGATCATGCTCAGCAGCAGTTCGGCCATGAAGTGCGGGTCGTCATGCCGGAGCTGGCCTCGCATGCAAACGGTTTCAATCCATTCAGCAAGATGAAGCGTCAGCGCGCCGGCACCATGCCGGTACAGCGTACGCGCCTCTTCGGGAAACTGGGATGCATCGGCGGCGATCAGCCGACAGGCCTGGCCCACGTGCGGTTGGTTGAAGTGCTCCAGAAAGTCGGTGGCGAACTGGAGCAGGCTGGCACGCAGGTCGTCAGTGCGGAGTGCACGAACCATGGCGCCGGTGGCGTGGCCGACGTGGCGCTGCATCACCCGGCGCAGCAGTTCCTGCTTGCTGCCGTAACGCGAGTACAGGGTCTGCTTGGAGCAGCCGGCGTGCTGGGCCACCGCATCCATGCTCATCTGCATGCCCTGCTGGGCCAGCAGCTCGCGCACGGCATCGAACACGCGCTCATCGCGTGCGTCGAGGGCAACGGGGAGGTAGGCCGGATTCACGCGGTGGACTATACCGTCCAGTTCAGGATTGTGGAATCGAATCGGTGTCGCCGCGTGTGTCTTCCGGTAACACGCTTTGCCGATCCTGTCGGCAGTGCTGAAGCGGGCGCCAGCACCATACCGGTGCGAACTGAATAGGCGTCTAAACCGCAGCAAACCCGAATCTGGTTATTCCGTCCTGCAGCAAGGCCTTTTCGTGCGGTAGGGCTACAATTTCATTTTCCCAACTGAGCAAGCGCATCGCTCTGCCATGAAACCGCAAAAAACCGCAGCCAAGACCGTGAAAAACAAGACCAAACCAGCAGAAGCGGAGGTCGCAGTGACCGCTGGTTTCTCCCTGGAGCCGGTGTACACGGCCTTGCGCAAGCGCTACCCCGCGGCCGCACAGGCCGAAGCAGTGGCATTTGCCACTGACTTCTACAAGCGCATGGAGTCGGACGAGTTCCCGCACCACAGCGCTGAAGAGTGGGCCGCTCTCGCGGCTGAGACGCTGGAATTTGCCCGTGCCCGCAAGGCCGGCAAGGCCAACGTCCGCGTGTTCAATCCGACCGCGAAGGCCAACGGTTGGGAGTCGCCGCACACCGTGCTGCAGATCGTCAACGACGACATGCCGTTCCTGGTCGACACCGTCACCATGTCGCTGGCCGAACAGGGCGTGGGTGTCCACGTGCTGGGCCACCCGGTGCTGCGTTTCACCCGCGACAAGGCCGGCAAGCTGGTCAAGGTCGGCGAAGGCGATGCCGAGTCGGTGATGCTGCTGGAGATCGACCGCCAGCCGGCCGACGCCATGGCGGCCATCGAGCAGGCCATCAACAAGGCGCTGGACGAAGTGCGTGCGATCGTGCGCGACTGGCAGCCGATGAAGGACAAGGCGCTGGCACTGGCCGACGACCTGGGCAGCCGCCAGCTGCCGGTTGACGATGCGTCGCGCAAGGAAGCACAGGAATTCCTGCGCTGGGCCGCCGACAACCACTTCACCTTCTTCGGCTACCGCGAGTACCGCGTCGAGAAGCAGGGCAAGGAAGAGGTGCTGGCGCCGCTGAACGACACCGGCCTGGGCCTGATGCGCGGCAAGGACAAGTCCGCCGCCCGTCCGGTCAAGACGCTGGCCGCGCAGGGCCTGAACACCACGTCCGGCCTGAAGGACGCGCTGATCCTGACCAAGACCAATGCCCGTTCGCGGGTGCACCGCGCCGGTTACATGGACTACATCGGCGTGCTGGAATTCGACGCCAAGGGCAAGATCATCGGCGAGCAGCGCTTCCTTGGCCTGTTCACCTCCAGCGCGTACAACCGTCGCCCGTGGGAAATCCCGCTGGTGCGCCAGCGCCACGAGCACGTGATGAAGCAGTCCGGCCTGGCTCCGGCCAGCCACAGCGGCAAGGCCCTGCGCCACATCCTGGAAACCCTGCCGCGCGAAGAACTGTTCCAGTCCAGCGAGGACGAACTGTTCCGCACCGCGATGGGCGTGCTGGGCCTGCAGGAGCGCGTGCGCAGCCGCCTGTTCCTGCGCCGCGACAAGTACAGCCGTTTCATCTCCGCGCTGGTCTACCTGCCGCGCGAGCGCTTCAACACCGACGTGCGCCTGCGCATCGAAGCGATGCTGAAGGACGCGCTGCACGGCGAGTACGTGGACAGCTCGGTGGTGCTGGGCGAATCGCCGCTGGCCCAGGTGCACCTGATCGTGCGCCCGAAGCCTGGCGAAATGCTCGACGTCGATACCGCCGAACTGGAGCAGAAGCTGGCCCAGGTGCTGCGCAACTGGCAGGACGACCTGCGTGAAGCGCTGGTGTCCCGCCATGGCGAGACCGAAGGCCTGCGCATCGCCGCCCGCATCGGCAAGGCGCTGCCGGCCGGCTACATCGAAGACAACAGCACCGCGGTTGCCGCCAACGATGTCAGCCAGCTCGACGCCCTGACCGGCCCGGACGACCTGCGCCTGAGCCTGCAGGCCGTGCCGCGCGAAAGCGGCGATGGCCTGCGCCTGAAGCTGTATCGCCAGCTGGACGACATTCCGCTGTCGGATGCGCTGCCGATGATGGAAAACATGGGCCTGCGCGTGATCGCCGAGCGTCCGTACCGCCTGTCGGTCGACAACGCGCCGGTGTACGTGCAGGACTTCGAGGTGGAATCGACCGCCGGCGCGATCGATGCCGCCAGCGTCGATGAAGCCTTCGGCGAGACCTTCGCCCGCGTCTGGCACGGCGATGCCGAGAACGATGGCTTCAACCGCCTGGTGCTGGCTGCCGGCCTGCATTGGCGCCAGGTCGCCATGCTGCGTGGCTACTGCAAGTACCTGCTGCAGACCGGCGTGCCGTTCTCGCAGGCCTACGTGGAAGGCACCTTCGCGCGCTACCCGCTGCTGGCCCGCCTGCTGGTCGAGCTGTTCGAAGCGCGCTTCGATCCGGCCACCGGCCACGAGAGCAAGGACGACATCGCTGCCGGCCAGGCCCAGCTGAAGGCCCACTTCGATGTGCTGGCTGCTGGCGACGACGCCACCCTGAAGGTGCTCAAGACCGTGGTCGACGCCCGCAAGGGTGACCGCGACGCACAGATGCAGGCTGCGCGCGATGCGCTGCTGAAGCTGATGGACCGCGTGTCCAGCCTGGACGAGGACCGCATCCTGCGCTCGTTCATGGGTGTGATCGACGCGACCCTGCGTACCAGCTACTACCAGACCGATGCCAACGGCCAGCACGGCCACGTCATCAGCTTCAAGTTCGATTCGGCGCTGGTGCCGGACCTGCCGAAGCCGCGCCCGTACCGCGAAATCTTCGTCTACGGCCCGCGCGTGGAAGGTACCCACCTGCGCTTCGGCGCCGTGGCCCGTGGTGGCCTGCGCTGGTCGGATCGTCGCGAAGACTTCCGTACCGAAGTGCTGGGCCTGGTCAAGGCGCAGATGGTCAAGAACACCGTCATCGTGCCGGTCGGCGCGAAGGGTGGCTTCTTCGCCAAGATGCCGCCGGTGAATGGCGATCGCGATGCGATCTTCGCCAACGGCGTGGCCTGCTACAAGCTGTTCATCCAGGGTCTGCTGGACATCACCGACAACATCGTCAACAACAAGATCGTGCCGCCGGTGGATGTCGTGCGCCACGACATGGACGATCCGTACCTGGTGGTGGCCGCCGACAAGGGCACCGCGACCTTCTCCGACATCGCCAACGGCCTGGCCATTGCGCACGGCTTCTGGATGGGCGATGCATTCGCCTCCGGTGGTTCGGTCGGTTACGACCACAAGGGCATGGGCATCACCGCACGCGGTGCGTGGGAGTCGGTCAAGCGCCACTTCCGTGCGCTGGGTCGTGACAGCCAGAGCCAGGACTTCACCGCGGTCGGCGTCGGCGACATGTCCGGCGACGTGTTCGGCAACGGCATGCTGCTGTCGCGCCACATCCGCCTGGTCGCTGCATTCGACCACCGCCACATCTTCCTGGACCCGAACCCGGATGCGGCCACCACGTTCGTCGAACGTGAGCGCCTGTTCACCGTGCCGCGTTCGAGCTGGGCGGACTACGATGCCAAGCTGATCAGCAAGGGCGGCGGCGTGTATCCGCGCAGCCTGAAGTCGATCGAGATCACCCCGCAGGTGCGTGAAGCGCTGGGCCTGGACGACAACGTCAAGGCGCTGTCGCCGAACGATCTGATGAGCGCGATCCTGAAGGCACCGGTCGACCTGCTGTGGAACGGCGGCATCGGTACCTACGTGAAGGCTGCCAGCGAGCAGCACAGCGATGTCGGCGACCGCGCCAACAACGCGCTGCGCGTGAATGGTGGCGAGCTGCGCTGCAAGGTAGTGGGCGAGGGCGGCAACCTGGGCATGACCCAGCTGGGCCGCATCGAAGCCGCGCAGGCCGGCGTGCTGCTCAACACCGACTTCATCGACAACTCGGCCGGTGTCGACACCTCCGACCATGAAGTCAACATCAAGATCCTGCTCAATGATGTGGTGCGGGCCAAGAAGCTGACCGTCGAGCAGCGCAACAAGCTGCTGGCCTCTATGACCGATGAAGTCGCAGAGCTGGTGCTGAATGACAACTACCGCCAGAACCAGGCCCTGAGCCTGATGGAGCGGATGGCGGTCAAGCGCCTGGGTTCCAAGCAGCACTTCATCCGTACCCTGGAACAGCAGGGGCTGCTCGACCGCCAGATCGAGTTCCTGCCGTCCGACGCCGAGCTGTCCCAGCGCAAGGCACGTGGCCAGGGCCTGACCCGTCCGGAACTGTCGGTGCTGCTGTCCTACTCCAAGCTGGTGGCGTTCAACCAGCTGCTGGATTCGGACATCCCGGAAGATCCGTACCTGTCCAAGGAGCTGCAGCGCTACTTCCCGACCCCGCTGCAGAAGAAGTACGCCGACGCGATGGAGCGTCACCGCCTGAAGCGCGAAATCATCGCCACGGCCGTGACCAACCAGACCATCAACCGCATGGGCGCTACCTTCCTGATGCGCATGCAGGAAGACACCGGCCGTTCCATCGCCGAGGTCGCCAAGGCCTACACCATCAGCCGCGAAACGCTGGATGCACGCGCGCTGTGGGCGCAGATCGATGCCCTCGACGGCAAGGTGCCGGAGTCGGTGCAGATCGATGCGCTGGAAGTGATCTGGAAGCTGCAGCGCTCGTTCGTGCGCTGGCTGCTGTCGCGCCCGGGTGCGATGCCGGGCATCACCGAAGCGGTCAACCGCTACCAGGGTCCGTTCAACGACATCCGCGTTGCTTCGGGTGTGCTGCCGGATTCGCAGCGTCCGACCTACGAAGCCCTGGTGGCCGAGTGGAAGGAGAAGGGCCTGCCGTCCGCACTGGCGCAGCAGCTGGCCGAACTGCACTTCCTGGAGCCGGCGTTCGACATCATCGAACTGGCCCGCACCCGCAAGCTGAAGCCGGTGGACGTGTCCAAGGTCCACTTCCGCCTGGGCGATGCCCTGCAGCTGCCGTGGCTGTTCGAGCAGGTCGATGCGCTGGAGGTCAATGGCCGCTGGCACGCCGTGGCACGTGGCGTGCTGCGTGACGAACTGGCCGCCAACCACCGCAACCTGGCCGGCCAGGTGCTGGGCACCAAGGGCAGCAGCGCGGAGGCCAAGGTCGCAGCCTGGATGGGCCGTGACGACAACAGCCTGCGCTTCACCCTGGCGATGCTGGCCGAACTGGCCGAGCAGAAGACCCTGGACTACCCGACCGTTTCGGTCGCAGTCCAGCGCCTGGGCCAGCTGGCCGCGCACGGTGCGTAAGTGATGTAACGCCGGGCGCTGCCCGGCATGCGTGAAACACAGCGGCCCCGCGAAAGCGGGGCCGTTCTGTTTTTGCCTGTCTATTCTGCGATCACTGACCCGACGCCGGCTGTCGACCTGTCAGGTGGATGTCCGGCCCGTCCGCCGGGACCGTGAGCGCCATGGATGGCGCGACCGAGCCCCCAGGGATGGGGTTACGGCGTGTCCCGGCGGACGGGCCGGTCATCCGCCCAGCGGAGTCCAACCTCCGGCGCTCGGTTATGCTCTCCCTCATGCCTTCCCCCCGGATCCACCGATGAGCGACACCCCCCGCATCGCTTTCCTGGCCAGCACCACCGAACCTGCGCAGATGGCTCGCGCGGCGATGATTTCGCGTTATGGCGATCACACGCCGGAGCAGGCCGACGTACTGTGCCCGCTGGGTGGCGACGGCTTCATGCTGCAGACCCTGCACCGGCACGGGCACCTGGGCAAGCCGGTGTTCGGCATGAAGCTGGGCACGGTCGGTTTCCTGATGAACCAGTACCGTGGCGACGATGACGTGCAGGCCCGCATTGCGCGCGCCGAACCGGCCAACCTGCGCCCGCTGGAAATGGTCGCGCTGACCGAATCGGGCACCAGTACCGGTTCGCTGGCCTACAACGATGTCTCGCTGCTGCGGCAGACCCGGCAAGCCGCGCATATCGGCATCGACCTGAACGGCCAGGAGCGCGTGGCTGAACTGATCGGCGACGGCGTGCTGGTGGCCACCCCGGCCGGCAGCACCGCCTATAACTATTCCGCGCATGGCCCGGTGCTGCCGCTGGGCTCGCACACCATCGCGCTGACGCCGTTGGCGCCCTATCGCCCACGGCGCTGGCGCGGCGCGATCCTGAAGGCGGATACCGAAGTGCGCTTCCGCGTGCTTGATCCGTACAAGCGTCCGGTCAGCGTGACCGCCGATTCGCACGAGACCCGCGACGTGGTCGAGGTGACCATCCGCGAGTCGAAGGACCGCCGCGTGACCCTGCTGTTCGACCCGGAGCACAATCTGGAAGACCGGATCCTGAGCGAACAGTTCGTTTTTTGAGGACAATAGGCGGCCGGCCATGCCGACCGCTTGAAGGACCCCCACCGATGGGCGACAACTCCCCCCGTTTGCTGACCGTCGCGGTGACCTCGCGCGCGCTGTTCGACCTCGAGGAAAGCCACGCGTTGTTCGAGAGCGATGGCGTGGCGGCCTATGCCGAGTTCCAGCGTCAGCACGAAGACGACATCCTCGGCCCGGGTGTGGCGTTCCCGGTGGTGCGCAAGCTGCTGGCACTGAACCAGGGCGCCAGTCCAGAGAACCCGCGGGTCGAGGTGATCCTGCTGTCGCGGAACTCGGCCGATACCGGCCTGCGCATTTTCAACTCGATCCAGCACTACGGCCTTGGCATCATCCGCGCGACGTTCACCGCCGGCGAGCCGACCTGGCCCTACGTGAAGCCGTTCGGAACCGACCTGTTCCTGTCGGCCAACCCGGAATCAGTGCGCAGCGCGCTGCGCCATGGCATCGCCGCGGCCACCATCCTGCCCAAGCCGCCCGGCGAAACCGCCGCGGCGGCAGCCGATCAGATCGACATCACCCGGCCGGCCGGGCAGCTGCGCATCGCCTTCGACGGTGATGCGGTGATCTTCGGTGATGAGAGCGAGCGCATTTCGCGCGAGCAGGGCGTGGAAGCGTTTGGCCGCCACGAGCGCGAACGTGCCCGGGAACCGCTCAGTGGCGGCCCGTTCCGCGGCTTCCTGTCGGCCCTGCATACGCTGCAGGAAGTCTTCCCGGCCGGCGAAAGCGCACCGATCCGCACCGCATTGGTGACCGCACGCTCGGCACCGGCGCACGAGCGGGTGATCCGCACCCTGCGCGAGTGGGGCGTGCGCCTGGACGAGGCGCTGTTCCTCGGCGGCCGCCACAAGGGCCCGTTCCTGCAGGCGTTCGGCGCCGACATCTTCTTCGATGATTCGCAGCACAACATCGACAGCGCCCGCGAGCATGTGGCCGCCGGCCACGTACCGCACGGCGTCGCCAACGAAGGCTGAAGCCATGCCGGGTAGGTGCCGACCTCGGTTGGCACTGCCATGCATCGGCGCCCACCAAGGTGGGCATCTACCAGAGCCGCATGCCCCGGTAGTTGCCAACCTAGGTCGGCATCGCCCTCAGGCCCCGGGTACGATCAAGGGCTGCCCGACATCCCCAGCTGCAGGTCCACCACCTTCCAGCGCAGGCCCTGCGGCTCCAGCACGACCTTCATCGGCGCCTGGCCGGGGCCGCGATCGACATCGATCACGAAGCGGTCCAGCGCTTCGAAATGATGCTCGGCATTCTTCAGCGGTCGCGCCGGCTCGGTCGGGCCGAAGGCATCGCCGCCCTGCAGTTCATTGCGGCCGCGCTTCCATAGCACGTGGCCCTGCAGCATCGCGCCGATACCGGTTGGGGTCACCATGGTGTCCACCGCGGCACCGCCTAGCTGGTCGCCCAACCCATACAGCAGGGCACCGAAGGGACTGGCCGCCACATCCGGGCCGGCCTGGCGCACCAGGTAGTCGTTGAGCTGCGCCCGCAGGCTGCTGCGCACGCGCGGGAAATCCACATAGCGCTCCAGGCGTGCGGTGTCGCGCTGTTCAATGGCCTGGGACAGCCCGCGCACGGTCATGTAGGGGCCACCGAACCACCAGGCGGCCAAGGCCAGGACCAGCAGCACAACGAGTACTGTGAGTTTCTTCATGCCGCACAGACTGCCGCAACCGCAGCGGCATGGGGTGAAGACTCAATGACTGGGTGATCCGCGCCCATCACCGAAGGCGTTCACAAGCTGCTGGCGTTCGGCTGCGGTCAGTGCCTCAAGCCGCGTCGCCAGCACTTCGTCCAGGCTGACGGTGCGGGTGGTGCCGAGGATGCCGCTGGCCACGCCGGGATGGCCCAGGGCGTAGGCAAACGCGGTCTGGGCGGGGCGCTGGCTGCGGATGGTAGCGATGGCGTGGCGCATCCGGCGTGCACTGTGCATCAGTGCGCGGCTGCTTGGCTTGAGCCAGGCTCTGGCCAGGTACCAGGCGTCGGCCGGGCGCGGCAGGCGGGCGCGTGACGGCAGCAGATGGCCCTGCGCCAGCACGGTGCCGGCGAGCACGCCGATGCCCGCCGCGTGCAACTGGTCGATCAGCGGTTCACGGTCCTGCTGCAGGGCGTTGTAGTCCAGAAGCACCACATCGAACAGCATGGGATGGTCGATCATCCAGCACAGGGTCGACGCCGTGTGCGTATTGATGCCGGTGTGCCGGATCAGCCCGCGTTCGCGCAGTCGCTGCAGTGCGGCCAGCAGGTCATCGTTGATGTCGTGCTGGCTGGCACCGTGCAGCTGGTAGATATCGAGGTAATCCAGTCCGAGGTTGCGCAGCGAGGCTTCGCAGCTGGCGGTGATGGCGGCGGGCGAGAAATTGCGCTGCTCGGCGCCGCTGATGCCGGCCTGGCCGGTCAGCGTGCCGCCCTTGCTGGAGATCACCAGCGACTCGCGCGGGTATCGCTTCAGCAACGGGCGCAGGATGCGGCCCAGCCGCGGCTCGGCGTGGAAACCGGAGTAGTTGTGACCGGTGTCCAACAGGTTGACGCCCTGTGCCAGTGCATGCTCGACCACGTGCGCGGCCGACTGTTCCGGGAACCGGCGATGCCCCCAGAAGCCGGAACAGCCCAGGCCCACCGGCGAAACCGCCAGCCCGGTGCGGCCCAGCGTGCGGCGTTGGTGCGCCAACGGCATCAGAATTCCAGGTCCAGCGCCGCGCACAGATAGTCGACGAACGGGCCCAGCCCGGCCAGATCCCTGCCGAGCGTGGACAGCAGGCGCGGGCCGGTCATGGTGGCGTCGTCCAGTGAGCGCCACATCACCCAGTTGCGATGCTTGAGGTCGTCGATGAACTCGAAATCGGCCGGGAAGCCGCGCGGTGCACGCACCAGTTTTTCGCTCTCCTCGAAGTCGAAGCGCTTGCGCAGCGCGGGAGCATGCGCGGCCGCCTTCCAGCTGCCCGGGTTGTCGAGGATGAAGTGGCGCACGCGGCGCTGGGTCTCCGGTTCTGGATGCCACAGGCCGGCGCCAACGAAGCTCTCGCCCGGTTGCAGGTGCACGTAGAACGAAGGCGCGGCCACTTCGCGGCGGCGCTCATGGAACAGGCGCGCACCCTGCCAGGTTTTGTACGGGGATTTGTCGTTGGAGAAGCGCGCGTCGCGGTGGATGCGGAACAGCGAGCCACCGACGCCACGGGTATCGGCGCGGAAGTGGTCGCTGATCTCCGCCAGCGCTGGCTGCAGGTCACCCAGCAGGCGCAGGAACGGCTGCCGGACGTGGTCTTCATACTGCTGGCGGTGATCGTTGAACCATGCCTTTTCGTTATGCCGCGCCAGGCTGCGCAGGAACTTGAAGCTGGCGTCCGAGAAATAGGTACTCACAAGGTCTCCTGCAGCTGCTGGCCCCAGTCGCGCAGCGATTGCAGCAGGGCCTGGCGCCGGGTGTCATCGGGCGCTTCGGCGGCCAGTGCATCGAGCTGCTGCTGGTACTGGGGCAGGTTGAGTTCGCCCAGGCCGCCGTCTCCGAGCAGGCGCTGGCGGCGGTAATCCTGCCAGCGCTGGCGTTCAGGCGGCGCGAGGCTGTCGGGATGATTGCGCGCGCGGTAGCGGAACAGCAGTTCGGGCAGGCGCGGGTCGCGGAAGCGGCCTTCCAGCGCGGCCAGCTGTTCCGGCGCGGTGGTGCGGGCCAGCGCCAGCAGCGGCTTGTCGCCATTGCCGAGGAAGCCGTCGTACAGCGAGGCATCGACGTCGGCCACGGTGGCCGCACGGGGCTGGTTGTAGACCTGGCGCGCCTTCTCGGCCAGCTGCGGGGCGAACGCGCGCAGGCGCTCGACCTTGGCCTCGATCGCGGCCACGTCCAGGCCGAGTCGCGCGTGGTCATCGGCGCGCAGGTGGTTCCAGGCGATCAGTGCTGGCACCTTGTTCAGATGCACTTCCTTCAGTGGCACCCGCGCCGCGCCTTCGGGCAGTTCGCTGGCGCGCATGTACAGGCGCTGTGCGATCACCTCGGCCGGCAGTGCCAGCAGGTCGTCGATGTCGCCATCCAGGTCGAACACGATCACGCGGTTGTTGATGGTGGGATGCACGGCCAAGGGCAGCACCGGCGCCGCGCACAGGCGACTGGCGGGGTAGCGCATGGAAATGTGCAGCACGGGTTTCATCGCGGTCACGTCCAGCAGGCTGCCGACGAAGCGCTTGTCGCGCAGCTTCAGCGCGTACTCCCACAGCCGCGGCTGCGACTGCTTGAACAGGCGTGCCATGCCGATGGTGGCGCGCACGTCGGACAGCGCTTCGTGCGCGTCGCCCTCGCGCACGTTGTTGGCCTCGGCCAGGTGCTCGAGCTTGAACGAGGTGGCGCCGTCCTCGCGCAGCGGCCACTGGATGCCGTCCGGACGCATCGCGCGCATGAGTCGCAGCATGTCCAGCAGGTCCCAGCGCGAATTGCCGTTGCGCCACTCGCGTTCGTAGGGGTCATGGAAGTTACGGAACAGGCCGTAGCGGACGAATTCATCGTCGAAGCGCAGGGTGTTGTAGCCCAATGCGCAGGTGCCGGGACGCGACAGCTGCTCGTTGATACGGTCGAAGGCTTCGGCCTCGCTGATGCCCTCGGCCAGGGCCTGCTGCGGGGTGATGCCGGTGACCAGGGTGGCCATCGGCGAGGGCAGCAGGTCGTCGGCCGGGCGCACGAAGAAACTGACCGGGGTATCGATCTCGTTGAGGTCGGCGTCGGTACGGATGGCGGCGTACTGGGAGATGCGCGTGCGTCGCGGGTCCTGGCCGAAGGTTTCCAGATCGTAGAACAGGAAGCTGTCAGCCATCAGTGCGCGCCCTCCAGGATCGGCAGCTGCGCGTGGATCTGCGCTTCCAGTGCCGTCCAGTCGATGTTGTCCAGTGAGTGGTGACCTGCAGTGGCCGCCACCAGCATCTCGCGCTGCAGTTCGGTGCGGCGCAGCGCCTCGGCGTAGGGCGTGTGCAGGAAAGTGACCATCGTGTAATGCGGTACGAAGCGGGTCGGCCAGCGCCGCTGCAGTTCCTGCTCCAGGTCGCGCTGCAGAAGGAACGCAGGATCGGCCACGCGGTCGCGCATCTCCAGGTAGTTCTCCAGCGCCATCTGCTGGATGGCACGTGCATTCGGCTTGCGCTCGGCTTCGAACGCAGCGAACGCACCTTCCAGATCATCGGCCTCCATCAGGTGACGGGCCAGCGCAACGCAATCCTCGAACGCGCAGTTCATGCCCTGGCCGTGGAACGGCACCATCGCATGCGCAGCATCGCCGATCAGTACGGCGCGGCCCTGCTGATGCCATCGGTCCAGGGTGAGCGTGCCGAGCAGGCCCGGGGGGTGCTGTTCCCAGTCCGCGCGCAGGTTCGGGATCAACGGCAGGGTGTCGGCGAACTCGCGCGCGAACAGCGCCTCGGCCTGTACGCCGGTGTTGACCGTGGCGAAGCTGGGCTCGCCCTGGTTGGGCAGGAACAGGGTGACGGTGAAGGTGCCTTCGTGGTTGGGCAGGGCGATGCACATGTAGTGGCCGCGCGGCCAGATGTGCAGTGCGTTGCGCTCGATGCGGAAGCTGCCATCTGCGGCCGGCGGGATCTCCAGCTCCTTGTAGGAGTGGTCGAGGAAGGCGATGTCCTCGCCCAGCGGCGCACGCCGGTTCATCGCCGCGCGCAGCGCCGAGCCGGCGCCGTCGGCACCGATCAGGGTGTCGAAGCGGATGTCGTGCGGGCTGTCGTCGCGATCATCGATGAAGCGCGCGTAGCCGGCATCGAAATCGACGGTGTGCAGGCGGCGATGGAAGTGCACGGTGGCGCCGGCCTGTTCGGCCAGTTCCAGCAGTGTGGTGTTCAGGTCGCTGCGGTGGATCGACCAGATCACTTCGCTGTCATCACGGCCATAGCGCTGCAGCTGCGGTTCGCCTTCGCGCGGGTGCACCATGCGCCCGCGCATCATCACCGCGCGCGCCATCACCTCGTCTTCCACGCCGGCCTGGCGCAGCGCATTGCGCCCACGCTCGGCCAGCGCCAGGTTGATCGAGCGGCCGCTCTCGTAGTCGGCCACGCGCGGATCGCCGCGGCGCTCGTACAGGGTGATGCGCCAGCCTTGGCGTGACAGCAGGATGGCCAGCAGGGACCCGGCAAGGCCGGCACCGATAATGCTCAACGAGCGGGAAGCGTGTGCGATCAACGAACTGTCCAGCAGTAGGGGAAGGGGTCGGCCTAGAGGCCGGCCCAGGCTTCCACTTCCTCGACGAAGTGGTGCACGTCCAGGTAGCGGTTGTAGAGCGGGGTGGGCGAAATACGGATCACGTCGGGTTCGCGCCAATCGCCGAGCACGCCGATGCCGCGCAGGTGTTCGAACAGTGCGCGGCCACGTTCGCGGCCCCCGATCACGCGCAGCGACAACTGACAGCCGCGACGCTGCGGGTCGGCCGGGGTGATGATGTCCAGCACCTGCGGCAGGCGCGCGCGTACGAGTGCTTCGAGCATGCCGGTGAGTGCCAGCGATTTGCTGCGCAGCGCGTCCATGCCGGCACGCTCGAACAGCTCCAGCGAGGCACGCAGCGGTGCCAGGCCGAGGATCGGCGGGTTGCTCAGCTGCCAGCCTTCGGCGCCGATGGCCGGGGTGAACTGTGGTGCCATCTGGAAGCGAGTGGACTCTTCATGGCCCCACCAGCCGGCGAAACGCGGAAGGCTGGTGTCGCGATGGTGGCGCTCGTGCACGAAGGCGCCGGCAACCGCGCCAGGGCCGCTGTTGAGGTACTTGTAGTGGCACCACACGGCGAAGTCGGGTGCGATGTCATGCAGGCGCAGCGGCAGGTTGCCGACCGAGTGCGCCAGGTCGAAGCCGATGCGTGCGCCCTGCAGGCGGGCGGCACGGGTGATCGCATCGAGGTCGAAAGCCTGGCCGGTGCGGTACTGCACGCCCGGCCACAGCACCAGCGCCAGGCGCGGGCCGTGTTCGGCGATGGCGTGCTCGATCGCGGCCAGCGAGATCGTGCCGTTGGCCTCGTCCGGCTGCACTTCCACCAGGCACTCGGCCGGGTCGAAACCATGGAAGCGGATCTGTGCTTCCACCGCATGACGGTCGGTCGGGAATGCACCGGCCTCCATCAGGATCACCGGGCGCTCGGCCGTTGGCCGGTAGAAGCTGACCATCATCAGGTGCAGGTTCACGCTCAGCGTGTTCATGGCCACCACCTCGCTGGGCAGCGCACCAACCACGCGGGCCAGCTGCGCGCTCACCAGACGGTGGTAGGACAGCCACTGCGTCGGGCCGGTGAAGTGGCCTTCCACGGCCAGCTCGCCCCACTGCTTCATCACTTCCTGCACGGCCGCCTGTGCGCCACGCGGCTGCAGCCCCAGCGAGTTGCCGACGAAGTAGGTCTGCTCGCCGCCACCATGGCGCGGAATCAGGAATTCATTGCGCAGCGGGCGCAGCGGATCGGCGGCGTCCAGGGCGATGGCGTGGGTGCGGCTGAGCAGGTCGGACATGGTCGGGCAACAGGCTGCAACGGGACCGCCAGTGTAGCGCTTGGCGGCGTGCCTGCCGCCGAACCTGTAGAGCCGAGCCCATGCTCGGCTGCCGGGCCACGAAGCCGAGCATGGGCTCGGCTCTACAGGGGCAGGTGCTCAGCCCGCCGCAGGCACCGGCAGCGGATCCACGTGCCCGCACTGGCTGCAGGTACGCAGCTCCAGGCTGGCGTGGTAACGCGCGAACACCTTGGGCAGATCGGTTTCGATGTTCCGCAGCGGGAAGTACTCTTCGTGCAGCTTGTGGTTGCAGTGTTCGCAATGCCAGATCACACCGTCCATCTCATGCGGCAGGCGCTTGCGCTCGACCACCAGGCCGATGCCACCGGGCGGACGCCGCGGCGAGTGCGGCACCTTCGCCGGCAGCAGGAAGATCTCGCCGGCGCGGATCGGAATGTCGCGCACCGCGCCGTCTTCCTGCACCTTCAGCACCATCTCGCCTTCGAGCTGGTAGAACCACTCCGGGCCTTCGTCGTAGTGGAAGTCGGTACGCGAGTTCGGCCCGCCCACCACCATCACGATGAAGTCGCCGTTGTCGATCATCTTGTTGCCCACCGGTGGCTTCAGCAGGTGGCGGTTTTCTTCGATCCAGGCGTGCAGGTTGATCGGCGAAGCGAGCATGGTGGTCATCCGTAAGGGATCAGTCGCGCTTGCCCTTGCGCGGAATGTAGGACAGGGCCTTTTCATACGCCGGCTGCAGCTCTTCCTGCGAACCGACGTCAATGCCCATCTCGCGCACGCGTCCGTCCTTCAGACTGTAGACCCAGCCATGCACCATCAGCTTCTGGCCGCGGGCCCAGGCATCCTGCACGATGGTCGAGCGGCACAGGTTGGCAACCTGCTCGATCACGTTCAGTTCGCACAGGCGAGCGTGCTTGAGCTCATCGGTCTCGATCGCATCGAGGATGCCGGTGTGCTTCTGCATCACGTCGCCCACATGGCGCAGCCAGTTGTCGGCCAGGCCGACGCGGGTGTTGTGCAGGCAGGCATGCACACCGCCGCAGCCGTAGTGGCCGACGATCAGGATGTGCTTCACCTTCAGCTGGTCCACCGCGTACTGCACCACGCTCAGGCAGTTCAGGTCGGTGTGGGCGACCACGTTGGCGACGTTGCGGTGCACGAACACTTCACCCGGGGCCATGCCGATGATCTGGTTGGCCGGCACGCGCGAATCGGAGCAGCCGATCCACAGGTATTCCGGGTGCTGCTGCTTGGCCAGCTGGTGGAAGAACTCGGGGTCTTCCTTCTCGATGCGGTCGGCCCAGTCGCGGTTGTTCTGCAGCAGCTTGTGGATGTCTTTCATGTACGGGTCCCTGGCGTCGGGTGGGGGCGCGCCGCAGCCATCCGGCTGCGTCGTCGCGGGAATCTGGGGCGTTCAGTCGCTGCGGGCGGCCTGTTCGCGGTGCCAGCGCATCCACTGCGCCAACTCGGTGGAAGAGGGGGTGCCGAGCTGTTCCAGTTCGGCGATCACGGCGCGCTGGTTGGCGTCGGGATGGTTCTGGCTCAGCTTGAGCTTGAGCTGCACCTGCTCGACCTGGAAACGGAAGCCGACGATGGCGCGCAGCTCCGGGCCGTGTTCGGCACGCGTGGCATCGAACTGCCAGGCCTGGCCGACACTGGCTTCGAAACGGTCGCTGATCGTACCAACCAGTTCGGCCAGCGCATCAGTGTCGTCGAAGGTCTGCAGCTGGCCACGCAGTTCGGCGGCGGCGTAGTTCCAGGTCGGCACCCGCGCCGCAGGTTCCTTGTCCGGGTACCAGCTGGCCGAGACATAGCCGTGCGGGCCGTCGACCAGCACCTTGGCCGCGCCGCTGTGGCGCGACTGCGGGTTGGCGCGGGCCCAGTGGCCGCGCAGTTCGATCTGTTCGCCGTCACGCCGGTACAGTACCGGCATCCGGGTCAGCTCCGGCAGGCCATCGCTGCCGGGGGTGAGCACGGTGACGAATGGATCGCGCGCCAGCAGGCGGTCCAGCCAGAGCAGGTCGGTCTCGGCGAAGGCGCGCGGGGTGAACATGCTGGGTTCAGGCGCGCCCGCCCAGCGACTGGATCATGCGGCCACGCAGTCCCTCGTCGCTGTCGGCCTGCGGCGGCTGCACTTCGTGCAGGCTGAAGCCGCGCACCAGCGCGTCTTCTTCGTCCAGGCCGTCGTACTCGACGAACTCGGCGTCGAACAGCTGCGAACGGGCGGTGTCTTCGCTGTCATAGCTCAGCGTGTTGCCATCGCTGTCGAGCACTTCGGCGGTGCCGGCCGGGCGCACGCGCAGGCGCGCCCAGATCAGGGTGTTGCCGAGGCTGGCCAGCCACCAGCTGTCGCGCGAGGCGGTGATGTCATTCATGGGTGTGTTACCAGAGCGAGGCCAGCCAGAGCAGGGCGGCCATGCCCAGTCCGGCCAGCAGGGTCAGCAGCGATACCCAGGCCGGCGTCGCCAGCCCGGACAGCGAGCGGTCCGGCTGATTGCGATAGTCGCGGCGCAGCAGCCAGGCCAGGGCATCGGGCTTGAGGAAGGCGCCGCTGCCGAAGCGCTCGGCGAGCGCCGGATGGCGGTCGCGCACATGCACCAGGGTCAGCGGCCAGAAGATCACGAAGGCACTGAACCCGGCCACTGCAACGCCGACGAAACAGAGGGCGAAGAACAGGGTCATGGGGCAGTACCTCCGTGGTCGTGTGGGGCTTAGAAGTCCGCGCTGCCGGGGGCGCGCGGGTAGGGGATCGCATCGCGGATGTTGGACAGCCCGCAGACGTAGACCACCAGGCGCTCGAAGCCCAGGCCGAAGCCGGCGTGCGGCACCGAACCATAGCGGCGGAAATCGCGGTACCAGCTGTAGTGCTCGCGATCCAGGCCGAACTGGGCCATGCGCGCATCCAGCACGTCCAGGCGCTCTTCGCGCTGGCTGCCGCCGATGATCTCGCCGATGCCCGGGGCCAGCACGTCCATCGCGGCGACGGTCTTGCCGTCGTCGTTCAGGCGCATGTAGAAGGCCTTGATGTGCTCCGGATAGTTGGTCACCACCACCGGGCGGCCGACGTGTTCCTCGGTCAGCCAGCGCTCGTGCTCGGTCTGCAGGTCCAGGCCCCATTCGACCGGGAAGTCGAACTTCCTGCCGGACTTCTGCAGCAGGGTGACCGCATCGGTGTAGTCGATGCGCTCGAACGGCGCGTTGATGAAGTCTTCCAGCTTGGTGATCGCGTTCTTGTCCACGCGCTCGGCGATGAAGGCCAGGTCGTCGCTGCGCTCGTTCAGCACCGCGCGGAACAGGTACTTCAGGAACTCTTCGGCCAGGCGTGCGTCTTCGGCCAGGTCGGCGAAGGCGATTTCCGGCTCGATCATCCAGAATTCCGCCAGGTGGCGGGTGGTGTGGCTGTTCTCGGCGCGGAAGGTCGGGCCGAAGGTGTAGACCTTGCTCAGCGCCAGGCAGTAGGCCTCGACGTTCAGCTGGCCGGACACGGTCAGGAAGGTTTCCTTGCCGAAGAAGTCGCGGCTGAAATCGATCGCGCCCTTCTCGTCACGCGGCAGGTTCACCATGTCCAGGGTGGACACGCGGAACATCTGGCCGGCGCCTTCGGCGTCGGAGGTGGTGATGATCGGGGTGCTGATCCAGTTGAAGCCGTTCTCGTGGAAGAAGCGGTGCACGGCCTGGGCCAGGCAGTTGCGGATGCGGGTGACCGCACCGAACAGGTTGGTGCGCGGGCGCAGGTGTGCCACCTCGCGCAGGAACTCAGGCGACATCGGCTTGGGCTGGATCGGGTAGGTGAGCGGGTCTTCGACCCAGCCGACCACTTCCAGTGCGCTGGCCTGGATCTCGAACGACTGGCCCTTGCCCTGCGACTTCACCAGGGTGCCGGTGGCAATGACCGAGCAGCCGCTGGTCAGGCGCTTGATCTCGTCGAAGTTGGCCAGGCCGTCGCCGGCCACGACCTGGATCGGGGCGAAGCAGGAGCCGTCGCTCACATTCACGAAGGCCAGATTCGCTGAACCGCGCACCGTGCGCACCCATCCGCGTACCGTGACTTCGCCGCCTTCCGGGATCTTCCCGGCAAGCGCATGTTCAACGCTGACCACCGTCATGACTTGAATCCTCTGCTGATCGACTCGATCTGTGAACACGGGAGTTTACCGGTTGCAGCGTTCTGCTTGCGAGGCATTTTTCGCGGCAACGGCTCCTTATAATGTCCCCGTACCTCTGGAGTAGCCCCATGGCCGTCAGCCTGACCCCCATTGCCTTCGAGCGCGTGCAGCGCTTCGTCGCCCAGACCCCCGGCGCGCTGGGCCTGCGTTTCGGCGTGACCAAGACCGGTTGCTCCGGCTGGGGTCACATCACCGACCTGGCCCGCGACGAGCGCGAGGGCGATACCGTGTTCGACCAGGACGGCGTGAAGATCTACGTCGACGCCAAGAGCCTGGCGCTGGTGGACGGCACCGTGATCGACTTCGGCAAGCACGGCCTGAGCGAGACGTTCACGTTCAGCAACCCGAACGCCACCGCCGAGTGTGGCTGCGGTGAAAGCTTCACCACCGACGCCGACAAGGCCTGACGGCCGGCCGCCGGGCATGGCCCGGCGCTACCCGCCTGGTGGGTGCCGACCTTGATCGGCACCGGGGCAGGGCACCCCGGTTCAGCATGTCGGGTACCCCCGGTTGCCCGGCCACCCCATCTGCGCCATAATGCGCGGCTTCCTGCCTACCCGGCGGGAACCCTTGCCCCACCGCGGTCTCAACGGCGGGGGGCTGTCCGGCCGCAAGGCCACATCCGAAAGGTAGAAAAAACATGAGTCGTCATTACGAAATCGTGTTCATGGTCCACCCGGACCAGAGCGAGCAGGTCCCGGCCATGATCGAGCGCTACAAGTCGCTGGTCGAGAACGGCAACGGCACCATCCACCGTCTGGAAGACTGGGGCCGCCGCCAGCTGGCGTACCCGATCCAGAACCTGGTGAAGGCCCACTACGTGCTGATGAACATCGAAGCCGACCAGGCCGTTCTGAACGAACTGACCGAGAGCTTCCGCTTCAACGACGCCGTGCTGCGCAACCTGGTCATCAAGCGTGACGAGGCTGACACCGAGCAGTCGCTGATCATGAAGAGCAAGGACGAGAAGGGTGACAAGCCGGAGCGCGGTGAGCGCCGTCGTCGTGACGACGAAGAAGGCGAGTCCACCACCACCGCTGACAACGAAGCCGGCGACGACGCCGCTTCTGCCGCCTAAGGAGCCTTCCCATGTCCAAGTTCTTCCGTCGCCGCAAGTTCTGCAAGTTCACGGCTGAAGGTGTGAAGGAGATCGACTACAAGGATCTCAACACCCTGCGCCAGTACCTGACCGAGAACGGCAAGATCGTGCCGAGCCGCGTCACCGGTACCAAGTCGAAGTACCAGCGCCAGCTGGCGACCGCCGTCAAGCGCGCTCGCTTCCTGGCCCTGATCCCGTACACCGACAACCACGACGTCTGATGCCCGGCGGGGCGGCCCGGTGCCGCCCCCGCTGTGCCAGCTATTCGGACAGCCTTTGTTGCGGGGCATCGCCTCGCTAACGAATAACTCATCTGGAGCAATACCATGCAGCTGATCCTCCTGCAGAAAGTCACCAACCTCGGCAACCTGGGCGACCTGGTCGACGTGAAGCCGGGCTACGGCCGTAACTTCCTCGTGCCGCAGGGCAAGGCCGTGCCGGCCACCGAGAGCAACAAGGCCGAGTTCGAAGCCAAGCGCGCCGAGTACGAAGCCAAGGCCCAGGCCATCCACGCCGAAGCTGACGCCCGCAAGGCCAAGCTGGACGGCGCGAGCGTGACCATCCCGGCCAACGCTTCGACCGAAGGCAAGCTGTACGGCTCGGTCGGCGCCCGCGAAATCGCCGATGCCTTCACCGCTGCCGGCCTGCCGGTCAGCAAGAGCGAAGTCATCCTGGGCGAAGGCGCCTTCCGCAACATCGGCGAGTACGACGTGCTGATCCACCTGCACGCCGACGTCGAGACCACCGTCAAGGTTGTCGTCGTCGCCGAAGCCTGATCCCACGCCGCAAGGCCTGGCATCACCGCAGAACGGGCGCCCGCAAGGGTGCCCGTTTTGTTTTATGGCTCCGTTTCGTGGTGTCGGACCACCTCTGGCCGACGGGGTGGGGCTGGACAATGTTCCACGCCCATTCGTAGAACACGGCCACATCGGTATACTCAGGGCGTCACACCCGTTCCACGGGCATCGATCCCAACAGGATCAATGGCTTGGAGGGTAAACGCAGGCCGCTTGCCGGCCCCAGTCCGGAACCCCTATGCGTCTTTCCACGATCAAGCTGTCCGGCTTCAAGTCGTTCGTCGATCCGACCACCCTGCACCTGCCGACCAACATGACCGGCGTGGTGGGGCCCAATGGTTGCGGCAAGTCGAACATCATCGACGCCGTGCGCTGGGTCATGGGCGAGAGCTCGGCCAGCCGCCTGCGTGGCGACTCGCTGACCGACGTGATCTTCTCCGGGTCCAACGCGCGCAAGCCGGTCTCGCAGGCCACGGTCGAGCTGATCTTCGACAACTCCGACCACACGATCTCGGGCGAGTACGCCTCGTTCAACGAAATCTCGGTCAAGCGCACGGTCAGCCGCGACGGCACCAGCAATTACTACCTCAACGGCACCAAGTGCCGCCGCCGCGACATCACCGATCTGTTCCTCGGCACCGGCCTGGGCCCGCGCAGCTACTCGATCATCGAGCAGGGCATGATCAGCCAGATCATCGAGGCACGCCCGGAAGACCTGCGCGTCTACCTGGAAGAGGCGGCCGGCATCTCCAAATACAAGGAGCGCCGCAAGGAGACCGAGACCCGCATCCGCCACACCCGCGAGAACCTGGACCGGCTGGGCGACCTGCGCGACGAGATCAGCAAGCAGCTGGAGCACCTCAAGCGCCAGGCCAAGCAGGCCGAGCAGTACCAGGCGCTGCAGGAAGAGCGCCGGGTCAAGGATGCCGAATGGAAGGCGCTGGAATTCCGTGGCCTCGACGGGCGCCTGTCGAAGCTGCGCGAAGGGCTGTCGCAGGAAGAAACCAGGTTGCAACAGCTGATCGCTGACCAGCGTGATGCCGAGGCCCGCATCGAGACCTCGCGGGTACGCCGCGAAGAGGCCGCCGATGCGCTCAACACCGCGCAGGCGGCGGTCTACCAGGTCGGCAGCACGCTGGCGCGCCTGGAACAGCAGATCCAGCACCAGCGCGAGCTGTCGCAGCGCCTGCACAAGGCGCGCGATGAAACCCAGCAGGCGCTGGCTGAACTGGGCCAGCACATCAGCGGCGACGAGGCCAAACTGAGGGTGCTGCGCGAGGCGGTGGAGGCCGCCACTCCGCAGCTGGAAGCACTGCAGGAAGAAAACGAGATCAAGCAGGAAAGCCTGCGTGAGGCTGAAGAGCGGCTGGCCAGCTGGCAGCAGCGCTGGGAACAGCACACCTCGCAGAGTTCGGAAGCCTCGCGCGCCGGCGATGTCGAGCGCACGCGCGTGGACTACCTGGACAAGCAGATCCTCGACGCCGACCGGCGTCGCGAGGCCCTGGCCGCCGAACGCGCCGGCCTGGACGTGGATGCGCTGGAAGAAGCCTTCGAGCAGCTGCACCTGCAGCACGACACGCAGAAGACCGCGCTGGATGAATTGAGCGAAGACGTCGAGCTGCGCAAGCAGGGCGTGGCGGCCGTGCAGGAGCAGCAGCGGAATGGCCAGAACGAACTGGCTGAACTGCGCAAGCAGGCCAACGGCCTGCGCGGTCGCCTGGCCTCGCTGGAAACCCTGCAGCAGGCCGCACTGGGCCAGGAGCAGGGCGCGGCCGTGGCCTGGCTGAAGGCGTGCGGGCTGGATTCGGCGGCGCGCGTCGGCGAACGCCTGGACGTGGATGCCGGTTGGGAAAACGCGGTGGAAAGCGCGCTTGGCCAGTTGATCGAAGGCGTGCTGGTCGATGACCCGGCCAGCCTGGTCGACGCGCTGGGCGAACTGGGCGAGGGCCACATTGCACTGGTCGCCAACGATGGCGCGGACCTGAAGGTCGCGCCGACCTCGCTGGCTGCACGCGTGCGTGGCCCGGCAGCGATCCGGCGCCTGCTGGCGCACCTGCACGGTGCCAGGGATCTGGCCGAAGCCAAGACGCTGCAGGCCAGCCTGCCGGAAGGCGATTCGATCATCACCCAAAGTGGCGAGCGCCTGGGTCAGGGCTGGCTGCGCGTATCGCGTTCCGGTGCGGCCCAGCAGGGCGCGCTGCTGCGCGAACGTGAGATCAACGAACTGCGTGAGCAGATCGAGCAGCTGCAGGACCGCGAGGCCGAGCTGGAGGAACAGCTGGCAGGCTTCCGTGAGCAGTTGCAGGCCGCCGAACAGCAGCGCGAAGACGCGCAGCGTGCGCTGTACCAGGCCCATCGCGCGGTCTCTGAACTGGCCGGCCAGCTGCAGGGCCAGCAGGGCAAGGTGGAGGCCGCGCGCACGCGCATCGACCGCATCGAAGGTGAGCTGAAGCAGCTGCAGGACACGCTGGAAGCCAACAACGAGCAGGCGCGTGAGGCGCGCTCGCGGTTGGAGAACGCGGTCAGCAGCATGGGCGACCTGGAATCGACCCGGCAGCGGCTGGAGGGCGAGCGCCGCCAGCTGACCGAGGCCCGCGACCTGGCCCGCGACGCTGCACGTGCGGTGCGCGAGCGGTCGCACTCGCTGGCCCTGACCCTGGAATCGCAGCGGGCGCAGCTGGCCTCACTGAGCCAGGCGTTGGAGCGCATGGGTACCCAGCGCGGGCAGTTGGATTCGCGCCTGGGCGAACTGCATTCGCAGCTGGATGAGGGCGATTCGCCGGTCGAATCGCTGCAGGCCGAACATCAGAACGCATTGGAAGAGCGCGTCCGCGCCGACCGCGTGCTGACCGAGGCGCGCACGTTGCTGGACGGCATCGATGCCGAACTGCGCAACTACGAACAGACCCGCCACCAGCGCGACGAACAGGCGCTGGCCCAGCGCGAACGCATTTCGCAGCGCAAGCTGGACCAGCAGGCGCTGGTGCTCAGCGCGGAGACCCTGCAGGGGGCGGTGGAGAAGGCTGGTTTCGTACTGCAGGACGTGCTCAATGCGCTGCCCGAGGATGCCCGCCTGGGCGACTGGGAGCAGGCCGTGCACCAGATCGATGGCCGCATGCGCCGGCTGGAGCCGGTCAATCTGGCCGCCATCCACGAGTACGGTGAGGCGTCGCAGCGCTCGGACTACCTGGATTCGCAGCACACCGACCTGACCACGGCGCTGGAAACCCTGGAAGATGCGATCCGCAAGATCGACCGCGAGACCCGTGGCCGCTTCAAGGACACCTTCGACCGCGTCAACGCCGGCGTGCAGGCGCTGTACCCGCGCCTGTTCGGCGGTGGCCACGCCTACCTGGAGCTGACCGGTGAAGACCTGCTCGACACCGGTGTGACCATCATGGCGCGTCCGCCGGGCAAGCGCGTGTCCAGCATCTCGCTGCTGTCCGGCGGCGAAAAGGCGATGACTGCGGTGGCGCTGGTGTTCGCCATCTTCCAGCTGAATCCAGCACCGTTCTGCCTGCTGGACGAGGTGGATGCGCCGCTGGACGAAGCCAACGTCGGCCGCCTGGCCAACATGGTCAAGGAAATGAGCGAAAAGGTGCAGTTCCTGTTCGTCAGCCACAACAAGGCGACGATGGAGGCCGCGCACCAGTTGTCGGGCGTGACCATGCGCGAGCCGGGCGTCAGCCGCCTGGTCAGCGTGGACCTGGAAGAAGCCGCGCGATTGGCGGGCGCGGCCTGACGTGCCATCCTAGTTACCTGAATGAACTAGCCGGAGAACCTATCGAATGTCCGACACGGCACTGTTGCGCATCGGCATCCTGGCCGCCGGCCTGCTGTTGATCGCCGCGATCTTCCTGTTTGGCCGTCCGAAGAAGAAGCCCCAGGGCCGCCGCGTGGAAAGCGCGGAACCGAACAGCGGCGAGCGCCGCGAGCCGGTGCTGGGCGAAGACGGCGTCACCGTGGCCGATGGCCGCGTCGAACCGGGCATGGGCACGGAAGGTGAGCAGGCCGAACTCGGCCTGGGCGAAACCGATCCGGGCGCCAGCGACCTCGGCAAGCGCGCCACCCAGGACTTCGACAAGATCGTCTCCCTGTTCGTGGCCGCTCGGGCCGGCGAACAGCTGCGTGGCGAAGACATCGTGGTGGCGGCCGAAAAGACCGGCCTGGTGTTCGGCCACATGAACGTGTTCCACCGCCTGGTGGAAGGCCACCCCGAGCGCGGCCCGATCTTCTCGATGGCCAGCATCATGAAGCCGGGCAGCTTCGACATGGCCAATATCCGTGCCATGGAGACCCCGGCCATCGCCTTCTTCCTGACCCTGCCGGCGCCGCTGACCGCGCTGGATGCCTGGGAGAAAATGCTGCCGACCGTGCAGCGCATGGCCGAGCTGCTGGATGGCGTTGTGCTGGATGACAGCCGCAACGCCCTGGGGCGCCAGCGCATCGCGCACATCCGTGACGAGCTGCGCGCCTATGACCGTCAGCACCAGGCTCCGCCGTTGACCAAGACCCCGCGCTGGTAAGCGCCATGGCGTGCCGACCAACGGTCGGCACCCACCCCGACCAACGGTTGGCACCCACAACAGTAGATCCGCGCCATGCGTGGATGGGGCGAACCAAGGTTCGCCCCCACCAACAGGGTCAGGCCAGTACGCCGGCCACCTTCGCGAACGCATTGCGGAACGCGGCCATCTCCTCTTCGGTGCCGACGGTCACGCGCACGCGCTGTGGCCAGATCGGCCAGCTTCGCCCGATCACCACGCCGTTGTCGGCCATTGCCTTGGCGAACGCGCTGCCATCGCGCCGGACGTCGACCACGAAGCAGTTCGCTTCCGACCGCACGCAGCTGAAACCACGCTTGCCCAGCCACGCGATGGTGGCCTGCCGCACCTTGGCATTCTGCAGGCGGCGCTGAGGAATCAACTGCGGATCGCGCAGGCTGGCCAGTGCAGCGGCCAGTGCCGGCACCGGCAGCGGGTTGTCGCCCAGGCTGGCCAGTTCGCGCAGGCGGTCGGGATGCGCGGCCGCCACGCCCAGTCGCAGGCCGGCCATGCCATAAAGCTTGGAGAACGTGCGCAACACGATCAGGTCGTCGCGCTGCGCCACCTGCGCAATCAGGCTCGGCTGCTCGCTGTACTGCAGGTAGGCCTCGTCCAGCAGCACGCGGGTGGAGGCGGGCTTGTGGGCCAGCAGCCAGGCAAGCTCATCCGGTGGGCTGATCGAGCCGGTCGGGTTGTTCGGGTTGCACACATACAGCAGTCCGGTCGGGCGTGCATGCGCGGCGGCAACCATTGCACGCAGGTCATGTGCGCCGTCGTCGCGCAGCGGCACTTTCTGCACGTGCGCACCGTGTGCGGCGGCGACCTCGCCCAGCGTCTCGAAGGTCGGGTCGGCGACTACCAGTCCCGCCAGCGGGCCGGTCCATAGCACGGCGGCACGGTTCAGCGGTTCGCTGGAACCCGGATACAACCGCACGTGATCAGCCGGAATGCGTGCCTGTTCGATGAAGGCGTCGCGCACCTGTCCGGCCAGTGCGAAACGGTAGCGGCCGCAACCGGCGATGCTGTCGCGTGCCGCCTGCTGGGCTGCGGGCGAGGGACCGTAGGGGCATTCGTTGAAATTCAGCAGCACCGCACCTTCGGCGGGGGCGAGGGCGGCGGCGGCGGCTGTCGCGGGTTGGGCATGGCCGAGCTGCGGCAGCCCGCTGCCGGCGACGGCGAGGCCAGCACCGGCCAGTTGCAGGAAGCGTCGACGGGAAGCGGGCAGGGGCACGGGCAGGATTCCGAAGGGCAGACCGTCGCACGCTAGCGCCGGTGAGGGTGGGCGGCAAGCTGCATTTGCAGCGTCGAGCCGTGCTCGACTACAGACGTGCCAACCAAGGTTGGCACCTACCGGAGCGGGGAGAAGGTTGGCACCTACCGGAACGAGGGAGACGGTTGGCACCTGCCAGAGCGGAGGGGGGGCAGTCGAGCATGGCTCGACGCTGCAAAAGCGGGGCCGTTACCGGGCCTGACGGCCGGGCGCGGTAGAATTCCCGGCCATCCCAGAACCACCGGATCCCGATGAGCCCCAGCCCAGCCGAACGCGCCGAAGACCTCCGCCGGCAGATCGCCCAGGCCAACCGCGCCTACCACGAGCTGGACGCGCCGGAGATCCCTGACGTCGACTACGACCGGATGGTGCGCGAGCTGGAAGCGCTGGAGCGCGAGCACCCGGAACTGGCCCGTGCCGACAGCCCGACCCAGCAGGTCGGTGCGCGGCCCTCCGGCCGTTTCCCGGAGGTGCGCCACGCGGTACCGATGTTGTCGCTGTCCAATGCCTTCAGCGATGAAGAAGTGGCCGATTTCGTGCGCCGCATCGATGAGCGCCTGGGTCGTCGCAGCCTGCGGTTCTCGGCCGAGCCGAAGATGGACGGCCTGGCGATCAGCCTGCGCTACGAAGAGGGTCATTTCGTGCTCGGCGCGACCCGTGGCGATGGCAGTACCGGCGAGGACGTGACCGCCAACCTGCGCGAGATCGGTGACATTCCCAAGCGCCTGCACGGCAAGGACTGGCCGGATGTGCTGGAGGTACGCGGCGAGGTCTACATGGCGCGCGCCGATTTCGAGGCCTACAACGAACGTGCCCGCCAGCACGGTGGCAAGGTGCTGGCCAATCCGCGCAATGCCGCGGCCGGCTCGCTGCGCCAGCTCGATCCTAAGATCAGTGCGCAGCGCAGGCTGAGTTTCTTCGCCTACGGCACGGGCGAAGTGCAGGGCGGTGAACTGCCGGACACCCATTCGGGCACTCTGGCCCAGCTCGGTACCTGGGGCTTTCCGGTCAGTGAGCTGTGCAAGGTGGTGGAAGGCACCGACGGCCTGCTCGGCTACTACCGCGACATCGGTGAGCGCCGTGATGGCCTGCCGTTCGATATCGATGGCGTGGTCTACAAGCTCGATGATCGTGCGGGTCAGCAGGCGATGGGCTTCGTTTCGCGCGCGCCGCGCTGGGCCATCGCGCACAAATTCCCGGCGCAGGAACAGAGCACCACGGTGGAGGCGATCGAGATCCAGATCGGCCGCACCGGTGCGGCCACACCGGTCGCGCGCCTGGCGCCGGTGGCCGTGGCCGGCGTGATCGTGTCCAACGCCACGCTGCACAACGCCGACCAGATCGCACGCCTGGATGTGCGCGTCGGCGACAGCGTGATCGTGCGCCGTGCTGGCGATGTCATTCCCGAAGTGGTCAGCGTCATCCTCGACCGCCGCCCGCAGGGCACCGCGCCGTGGCAGATGCCGACGCGCTGCCCGGTCTGTGGCTCGGAGATCGTGCGTGAGGAGGGGGCAGCGGCGTGGCGTTGTTCGGGCGAACTGTCCTGCCCGGCGCAGCGCAAGGAAGCCATCGCCCATTTCGCTTCGCGCCGCGCGATGGACATCGATGGCCTGGGTGACAAGTACATCGAAACCCTGGTCGACGCCGGCATCGTCAAGAGCGTGGCCGACCTGTACCGCCTCAGCCGTGACCAGCTGCTGCACCTGAAACTGGTACTGGACGCCGAGGATCCGTCAGCACTGGCCGCTGCGCTGAAGCTGCATCTGCCCGCCGAGGGCAGTGGTGCGGTGCTCAATGCAGTGCTGAAGCTGGACGGCAACGATCCGGGCTGGCGCGCGCAGGCGCTGGTGCAGCCGGCCAGCTTCGAATGGAACACGAAGAAGATCGCCACCAAGTGGGCCGACAACCTGATCGCGGCGATCGACGCCAGCCGTGCTGCCACGCTGGAGCGCCTGCTGTTCGCGCTCGGCATCGAGCATGTGGGCGAAAGCACGGCCAAGGCGCTGGCGCAGTGGTTCGGTGACCTGGAGCTGATCCGCCATCTGCCGTGGCCGTTGTTCAAGCGTGTGCCGGACATCGGTGGCGAAGTGGCGCGCTCGCTCGGCCATTTCTTCGAGCAGCAGGGCAACCAGCAGGCCATCGATGACCTGCTGCAGGTTGGCCAGGTGCGGATCAGCGATGTGCACGCGCCCAGCGCCAAGCTGCGTGAGGGCCTGGATCTGGCACAGCTGCTGGTCGAGTCGGAAATTCCCGGCATCACCCGCCTGCGCGCCGAGAAGCTGGTGGCTGCGCTGCCTGGCGCGCAGGCCGTGCTCGACGCCGAACATGGCCAGTTCGTCAACGCCGGCCTACCGGACGACACTGCGCGCGGTCTAGCGGAGTGGCTGGACGCCGAAGGCCATGGCGCGATGCTGCTGGCGGCCGAGAAGGCGATGCAGCAAATCCTGGCCAAGGCGCCGGCGCTGGCCGAGATCGTTGCGGGCCCGCTGGACGGGCAGACCGTGGTGCTCACCGGCACCCTGGCGCAGCTCACCCGCGATGCCGCCAAGGAGCGCCTGGAGGCGCTGGGCGCCAAGGTCTCCGGCAGCGTCTCGAAGAAGACCAGCTTTGTGGTGGCCGGTACAGAGGCAGGCTCCAAGCTGGACAAGGCACAGTCGCTGGGCGTGCCGGTGTGGGACGAAGACCGCCTGCTGGCCTATCTTGCCGAACACGAATGATGACCCCGCCGGGTGCCCCTGCGCCCGGCATGAAACACAAAGGAACACCGATGCAGACCGCCCCGCTGGATTTCCGCCTGGCTACCCGAGCTGACGAAGAGCTGCTGATCGCGTTGATGCGCGAGTTCTACGCCGAAGACAGGATCGACTTCGATGACGCGCGCGTGCGTCGCGGTGTGGATGCGCTGCTGGCTGACCCGCGCAATGGCGAAGTACTGCTGTGGCTGGACGAGGCGGGCGAGGTGGTCGGCTACGCAGTGATCGCGATGGGCTTCAGCCTGGAGCAGGGCGGCCACTTCATGCTGCTGGACGAGCTGTACCTGAGCCATCGCGCGCGCGGTCGTGGCCGCGGCAAGCAGGCGCTGGCCATCTGCGAACAGCGCGCACGGGGTCGTGGCGTCAGTCGCCTGCGCCTGGAAGTGAACCACCACAACGAACTGGCCCGGCGCCTGTACCTGGCCAGCGGCTACATCGATGACACCCGCGATCTGCTGACTCTGCCGCTGGACCACCCGCGCCCGGAGGGCATCCTGTGAGCGAGGCCCTGCTGCGCATGCTGCAGCAGCGCGCCGCGCTCAATGCGCTGGTGCGCCGCTTCTTCGCCGAGCGCGACGTGCTGGAGGTGGAGACGCCGATCCTGTCGGTGGCCGGCAACACCGAGCCGAACATCGACAGCTTCCATACCGATTTCACCGGCCATGTCGATGCCGGCGGACGCCGCCGCTGGCTGCGCACCTCGCCGGAGTATCCGCTCAAGCGCCTGCTGGCGGCGGGCGTGGGTGACTGTTACGAACTGGGCCGGGTGTTCCGCAACGGCGAGGCGGGCGGCCGCCACAATCCGGAATTCACCATGCTGGAGTGGTACCGGGTCGGTTGGGACCACCATCGCCTGGTGCAGGAAACCGCCGAGCTGGTTGGCCAGGCGCTGGCCCTGGTCGGGCGCAGTGCGACGCTGCGTGTGCTCAGCTACCGCGAGCTGTTCCAGCAGTACGTGGGCGTGGATCCGTTCGATGCCGATGAGGCTGCGCTGCGTGCCGCGCTGGGCGAGGTGCACATCGACCCGGTCGGGCTGACCCGCGATGACTGGCTGGATCTGCTGATGACCCATCATATCCAGCCGCATTTCGATGACGCGGTGATGACCGTGGTCCACGATTGGCCCGCCAGCCAAGCCGCATTGGCACGCATCCGTGCCGGCACGCCGCCACTGGCGGAGCGTTTCGAGCTGTACCTGGGGGCAGTGGAACTGGCCAACGGCTATCACGAACTGAACGACGCCCACGAGCAGCGTGCGCGTTTCCAGCGCGACCTGCAGCGCCGCCATGAGCGCGGCCAGGTGCAGCCGGCACTGGACGAAGCATTGCTGGCCGCATTGCCCTCGATGCCCGCCTGCGCCGGCGTGGCGGTGGGTGTTGATCGGTTGCTGATGGCGATGAACCGCACGCCGCGTATCGCCGATGTGCTGGCCTACGACTTCGCCCACGCGTGAGCGCGGTGCGCACGTTCCTGAACATCGAAGACTGAACGGAATTCCGCGTTTCTGCGCTTGCTTCGGTAAGCGGGATGATGCTCTTATCACGGCAGATGCCGGACACTGGCACGCAGTTCATCCATTCCTGCTGGGGAAGGCTTTGGTCAAGTGGTTTGCGGTTGTCGCTGCACCGGTGTACTCCATCGCGCTCTGGGGTGCCTGGCTGCCGTCATCGGCGTCGGCCCAGCAGGCGGGCTATGACGGCGAAGTGGTGACCTGCGAATCGCGCGACATGGGCTGGGTGCATTGTGATATCGACGTCAGCAATGGCATCGACCTTGTGCGCCAGCTGTCCAGCAACAGCTGCATCCGAGGCAGCGAGTGGGGCACCGACCGCAGTGGCGTGTGGGTCACCCTGGGCTGCCGGGCCGAGTTCCGTGCGCGTCGAGCGCAAGGTGCAGCGCCTGCGGCAACGGAAGGCAAGCGCCTGGTCCGCCGTGTGGTGCGCTGCGAATCCAATGGCCGCCCGCAGAGTTGCCCGGTGCGCCTGGACGGTGCGCCGGTGCGCCTGCTGCGCCAGCTCTCGGTGCTGCCGTGCCGCGAAGGGCAGGGCTGGGGCTACAAGCGCAATGAAGTCTGGACCAGCCGTGGTTGCCAGGGCGATTTCGAAGTGGCGGACGAGGACGGCCGTTTTGTCGACGTGCCGCGCCGCCTGACCTGCGAGTCGAAGTCGAAGAAGCGCCGCTTCTGTGGCGCGAGCATTTCGGTCGGCGCCGTCGTCACCGAACAGTTGTCCAGCACCCCGTGCGAGGAAGGCAACACCTGGGGCTGGAACCGCAACGGGATCTGGGTGGACGGCGGCTGCCGCGCCGAATTCTCGGTGAATTGAGCCGGGGCAGGCTCCAACCGCGCGGGGCGTGGCCCTACAATGGGGCCATGAACACTGCCTCCGACATCGACTACGCCCGTTACGACCACATCCGCCCGATCCTCTGGACCGGCGATGCCCTGCAACTGCTGGACCAGCGCAAGCTGCCGTTCGTGGTCGAGCACGTGGTCTGCCATGACAGTGACGAGGTTGCCGCCGCCATCCACGCGCTGACCGTGCGTGGCGCGCCGGCCATCGGCATTGCCGCGGCCTGGGGCGTGGTGCTGGCCGCACGTGACGTGCAGGCCGCTGATGGCGCGCATGCGCTGCAGCAGCTGGAGCCGGCGCTGCAGCGCCTGAACGCGTCGCGCCCGACCGCCGTCAACCTGGCCTGGGCGCTGGCGCGCATGCGCCGCTGCCTGAATGCCGCCGGTGCCGACTGGAAGGCCGCGCTGGAAGCGGAGGCGCAGGCCATCGCCGAGGAAGACCTGGCCGCCAACCGCCACATGGGCGCGCTGGGCGCCGGCCTGATCGAGGCCGGTAGCGGCGTGCTGACCCATTGCAACACCGGCTCGCTGGCCACCGCCGGCTTCGGTACCGCGTTGGGCGTGATCCGTGCCGGCATGGCCCAGCACCGCATCGCCCGGGTATTTGCCGGCGAGACTCGTCCGTGGCTGCAGGGCGCACGTCTGACCGTGTGGGAGCTGCAGCAGGATGGCATCGACGCCACCCTGATTGCCGATTCGGCCGCCTCGCACCTGATGAAGACCGGTGCTGTGCAGTGGGTGATCGTGGGTGCGGACCGCATCTGCGCCAATGGCGATACCGCCAACAAGATCGGTACCTACCAGCTGGCCATTGCCGCGCGCCACCACGGCGTGAAGTTCATGGTCGTGGCGCCGTCCTCGACGGTGGACATGGAAACTGTGGACGGCAGCCAGATCGAGATCGAGCAGCGCGATCCGGGCGAGCTGTACGGCGTGGGCGGTACCCGCACCGTGGCCGAGGGCATCGCCGCCTGGAACCCGGTGTTCGACGTCACTCCGGGCGAGCTGATCGATGCCATCGTGACCGAGCGCGGGGTGATCCTGAACCCGACCGCCGACAACATGCGCGCCGCCTTCGGCGGCTGAGGCGGGCAGGGTCGCGGATGTCTGGAGAGCCGAGCCCACGCTCGGCTCAGCCAGCGAATCCGCCGCAGCCGAGCATGGGCTCGGCGCTACAGGGGCGGTATGGGGCCCTAAGTTCCTGATTTGTGCCGGTAAAATCCCCGTAAAGGGAGGCGGAAAACGGCCTGTTGTGGTAGTATCCACAGGTTGAATCGAGGTTCCGGCACGACCCCCTCCCGCAGAGGGCTGCGCCGGACTGGACCGCTACCAGACAACGGAACCCGAATGGCAGAAACCGCCAAGGAAATCATCCAGGTCAACCTGGAAGACGAGATGCGCAAGAGCTACCTCGATTACGCCATGAGCGTGATCGTGGGCCGCGCGCTCCCGGATGCGCGCGACGGCCTCAAGCCGGTGCATCGCCGCGTGCTGTTCGCGATGAACGAGTTGAACGCGCACAGCAACAAGCCCTACTTCAAGTCGGCACGTATCGTCGGTGACGTCATCGGTAAGTACCACCCGCATGGCGATCAGTCGGTGTACGACACGCTGGTGCGCCTGGCACAGCCGTTCTCGCTGCGCTACATGCTGGTCGATGGCCAGGGTAACTTCGGCTCCATCGACGGCGACTCCGCCGCAGCGATGCGATACACCGAAGCGCGCATGTCTCGCCTCGCGCATGAGCTGATGGCCGACATCGACAAGGAAACCGTCGATTTCCAGCCCAACTACGACGAAAAGGAACTGGAGCCGACGGTCATGCCGACCCGGTTCCCGAACCTGCTGGTCAATGGTTCGGCCGGTATCGCGGTGGGCATGGCGACCAACATCCCGCCGCACAATCTGAGCGAATCGATCAACGCCTGCATCGCGCTGATCGACAACCCGGAAATCGACGTCGACGGCCTGATGGAATACATCCCGGGTCCGGATTTCCCGACCGCCGGCATCATCAATGGCACCGCCGGCATCGTCGCCGGCTACCGCACCGGCCGTGGCCGCGTGCGCATCCGTGCCAAGGCCGATATCGAAGTGGCCGACAACGGCCGCGAATCGATCATCGTCACCGAGATTCCTTACCAGGTGAACAAGGCGCGTCTGATCGAGAAGATCGCCGAGCTGGTCAAGGAAAAGAAGATCGAAGGCATCAGCGAGCTGCGCGATGAGTCCGACAAGGACGGCATGCGCATCTACATCGAGATCAAGCGCGGTGAATCTGCCGAGGTTGTGCTGAACAACCTGTACCAGCAGACGCAGATGGAATCGGTGTTCGGCATCAACATGGTGGCGCTGGTCGATGGCCGCCCGCAGTTGATGAACCTCAAGCAGATGCTGGAGGCGTTCGTCCGCCACCGTCGCGAAGTGGTCACCCGCCGCACCGTGTTCGAGCTGCGCAAGGCGCGTGCCCGTGCCCACGTGCTGGAAGGCCTGACCGTCGCGCTGGCCAACATCGACGAGATGATCGAACTGATCAAGACCTCGCCGAACCCGAACGAAGCACGTGAGCGCATGCTGGCGCGCGTGTGGGAGCCGGGCCTGGTCGGTGCGATGCTGGGCGCCGCCGGTGCCGAAGCCTCGCGTCCGGAAGACCTGCCCAAGGGCGTGGGCCTGATCGAGGGCGGCTACCAGCTGACCGAGATCCAGGCCACCCAGATCCTGGAAATGCGCCTGCACCGCCTGACCGGGCTGGAGCAGGACCGCCTGACCGACGAGTACAAGCAGCTGCTGGAAGTGATCGCCGGGCTGATCCACATCCTGGAAGACCCCGACCGCCTGCTGCAGGTGATCCGCGAAGAGCTGGTCAGCGTCAAGGCCGAGTTCGGCGACGAGCGTCGTACCGAGATCCGCCACAGCGAAGAAGACCTGGACATCCTCGACCTGATCGCGCCGGAAGACGTGGTGGTCACCGTGTCGCACGCCGGTTACGTGAAGCGCCAGCCGGTGAGCGTGTACCGCGCGCAGCGCCGTGGCGGCCGTGGCCGTAGTGCGGCGGCGACCAAGGAAGAGGATTTCATCGAACAGCTGTGGCTGGTCAACACGCATGACACGCTGCTGACCTTCACCAGTTCGGGCAAGGTGTTCTGGCTGCCGGTCTACCAGCTGCCCGAAGCCGGTTCCAACGCTCGTGGCCGTCCGATCATCAACTGGATTCCGCTGGAACCGGGCGAACGCGTGCAGGCCGTGCTGCCGGTGCGCGAGTACGCCGACGGCCAGTTCGTGTTTTTCGCCACGAAGAACGGTACGGTCAAGAAGACCCCGCTGGGCGAGTTCGCCTTCCGTCTGGCCCGCGGCAAGATCGCGATCAACCTCGACGAGGGCGACGCGCTGGTTGGCGTCGGCCTGACCGACGGCGAGCGCGACATCCTGCTGTTCGCCTCCAACGGCAAGACCGTGCGCTTCGGCGAGGACAAGGTCCGCTCGATGGGCCGTACCGCGACCGGCGTGCGTGGCATCAAGATGCCGGCCGGCGAGGAAGTGGTCAGCCTGATCGTGGCCGAAAGTGCCGGTGGCATCGAGGACGAGAACGAGGACGACAACGGTGTCGAAGAAGCCGCCGCCAATGGCGATGCGGTGATCGACGGCGCTGACGACGCCAGCGTGCAGTACATCCTAACCGCCACCGAGAACGGCTATGGCAAGCGCACCCCGCTGCCGGACTACCCGCGCAAGGGCCGTGGTACGCAGGGCGTGATCGGCATCCAGACCACCGAGCGCAACGGCAAGCTGGTCGCCGCGGTGCTGATGGGCTCCAGCGACGAAGTCCTGCTGATCTCCGATGGCGGCACCCTGGTGCGTACGCGTGGCTCGGAAATCAGCCGCGTCGGCCGCAACACCCAGGGCGTCACCCTGATCCGCCTGTCCAAGGACGAGAAGCTGCAGGCGGTGGAGCGCATGGATGCCTCGATCGACGAGGACGAGGACGAGGTGGCGGCTGCCGCCCCGGCCACGACCGACGGCGCCCCGGCTGCGGCCAGCAGCGAGGACGCCGCGCAGGAGTGATCCTGCCGCGAGCCTGAAGTACCCGACGACGCCGGCCCTGTGCCGGCGTCGTCGTATCCGGACGCCACACATACGCGCGCGCTTCACGCCGGCGGTGGGATAAGGGCGCATGCTGCCCCCGGAGATCGACGATGTCCGTCACGCCGCCGTCCGATCCTGCTCCTGTCCGAACCCCGCGCCATCCGCTGGTGACCGTGCTGTCGCTGTTGCTGGTCGTGCTCGGCCTGGTCATCGGCGGGCTCGGCGCATGGCTGCTCAGCCTTGGCGGCTCGGCGTACTACGCCATCGCCGGGCTCGGCCTGCTGGCCAGCGGCCTCCTGCTGTTCGGCAACCGTCGCAGCGGCGCGCTGCTGTACGCGCTGGTGTTCATCGGCACACTGCTGTGGACCTGGTGGGAGTCAGGCAGCGACTACTGGCGTTGGGTGCCGCGCCTGGGCCTCGTTACGGCCCTGGGCATCGTGGTGGCGCTGCTCGCACCGACCCTGCGCGAACCGGTGTCCAAGCGCCTGTCGCGCAGCGTGGCGGGCGTGCTGATGCTGGTGTTCGTAGCTGCCTTCGGCCTGGCCTTTGCGCCGCATGGTGAAGTGGACGGGCACCTGCCGTTCCCGGAAGGCGCGGTCAGCGCCGGACTGGAACCTACGCGCGATACCACGGGCCTGCAGCCGGCTGACCAGCCCGCCGAGGGCGACTGGCCGGCGTGGGGCCGCAGCAATGCGGCCACCCGCTATTCGCCGCTGCAGCAGATCACCCCGGCCAATGTGGCCACGCTGCAGCCGGCCTGGCAGTTCCGTACCGGCGATATGCCGAAGAAGCGCTGGGGCGCGGAAACCACGCCGCTGAAGATTGGCGATCGCCTGTACCTGTGCACCGCGCGCAACCGCCTGATCGCACTCGACGCCGCCAGCGGCAAGGAGCTGTGGCGGTTCGATCCAAGGGTGAAGGATGCTTCGATTCCCTATACCGCTGCCTGTCGCGGTGTGAGCTATTACGAGCAGCCCAGCACGCCGACCGTTGCTGATGCGGCATTGGCCGATGTCGCCGCTGATCTGGCGCTGCCGGAACCGCCGCCCAGCATCACCCGCAGTGTTGCACCGGGCAGTCGTCCGGCATGCTGGGCGCGCATCATCGAAGGCACGCTGGATGGGCGCATCATCGCGGTGGATGCGGACAGTGGCCGCCCGTGCGCGAATTTCGGCAACAACGGCCAGGTCGACATCACCCTGGGCATGGGCGAAGTGCCGCCGGGCTATGTGTCGATCACCTCGCCGCCGGCCATCGTGCGCGGCGTGATCGTGACCGGTCATCAGGTGCTCGACGGACAGCGCCGCGATGCGCCCTCGGGCGTGATCCAGGCCTACGATGCCATCACCGGCAAGCTGCGCTGGGCATGGGACATGGACCAGCCCGAGCGCAGCGGCTTGCCGCCGCGCGAGCAGACCTATACGCGTGGCACACCCAACATGTGGACCACCGCCACCGGTGATGAAGCACTGGGGCTGGTCTACCTGCCGCTGGGCAATTCTGCGGGAGACTATTGGAGTGGCTCGCGCACGGAGAGCCAGAACCGCTATGCAACCTCGCTGGTGGCGATCGACGTGGCCACCGGCAAGCCGGTCTGGCATTTCCAGGCGGTGCGCAAGGATGTGTGGGACTACGACCTGGGTTCGCAGGCCAGCCTGATCGACTACCCGACGGCGGCGGGCAAGGTGCCGGCGATCCTGTTGCCGACCAAGCAGGGCGACCTCTATATCCTCGATCGCCGCAACGGCCAGCTGCTGACCGCCGCCGAAGAGCGCAAGGTGCCGGTCGGCGGCGTCGAACCCGAGCAGCGTTCACCCACCCAGCTGTTTTCGCTGTACCACACGCTGCGCCGCGAACATGACCTGACCGAGCGCGACATGTGGGGCATCACCCCGATCGACCAGCTGGTCTGCCGCATCCAGTTCCGCAAGGCGTACTACGAAGGCTTCTACACGCCGCCGAGCAGCGAGCGCCATTCCATCGAGTACCCTGGCTACAACGGCGGCTCGGACTGGGGCAGCGTGTCCATCGATACGCGCCGCGGCGTGATCGTGGCCAACTACAACGACATGCCCAACTACAACCGGCTGGTGCCACGCGCCGAGGCCGACCGGCTGGGCTGGCTGCCACGCGAGAAGATCCGGTTCGACAAGGGCGGTGCAGAAGGCGCGGGCGACCCGCAGGTGGGCACGCCGTATGGCATCCAGGTCAACGCTGGTTGGCGGCTGCCGTTCACCGGCCTGCTGTGCAAGCAGCCGCCCTATGGCGGTATCCGTGCCATCGACCTGCGTACCGGCAAGCTGCTGTGGGACCGTCCATTCGGCAGTGCGCGCGGCAACGGACCGTTCGGCATCCGTTCCGGCCTGCCGATCGAGATCGGCACGCCGAACAATGGTGGTTCGGTGATCACCGCCAGCGGCCTGATCTTCATCGCCGCTGCCACCGATGACCTGCTGCGTGCCATTGACCTGAAGACCGGCAAGGAACTGTGGCATGCCAAGCTGCCCGCGGGCGGCCAGGCCAATCCGATGGTGTACGAGCAGGGCGGGCGCCAGTACGTAGTGATCATGGCCGGCGGCCACCATTTCATGGAAACCCCGAACGGCGATTATGTGATGGCGTTTGCGTTGCCCAGGTAACCGCAATGGGGGCGATGATCCACCCCCATTGCATGACGCTGGATCACACCGTCACCACCACCTTGCCGATCTGCTCGTTCGATTCCAGGTAACGGTGTGCCTCCTGGATCTGCGCAAACGGGAACACCTTGGCAATCTTTGGCGCCAGCGTGCCCTTGTCCAGGCCATCGACGATGAACGCCTTGGCGCGGGCCAGTGCGGCATCGTCAGAAACGATTTCCGAGTACAGATAGCCCTTCAGCGTCAGCGACTTGCCCAGCACGTTGAACAGCGGGAACGGCGTGGGTTCGCTGCTCAGCGCGCCGTACTCCAGCAGGATGCCGGCACGGGCCATCGCTTCGGTGAGCGGCACGAACTGCGGGCCACCGATCGGATCGAACACCACACGGGCACCGGCACCGCCGGTGATGCGCGCCACTTCGGTCACCAGATCCTGCTCCTGGGTGGCGATGACGTGGGCGGCACCGGCATCGAGCAGGGCTTGGCGCTTGCCCGGGCCACGGGTGACCGCGATCGGCGTGGCGCCTACTGCATTGGCGATCTGGATGGCGGCCAGGCCGACGCTGCTGCTGGCGGCGGTAATGATGACGAAATCCCCGGCGGCCAGATGAGCCTGTTCCAGCAGCGCGCCCCAGGCGGTGACGTACTGCATCCACACCGCGGCCGCCGTTTCAAAGTCCAACGCCTGTGGGTGCTTGACCACCAGTCGTGCCGGCACGTTGGCCAGCTCGCCATAGGTGCCCCAGCGCGCGATGTCCAGTGGCGGTATCACGCTGACCGCATCGCCAGCAGTGAAGCCGCTCACCGCACTGCCGACCGCTTCGATCACGCCAGCGGCCTCATAGCCCAGCCGGCTGGGGAACTGCGCTTCCTGCAGATAGGCGCCGTTGCGGAACATCACCTCGGCGCGGTTCAGGCCGATTGCCTTCACCCGGATCTGGACTTCGTCAGGGGCGGGGGCGGGAACGTCGATATCGTCGATGCGCAGCACATCGGCACTGCCATATTCGTGGATGCGGACAATCTGGCTCATGGGGGCTCCGAGGAAGGGCCGACGAGGGCGTCGGCGAAAGGGTCACGGCTACTGTGCGCGTAGTCTGCATCCAGAATAAGGGGTAATCTGGTGTTTCATTGAAGAACAATTGTTTGCAATGGACCTGATCGCTCCCCTGCGGACCTTCGCCAAGGTGGCCGAGGTCGGCTCCTTCGCCGCCGCTGCCGAGGCACTGGACCTGTCGCCGCAGCTGGTCGGCAAGCATATCCAGGCGCTGGAGCAGCACCTGGGCATGCGCCTGCTCAACCGCACCACGCGCAAGCAGAGCCTGACCGACTTCGGCCAGGCCTACCTGGCGCGGGCGCGGGTGATCCTGGAGGAAGTGGAGGGCGCCGAGCAATTGGCGGAAGTGGCGCGTGGACGGCCGATGGGGCGCCTGCGCATCAGCGCGCCGGTCACCTTCGGCGTGCACGCACTGGGCCCGGCGGTGGTGGCTTACATGCAGCAGTACCCGGATGTGCAGGTCGATCTGAATCTGTCCAACAGCTTGGTGGACATCGTCGAGGACGGCTACGACCTGGTGTTCCGTACCGGTGACCTGGCCGACAGCGGGCTGGTGGCGCGACGGCTGGGGCCGTATCCGCTCGTCCTATGTGCCTCGCCGGACTACCTGGCTTCGCGCCCGGCCATCACCCATCCCAATGACCTGAGCCGCCACGAGTGCCTGGGCTTCGCGCATTCGATCATCCGCACACGCTGGAGTTTCCGCGATGCCGATGGCAGCGTGCTGACCGTGCCGGTGTCCAGTCGCTTCATGGTCAACCAGGCCGAGCCGCTGCTGACAGCGGCCGTGGGTGGGCTGGGATTGATCCTGCAGCCCTACGAAATGCTTGCCGCTGTGCTGGCGCGTGGTGAACTGGTGGAAGTGCTGCCGGACCATGTGCCGGTATCGACGTGGATCAACCTGGTGTATCCGCGCGACCGCCAGCTGACGCCCAAGCTGCGCAGCTTCCTGGACTTCTGCGTGGCGCGTTTCACAGAGCAGACGATGGCAAGGCGATAGCGTGGCATCGATCAGCATTCCTGTGTTCCCATGCGAAGGACTCGCCCCGTGATGTCTCTCCTGCTGCCGCAGCATGCCGCCCGCGTCCTGCTGCTGGCGTCATTTTCCAGCGCCAGCGTGCTTGCGCAGCAGACGCCTGCGCAGGCGTTGGCCGAGTGGGAGGTGCAAGGGCGCGCGGATGGCCTGGCGCGACCTGATACTGAATGCCAGGATTTCCTGCAGGCAATGGGCCGGAAGCCTCCGGAACTGCAGTATGTAGGCTGCAGCCAGGATGACGTGTCCTACATCAAGCCGATGGAGGCCCACTATCGTGTTTCAGGCGCGCAAGCGGCGCAGGTCGAAGCCTATCTGCACACGGCATTCGGCCTGCCTGCATTGCGCTACGTCTGTTGTGGCTGGAGCAACGGCGCACCCTACTACTGGCGCGAAGGTCCGGATGCGGTGAGGTATCAGATCGGCATGGGGGTGGAATCGCTGCCGTACGAACGGGGCCAATGGCATAGCATCGAGGCATTCAACGTCACCGTCGAGGTGGTGCGGCAGCGTCCCTAGCGTGGATGCGGCGGGCCGATCCATCGTCTAGGATGCGCCCAGGGATACCCGCAAAGGAATTGCCATGAGGGCTGTTGGACGCCTGTTTCTCTGCAATGCGCTGGCCTGTTTGGTCCTGGTGACCGCCTCGGCATTTCCGGCAGTTGGCGCAGCATCTTCCGAGCGCGAACATCCACGCGCGCGGGATGCCATCGATGACTGGCTTGCCGCCTTCAATGCGGGCAGCCTCGAGGGGTTGCAGGCATTCGCCGACAGATATGCCAAGCAGGAGGGCAGCACGCCCAAGGACTATCTCGAGTTCCGCGAGAGCACGGGCCCGCTGAGCGTTCTGGAAACACTCGAGCGCGCGCCCGGCCAGGCGAAGCTGCTGGTGATGGGCCAGCTGAGCGAACGTGCGATGTGGGTGACGGCGGTCATGGACCCGGCCAACCCGTCGCACGTGAAGCAGTTCCAGATCGAGGGCACTGAAACGCCGGACAAATACAAGCCGGCACGGGTTGCATTGCCTGCGCTGATGGCTGATGCCGCGGCAAGGCTGGAGGCGCTGCGGGCGCAGGACGCGCTGTCGGGTGCATTGCAGGTGGCGCAGAATGGCAAGGTGCTGCTGGACTGGCGCGGTGGCGATGCCGATCGCACCGCTGGCATTCCAGTGGACGTGGATACACAGTTCCGCCTTGCGTCCTCCAACAAGATGTTCACCGCAGTGGCCGTCCTGCAGCTGGTGCAGGACGGCAAGCTCAGTCTCGATGACACGATCGGCAGTTGCCTGCCGGACTATCCGAACAAGGCCGTTGCCAACAGCGTAACCGTTCGCCAGCTGCTGTCACACACCAGTGGCCTGGGCGACTTCTTCGGCGACGATTTCGAACAGTATTCCGCGTCGTTGAAGACGCTGGATGACTACGTGCGGCGCTTTGCCAAGGATGCGCCGCAATTCACGCCAGGCAGCCAGGACAGCTACTCGAACTATGGCTTCATCGTGCTTGGGCGGATCATCGAGGTCGTCTCCGGGCAGTCGTACTACGCCTATGTGGAGCAACACATCCTGCGCCCGGCGGGCATGATGGGCACCGGCTTCGAACCGGAAACAGTGAACGTCCCGCAGCGTGCCGTCGCCTACACGAAGAAGGACGGGCAATGGGTCCGTGAAACGAAGTCGCTGCCCTGGCGCGGCATGTCAGCCGGTGGTGGCTACAGCGCGGTGGGCGACATGGTGAAGTTCGCCGAGGCATTGCGCAGTGGAAAGCTGGTCTCACCTGCATTGCTGCAGCAGGCCACCACGGCGCAGAACCACAAGGGCTGGTATGGATTCGGCTTCGTGGTGCAGGGCAAGGGCAGGGAGCACCAGTACGGCCACGAAGGCGGTGCGCCCGGATCGAACAGTGCCATCGTGGTGATGCCCGCACAGGGCTATGTGATCGTTGGCCTGGCCAATGTCGATCCGGATGCGATCAGCAACGTGGTCAACTACATCGCGCGAAGAGTGCCGTTGTAGCCCCGAGCGACTGTGCTGCAGCGATGTTGACGCTGGGGCAGTTGGCGGACCAGAATCGGGCCATGAGCCGATTCCTTCCCGTGGTGTGTCTGGTCGCCAGCATGGTGCTCCTGCTGCGCGGGGTGCACGTGATACTCAGGGGTGTCCCGGCGATGGCCAGCGAAGGTACCAGTGCTGCGTATGCACAAGGCTACCTGCATGGACAGGCAGCAGCCGGGTGGGTGTTGATTTCCGCTGCGGTAGCCTGTGCACTCATTGCCTGGTACCGGGCGCGCGCCAGGAAGTGAGAGACGGGCGCATCAGCGCGGCACCCGCACCATCTTCGTCATCAAGTGTTCCACCACGCCCGCCGGGTCCGCAGTGCGGCCCACATGCGTGCTCGACATCTGCACAACCGAACTGCGCTTGGCGGTAAGGAAATGGAAGCGCGCTCGCGCGGGCAGCTGCGCGATGGGGCCGGCGCTGGCGTCGCCGCGGCAGATGGCCACGATCGCATCCAGCCACGGCTGCAGCGCCTCCTGGTCCAGCGCCGGCGCGAAGGCGCGCAGGCGCGCAGGATCGATCTCGATGGCCGCCTCCAGATGACGCGCGCCAGGACAGGAGACGATCACCCCGACGTTGATGAATTCCTCGCGTTCCACCCGCGGTACCACGCGGATGACCGCGTAGTCATACGTGTGCAGCGTGGGCACGGATGGCCTCCTGCACGAACACCGCACGCACTTTCAGGCGATGCTTGAGATAGTCGATGTAGCCTTGGCGATAGGCCTGCGGACTGTCGAATGCCGGCTCGTTGACCAGCCAGCTGTCCGGCACCAGGCCGACGATGCGCTCGATCTCGGCATCGGTCAGGCGCGCGGCCAGTTCGGCATCCACCTCGGCGATGCGGCTGGCGAACGACAGCAGCACGTGGTCGCGGATCAGCACGAACGGCTTTTCGCAGGCATCGCCGGCGTTGGCCCAGTCGTGATGGAAGTACATGGCCGCACCGTGATCGATCAGGTACAGCTTTCGATGCCACACCATCAGGTTCGGATTGCGCGTGGTGCGATCGACATTGCTGGTGAGCGCATCGAACCAGACGATGCGCGAGGCCAGATCGGCATCCACCGGCATCGCCGCCGGGTCGTAGTTGATCGCACCGGGCAGGTAGTCCAGGCCCAGGTTCAGGCCCTCGCTGGCACGGATCAGCTCCTGGATTTCCGGGTCCGGTTCGGTGCGGGCGAACTCGCGGTCCAGCTCCACGAACAGGATTTCCGGAATCGGCAGGCCCAGCGTGCGCGCCATTTCGCCGGCGATCAGCTCGGCGATCAGCGCCTTCGGGCCCTGGCCTGCGCCACGGAACTTCAGCACGGCCATGCCGTCGTCGTCGGTCTCGACCACGGCCGGCAGGGAGCCACCTTCCCGCAAGGGAGTGATGTAGCGGAGGGCATGTACGGTGCGCATGGGCGCATTCTAGCGTGGTGCGGGTGCAACCCCCTGATCGGCGAAGACCGAGTTCGGCCTTCACCTGTCCCTTCCGCCTGCGATGGCAGCATCGTGCTCCAGGAACCCTTGGGTTCATGGGCGTACTGGCACTCTCGATGCAGAGGCTTCAGGCCGGGCACCTGCTCGGCTGCCAGCGACGCGCACTGCGAAGCGGAAACCTCATCCACGATGTCCTGCAGGCTACGGAGGTGCACCGATGAGCGACGAATTCACTCCCATGCTGCCGCCCTTGGACGACGCCAAGGTCGAGGAAATGATCGGCAAGGTCGTACTGGTAGGGGTGACCCGCTATGGCGGCGACGGCCAGGTAAAGGGGCTGGAGCAGTATGCCGGCACGGTGCTGCGCATCAGCGCCGACGAGGGCGTGGTGCTGGCCGACGAGAATGATGGCCACGAGCGCTACCTGCCGCCGATGCTGGACCAGTACCAGCCAGCCGAGCCCGGGGAGTACCGCATGCACACCAGTGGCATGATCGTGGTCGACCCCGACTACCTGGCCACCTGGGACCTGCACGCGCAGCAGTAGTGCCAAGCCATGCCTGGCAGGTGCCGGCAGTTCCCCGGCACCTCCCGGAGCTGCACTTTGCCCCATCCGTCCACTAGCCCTTCCGGCCCATTCACGACAACCCCTGCGGTGCTAGATTCGGGTCCATGCCCGATTCCGGGTACCCATTCACACTCCAGGGGATAAGGATGCTGATCCGTCGAACCTCTCTGGCGGCGGCCGTTGCCGTCGCCACCGTCGGCCTGCTGGCCGCTGGCCCGGCGCTTGCCGACTACGCCAAGCCGCCGGAACACCTGCTCAAGGTGCTGAAGGCACCGCCGCCGCCGGCGCCGAACGTGGCCCCGGGCGGCCAGCGCCTGCTGCTGACCACCGCGCAGACCTACCCGTCAATCAGCCGCGTCGCCCAGCCGTACCTGAAGCTGGCCGGCGTGCGCCTGGAGCCGAAGAATCGCAGCCGCCATGACACCCCCGGTGGCTACGGCATTCCGGCCTGCGTGGCCGACTTCACCCTGGTCGATATCGGCAGCGGCAAGGAGACCAAGGTCAACCTGCCGCAGGGCTGCGCCACCGGCGCGCTGTGGTCGGCCGATGGCAGCCACTTCGCCTTCCAGAATGCGGTCGATACCAGCGTGCAGCTGTGGGTGGGCGATGCGGCCACCGGCCAGGTGAAGCAGGTGCCGAACGTGCAGCTGAACCCGATCTTCGGCTACACCGTGCAGTGGCTGGGCGGCAGCCAGAATCTGCTGGTGAAGCTGGTCCCGGCCAATCAGGGCCCGGCGCCGTCCAATGGCGGCGTGCCGACCGGTCCGGACGCGCAGGAGTCGCTGGGCAGCAGCGGCGAAAGCAGCACCTACGAAGCCCGCGACACGCTGACCAGCGTCCATGACGAGAAGCTGTTCGCCTATTACGGTACTTCGCAGCTGGCCGTGGTCGATACCGTCGCCAACCGCGTGCGCCCGGTCGGGCAACCGGCGCTGTTCAATGAAGTCAGCGCCGCGCCCGATGGCGTGCACGTGCTGACCGAATCGATCAAGGCACCGTATTCGCATGCGGTGACCTACCAGCGCTTCGCCAACGACGTGGCCGTGCTGGACATCGCCAGCGGCAAGTCCACGCCGATCGCCAGCCTGCCGTTGGCCGACCGCGTGCCGGTGCACGGCGTACCGGAAGGTCCGCGCGGTTTCGACTGGCGTGCCACCGATCCGGCCACCCTGGTCTATGCCGAAGCGCTGGACAAGGGCGACTGGAAGGTCAACGTGCCGCATCGCGATCGCGTGCTGATGCTGAAGGCGCCGTTCAACGGCAAGCCGACCGAAATCACCCGCACTACGCAGCGCTTTGAAGGTTTTGCGTGGTCCGCCGATCCGTCCGTGGCGTTCCAGTTCGAGAACGACGAGAACCGCCACTGGATGCAGACCCGCATCGTCGATGTGGACCAGCCGAAGAAGGAAGGCCGCCTGCTGTGGGACATGTCCAGCGATGAGCTGTACGGCAACCCCGGCAACCTGGTCTTCACCCGCCTGTCGAATGGCGCGCAGGTCGTGCGCCGTGAGGGCAACCATGTGTTCCTCAGCGGCCGTGGCGCGTCGCCGCAGGGCGACCGTCCGTTCCTGGACCGCCTGGACCTGGGCACGCTGAAGAGCGAGCGCCTGTTCCGCAGCAGTGCCGATGCCTACGAACAGTTCCTCGGTTTCAGCAACACGCCGGGGCGCTACCTGACCTGGCACCAGTCGGTGATCGATCCGCCGAATGCCTTCATCCGCCAGCAGGGTGAGGCGGTGGCCGACGCGAAGGCCGGCGAGGCGCAGTTCGCGTCCACCACGACCGCGCTGACCAAGCTGGTCGACCCGACCCCGGAAGTGCGCCAGATCAAGAAGCAGCTGGTGACCTACAAGCGCGCCGACGGCGTGGACCTGTCGTTCACCCTGTACACGCCGCCGGGCTACAAGGAGGGCCAGCGCGTGCCGGCGATCCTGTATGCGTACCCGGCCGACTTCGCCAACGCCGCGCAGGCCGGCCAGGTGTCCGGTTCGCAGCAGACCTTCACCCGCCTGCAGCCGTACCGCCTGATGCTGCTGGCCGGCTACGCGATCATCGACAACGCCTCGTTCCCGATCGTGGGTGACCCGAAGAACGCCTACGACACCTACCTGGAGCAGCTGGAAGCCGACGCCAAGGCGGCGGTGGACAAGGCCGTGGACATGGGCGTGGTCGATCGCAACCGCATCGGCGTGACCGGTCACAGCCATGGCGGCCTGATGACCGCCAACCTGATTGCGCACACCAAGCTGTTCAAGGCCGGTGTGGCGACCAGCGGTTCGTACAACAAGACCTTCACCCCGTTCGGCTTCCAGAACGAACGCCGCTCGGTCTGGCAGGCGCAGGACGTGTACCTGAAGGCCTCGCCGTTCTTCTATGCCGACAAGATCAAGCTGCCGCTGCTGCTGGTCCACGGCGAGGACGACGCCAACCCGGGCACCGAGCCGTTCCAGTCGCGCAAGCTCTACCAGGCGATCCGCGGCAACGGCGGCACCACCCGCCTGGTGATGCTGCCGAACGAACCGCACTGGTACACCGCTTTGGAATCGAACGAGCAGCTGGTGGCGGAAATGCTGAACTGGTTCGACACCTACGTGAAGAACGCCAAGTAGCGTCGAGCTTGCTCGACTGCTTTGCACAAGGCCGCCTTCGGGCGGCCTTCCTGCATCCTGCTGTAGAGCCGAGCCCACGCTCGGCTATCCGTTGGCCTGTAAACAGTTGCAGGTGCTATGCAATCAACTGTGGAGACTCGGTAACGACGTGTTACCGGCACATTCGCACGCCGCGCAAATGGTCTAGGCTGAACCTGATAGCTCGTTCCAGGTCGGTGCAATGAAAGTCATCCTTCTTGCTGCAACGTTGTCCTTGGTCCTGGTCTCAACTGCAGGTGCGCAGCCATTGCCCACCGAATTGGCGCAGCTGGGGATCATCGCCGGCATGCCTTACGCCAAGGCCAAGCGCCTGCTGGATGCCGCAGGCTGGCGGGCAAAACCTGCGCAGGGCGCGCCGGAATCGCTGGACGGCTTTCCGGAAGTCGGATGCCAGAAGGATGGAAAGCAATGTGCGACGACCTTCGAAAAGGACGGTCAACAGATCGCGGTGCGGCTGGGCACTACCCTGGCAGGGCAGCCGTTCGTGCAGAGCGCTGACTGAGTACCCGCCCTCACGCCAGCGGTAGGCGGTCCTGCGCGCGCGACAGCCGGTCATGCAGGTCGCGCACATGTTCTGCCTTGGCATGCACCCGGGTGGTATCGCCGAAACTGCGTAGATAAGCGCAGGCCGCGAAGCCGGCGCTCTTCTTTTCGTATTCGGCGATCCAGGCCAGACGGTCCGGGTTGTTGGCCTGTTCGGCGGACCACGCGGCCACCGGCGGGCGGATGCGATAACGCAGGCCGACGCGCCACGGCTTCGGTGTCAGCCGCGCACGGAAGCAGTGCTGCAGTCGGCACATGCGCGCGTACAAGGTGTCGGTGCCCAGTGCCTTGAAGAGCGCCTGCAGCTGCTCGTCCTCGGGCGAGAAGGTGGCATGCATCGCCAGCACGCGCAGTCCCGCAGGCGTGCGGTAAGCGCGCAGATGCCAGTCGGGGTGTTGTTCGCTGAAGACTTCCACGCGCCGCAGCGCAAGCCCTTCGGCACCCCCGGCGGCGGCCAGACGCTGCCTGCGGCGCAACAGCAATGCGGCATTGACCAGAACTACCGCCGCCACGCCCAGCACCAGCCCCACCAGCCAGTGCCACAGCAGCGTGCCAGTGACGGCGCCGGCAAGCAGCACGACCGCCGCAACCATGGCCGGCATCACGCAGCCGGCTGGCGGCTGCGCATGGTCGATATCGGCGAACAGCACGTCAGGGGTATTGAGGCAGAGCGCACCGTAGCTGTTGCGGGTGATGATGACGTCGCCGTCGCGCTGCACGATCTGCTCGCGGATCGGCACGCCCTCCACGCCGTAGTTGCTGCGCACTTCGCGTCGCGGAAGCGCCTGCCCGGCGAGGATGGCATTGAGGGCTTCGTTGGCGCGGCGGTCGGCGTGCACCTGCGCCTCTGCAGGGCCTTCGTCGGACCAGCCGAAGCGGCGCACCACCACCGGCCGGCCACGGAAGCGGGCCTGCAGGCGGGCTTCAGCCCAGTACGCGGGAACGATCATCATCGCGGGGTGCTCCATCTTCCGTGGCAGGTGCCGAATCGAGTCTGGCACAGCGCCGGAGTGCCCGCATCTGCTTGCTGCGGCGGCCGGGCCGGGGTGATAGATTGCGCGCTTCGCCTGCACTCCACCAAGGACGGAGCGATGTCCATGATCCTGCGCGGCCTGTTGGCCCTGGCCTGTGCCGGGGCAGTTGGCATGGCCACGGCGGCGGTACCGGCCGGGCCTCAGATTGTCACTGACGATGTCAGTCGCTTCTACGCGCTGTACGACAACGCAGGTGGCAAACCCAGCGTTGCGCAGTTGCGTGGATACATGGCCGAGGGTTCGGCGGGCCTGGCCGAGCTGGCGAAGGCGCGCCGGGTCACCCCCGAGCGCATTGCCGAGTCCATCGCCATCCAGCCGGAACTGTATGCGCAGGGACGAAGCTGCCTGGCCGAACTGCCAGCGGTGAAACAACGCCTGACGCAGGTGTTTTCCAACCTGCAGGCCATCTACCCGCAGGCCGCGTTTCCGCCGGTGACTATCGCAGTCGGCCGTGGCCGTCCGGTCGGGCTGACCTCGAAAAGCGGGGTGATCATCGGCCTGGAAGCGCTGTGCGCAGCCGATTTCATGAATCCCAATGTGCAGGACCGCTTCGTCCACGTGATCGCGCACGAGTACGTGCACATCCAGCAGACCGGCCTGACCGACTTCGAGCCGGGCGACCCGCATGCGACGGTGCTGCGTGTTTCGCTGGGGGAGGGCATCGCCGAGTTCATCGCCGAACTGATTTCCGGCAACGTCGGCAACGGGCGCCACGCGGCCTGGACCCGTGGCCGGGAAGTGCATATCGAAAGCGCGTTCGCGCTGGATCTGGACAGCACCGATCTGTCGCCGTGGCTGTACAACTACAAGCCAGGCTCGCAGGAACCTTACGACCTGGGGTACTGGGTGGGCTACCGCATCGCCAAGGCCTATTACCTGCAGGCCAAGGACAAGCGTGATGCGGTGCGTGCGCTGATCCAGCAGGACAACCCGAAGGCGATCCTCGCTGCCAGCGGCTGGACGCCGGGCATGTGGATGCCGGCGAAAGTCACGGGTGTGGCGGCGCGTACGGCTGCACGCTGAGCACAGGGCGGGGCGTTAGACTGCGGAAGATGATTTCAGGAGTACTCGCATGCGTGGATCTGTTGAGCTTGCCGCTGCCACCGTCGTGACGCTGGGCCTCGCGTTGGCTTCTCCGCTGGGCGCTGCAGAAGCCGTCGCAGTCAATCCGCTGCTGCAGACGCCGATCGACCAGCTGCGCCCCGACGAAGTTCGTTTCATGCAGCAGCGCCTGGCCGATTGGCCGCAGCTGCAACGCTATCGTGACGCGAACGCGCGACTGCCTGCGGCAGTGCCGGGCCAGCCACGCGTAGTGTTCTTCGGTGACTCCATCACCGAGGGCTGGGGCAGGGAAGGCAGTGCCGGTTTCTTCCCCGGCAAGGGCTGGCTCAACCGCGGCATCAGTGGCCAGACCACGGCGCAGATGCTGGTGCGTTTCCCGCAGGACGTGCTGGCACTGAAGCCACAGGTGGTGGTGATCCTGGCCGGCACCAACGACATCGCCGGCAACACCGGCCCGTCCACGCAGGCGATGATCGAAGACAACCTGCACGCGATGATGGAGCTGGCCCGTGCACATGGCATCGCCGTGGTGCTGGCCTCCGTGCTGCCGGTGAGCGAGTACCCGTGGATGCCGGGCATCACGCCTGCGCCGAAGGTGCGCGCATTGAATACGGCGTTGAAGCGCTATGCCGAGGCGAAGCAGTTGGTCTATCTGGACTACTACACGCCGATGGCCAATGCGGCTGGTGGCCTCGATCCGCAGCTGGCCGAGGACGGCGTGCATCCCACGGCGAAGGGCTATGCAGTGATGGCGCCGTTGGCCGAAGCGGCGGTCAAGCGCGCGCTGCAGCAGAAGTAGCTCCCGCGGGCAGACTCGCCAGCAGCCACTCGCAGAAACTGATCACCAGCGGATCGGCGGTGCTGTCCTCATGCACCAGCCAGCTCCAGCGCGGACCACGCACGCGTGCCTCATCCAGCGGCTGCAGCAGGCCCTGCTCGCAGGCGCGTGCCGCCAGCAGCTCGCTGACCAGCGCGATGCCCAGCCCTTGGCATGCGGCATCCAGCAGCTGCCCGGGCTCGGAGAAATTCATGCCCTCGCGGCGCTGGCCGACATCGGCGCCGCCCTGCACCTGCCATTGGCTCCAATCCATTTCGCGCTCGCCATGCAGGGTCAGTCGTTCGTGCACCGGTGTGGCGAGCAGGGCCGGATGGCAGGCCGGATAGAGGCGGTCCTGCAGCAGCACGCGGTGCTGGCACTGCGCCTGTGAGTCGAGGTCATCGCGTACCGCTACGTCCAGCGTCTGCGTGGTCATGTCCGGCGCGTCCTCGCTGGTCAGCAGCCACAGGTCGGCACCGGGATGCAGGCGATGGAACCCGGCCAGGCGTGGCACCAGCCAATGGCGCGCAAAGGCCGGGCTGGTGTTGACGATCAGTTGATTCGGCTTGCGGTACTGATCGAGCCGGCGGATGCCACTGGCCAGCTGCCGCAGCAGGGACTGGGTGGTTTCCAGCAGGTCGATGCCGGCGTCGGTGAGGGTGACGCTGCGGCCCTGCCGGAAGAACAACGGCTGCTGCAGCGAGGCTTCCAGGCCCCGGATCTGCTGGCTGATGGCCGACTGGGTCAGATGCAGTTCCTCGGCGGCCCTGTGGAAACTACCCAGGCGGGCGGCGGCCTCGAAACCACGCAACGCGTTCAGCGGTGGCCAATGCTTGAGCATTTCAGGTAAGTAAAACTGTTCAATTGATGGCTGAATCTATCGTTTGTTCTTATGGATGGGCAAGCGCAGCATAGCTTCCATTCCACACCGGCCCTGGAGCCCGTCATGAGCAGCCGTCGTCACTTCCTCACCCAGCTGGCGGGCGCCGCCGGTCTTGGCGGCCTGGCCGCCCTCGGTCTGGCGGGGCTGCCGGCTCGCGTATCCGCAGCGGAGCCAGCTGCGGGCCCCTGGCGCATGCCGGACGAGCACGGGCCGCAGGAACGTGTCTTTCTGGCCTTTGCCGCGCAACCGCGGGTCTGGGGCGCGCAGGCCGATGCGGTGAACACCGCCGTGGCGCGGCTGGCCCGTACCATCGCCCGCCACCAGTCGGTCAGCGTGCTGTGCCGCCCGGAGCAGCTGAAGCAGGCGCAGGACCGCTGCGGCCGCGACAACATCGAGTTCCTCGAGGTGCCGCTGGATGACATATGGGTGCGCGATTACGGCGGTTGCTTCGTCACCAACGACAGGGGCGGGCTGGGGCTGGTCGACTTCAACTTCAACGGTTGGGGAGGCAAGCAGAGCGCACGCAACGATGGCGCGGTGGCGCCCTGGCTGGCACAGGTGACCGGCGCGACGCTGCTGGAAAGCGATCTGGTGGGCGAGGGCGGTGGCATCGAAGTCGACGGCCATGGCACCGCCATCCTCACCGAAAGCTGCTGGGTGAACCGCATCCGTAATCCGGACTGGTCGCGCGCGGAGATCGAGGCCGAGCTGAAGCATCACCTGGGCCTGCGCAAGGTGATCTGGCTGCCCGGCATCGCCGGCGAGGACATCACCGACGCGCATGTGGATTTCTATGCGCGCTTCGTGCGCCCGGGTGTAGTGATTGCCAACCTGGACAATGATCCGGAGTCCTACGACTACGACCTGACCCGCGAACATCTACAGATCCTGCGCGAGGCCACCGATGCCGATGGCCGTCGCCTGCAGGTGCATACGCTGCCGCCGCCGCTGGACGGGCGCGACAACGTGCATACCCGCGACAACGACGATCTGGCGACGGGCTATATCAACTACCTGCCGATCAACGGCGCGGTGGTCGCGCCGCAGTTCGGTGACGACGCAGCCGATGGCTACTGCCGTGAACTGCTGGAGGACTTGTATCCCGGCCGCGTGATCGAACAGGTGGATATCGATGCGATCGCCGGCGGCGGAGGTGGCATCCATTGCGTGACCAAGAACATGCCGAAGGTAGGGTGACGTGCCTCAGGCATCGTCCAGCTTCAACGCGGCATCGGCCGCCAGCAACGCCTCGGCGGCTGCACTGAGCGACGGCGACGGTGGGGCGACCACGCCGATCGCTTCCATCATCTTCGGCATGCCCAGGAACTGGCGCGCGCGACGGTCGTAGATGCCGGTGACCAGCAGCGCACGGGTGGCGATCTTCTGCTCGGGCCCGATCAGCACGCGCTGCTCCATGATGCCGCGCGAGCCGACCCAGCCCACCAGGCGCGTTTCCAGGGTGAAGCGCTGGAACGGCTTGAGTTCGCGGCGGAACTGGATGGTGCCGGCACCGACGATCGGCGCCCACTTCTCGCGCAGCGCCACCCGGCCCAGGCCCATGCGCAGGATCAGGTCCAGCCGGCCCAGATCGAAGATGTTCCAGTAGCGGCCGTTGGTCATGTGCAGGTTGCTGTCCAGGTCGTTGGGCAGCACACGGAACTGCAGGCGCGAGACCCCGAACGGGGCCTCCAGCTTCGGCCGGAACAGGCTGCAAAGCAGCAGATGGAGCAGGCGGAACCAGAGATTCATGGCTATGACGACTGTTATAGAACGGCCGGTACGCTAATCTATGACGACTGTCTTAGCAAGGCGATCGCCGTGAGCCCACGACCCTCTGATGCCCCGCAACGGGTGATTGATGCCGCAGCACAGATGCTGGCGCGGGTAGGCCTCAATGCCACCAGCATTCGTGAGGTGACCAAGCTGGCCGAGGCGCCGCTGGGCTCCACCTACCACCATTTTCCTGGCGGCAAGCAGGAACTGCTGGCGCGCGCCACCTACATGGCCGGCGACAAGGTGGAGGCGCTTCTCGTCGAGCTGTTGAAGGGAGGGGCGGTGCAGGGCCTGCAGCAGTTCCTGGCAATGTGGCGCGAGCGCCTGCTGCGCTCCGGGTTCCGGGCGGGCTGCCCGGTACTGGCCGCTGCCGTGGAGGAGCCGGTGGAGGCAGTGCCGAGCCAGCCCCGTGCAGCAGCTGCTGAAGTGTTCGCACGTTGGCAGGCCCATCTGGCCGCAGCGTTCATCGCCGACGGCCACGATCCGGTCGCCGCGGGTGGGCTGGCCAATCTGGTGATTGCCAGTGTGGAAGGTGCGGTGGCGATGTGCCGCGCACTGCAGGACATCGCCCCGTTCGACCAGGTGGCCGCGCAGTTGCTGAAGGCCGCCGCGCCTCCTTGATACGGCTGAACGGTCGCGGGAGACTTGGCGCAGGCCCTGACTGGACACCGCCGTGGACGAATCGCACTGCCGCCATCTGATCGAGCACTACCTGCAGGCCTACAACCGCTTCGACATCGACGCCATGCTGGCGGTGCTGGCGCATAACGTGCGTTTCGAGAACCACAGCGGTGGGCAGCTGACGATGGTCACCGAAGGCATCGATGCCTTCGGCGAACTGGCACGGCAATCGGCGCCGTTGTTCCGCGAGCGCGAGCAGCGGTTGCTGGAGCTGATCTTCAAGGATGGCGTGGTGCTGGCCAGCATCGGCTGGCGTGGCGTGTTCGCGCAGGACATTCCCGATGGTCCCGGCGCGGGTACGGAACTGGCACTGCAGGGACACAGCGAGTTCGCTTTTGAGGACGGTCGCATCGTGCGGATCGTCGACCGCAGTTGATGATCAATGGCCTCGGCCCGTCGCCTGGACAGAGGCCCCGGCCGCGGTAGAATCCGCGCAACACCCCCCGCGCGTGCCCGGCAAGGATGTCCGCATGCTGTATCAGGTTCTTGAGCTTCCACGCTCCACGATCCGCGGCACCCGGTGGCGCCGATGAAACGCACCCGTTTCTTTGCGCGGAGCCCGCTGAAGTTGCCGGTGAACCGTGCCGGTGAGCTTGTGCGCGCACGGCAACACCTGCGGGAACGCGGCTGGCCATGCCTGCAGATGGCGCTGATCGTGGCCCTGACCGGTGCGGCCGGTTTTCTTGCCTCGCATCTGCTGCGTCTGGCCGGCATCGACGCGATGCTGCTTCGCTACCCGATGGCCGTATTGCTGGCCTATGGCGTGTTCCTGCTGCTGATGTGGATCTGGATCCGCTGGCGCTGGGACAACGTGCTGGATGGCCTGTCGCCGGATGTGGGCAGTGGCAGCCCTTCGCCTCGCGGAAGTGCCGTGGAATCACCGTGGGGCGGCGTCGGTGGCCGTTCTGGAGGTGGCGGCGCGTCAGCTTCGTGGAATGAGTCGGCGCAGGCCGGCGGCGGCGATGCCGGTGAGCTGCCGTTGACCGGCCTGGCCGAAGACGAAGCAGGCCTGCCGTTGCTGGCGATCCTCGGCATCGTCGCGCTGGTGGCGTCCGTCCTGCTGGCGAGCGTGTGGGTGGTGTGGTCGGCACCGGTGCTGATGGCCGAATTGCTGGTGGACGCGGCCATCGCCAGTGGCCTGTACCGGCGCATGCAGGGCATGCACGAGCAGGGGTGGTGGCGGGTATGCGTGACGCACACGATCTGGCCGCTGCTCGGCCTGCTGCTGTTCTTCGTGGTGCTGGGCGGGCTCGCGCAGGAACTCGCGCCAGATGCGACCCATCTGCTGCAGGTCATTCAAGCGCTGTAGCGTCACGTCCCCGGCCGATATCCCAACCTGCTTCATTTCTTCCAGGAACTTCATGCGACAGCGCATTGCACGGAAACGCGTCCTGGCCACAACGGTCGTTCTATCGATGGTTGCAGTCGTAGCGCTGATCGTCAGCATGCGCTCGCAATGGCGGCAGGCAGTCGGCCCGCCTCCGATCAATCTGGGAACGGCACGGATGCAGGCCGAAGTGATGGCAGAGCTCATCGACCTGCGACCGACACCACCAGGGAAGCCGCCGGAACCACCGATTCCAATCAAGGGAATCTTCTCCCCGATGCTGACCGGTAACAGTGGATCCGCGACCGCGGCAGTGCCGCTGGAAGATGTCGCGCCAGCACACTTCGAGCCGCGCGGCTGGGAGCCCGACATGCCATTTGTCGTGATGGAATGGACTGCGCCTACCTGTGGCGAAGGAGACCCCGCCCCTGTCTGCCAGGTTCGTCACAGCGTCGTGGAATGGCGTGATGATGACAGTGCGGCGTCCTTTCAACTGCAGCAGCATCTGGAGTCGATGCTGCAGGTTGCGAACCGCCGGGCTGTACGCGTACCCGACCTTGCGTTTGAGCTTGCGCATGTGCGAGCGCAACGGATGACGTGGGACGAGCTTCAGCAACGGCGTGCGCGTGGCATCGAGGGATGCACGGGTGGCCCGGGCAATCCCGATCTGGGCGTTGTCTATCTGCAGCGTCCTGTGTTCAGCCAGGAGGGGAACTGGGCAATGGCATCGGTCGCCTCGGATCTGTGCAGTGGAGGGACGGCGATGCGCGTCCTCTACCTTCTGCACCGCAGGAAGAGCGGATGGGAGCGTATTCGAGTGGAGCCTGTCCGCCATATGAGCGTTGGACACGGCCTGTGGCCCGCGTTGGCGGAGTCGTGATGACAGATACCTCGTTCAAGCCAGACCGTGACTGCCAACAACGGATCACCTGGCGACGCATTGCATCGCTGGCGGCGGCGCTGTCGGCTTTGGCTCTCATGGCCGGGATCTGCAGCCTGCGCCCGAGGTGGCAGCAGGAGATCGGTCGGCTACCGATCAACCTGGGAACAGCGCAGATGCAGGCGGAGGCGATGGCGCTGGCGCTGGCGATCCGGCAGAGCCCCCCATTCCCCCCTCCACCCCCGCCAGTGCCCGCGGCCGCATTGGCCGGTGCGCAGCGGATGGTCGGCGCGGGGCTTCGAGCGCTGCGGGAGCACGGGTGCGGGGCAACGGTGCATGGGCCGACTCGGACATACGACCACGTCGCCTATCTGACCCGGCCTGTTTTCAGCGTCGAAGGGCAGTGGGCTATGATTGCGGTCGCCCGGGATTCGTGTTCCGACGATTTCGTCTACCGGGAGCTTGTCGTGCTGCATCGGGAACAAGGACGCTGGATGGCCGAACCCCCGGAACGGGGTCTGGGCGGCGTATGGGACGGCCGCATACTGCGGCCCTGGACGTACAACCACTGACGAGGAAGAGCGCATGGATGTCGCTGCACGCAGGAACAGGACGTTGTTTCGTTGGATCATGGTGACGCTGCTGGCGGTACTGATGCCGTTTGCAGCGCTGGCGCAGCCCGCAGCCGGGCAGGCCGATGGCGCCGAAGCCGCCACTGCCGCGGAAGAGGCCCAATGCCGCGCCTGCAGCTATGAGCGTATCGGGCCCAAGGTCGATATCGGACTGGTTGCACTGGTATCGCTGCTGGTGGTGGGTCTGCTGATCGCAGCGTCGCGGGAATGGGGCACCACGTCGCAGCGCTGGACCTGCCGCACGCTGGCTCTGCTGCTGGTGGGCATCGGCCTGGCGTTGCTGTGGTGGGCTGGCAGCGTCGTCTACCTGGGCTACAACCCGTGGCAGGACATGGCCCCCCCCGGCGATGGTTCGCTTACCTCGACACTGCTCAACACCTCACCGAAGTGGCTGGCGGCGCTGGTGTTGATTGGTTTCGCGCCTTCCATCTGGAAGCGTAGCGAACGCCTGCCGGCCTGGCGTATCGGCTGACCCTGGAACGACGGCGCCGGGTCAGACCCGGCGCCGCCTGCGGCCATCAGTCAAAGCGCCAGCGCACGCCCGCATAGACGCCACGGCCTTCGCCTGGCGTCGAGCGCGCGACATCCTTGCCGGCGTCGTCGTAGCCCGGCGTGACCGTGGCGGCGTAGTGGCGGTTGCCGATGTTGCGCATCTCCGCCCACGCCTGCCAGCGGCCACCGGGTGCGTCGTAGCCGATGCGGCTGCCGAAGATCGCATGGCTGTCGGCCCAGTAGCTATTGGCGTAGTCCACCGCGATGCGCGAGGCGTATTCGGTGTTCAGCGCGGCGTACAGGCCGGAGGCATGATCGAAGCGCAGCTCGGCCTGGTAGCTGTGGCGCGGCAGGCCGGGCAGGCGGTTGCTGCCGAAGCGTGCATCGTGGCGATAACGGAAATCACTGAAGGTGTACGCCTGGCGCAACGACAGGCGCCCCGGCGCGGCCTGCCACAGTGTGCTGTCCAATCCGGCTTCGATGCCACGGTGCACGGTGGGGCTGGCGTTGTTCTCGGCGATGAAAAGGTTCGGCACCGGTTGCAGTTCGACACTGAGCAGTTCGTGGTTCACGTGGGCGTAGTAGCCGGTCAGTTCCCAGCGACCCAGCGCCGCGTCACCGCGCGCGCCCAGTTCCAGCGTGGTGGCGGTCTGGTTCTGCATCGGCACCGGCGCGCGCTGGCGGCCGGTAGACGGGCCATTGCCCGGCCCGAAGTACTGGTTCGAGCCCCAGATCATCGACCACGGGTGCGGCGCCTCCACCGAACGGCTGAGGTTGCCGAACCACTGCGTCTGCGCGCTGTGCTGCCAGGTGAAGCCCAGTCGCGGCGCGTAGTCCCAGTCGTGGTCGCGCAGGCGGCCGCCGCTGCTCGGCCAGGTCACCTGCACATCGCGGCGGGTGCTGATCAGTGCCAGCCCGGTCTGCATGCGCAGGCGGTCGTTGAAGGTGAGGGTATTGCCGACGTGCAGCGTACTGTCGGTGCCGTGGTGGCGGAAGTCACGCGTGCGCGTACCGGCGGCATAGCCGTTGCTGGCAAAGCGCAGCGACTCGCGCACATCGGCGTCCAGATCGTGGGTGGCGCGCAGGCCGACCGTGGTCTCGCTGTCCAGGCCGAACAGCCGGTGGCGATGGCGGTAGTCCAGCGTGGCGTTGAGGTTGGCGTAGTCCAGCTGCTGCCGGTACAGGCTCTCGTTCAAGTCCATCGGGTACGTGTGGTAGACCAGCCCGGCCTGCAGCGAGGAGTCCTCATCGATCTGCAGCGTGGTGACATTGCCCACCCAAGTGCTGCCCGGTTGCGGGCGGCGAGCATCAATGGCCAGGTTGGACGCATTCGCGGCGTGCGGATCGTTGCGGATCTGATCGCGGGTCAGGCGGCCGGGCGTTTCATGATTGGTTTCGCGGTAGCGCACGAAGAAACGCGTCTGCAGATCGGGGGTGATCTGCCAGCCGATGTTGGCCATCGCGCCCTTGCCGTCGCCGCGCGCATGGCGCTGATAGCCATCGAACTCGGTATCGGTATAGGCCAGGAAGTAATCGACATCGCCACTGACGCCGCCCCAGCTGATGCCGTGCTTCTGGTAGCCACGGCTACCCGCTTCGTAGTGCAGCTGCACGCCGGCCGAATCACGGCCGCTGCGGCTTACATAGTCGATGGCACCGCCCAGCGCCAGCGCGCCGCGCTTGAAACCATTGGCGCCCCGCAGCACTTCCACGCGTGACAGCCACAGCGGTTCGAGCAGCTCGTAGGGCGTGCCGCCCGGTCCGGTCAGCGGCAGCCCGTCGATCGACACTGCGATGCCCGAAGCATGCGCGCCCGGCCCGCGATTGATGCCGGAGCCGCGGATGGACACCTTGGTGCCCTCGTTGCCCGGCGACTGCGCGCTGATACCGGGCTGGTAGGCCAGCACATCGGCGCTGCTGGACAGGCGGCTGCCGGCCTTGGCCACGTCGATGACGTTGCTAGCGCCGGGCACGCGCTTCAACGCCTCGCGCGCCTGGGCACTCGCATCGGCGGCAGCGGTGACCCGTACGGCATCGAGGGTGGTGGCCTGGGGGGCGGCGACGGCGATGGAGGAAAGGCCTAGGGAAACGGTCAGGAATAGCAGCGAGGGAGTGGGGCGGTACGGCGAGAGCGACATGCGGAAATGCTGTAAACCACGAAAGTGGCGCGCAAGTTAACAGGTCGGCGCCGTCACGTCACCCGTCGCTCGCGTATGGCCGCCCGCAACATCCATGTAGAGCCGAGCCCATGCTCGGCTATCGCGCGCAGCGCGCGCGGGTCTCCTGCGATCGCAACGAAGAGCAGCCAAGCATGGGCTCGGCTCTACAGCAGGGTTTAGGGCGAGGGCTTCGCCAGCGCCTTGGCCTTCGCATACAGCCGATCAGCCGCTTCCCTTTCGCCCAATGCCGCATGGCACTCGGCCAGGCTGTCCCACGCGTTGGCCGAATCCGGATACAGCTCGGTGTTGAGCGTGAACACTTTCAGCGCCTTGCCAGCACCCAGACTCTGGCGGATGGCATAGCCATCGGCATTGATCGCGCGCTCCAGTTCGCCGGTGGGAACGCCATTACTGTCGCGCAGCCAGCTACGCATCTGCGGTTTCGCATCGGTGCTGTCATCCAACGCATAGCCGATCAACCGCTCGGACAACACCGCATGCGGGAATTCCTTCGGCGCGGCCACCGCCATCGTGCTTTCCACCAGCGTGCTCGACCAGACATTGCGGGCGCTGCCGTTGGTCAGGTAAACGAATACCCAGTAGCCGCTGGCCAGCGTGCCCTTGTAGGCCAGCCGCGCACGTACACGGGTGCCGCCATCGTGGCCAACCTGGGTGTAGCCGTCGCTGCGGGTGGTGTCCCATCCCGTGGAGAAGAAATTGTTGCCGCCACCGGCCAGTTTCTGCGGCTGCCAGAGTTTTTCCAGGGTCGCCGTGCGCACCAGCTTGCCGGTCGCAAGCGCCTGCAGGAAACGGTTCATGTCGCCTACGGTGGTCTGCAGATCGGCATGGCCCCAGCCGTAGTCCGGCCAGGGGTCTTCATTGGCGGGCTGCAGTTGGCCGTCCCTGCCGATGTAAGGCACCGCCGCGCGCGTGGCCGGCACGCTGGCCACGCCCCACGAGGTGCTGGCCATCTTCAAAGGCTGCAGGATGCGTTCGCGTGCGATGGCCGGGTAGGGTTTGCGATAGTGCGCTTCCAGCAAGGCGGTCAGTACCAGGTAGTTGGCCTGGGTGTACTGCACGCGGCTGCCGCTGGCGAACTGCATCGGCGCGGTCGCGGCGACCTTCAGTGCAGCGGCAAGATCAGGCGCCACACCGGTGTAGCCCTTGCTGACCCAGCGGTTCTCCACCCGGTCGTAGTACTCGCCGATACCCGAGCTGTGGTTGAGGAAGTCGCGCACCGGGATCGTCTTCCATGCGGCCGGCAGGTCCGGCACATAGCGGCTGGCCGGCGCATCCAGATCCATCTTGCCTTCGTCGACCAACTGCATCACCAGCGTGCTGGTCAGCAGCTTGGCCATCGACTGCGCAGTGAAAATGGAATTGACGGTGGCCGGTGCGTGGGTAGCGGGATCCCGTTCACCGCTGGCGCCCTGGTACAGCGCCTGGCCGTTGTGGGCGACCAGTACGGCCTGGCCGGCGATGCCGTAGCGTTCGCGGTTGGTCTGCAGTTGGGTATCCAGCTGGGACGAGAGGTTGTCGGGAGCACTGCGCGCCGAAACGGGCAGGGTGGCCATCAGGAAGCAGGAAAGTGCAACGGCAAGAGCGCGATGCATCGCAGTGGTCCGTCAGCGGTGATGGCGCATCTTGGCATGTAGAGCCGAGCCCATGCCCGGCTGCCTTCCGGTCAGGCGTGGTGACCCTGGAAGCACTGAGCCGAGCATGGCTCGGCTCTACAGGTGCCTTGCGGTAGTGCCGGCCAGTGGCCGGCACCCCTGCGATCAGCCGAGAATCCCCGGCAGATCCAGCCTCTTCTCCTTCGCGCAGTCGATCGCGATCTCATAACCCGCATCGGCATGGCGCATCACGCCGGTCGCCGGGTCGTTCCACAACACGCGGCCAATCCGCTTCGCCGCTGCCTCGGTGCCATCGCACACGATCACCATGCCGGCATGCTGCGAGAAGCCCATGCCCACGCCACCGCCGTGGTGCAGCGACACCCAGGTCGCGCCGCTGGCAGTGTTGAGCAGGGCGTTCAACAGCGGCCAGTCGGAGACCGCATCGGAGCCGTCGGCCATCGCTTCAGTCTCGCGGTTCGGCGAGGCCACACTGCCGCTGTCCAGGTGATCACGGCCGATCACCACCGGCGCCTTCAGTTCACCGTTGGCGACCATCTCGTTGAACGCCAGGCCCAGACGATCGCGGTCGCCCAGACCCACCCAGCAGATGCGCGCCGGCAGGCCCTGGAACTTGATCTTCTCGGCGGCCATGTCCAGCCAGCGGTGCAGGTGTGGGTTGTCCGGAATCAGCTCCTTCACCTTGGCATCGGTCTTGGCGATGTCTTCCGGGTCGCCACTCAGCGCCGCCCAGCGGAACGGGCCGATGCCACGGCAGAACAGCGGGCGGATATACGCGGGCACGAAACCCGGGAAATCGAAGGCATTGGCCACGCCTTCTTCCAGCGCCATCTGCCGCAGGTTGTTGCCGTAATCCACGGTCGGCACGCCCAGTGCGTGGAAGCCGAGCATGGCGCGGATGTGGTTGGCCATCGAGGCACGCGCAGCCCTTTCCACTTCCTTGGGGGCGGAGACACGTTTCTCGTCCCACTGCTCGACGGTCCAGCCCTGCGGCAGGTAGCCGTTCACCGGGTCGTGTGCGGAGGTCTGGTCGGTCAGCAGGTCCGGCTTCACGCCGCGCTTGAGCAGTTCGGCCAGCACGTCGGCAACGTTGCCGAGCAGGCCCACCGACTTCGGCGTTCCGGCCTTGCACGACTCCTCGATCAGGCGCAGCGCTTCGTCAAGATTGTCGGTCCAGGTGTCCAGATAGCCGGTGCGCAGGCGCATGTCGATGCTGCTCTTGCGGCACTCGACGGCCAGGCAGGAGGCGCCGGCCATCACGGCAGCCAGCGGCTGTGCACCGCCCATGCCGCCGAGGCCGCCGGTGAACAGCCACTTCCCGGTCAGGTCGCCACCGAAGTGCTGGCGGCCCATTTCCACGAAAGTCTCGTAGGTGCCCTGCACGATGCCCTGCGCGCCGATGTAGATCCAGCTGCCGGCGGTCATCTGGCCGTACATGGCCAGGCCCTTCCTATCCAGCTCGTTGAAGTGGTCCCAGTTGGCCCAGCGCGGTACCAGGTTGGAATTGGCGATCAGCACGCGCGGTGCATCGGCATGGGTGCGGAACACACCCACCGGCTTGCCCGACTGCACCAGGAGAGTCTGGTCGTCGTCCAGGCGCTTGAGCGTTTCGACGATGGCATCGAAGCTCTCCCAGTCACGCGCGGCGCGGCCGATGCCGCCGTACACCACCAGCTCCTGCGGCCGCTCGGCCACGTCCGGGTGCAGGTTGTTCATCAGCATGCGCAACGGCGCTTCGGTCAGCCAGCTCTTGGCGTTGAGCGTGGTGCCGGTCGGCGCGGCGATGGTGCGGGACGGGTCGTTGCGGGTCATGCGGCGCTCCGGTTCGTAGCGAATTCAAGGCAGGCATTGAGCACCTGCGCCAGGGTGTGGCGCAGTGGTGCGGCGTGGTCGGGGTCGAGCGGGGTGGGCCAGCTGTGTTCGTCCACCTGATCCGGCAGGGGTTCGTGCATGTAGCCACGGCAGGCCAGCTCCATCTGCAGGCTGTGCACGCCGCCGGCGATGTTGCTGTAGTGGCGGGTGATCCAGCCGCCCTTGAAGCGGCCGTTGCGCACCTGGCTCATGCCACTGATCTTCAGCAGGTTTTCCACCACATCGCTCAAGGCGTTGTCGCAGGACGTGTCGGGTGCGCCGGACGGCCCGGCGGTACCGAGGTTGAACTGCGGCAGCTCGCCATCGAACAGGTGCGGAATATGCGAGCGGATCGAATGCGCGTCGTACACCACCACCGTACCGTGCTGCGCGCGCAGGCGGGTGATCTGTGCGGCCAGCGCATCGTGGTAGGGCAGGAAATACGTGTCGCGGCGCCGCGCGATCTCGGCGTCATCCGGCTCGCGGCCCGCGTGGTACAGCGGCTGGTTGTCGAAGGTGGTCAGCGGGCACAGACCGGTGGTGTTCTGGCCCGGGTACAGCGACACACCGCTGGGATCGCGGTTGAGGTCGATCACCGAACGTGAGATCGCCGAGCGCACCGTGGTCGCGCCCATGCCGCGCACGAAGTCGTACAGCTCGTGCACCCACCAGTCGGCATCGCGGCGTGCCAGCCACGGCGAGTGGTAGTCGCCGATCAGGTCGTGCGGCAGCTCGCTGCCGGTATGCGGGAAGCTGACGATGAGGGGGGCGTCGCCCTCGTGCACCGTCAGCCAGTCGGGATGGGTATTCATGCCTGCGGTTCCACGGTTGGCAGCTCCACGCCTGGCAACAGATGGGCCAGGCCCTGCGCCAGCGCGCCACTGCGCACCAGATTCGTGGCGGTCACCATGTCCGGATGGAAGTAGCGGTCTTCTTCCAGCGTCGGCACCTGCGCACGCAGCGTGGCGCGCACGGTTTCCAGCGCGGCACTGGAGCGCAGCGGCGCATGGAAGTCGCAGCCCTGCGCCGCGGCCAGCAGTTCGATGCCGATCACGTTGGCCGCGTTCTCGGCCATCTGCATCAGGCGCCGCGCACCGTGCGCGGCCATCGACACGTGGTCTTCCTGGTTGGCCGAGGTCGGGATCGAATCAACGCTGGCCGGGTAGGCGCGCTGCTTGTTTTCAGAGACCAGCGCGGCGGCGGTCACCTGCGGAATCATGAAGCCGGAATTCAGGCCGGGGCGCGGGGTCAGGAACGCGGGCAGGCCGGACAGCGCCGGGTCCACCAGCATCGCCAGGCGACGCTCGCTGATCGAACCGATCTCGCACACGGCCATCGCCAGCATGTCGGCGGCGAAGGCCACCGGTTCGGCGTGGAAGTTGCCGCCGGACAGCGCTTCGCCGGTTTCGGTGAACACCAGCGGGTTGTCGGTCACGCCGTTGGCTTCGATTTCCAGCGTGGTCGCGGCCTGGCGCAGGATGTCCAGCGCCGCGCCCATCACCTGCGGCTGGCAGCGCAGGCAGTACGGATCCTGCACGCGTACGTCGTTGTCACGGTGCGACTCGCGGATGCCCGAGCCCTGCATCAGGGTGCGCAGCGTGGCCGCTGTGGCGATCTGGCCGCGCTGGCCACGGATGGCATGGATGCGCGGATCGAACGGGGTGTCCGAGCCCTTGGCCGCTTCCACCGACAACGCGCCGGTGACAAGTGCCGCCTGGAACACGGTTTCGATCTCGAACAGGCCGGCCAGCGCGTAGGCGGTGGAGAACTGGGTGCCGTTGAGCAGCGCCAGGCCTTCCTTCGCGCCCAGTTCGATCGGCTGCAGGCCGGCACGCGCCAGTGCGTCGGTTGCGGGCAGGCGTTCGTCACCAATGAACGCTTCGCCGACGCCCAGCATCACGCTGGCCAGATGCGAGAGCGGCGCGAGGTCGCCCGAGGCGCCGACCGAACCCTGCGCCGGTACTACCGGCAGCACGCTCTTGACCAGCATCGCTTCGAGCAGCAGCAGGGTTTCCTCGCGCACGCCGGAAGCGCCCTGCGCGAGGCTGACCAGCTTCAGCGCCATCATCAGCCGCACCACGCTGGCCGGCATCGGCTCGCCCACGCCGGCAGCGTGCGAGAGCACGATATTGCGCTGCAGAGTGGCCAGGTCCTCGCGCTCGATGCGCACGCTGGCCAGCTTGCCGAAGCCGGTATTGATGCCATACACCGGCGCGCCCTTGGCGACGATGGCGGCGACGGCGGCGGCGCTGGCACGCACCACCGGCAGTGCGGCCGGGTCCAGTGCCAGCGGCGCGCCGCGATAGACCTGCCGCCACTGGGCGAGAGTGACATGGCCGGGGCGAAGAACCAGGGTGTTGCTCATGTGTTGCTCCAGGAGGCAGGCAGGTCGGGCTGCCCGCGCACCACGCGCGCGTGCAGCGGGTTGAATCCAATGCGATAGACCAGGTCGGCGGGGGCGTCGATGTCCCAGATCGCCAGGTCGCAGTCCATGCCGACGGCCAGACGGCCGATACGCTCGCCATGGCCCAGTGCGCGCGCCGCTTCACGGGTGAAGCCGGCGATGCATTCGTCCACGGTCAGGCGGAACAGGGTGGCGCCCATGTTCATCGCCAGCAGCGGGCTGGTCAGCGGCGAGGTGCCGGGGTTGCTGTCGGTGGCCAGCGCCAGCGGCACACCCGCCGCGCGCAATGCAGCGATCGGCGGCAGGGTGGTATCGCGGGTGAAATAGAACGCGCCCGGCAGCAGCACAGAGACAGTGCCGGCCGCCGCCATCGCGGCGATGCCGGCGTCATCCAGATGTTCGATATGGTCGGCCGACAGCGCGCCGAAACCAGCGGCCAGTTCGGCGCCGTGCTGGTTGCTCAGCTGTTCGGCATGGATCTTCACCGCCAGCCCGTTCGCACGCGCCGCTTCGAAGACCTGGCGCGCCTGCGCGGGCGAGAAGGCGATGTTCTCGCAGAACACGTCCACCGCTTCGGCCAGGCCTTCGGCGGCAATGGCCGGAATCATCACCTCACACACCTCGTCGGTGTACTCCTGCGCCTCGCGGCCTGGCGGAATCGCGTGCGCGCCGAGGAAGGTGGTCACCACGTTGACCCGGCATTCCTCGCCCAATGCGCGTGCGACCTGCAACTGCTTGCGTTCGTCGGCCAGGGTCAGGCCGTAGCCGGACTTGATCTCGATCGTGGTCACGCCTTCGGCGCGCATCGCCAGCAGGCGCGGGCGGCTTTCGCTGGCCAGTTGCTCGGGTGTGGCGGCGCGGGTGGCACGCACGGTGGAGACGATGCCGCCGCCGGCACGGGCGATGTCGGCATAGCTGACGCCCTGCAGGCGCTGCTCGAATTCGTTGGCGCGGTTGCCGGCGTAGACCAGGTGGGTGTGGCAGTCGATCAGGCCCGGCGATATCCAGCGGCCCTCGCCGTCAATGCGGGTGGTCGGCTGCAGGTGGGCGTCGCTGCCGGCCGGGCCGACATGGACGATGCGGCCGTCGGCGCAGGCCAGCACGCCATCGCGGATGACACCCAGGCCCTCGCCATCGAGGGTGATCAGGTGGACGTTGGACCAGAGGGTTTCGACGTGCATGGAATCCACAACGCGGCTGTGCTTATATGTCTATACAATATAGGCGTCCATTTCGGGTTGTCCAGCCATGTCCGATTCGCGTTCCCCGCACTGTTTCCATGCCGCCCACGCCCTGCTGGCCGAGGGCTGGGCCCGTGATGTCCGCCTGCAGGTTCAGGACGGCCGCATCACCTCGATCAGCACGGGGCAGGGCGCGCAGGACGGTGACACCCGCGTCGGCATCCTGGTGCCGGGCCTGCCCAACCTGCACAGCCACGCCTTCCAGCGCGGCATGGCCGGCCTGACCGAGATCGGCGGCGGTGACGGTGACAGCTTCTGGAGCTGGCGCGAACTGATGTACCGCTTCCTGGCCCATCTGCGCCCGGACGCGGTGCAGGCCATCGCCGCCCAGGCCTACATGGAAATGCTGGAAAGCGGCTTCACCCGCGTCGGCGAATTCCACTACCTGCACCACGATGCCGACGGCCGCGCCTATGCCAACCGCGCCGAGATGAGTGCGCGGATCGCGGCGGCGGCCGATCAGACCGGCATCGGCCTGACCCTGCTGCCGGTGTTCTATGCGCATGCCGATTTCGGCGGGGCAGCGCCGAATCCCGCTCAGCGTCGCCTGATCCACGATGTGGACGGCTTCGCGCAGTTGCTGGATGCCGCCAAGCCGGCATTGGCCGCGCTGCCCGATGCGGTGCTCGGCATCGCACCGCACAGCCTGCGCGCTGTCACGGGCGAGGAACTGGGTGCGTTGTTGCCGCTCACCGATGGCCCGGTGCACATCCATATCGCCGAGCAGATGCGTGAAGTCGAGGCCTGCCTGGCGTGGAGCGGCCAGCGCCCGGTGCAGTGGCTGTACGACCACGCACCGGTCGATGCGCGTTGGTGCCTGGTGCACGCCACCCACATCACCGACGACGAGCGTGCCGCCATCGTGGCCAGCCAGGCCGTGGCCGGCCTGTGCCCGATCACCGAAGCCAACCTGGGCGACGGTCTGTTCCCGATGCAGGCGTTCGCGCGCGAGGGTGGCCGTTTCGGTGTCGGCTCCGATTCCAACGTGCTGATCGATGCCGCCGAAGAACTGCGCCTGCTCGAATACGGCCAACGCCTGACCCTGCGTGGGCGCAATGTGCTGGCCCCGGACGCCACCCGCAGCACCGGCCGCTTCCTGTTCGAAGGCGCACTGCACGGTGGGTCGCAGGCGCTGGGCGTGGCCGCTGGCCTGCAGGTCGGTGCCAGTGCCGATCTGGTCGAACTGGACGCCGCGCACCCGGCGCTGCAGGCGCGACAGGATGACGCATGGCTTGACAGCTGGGTGTTCGCCGCACGTAATGGCGCGCTGCGATCGGTCTGGCGCCATGGCCGCCAATGCGTGGCCGAGGGCCGCCACCTGCAGCGCGAGGCGATCACCACCGCCTTCGCCGCCGCCCTGAAGGGCGTGCTGGGCTGATCGCCTCCGCCACCGGGACCCCATTACGTGAAGGCCAGCAAGTCCGCCACGCTCAACCAGCGTATCCGCAGCGATCTGGAAAGCCGCATCCTCAGCGGAGAATGGGCGCCGGGCTTCCGCATTCCATACGAACACGAGCTGATGGAGCAGTACGGCTGCTCGCGGATGACGGTGAACAAAGTGCTGACCGCGCTGGCCGAGAGCGGCATGATCGAACGTCGCCGTCGTGCGGGTTCGTTCGTGGCGCGGCAACCCCCGCACCTGGAGCAGGTGGCGTTGGAAATTCCGGACATTGCGATGGAGGTCGGTTCGCGCGGGCATCAGTACGGCTACCGGCTGCTGCAGCGCGAGCTGCGTCTGGCTGAAGTGGGCAATGCCGGCGAAGTGGAACTGGCCGGCAGCGAAATGCTGTTGGCGATGCGTTGCCTGCACCTGGCCGATGGCCGCCCGCTGGCGCTGGAGCATCGCCTGATCAGCCCCGTCGGCGTGCCCGAGGTGCTGGAGGTCGATTTCAGCACTACCGCGCCGGGCAGCTGGCTGCTGCAGAACGTGTCGTGGACCCGCGCCCAGCATCGCATCAGTGCCTGGGGCGCGGATGCTGTCACCGCCAAGCTGCTCGATGTGAAGCCCGGTACCGCCTGTCTGGTGATCGAGCGCTTGACCTGGCGCGGTGAGCAGCCGATCACCCGCGTGCGCCAGGTGTTCCTCGGCGATGCCTGGGACCTGGTTGCGCGCTTCGCGCCTGGGGCGCGCTAGAGGCGTATCCACGCATGGCGTGGATCTACTGAATCCCGGTTGGGATTATCCGACGCGTGTGAATCCCTGGTAGATCCACGCCATGCGTGGATGCTGCCCCATCAATACGTGGCGCATTGGCGCCAGCGCACCGGCTCATCCACACCGGGTCGGGCATTGAGCTGGATGCGCACGTTGCGCAGGGCGGGGTAGTGCAGCACTTCCTCGCAGACCTGCGGCCACACCGCGTCCAGCTCGCCGGTGCGGTTGATCGCCAGCGTCTGCCGGGTCAACCAGACACCGCTGGCGATGCCGGGCTTGCCGGCCAAGGCACGGGACAGATCGGCCTGGAAGCGCTCCAGCGTAGCGGCATCCGGGTTGGGGTTGCTGCGCGCATCGGTTGAGGGCGCGGCCGGTGCAGGCGTAGCGGCCGGCGGCATGGTGGCGGGGGCCGGCGCCGGTTCGGGCGCCGCTTCAACCGCAGGCGCAACCGGCGCGGGGGCGACCGCCACCTCGGCAACGGGCGGGGCGTCCTGCACGTGCAGCCCTTGCAGGCTCAATCCCACCAGCAGGCCCAGCGTGACCGCGCCGAGCGCGGCAATGGCGATCCGGCGCAGGGCTTCATGGCGGGCGCTGGCGCGCACACGGGTTTCGATTTCCGCCGGTAGATAGGGTTGCAGCAGCGGCCACAGGCGCGGGCCGTCCAGCACCTCGACCGCCTGCTTCTCGGCGGCGCTGCGGCCGTCGCGTTCCATCCGGCCTTCGGTCAGCAGCACGCCGCCCTTGGCGCCGGCCAGGCGCGCGGCTGCACCCAGTTCGTTCACTGCAGCGGTGCCGATGCGGTAGGCCAGGCCGTGCTTGCACGACACCAGCCAGCTGTTGGGGCCGTCACTGAGCAGGAAATCGCTGCTGGGCTCACGGGATTCCTCGCCTGGGTCATCCAGTTCGCGCAGGCCGCGCTGCTCGCGCAGCATGCGCTTGACCAGTACCGAGAATTCGCGCCAGTGCATGCCAGCCAGGGCCTGCAAGCCGAGTTGCATCTCCTTCTGCCGCCGTTTGATCCACCACAGATAGACAACGGCCAGGGAACAGGTAAGCAGGGCCGACAGCAGGGCCAGGATCCAAGGGAGCATGCAGGAGGTGCGCGGAAGGGGCGAATGCGAAGGCGACAGTGTAAAGGTCGCGCCGTGCCGCTGAGTCAGGATGTTCCTGACAGGAAGCGTGATGGAACGCGCAGTTCGGAATACCGCAGGCACGAAAAACCCGCCAATCCTGAAGCCGTGAGGGGAGGGAACAAACGGCAGCCGAAGCGATTGGCGGGTTGCTCGCGATTGTCAATCAAAATTTATTGCATTGCAACAATGGCCGGTCAGGGCACGCTGCCTGGCGACTGATGGCTGCCCGGTGCAGGTGCATCAGTGCCCGAGGCGTCGCGATTCTCCAGCTTGGCCAGGCGCGCCTGCAGGGCATCGATGCGAGCCTCCAGCGCAGTCACCTCGTCGGCGGTGGGTACGTGCAGGCGCTTGAGTACGCCCTGCACCTGATCGTCGAACGCCTTTTCAACCTTGTTCCAGGTGCCGGAGGCCTTCTCGCGGGCCTCGTCCAGCGAGGTTTCAACGTTGTCGCGCCAGCCCGGGCCCTGTTCGCCGTTGCGTTCACGGCGGCGGGCTTCCCAGGCTTCGCCTTCCTTCACCAGGCCGTCGAAGAAGCGGCTGCCTTCGGCCTGTGCACGGCCAAGAGCGCCCAGGCCGGCCAGCCAGACCTGCTGCGCCGAGTCACTCAGCTTGCGCGAGAAGCGCTCGGCCTGGTCACCGAACGAGGCGTCGTCGTTGCGGCGGTCATCGTTTTCGTACTGGTTCATCGCACTTCCCGTGGGAGTTGGGCCTGCCCCCGAGAGTAGCGCGCGTTGGCGTTGCACGGCCGTGATGGCCGCCGCCGGGGTTCAGCCCAGCTTTTCCTTCAGCACGCGCTGGATCTCGCCTTCGACCATGCCCTTCATCGCCGACAGCAGGAAGCCCAGCTTGGCGGTCACGCGCACGGCGCCCGGCTGCAGTTCGATCGCACCGTCCACGCCGCTGCCGGAGAAATTCAGTACGTCGGCAGTCCAGGACGACTTCAGGCCGAAGCGCTCGGACAACTTGGCGGCAACCTGTTCGATCGCGGTGCGCGCCTGTGCGTCGGGCAGGGCGTGGGCGTGGCGGACATCGATGGTGGACATTCAGGCTCCTGGCGCAGGGCGGGGATGATCAATGAGGGCGAGCATTGTGCGCATCGAGGGCCTCCGCGCCAAGCACTCATCGTGGGTTCTTCTTCGTTGGCGGCCAACCTGCTAGGCTGCGCCGCGTGCAGAACCTGCTTGTCCACTTCAGTCAGCAACAACAGCCCGACCAGCCGCTGCGGCCCGGGGTGCAACGCATCGTGCGCCAGGCCAACGGCAGTGTGCGGCTCGGCGATGCCGGCCACGGTGCCCTGCTGCTGGCGCAGTTCTGCGTGGATGATCGCGGCCTCTGGCTGCAGGTCGGCAACGGTATCCGCGGCATTCATGTGAACGGTCGCCCGGTGCGGCGCATGGCGCTGCTGCGTGCCGGCGATGCGGTGTATGTGGACGGCGTGGAAATGGTCCTGCAGGGCGAGGTCGAGAGCCTGCTGCAGGCGCCTGCGCCGAAGAACGACGACGGCTCCGATGAGCAGCAGCGCCTGCTGCGCGGTGTCGGTGGCCTGCACCATGGCCGCAGCTTCACGCTGTCGCGGTCCCGCCTGATCGGCCGCGGCGGCGACGCTGACATCGAGATCAATGAACCGGCCTTCGCCGAACAGCACGCCCGCGTGGAAGTGCACGGCGAGCGCGTGCTGCTGCGTGACCTGGGCAGTGCCGACGGCACCCGGGTCAACGGTGTGGCCGTGCGCCACTGCTGGCTGCAGGCGGGCGACCAGGTCGTGTTCGATGGCCAGCACCGGTTCGTGCTGGAAGTGCCGCATGACCCGCGCCGGCGCCCGCTGCCGGATGAAGACGAGTCCAGCCAGGACGCCGAGCAGGCGCCGGTGCTGCCGGCCGTGCCGCGCAAGGTCCGGCGCTGGCCGTGGCTGCTGGTCAGTGCGCTGCTGCTGGCCGCGCTGCTCAGCCTGCTGCTCTGGTTCGGCGCGCGCTGATCTGAATCCGCCGGGCATGGCCCGACGCTACCCCCCCCCCCGGCGTGTGCCCACCCGCTTCCGGTAGGTGCCGACCTTGGTCGGCACGCTCCTTCGGCGGGAATGACGCCTGACGGCGTACGCCGACCAAGGTCGGCGACTACCGGCGCCATGCGGGTGGCCAATGGATTCCAATGAAACCAAATTTCCCTTGCGCCACAAGGCCGCAAGGCTGGTGCACTGCGGCATACTAGGGGTCTTGCCCCACAGGTGTGACATGACGCGCGCGTTCAACTTCAGTGCCGGCCCTGCAACCTTGCCGGAATCGGTCCTGCGCCAGGCGCAGGCGGAAATGCTGGACTGGCACGGTACCGGTGCCTCGATCGTGGAAATGAGCCATCGCGGTGTGGAATTCATGTCCGTGGCCGCCGAGGCGGAAGCCGATCTGCGACGCCTGCTCGACATCCCCGACGACTATGCGGTGCTGTTCCTGTCCGGTGGTGCGACCACCCAGCAGGCGCTGATCCCGCTCAACTTCGCCGCCCCCGGCCAACGTGCCGACTACGTGGTCAGTGGCCACTGGGGCAAGACCGCGGTCAAGCAGGCCGGTGTCTACGTCGACGTCAACATCGCCGCCAGCAGCGAGGCCAACGGCTACCGCGAACTGCCGGCGCGTGCCGACTGGCAGCTGTCGCCCGATGCCGCCTACGTGCACATCACCGCCAACGAGACCATCCACGGCGTCGAGTTCCGTGATGTGCCCGACACCGGCAACGTTCCGCTGATCGCGGACTTCAGCTCGTCCATCGCCAGCGAACCGCTTGATGTGCGCCGTTATGGCGTGATCTACGCCGGCGCGCAGAAAAACCTCGGCCCGGTCGGCATCGCGGTGATGATCATCCGCCGCGACCTGCTCGAGCGCAGTGGCCAGCCACGTGCGGACATCTTCGATTACCGCTCGCACGTCGCCCGTGATTCGATGCTCAACACCCCGCCGACCTGGAACTGGTACCTGGCGGGCCTGGTGTTCAAGTGGATGCTGGCAGAAGGTGGGGTGGCCGAGTTCGCCAAGCGCAACGCCGCCAAGGCCGCGCTGGTGTACGGCGCCATCGACGGCTCCGGCGGCTTCTACCGCAATGAGGTCGCACATGCGGCCCGTTCGCGGATGAACATCCCGTTCTTCCTGCCCGATGCCGAGCTCGATGCCCGCTTCGTCGCCGAAGCCAAGGCCGCCGGCCTGCTGGCGCTGAAGGGCCACAAGGTGGTCGGGGGCATCCGTGCCTCGCTGTACAACGCCATGCCGCTGGCCGGGGCCGAGGCGCTGGTCGCCTTCATGGCTGATTTCCAGCAGCGTCACGGTTGAGCAATGAACGGCGCGCACCGTCGGGTGCGTGCCCCGCAACAAGGAACTCCGATGGCAAGCAGCAAATCCAGCAAGAAGGCGCCGAAGAAGGCCGAACCGGCCAAGGACAGCGCCTCCACCAAGGCCAAGGGCAAGAGCACGTCCAAGGCCGCGTCGAATCCGGCGCCTACCCTGGCGCCGCTGGCGCTGGCCGATGTGCGCTCGAAGATCGACCAGATCGACCGTGACATCCAGAACCTGATCGCTGAGCGCGCGCGCTTCGCCCACCAGGTCGGCAAGGCCAAGGGCAAGCTCGCCGCCGCCGTCGACTACTACCGCCCCGAGCGCGAAGCGCAGGTGCTGCGCATGGTGGTGGACCGCAACGAAGGCCCGCTCAGCGATGAACTGCTGGTGCACGTCTACCGCGAGATCATGTCGGCCTGCCTGGCCCAGCAGGAGCCGCTGAAGATCGGCTACCTCGGCCCGGAAGGCACCTTCAGCCAGCAGGCGGTGCTCAAGCACTTCGGCCGCTCCGCGCTGGGCCTGCCGATGGCCAGCATCGAGGAGGTGTTTCAGGAAGTGGAAGCGGGCAACGCCGATTTCGGCGTGGTGCCGGTGGAGAATTCGGGGCAGGGCACCATCCAGATCACTCTGGACATGTTCCTGACCTCCAACCTGAAGATCTGTGGCGAAGTGGAACTGCGCGTGCAGCAGTACCTGATGTCGCGCAGCGGCCGCCTCGAGGACATCGAGCGCATCTACGCACACCCGCAGTCGTTCATGCAGACCTCGGCGTGGCTGCGCGCCAACCTGCCGAAGGCCGAGAAGATTCCGGTATCCAGCAACGCCGAAGGCGCGCGTCGCGCGCGCAACGCCGATGATGCGGCGGCCATTGGTGGCGAGAGCGCCGGCCACGTGTACGGCCTGAAGAAGGTGGTCACCAAGCCGATCCAGAACGATGCCGACAACACCACCCGCTTCCTGGTGGTGGGTCGCAACATCTTCCCGACCTCCGGCCACGACCGCACCTCGGTGCTGGTGTTCATCCATGACAAGCCCGGTGCGCTGTTCGACGTGCTCAGCCCGTTCGCCCGCCACGGCATCAGCATGAACCGCATCGAGTCGCGGCCGTCGCACCACGGCAAGTGGGAGTACGGCTTCTTCATCGACCTGGCGGGCCACATCGACGACGCGCCGATGCAGGCTGCCCTGGCCGAACTGGAAGCGCACTCGGCGCAGATCAAGGTGCTCGGCTCCTACCCGGTGGCCGTGCCCTGAGTGCTGCTGCGGCGGCAACAGCCGCCGCTCCCTGATGCATCGCCGGCGCTGCCGGTGTTTACGGAATGATCGAACGATGAGCAACGCGCAACACTGGATTGCCCGCAAGGGCCAGCCGCTGCAGGGCAGCCTGACCATTCCCGGCGACAAGTCGGTCTCGCACCGCTCGGTGATGTTCGCCGCGCTGGCCGATGGCACCTCGCATATCGAGGGCTTCCTGGAAGGCGAAGACACCCGCGCCACGGCGCGCATCTTCAGCCAGCTCGGCGTGCGCATCGAAACCCCCAGCCCGTCGCAGCGCATCGTGCACGGCGTCGGCATCGACGGCCTGCAGGCACCCAGCGCACCGCTGGACTGCGGCAACGCCGGTACCGGCATGCGCCTGCTGGCCGGCCTGCTGGCAGGCCAGGCATTCGACTGCACGCTGATCGGCGATGAATCGTTGTCGGGCCGCCCGATGCGCCGCGTCACTGGCCCGCTGTCGCAGATGGGCGCGAAGATCGACACCCAGGATGACGGCACGCCGCCGTTGCATGTGCATGGCGGCCAGTCGCTGCACGGCATCGACTTCGCCTCGCCGGTGGCCAGCGCACAGATCAAGTCCGCAGTGCTGCTGGCCGGCCTGTACGCGCAGGGCGAAACCAGCGTGCTGGAACCGCATCCGACCCGTGACTACACCGAGCGCATGCTGTCGGCGTTCGGCGTGGACATCGAATTCTCACCGGGCAAGGCCCGCCTGCGTGGCGGCCAGCGCCTGCGCGCCACGGACATCGTGGTGCCGGCCGACTTCTCGTCTGCGGCGTTCTACCTGGTGGCCGCCAGCATCATTCCTGGTTCACAGCTGCGCCTGAAGCAGGTCGGCCTGAACCCGCGCCGCACTGGCCTGCTGCACGCGCTGCGCCTGATGGGGGCGGACATCACCGAAGAGAATCCGGCCGAGCAGGGCGGTGAGCCGGTGGCGGACCTGGTGGTGCGCTACGCCCCGCTGAAGGGCGCGCGCATTCCGGAAGCGTTGGTGCCGGACATGATCGACGAGTTCCCGGCGCTGTTCGTGGCCGCCGCCGCCGCAGAAGGCCAGACCGTGGTGAGCGGTGCGGCCGAGCTGCGGGTGAAGGAATCCGACCGCCTTGCTGCGATGGCCACCGGCCTGCGCGCGCTGGGCATGCAGGTGGACGAAACCGAAGACGGCGCCACCCTGCATGGTGGCGTTCGCCTGGGCAGCGGCACCATCGAAAGCCACGGTGACCATCGCATCGCCATGGCGTTCGCCATCGCCGGCCAGATCAGTGACGGCGAAGTGCGCATCAACGATATCGCCAATGTCGCCACGTCCTTCCCGGATTTCGATGGCCTGGCGCGCAGCGCCGGGTTCAACCTGGCCTGATCGTCACAGCAACCTCCGGGCCACGCCCGGCGGATCGCATTGCACGGTAGAAGCCAACCTCGGTTGGCGCGCTCACCTCATCCGGTAGGTGCCAACCTCGGTTGGCACGCTTTTCCGCATAAAAGGACGGAGGCCGAAGCCTCCGTCTAAACATCACGAACCCCTCGTCCGCGATCAACGCTGCTCGGTACGGAAATCCACCGGGACCCGCACCACGCTGGCGACGGCACGGCCCTCGTGCATCGCCGGCTGGAACTTCCAGTTCTGCACGGTGTTCAGCACCGCGCGATCCAGATCACGACTGCGCTCGCCGCTGCGCGAAACGATCGCAGCATTAGCGACATTGCCGTGGGTATCTACACTCAGGCTGGCGATCACGCTGCCCTGCACGCCACTACGCAGCGCAGCGGCGGGGTAGGTGGGCATGCGGTTGCTGGCCAGCGGGCGGGCCTCACGATTGCGCGCTACCGGCGCGGCCTTCCGCGAAGCAGTAGCCGGGGCTGCCTGGCGCGCGGCAGGGGCCGCTGCATCCGTCACCGCGGCCTGCTCGGGGGCTGGAAGCATGCGCTCACCGACCGGCGCTGGCGCCACATCTTCCTGGTTGGAATGACGCAGCCAGAGCAGGGCGGCAGCAAACATCGCCACGATCAGCGCGATCCACATCCAGGGCGACGTGGGTTTGTGCTGCAGGCTGGAATCCTCCTGCAGCTGCGGCGAATGAAGGTCTTCGTGGGTGGTGGCAGTCATCGCTAACTCCTTCCGTCAATGGACGACGTGGGAAGTGTTGCGCGAGCCACGGACGAGAAGTGTCAGCGTTGCGTCAACGCCACCGGCAGGGTTCAGTTTGCCTGCCGGGAAGTGTTCAGTTACTGGGTCTTGAAGTCGAACGGCACTTCAATGCTCCCGGGGACGGGCTGGCCGTTGCTCTGCGCGGGGGTGAAACGCCAACGGCGTACGGCGTCGGTGGCGGCACGGTCGAGGTCGCGTGAACCACTGCGCTGGATCACCGTGGCGTTGTTCGGATAGCCGGTGGCGTCTACATCCACGCGTACCACCACGGTACCGGTTTCGCCGGCGCGCAGGGCGGCGGCGGGGTACGACGGCGGCGGCGACTGACCGGCAATCGGCATCGGTTGGCTGTTGCCGGTCGTGGCCGGGGCAGCGCCCGGGGTGGCCGGGGCCGGCTCGGCGATCGGGGCGGGCGGTGGCGGGGCGGTTTCGACCAGCTTCGGCGCTTCTTCCTCGACCGGGGCCGGCTTGGCATCGGGCATGTCGCTGGAGCCGGCCGCAGCGGCCAACGGTTCCGGCAGGGGCTCGACCTGGGCGGTTTCCTGCGGGGTCTGCGCGGCCGGGTCGGCGCGGAAGAACTCCTTGTCACGGCCGGTCAGCCAGACCAGCACGAACAGCAGCACGCCCACGCCGAAGGCGATGCCGGCGATCTTCAGGGCGTTGCGCGGGATATGCACAGTAAACGACTTGGCGGACGACGAGCGGGGTGCAGACATGGACCGGACCAGTACGGAATAGCCCGATTCTGCCACGGCGGGAATGAACCGGGCGGCAGAAATCCGTATAACAAGCGATAATCCCATCCCTGATACCCACCACGACACCTGCCATGCTTGATCCAGCCCTGCTCCGCCACCAGCCCGCCGACCTCGCCGAACGCCTGCGCACCAGCCGCGGCTTCGAGCTCGACGTGTCTGCCCTGGAGTCCCTGGAGGCCGATCGCAAGCGCATCCAGGTGCGGACCCAGGAGCTGCAGAGCCTGCGCAACAGCCGTTCCAAGGCCATCGGCCAGGCCAAGGCCAAGGGCGAGGACGTTTCGGCCATCATGGCCGAGGTTGCCGCCTTCGCCGACGAGCTGAAGGCCTCGGAAGTGGCGTTGGACGAGCTGCGTGAGAAGATCGAAGCGATCTCGATGGGCATTCCGAACCTGCCGGCCGATGACGTGCCGGCCGGTGCCGACGAGAACGACAACGTCGAGCAGGCACGTTGGGGTACCCCGCGCCAGTTCGATTTCAAGGTGCTCGACCACGTCGAGCTGGGCGCCCGCAACGGCTGGCTGGACGGCGAGACCGCGGCCAAGCTGTCCGGCTCGCGCTTCACCGTACTGCGCGGCCCGATCGCGCGCCTGCACCGTGCGCTGGCCCAGTTCATGGTCGACCTGCACACCGGTGAGCACGGCTATGAGGAAACCAACGTGCCGCTACTGGTCAACGCCGATTCGCTGCGTGGCACCAGCCAGCTGCCGAAGTTCGAGGACGACCTGTTCAAGACCGCCGTGGGCGACTCCACGCGGTACCTGATCCCGACCTCGGAAGTGCCGCTGACCAACATCGTGCGCGACGAGATCGTCGAGGCCGAGCGCCTGCCGCTGCGTATGACCGCCCACTCGATGTGCTTCCGTGCCGAGGCCGGCAGCGGCGGCCGCGACGTGCGTGGCATGATCCGCCAGCACCAGTTCGAGAAGGTCGAGCTGGTCTCGATCAGCCGCCCGGAAGACAGCGACGCCGAACACCAGCGCATGACCCGCTGCGCCGAAGTGGTGCTGGAGAAGCTGGGCCTGCCTTACCGCAAGGTGCTGCTGTGCACCGGTGACATGGGCTTCTCGGCCATCAAGACCTACGACCTGGAAGTCTGGCTGCCGTCGCAGGAAACCTATCGCGAGATCTCCTCGTGCTCGAACTGTGGTGACTTCCAGGCCCGCCGCATGCAGGCGCGCTGGCGCAACCCGGCCACCGGCAAGCCGGAACTGGCGCACACGCTGAACGGCTCGGGCGTGGCGGTTGGCCGCGCGATGATCGCAGTGATGGAGAACTACCAGAACGCCGACGGCAGCATCACCGTGCCGGAAGCGCTGCGCCCGTACATGGGTGGGCTGGAAACCATCGCCTGATTCTCTGATCGGGTGGGTGCCATGCATGCATGGCACCGCTGTGGCTCTGGTGGGTGCCATGCTTGCACGGCACCGAATCCACGCATGGCGTGGATCTACTGGAGGATGTTGCACGCGCCCGGCATGAATTCACCGATGCCTCAGTAGATCCACGCCATGCGTGGATGAACCCCGCGATTACCGCATGGCCCGCAGCTTCTCCAGCGGCACCCATCCCGGTTCGCCGGTCTCCGGCACGCACCACGCCCAACCATTGAGCGTGCGCTGCCCACGCAGCACCTGCCCGGGATCCACATCCAGCTCCCGTGCGCAGTAATCCTCGGTGGCAAACGCGTCACCCTGCGCAGTGCGACCGATCACGGGCGCCGGCACGAAACCGGGCTGCTGCCCTTCGGCCTCGCACAGGAACCAGTCGTCCCAGCCCTCCGGGCCTTCATAGCGTTCGCCCACCACCAGCGCCTGGCCACGGCGCAGGGTGATCGGGTGCGGAAATTCGCTGCGGTGTGCAGTGGTCACGATGTAGTTCATGGCCCCAGCCTAACGTTCTGGTGAGCGCCGCGCATGGCACCGAATCCACGCACACGTGCAGTAGATCCACACCGTGCGTGGATGGCGAGCCCTCGGGCCAGACACAGAAAAGCGGCCCCGCAAAGCGGGGCCGCCAGGGTGGGCCGGGATGGGGGAGGGGATCCCGGCCCGCGTTCAGCGCCCAGACGAGGAGAGAGGGGCACCGAACGCTGGAACGCTTATGCAGCGGCGGCTTCAGCCGCTTCGTGCGACGGCAGGGCCGCCAACGCGCCAGCGATGGCGTCTTCACGGTGCTGCGGCGAGTAGGCGATGCCTTCGGCACGTACGAACTCGATGTCGTTGATGCCCCAGAAGGCGAACGTCTGGCGCAGGAACGGTTCCTGGAAGTCGGCCGGCGAATCGGTGTAGATGCCGCCGCGGCTGCTGACCACGATCACGCGCTTGCCGCCGGCCAGGCCGATCGGGCCGTTCTCGGTGTACTTGAAGGTGCGCCCGGCCACGGCCACGCGGTCGATCCAGGCCTTCAGCGTGGACGGGATGCTGAAGTTGTACATCGGCGCGCCGATCACCACGATGTCCGCGGCAAGGAACTGCTCGAGCACCTGTTCAGCATCGGCGGCTTCGGCCGCGTCCGCCTTGGCCAGCGAGCTGCTGCGAAGATGCGGTACCGGATTGGCGTCAAGATCGCGATAATCGATCTGCAGGCCTTCGATCTGCTGCTTGAAGCGGGCCACCACGGCGGCGGTCAGGTGGCGGGAGACGGAGTTCTCGCCAAGCACGCTGGCGTCGAGATGCAGAAGCTTCATGGCAGTCACCTATGTTCTGGGAGGGAGGGGGCGGGGTGGCCCCGCCGACGGAGAGAACGATAGGTTGTTGCAAAGGCGGGATAAAGGTGGTTGAATGCCACGTATTGTTCTAGATATGGAACTCGGGCATGCATGACCTGAATGATCTGTACTACTTCGCGATGGTGGTCGACCACGGCGGATTTGCCGCCGCCGAGCGTGCGCTGGGCATCCCCAAGTCGCGCCTGAGCCGCCGCATCAGCCAGCTGGAGACCGACCTGGGCGTGCGCCTGCTGCAGCGCTCCACGCGCCGTTTCGCGGTCACCGACGTCGGCACCAGCGTGCACCGCCACGCGCAGACGATGCTGGCCGAGGCGCAGGCCGCCCGCGAAGTGGTCGACCGCCTCAGTGCGGAACCGCGCGGCGTGGTGCGCGCCAGCGTGCCGGTGTCGCTGGCGCAGATGCAGCTGCCCAAGCTGCTGCCCAAGTTCCTTGAGCAGTACCCGAAGGTGCGCCTGCAGCTGAACATCAGCAACCGCCGCGTGGACATCATCAACGAAGGCTATGACGTGGCCCTGCGCGTGCGTTCGCGCCTGGACGACGACGGCAGCCTGGTGATGCGCAGCTTCGGCCAGGTGCAGGAACTGCTGGTGGCCAGCCCGAAGTACCTGGACCGCGCTGGCCGGCCGAAGGACCCGGAAGAGCTGACCCAGCACGTTACCCTCAGCATCAGCGAAGACGAAGCACGCCAGCGCTGGGAACTGCATGGTCCGGAAGGCGAAGTGCGCCGGGTCGACCTGCAGCCGCGCGTAGCCGGCTTCGATTTCCCGCTGCTGCAGAGCATGGTGAAGGACGGCTTCGGCATCACCATGCTGCCGGAAACCGTGTGCGCCGATGCCGTGCGCAATGGCGAGCTGGAAGTGGTGCTGCCGGACTGGTCGCTGCCGCAGGGCGTGTGCCATGCCGTGTTCGCCTCGCGCCGTGGCCTGCTGCCGGCGGTGCGCGTGTTCATCGACTTCCTGGCCGAACATCTGCCGCCGCAGCTGGAGGCCTCGCGCCTGCATTGCGATGGTGCCTGCGAGAAGGCCAAGGAGCGGATCAAGGCCAGTGCACTGGGTGCGCTGGCGGTGGATGCCGGCTGAGGGACATCAACGGTAGCGCCGGGCCATGCCCGGCGTTGCTGTTTCCGGGCGTCGATCACTTCCGCCCGAACAATCGGTCCCAGAAGCTGCGTCGCGGGGCTGCCTGCGGTGCTGGCTGGGCTGCAATGACCGGTGCCTCCAGCACCGCTATCAGCTCCGCGCTGCGTGGCTTCTTCAGGAAGCGCGCGTAGTCCAGGTAGCTGGTCACCTTGCTCATGTGCAGGCGCTCCGGCATCGCCGGCAATGCGCCGCCCTGCAGCAGTACCCGCAATGCCTGCGGACGGTCCAGCCGGATCGCCTCGAACACCGCGGTGCCGCCGCAGTCCGGTTCGATCTGATTGGCGCGCTGCGGCGCATCCTTCAACAGGTCGCGCAGCGCATCCGCGTCGTCCCGCTCCACGGCCGCCACCAGCCGCGCCAGCGCTTCCGCTTCTTCACGTGGAAGGTTGTCGCGATAGGCCTGGTCGGCGATCTCGCGCTCGTCGCGCCCGTCTCCGCCCTGGATGCACAGGAAATCGGTGACCAGAGCGACCGGAATGCCGGACGTATCCAGCGCCCAGTAGCTTGGGTAAACGCCGTCGCCCCAGCCGCTGGTGAATACGACCAGGCCATGCGGTGAGTCCTCGCCCCAGGGGCGGTATTCGGTGCCTTCGTCCAGGCCATCATGGTCGATCAGCGCATCCGACCACTCGCCGCCTTCGTCGCCATCGGCCCGTTCGATCAGGGCCAGCAGTGCCTGCTGGGTGTCGGTATCCATGAAGCAGCCGATGCCGGCGTCGACCGGGTAGCCGATGAAGCTGTCCTCATCCAGTCCGGTCAGGTCCTGCGTGGTCCAGCGCGCCATCTGCCAGTGCAGCGCAGACGCGGTGAGTGCCTGACGCGGCTTGAACCAGACCACGGCCAGGGCTGGGCGGCCGCTGTGCACGATGATTTCCACCGGATGCCGACCCAACGGGGCGGTGTAGTCGGCCAGCGCAGGCGCCTCGGCCTGGACCAGTGGATCGCAGACCACCAGATGCCCACTACTGACCGGCAGGTGCCCAGCGAAAGTGCGATGCAGGGCCACTGCGGCCAGCTGGGTGTCGTCCAGCAGGGTAGTGCGCAGGTTGGCCAGGTCGAGGTGGGCCATGGGGGCTCCGATTGCAGTGAAGGCCCCACCGTGCCGGATGCGAAGGGCGGGGGGCAAGGGTGGTCTTGGGCAAATGCCCTTCACGTGCGAGAATACGCCGCTGCCCGGGTAACTGGGACCCGATTGGAGAGATGGCCGAGCGGTTTAAGGCACCGGTCTTGAAAACCGGCGAAGGGTCAAACCTTCCGTGGGTTCGAATCCCACTCTCTCCGCCATATCATCGCAAGTAATTGATTTATATGTTTATTTGCATGATTTGATTGATTGTTAAATGGGACACAAGTCGGGACACATCTCCCGCATGCGCATCCCTCACAATCTCGTTCGAGCTGCTTCCGGCAACTTCTCTTTCCGCCAGCGTGTTCCTGGTGATCTACACGCAGTTGTGGGTCTCAGGCTCATCAAACGCGCTCTAAATACTGCCGACACTAGCTGCGCTCGTATGCGCGCAACCGTTCTCGCGTCAAGCTATGCTCAGGCCTATGACTTGCTGCGAGAAAGAAGTGTGGAGAAGTTCGGTAAAAAGGATCTGGAAGATCTTGTTGAGCGGCTGAGCAAAGGTGCAGGTCGAAATGATCTCACTTTGCATCGGACTCAAGCCGCCGATGGCACGATCACAGAGCGGTGGCAGATGGATAGCGAGGAAGACGTAAAGCTCTTCCGTCAAGCGCAAGCCCAAGCGAATGCTGCGGAAGTCGCAGCAATCGGCGTCCTTGATCCCACTCCCGTTCGGCGTACACACGCTTCTCGACCCCAAGTCACCGAAACCATTAGCCTCGAGAAGGCTCGCGATGCGTGGCTTGCAAGCATCAAACCGCGCACGCTACCCAAGACCTACACGATCAAGCTTGCAGCGGTGGAATCGTTGGTTTCATTCCTCGGGCCGAAATCCAAGCTCCACACTGTGTCCCGACCTGACCTGGCGCGCTGGTATCAGCACCTTCGCGACAACGGTGCATCCACGCCAACGCTCACGAATAAACAAAGCTATGTAGGCGGAAAGGGCGGCTTCTTCGATTGGTCAATTGCGTCAGGCTTTTACCCGAAGGGCGATAACCCGGCCACCGGACATGTGAGCTATTCGCTCCGCGAGAAGCGTGCGCGCAGGAAGCTTGGTTTTAAAGCATATGACGATGAGCAGATCCAGACGATCTTCTCACCCAGCAACTTCGAAAAGCTCTCCCAAAACGCCAAATGGGCCTCGCTGATCGGGCTCTACACTGGTGCTCGTGCTTCTGAGGTGGGCCAGTTGCTGGTGACAGACGTCTTCAATGAAGGGAAATTGGCTTGTATCCGAATTTCGGATGAGGGTGAAAATCAGAAGGTGAAGACCGAGGTCAGTCTTCGCACCGTGCCTCTGCATCCAGCTTTGATTGAACTAGGCCTTCTTGTTTGGGTTGAGAGCCGAAGAGCGGCAGGGCATAAGCGCCTGTTCCCCCAAGCCAAAGGCACTGCTCTCAACGGGCAAGGAAATTGGATCACCAAGGCATTTAGCCGCCACTTGTCTGTGATTGGCAAAGAATGGCCGAAGGCTAAACGTGGCTTCCATTCGTTGAGAAAAACCTTCATCCAGGAGTTGCAAGGACTTGGTGTGTCTTCTGAACTTCGCGCTCAAATTGTGGGTCACGAGCTCGATGACGAGCACCATGCGACATACAGCAGGGACTTCACTGCCGCAGAAAAGCTCAATGGTATGGGCAAGCACTCGCCCGGCCTTGCGGCGCTAAATTACAAGTTGAGACTTGGTCCGGACTCAATGAATTGAGCTAAAAGATCAGTTCAGAACGTTGCCAGTTTTATGCCAGTTCGATATGATCAGGATGCATCCCGAATTCCTTTGATCAACCAAAGAGTGCAATCGAATGGCAATGACTTACGCAGAAATTCAGAAGAAAGAGAAAGAACTTCGTGATGCTCTGCAAAAGCTTGAGCAGGACAAGGAGAAGTTGCTTGCTGCCGAGGCAACGAAGCACTTTGAGGACATCCACGGCAAGATGTCTGAGTTCTTCCAGCACTTCACTGCCGAACAAAAGGCTGAATTGAAGTCGTTCTTCCCGTCTGACAAGGTTCGCGGAGCGAAGAAGGGCGGTAAGCAGTCTCAGGAAAAGGGCAGTGTGCAGCCGAAGTATGAGCTGCCGACTGGCGAGAAGTGGAGCGGTCGTGGCCGCACCCCGATTTCGTTCCAGGAGTGGAAGAAAGCGAATCCGGATCACGAATATCCGGCATACCCACACAAGGCCTGATTTCTCATTGAACCTCGGAAAGCCGGCAGCAATGTCGGCTTTTTTATATGCCAAGACTGACAAACGAACAGGCTGAGCAAGAAGGCTTCCAGAAAACGTTGGAGTCACTTTTTGCCAGTGAAGAAAAGCGCGAAGAGATGACAGCCAAACAGGACTATGCATCAGTGCGCAAGATGCTTCATGGGATGAGTGGAGATGCTCTATTCACACTATCCATGACTGCTTTCTTCCTTGGCATCACAAGCAGCGCTTTGCGGGAGGCTCGAAAGAAATATGACGATCCTTTCTCCGTGTCCAAAAGCCACGCGGCTCGCAAAGATCAAATCTTGCGATGGTGGGCCACGGTCTTAAAGAAAAAGAGCGGGCTAGTGGAGGAGATTGAAGGCGGCGTTGGTCTCGATCTTCATTCCAACCCAAATCTCTTTATCGTCTTCAAAGACAAGATCACGGGTCGGCCGGTTGTTCTTTGCAATAGCCTGATCACCTCTGTCTCTGACGAGCTCTTGTCAGATACCTTGCGGGCTGGATGTCGTGTCGTGGCACTCACACCTGAAAAGGCAATTGAGAAGCCCTGGGCGGTGCATGAAGAAAAGGCCGCTTACATTGAGGCCTACCGCAAGCATCTTGAAGCCAAGCATCGGCAGAAGCTCCTATGGCTGGATCGAGAGCAGGCGCAAAGCAAAGCGCTCGCTGATCGGGCAGAGCTTGACGCTTCAACGGTAAGAAGGTAGTTGCACCTACCCAAGTTATTCTGGTGGATAGCAGGTGTGATGGAATTATAAATACCTAAATTATTGCCAATTCTGGATTCTCTGTTTTGCTGGTTCTAAGTCAGCAAATCAGGAGATCCAGTGCGGTATAAGCGAGATCAGAAATACCATGCAAGAGAGCGGCATCTATACGCTCTTAGATTTAAAAGCGGGGCCGTCTACATCGGCCAGACCGTTGACCTGGCCCGGCGGCAAAAGGAACACGAGTCGGTTGCTGGTGGCTGGCCGAGTGCATTCGACTTCCAGCATTTGTCCACGATTGAAGGCACTCAGCTTGAAGCCGAAGATCATGAGAGAGCTTGGCGCTATGTCGCAGCCTCTCACGGGCATCAAATCTTTGGCAAGCCACCTGGGATCGTTGTGGATTGCAGGCGTCAGCAGACGCCTAATAGCTTAAAGCTCGCGAAGACCCTGCGGTGGCCTGATCCAAGAATGCCAATGAGCCATCGGGTCTGGAAGGTGGTCCACACTGCCTTGCTTAGATTAGGTCGCTAAAAAGTGTGCTTCGACAGTTTGTTGCACGAGCTATAAATAAGCATGTAGTCCAATAATATAAGGAGCACTACATGCAAATAAAATTATCGTTGGGAACAGAGTATCGAGTAACATTGCTAGACAAGAACGTTGTTGTATTGATTGTTCATGGCACGAAGCTAGGTGTAGTTCAGTTCACGCTGGATGGCATCTACGGGGAGCGTTCAGACATAGAGTTCTTGCAATGGAGCAAAATTGAGGAGGGGATTGGAATAGACTAACGGTCAAGAAGTGAAGTGGTTGAACGCTAAGTTCCCACTTCACGGACTGGGTCCGCACCGCTAAGCTCGCCCGATGCTAACCGTCCTTCATCCCGAGCTTTACCACCAGGTCTTGAGCTACCCAATCGGCATCATGGCTGCGCCTGATCCTGATGGTGGCAATCCCTTCCTCATCGTCAAGGCTCACAAAGAGTTCCTTCTCGCGGCCAAGATCAGCGGCTTCATCAAGGTCTATGTGTGTCCTGCGGACCTTGGCGGACGAGAGACACTGGCATTGGTCTTCGCGTTCTTCGACGACGAAGACGAGCCCTTGAATATCCTCACGCCGCTGGTCGATGACGTCGAGAGTCGCCAGCTGTTGGCGGCCCTGAAAAGTCCTTCCGTCAACGTCCACTTCTTCGATGAGCATGGGCGCGAGTTCTTGGTCTACGAAGCGGAGATTGTTGTCCCAGAAGTCACAAGGGGCCGGCTGGATGGGCTGAAGCTGCTTGGGTCGGACTTCGTCGAGGCTCAGAACATGCTGCATGGAGTCGCTATCTGGTTCGGCCTGCGAACCTCCCAGGACGACGAAGAGGCACTGACAGTCAGGCTTGTCCACGCGCCCTATGGAGAGAGTCTTGCCATCCAGGATGCTCGGTATCCGCTCCATCAACATCATGGGGCTAAGGGATACAGCATCTCCACGTTAGAGAGGGAGGAGCCTGGGAACTTTCAGGAAGAAGACATCATCAAGTGCTTGGCGATGTGCTTTCCCCAAAGCCAGATCTACCACGGACCACTACGAACAACTGACAAGGAAGAGATTTGTGACGTCTTGGTGGTGACAGATGATCGAGTGCTCATCATCCAAGCTAAGGACAGTCCGAACGTTGAGCGCATCGCAAAGCAGAAGCTCAGTCGGAAGCAAACCAATGCGATGACCGCTTTCAAGAAAGCTGTGGCACAGGTTCGGGGTGCACAAAGTTACATCAAAGCAGGCAACGGAACGCTTCGATACGTCCTCAATGGCGAAGAGAAGTCAATCGATATCAGTCAGAAGCAGCTCTTTGCGATCACGATCATCAAAGAAGTCTTTGAGCGAGAGAGCGAAGAATACGCGAAGATCCTCAATGTGCTGATGGTGGAGCGCAGCATCCCTTGCTACGTGATCTCTTATGGCATGTTCTTTGAGCTCTGCTATCGAGTCCATGACCCTGACAAGTTCTTTCAGTTTTCAGAAGAAATGGTTGAGAGCATCAAGAATCTGCAAGACCTCCCTGTGATCAACTTCCACTCCTAGTCCACTTTAGAGGCTATCCTTAATCTTCTAGGAAGTTTTTTCAGTTCTTTTGAACTTACAACTGGTGGGGGTGGGCAGTGGCAGACTGGCTTGGCGAAGCATTGGAGACGGCGAGAGACCCGTTCGCCCTGATCGTTAAAGGACCCCGCGTCCTTGCAGAATGGATGGATCAAAGACGCGAGAAGCGATACCAAGAGTTCATCGATGCGGCACGCGTAGGGGATGTTTTTCCTGAGAATGCGGAAGCCATGACTGCTGAGGATTTGGTAGCAATCATGCGATCCCTCGAACAGGACATGGAAGCAGAAAAATCTGTTCTTTATGGTCGTCTTGCACGAACTATTGCGCTTGGGCGAATAGTGTTGTCAGAGCGGCGGCATTTCATCAAAGTCCTACGCGAGTTGAGCTTTCACCAAGTCGAGCAGCTCAGAAGCGCACATGTGTCCACGCTCTTCAATCTCCATCCGGGTTCTGGTAGCGGAAGGATGGTGCCAAAGGACTTCCTTGCATCACTTGTTGAGCATGACAAGCTGCAGATCGAGCAGTTGGGCCTGTGGGTTAAAGACAGTCTGTCGCCCACAGGGAAGCGCTTGGTTGAAGCTTGTTACTTGAAGGATGAACTCACGCCCCAGGCCATCGGTGCTCGTGAGTGGGTAGATGGGATGCTCGACATCATCTGCAACGAAATCGGCGAAGGAGAATGCTCTCGATTTATTGATGAGGTGACGATGGTTGGGCACGGGCGCTTGGTCAAGGTTAGAAATCAGGCCGCTTTCCGATCCAAGAACACGATTTCTTCGTTGTTTCCGTCATCGATGGCCGTGCTTCTATATTTTGATCCTTCCAAGCTTACGAGCCAGTGGAAATTTGTTGAGGAGCGCATTAGGCCTGGGACAGAGGTGGTCACCGCATCTTTTGATGACGGTTCATCTCGCGAACCTACGCTTTCAAGCTATCGCCACTTCAACCTGGCAAGCGGTATTCCCATCGTGGCATCCGAGATCATTGACCATTTTCTTGCCGCTAAGTCGGGCGAGCGGTGATCAATGGAGCATCTATGGAACTGGATTCATCACAGAAGACTCCCATTCCTTAGAAAGCTCTACTAGCGCTTCGTGTGCCGTGAGAAGGTCGTGGTGAGCCTTCTTCAAGTGGGGAATGATCTCCTTGAGTTTGATGGGATCCTGAGTCCCAATTCCCCATGAAAAGGAACCATCAGCATGCTTGGTCCACTCAGTGTGCTCCGTCAGCCCAATGACGAGCTGGCGAGGCGCGCCGTGCTGAAAGCTGTTCCGGAAGTGTCCGCTTGCCTCGTTGAGTTCCTGGGCCTCAAGGAGGGTCAGCTTCTCTGCTAATTCCGGCCACGCTTTCCAATTCTCAGCCACGGACTTTGCAACCTTCATGGTCACATGGGTGCTGCCGTCCCAGCGAAGCGGCTGCCCGATGATGCTATTGGTCAGTGCGCCACACTCGACCGTGGCGTAGATCATTTGCCCTCGGATTGCTTGTGTCGCCGAAATGGCGAGATTGGCAAGCGGCTCAATGTGCTCAATCGCGAGGGAAAAAATCTGCTTGTAATCTAGGCCTTCTATCACCAGATCCCATGCTTCAAGATTGCGTATCATCTGCCCGAAACTGTTGATCTGGTTTGCAATTTCTTTCATGGCCCTCGATAGGGCGTTATCGAGCACCATGGCTGTCCCTGGGATGCTCTCAAAGCTACCAAAGGGTGGGTAATAAGGTGCGTGCGCGAGCTGCGGAATGTGATGCCTGATGGCCAAGAACATTTTGTATCTCGCAACTTGAAAGCTGTCAGCCCCATGTAGCTGAGAGTCAATGTCATTCAGCACCAGGTTGCGAATACGAAAGCGTTCCATGTCATCCATCATGAGCACCTTATGCTTTTGGGGTGGGGTCTATCTGACCCGTTGCCGTCATGGGGGAAGTTGTGATCGATGGGGCGGCCGGGCCATTTCAGGCTGATCCTACCTCACGCGAATGAGCTGCTTCCAATCAGTGGTGTAAGCCGGTGAGAGCATGTCCCTCTTGACTGACCAGGCGGGCTTCTCAAGGGTCTTTCCCCTTGGACGCCAAGCCGTGGAAGCAAAGCCCATAGAGCCTCGGCCGAACTTCTGGTTGGTCCGGTCCATGACATCCATAATGGCCTTGCTGCGCTGATCGACCCCGGCGAACAGGTCTCCTTGCTGGACATCCATGTGGCTCAGATCAAGCAAGCTGACACCTGCTTTCTTGTAGCCGTAGCCATGTTTGAACATGGATTTGGCCAGCCCCTGGGCAACCATCAGAATTTCCCTGGTGTCAGCAGACGGCATCAGCAATCGAAACGACTTTGATGGATTGTATTGCGGCAAATTTTGCTTGAAAGGGTTCGTCTGGATGAAGACCCATACGCCCGCTGCTTGCAGCTGCCTTGAACGAAGCTTTTCGCAGGCTCGCTGTGCGAAAGTGGCAATGGCTTGCATCAGCTCGGTCTGTGACGTGATGTCTTTGCCGAATGTCCGAGACACCATGATTTCCTTGCGCTGTGGCTCGTGTTCTTCGAGTTCTGCACACGAGATGCCCTGCAACTCCCGCTGCGTGCGTGCCAGCACAACACCATATCGAGAACGCAGAGTGTCTACGTCAGTGGCAGCGAGATCGCCAGCCGTCAGGATGCCATCCGCACCCAATCTTGCAGTGAGCTTCCTTCCCACACCCCAAACATCCTCAACTGGGTATGTGAGCAGGGCAGGGTCGTCAGGCATCGTCGTAACTACACCTTCCACAGTGGACTTGGCCCTCTTGTTGCTGAGCTTCGCCAGCGTCTTCGTCGGTCCAATGCCTACACATGAGGGAATGCCGGTCCACTTCAAGATACGAGCACGGGCTTCGGCTGCGAGAGGCTCGTGATCCTTTGAGGGGATGCCTGCCAGGTCAATGAAGTTTTCATCGATGCTGTATTGCTCGATTGCAGGAAAGAGGGCTCTTAAGATCGACGCAATCCTGGTGCTGATGTCACCGTAGAGCGCGAAATTTGCAGAGCGAAAAGTGATCTGCCGGCGCACGTCTGGTGGGATCTGGTGAATTGGCGCACCCATGGGCACACCGAGCTTTTTGCTCAATGCGTCCCTGGCAATGACACAGCCATCCCCGCTGCTTGCCACACACACAGGCTTACCGCGAAGCCTGGGATCGAAGCTTGCTTCAACAGAGCAGTAGAAGTTGTTCCCGTCTTGGAGAGCGATCATGCTCACAGCCTGATCTCGCTCACATCGTGCCATCGCGTGATCTCAGCCGACAGCTCATCCCACTTCGCGTGAAGAACTGCGGGGTCGCCGCTGAAAAGTGGTTGCTCGATGTGCTCAAACTGATCGAACTGGGGCCTTGGAAGGACCGAGCCAATGCCGTCATAGCAAAGGGCGCTACCTAGGATCTCTGCCGTTTGCGCAAGGTCCCTGAATGCATTTTTTGCATCCGTAAGCTGCCAGCTTTCCAACTGCCTTCCTGCCCGACTTGCTTCCGTAGCCGCATGAGCCACGTCGATGTGCGTGTGCGTAACCACACCTTCAAGCCTTGCCATACGCTGTTCCAGCGCAACAAAGAAGTCTTCTCGAATCACATCATCAGCCGTTCTGTTTTGCTCGGTCGTTCCGCTCAGCGTGTCGAACTCGAGATGCCTACGGATCGATAGTTCTTCATCGAACCTCCGGCCGGAGACGATTGTGCCAGCGGGATGAGCGCGAACGAACTCTTCGAACCGTGCACGAGTGGCTACGTAGTCATAGTTGAGGCCGGCAATCTCTTCTACAAAAACCCGTCTAGTGATGAGCTCACGAGCCGCCTTCGCATCAGCGATGAGGCCTCCAATCGAGCAGACGCCCCGTGCACCCCCAATGGGATGTTTGTCAGCCAGTTTACGGACGCCCAAGAACGCGCTGTGCCAAAAACCGTTGGCAAGCATGCTGACCATGACTCCGTTTAGCTGCTTGCCTTGAGGGCCATCTGGAGCTTGGTCGATGGCTTCCACTAGGCAGGTGAACACGGCAAGGTCCCAAGCCATTCCGGATAGCTGCTTGCAGATGCTGTTCTCGTCGGTTTGGAAGATGCTCTTCCACTGCTCAATACGCTCGCGCATCATCGCCTCAGCTGCTTTTTAAAAGACCAAGTCACCACACCCCAGACATCCAGTTCAATGTCTGGGGGCACCAGGATAGGAGGGTAGTCCGGGTGTCCCGAGTGGAGCGCCAGACGATTCCGGCTCATGGCAAGCCGCTTGACCATGAACCCCCCTTCCCACAGCACCAGGACAATGTCCCCGTGCCTCGGCTCTAGGCTGCGGTCAACGACCAACGTGTCGCCTTCGTCGATTCCCAGCCCGGTCATGCTGTCCCCCTCAGCGGTGGCAAAGAACGTGGCCACTGGATTGCTGATGCAGTGCTGATTGAGGCAGAGCGTGTCCTCGGCCCCGAAGAAGTCCTCTGCTGGGCTAGGGAAGCCGCAAGAGACGCGCATACGCAGGACGGGCAGTGCATGGGTAGGTGCGGTGGGGCTGAAAGCGCCCAGGAGGCTTGGAGGGGCGATGGGGTGCATAGTGGGAGAGTCCGAGAAAGCTGAATCACGGGCTGAGACTGACAGGCCTCAGCATGCTGCTACGGCGCTAGCTTAGAACTCAGTTAGTTAAATTACTAACCAATTCCATAAGTCATTGATGAAGAAGGACCGGCCCGATGCCTGCGAAGCTGAATACGCTGGAAGCTCAACTCAACGCGCTTGAAACCGACCTTCCCTTGCTGATCCAGGCCCACTCCAGCTCGGGCGACTTCCGGGCAGTCTTCGCAGGCCTGGCAGATGTCATTGAGGACAACGCGGGAGCACACCAGAAGTTGGTCGCTCAACGGATCAGTGCCATGCTTACCCGGCACGGCATTGCCTGCGAAGATGAGCCGGGCGCAGTGACCTAAGGAAGGGGCGTATGGACATGGAAGAATCGAAGACTGTGGTGGTCTATCGCCTGATCACTTCTAGACTCGTGGATACACGGCAGGCTCACGCGATTAGCAAAGCACTCAATCTTGCATTGGGTGAAGACAGCCCCAGGCGACTGACCGACCGGCTCAGCGGTTTGGAGGACGTTACGCTGCCCATTCTTTGGTCCTGCCAGCTCGCAACGTTCGTGGGATTGGTGGCGGTGCTGGAAGACAGCAAGGGAAGTGCTTCGATCCCAGAACTCGCTCGCTTGATCCGAGCAGATGGCACAGAAGTGCCGGCAGAGCTGGAAGCAGAAGCTGCGGCGATCTGCGACAAATATCGCGTGTTTCGCAACAAGCTCTTCTCTCATAATTCGACCCAGCGCGAGCAGCATCGAGAGCTCTTCGACGAAGCCAAGATTAGTTGGGAGCAGCTTGACGCTGACTTCGACGCGGTGACGCGGATCCTTTTTCAAATTGCAGACAAGAGCCAAGAGCTTTCGCTCGATCTCGCGCCGCTCATGGCGTTCAATGATGTCGAAGCAACCGAGGCTTGCATAAAAAAAATCCTGTCAGAACTCGGAGCATAGGCCATGTGCTACTCAGCAGAAGTTTGGACGGACTACCACCGCTATGTCGATCAGTTCAATGCTGACGTCGACATCAAAGATTTCGCCAAGCTCTACCTCGCTCGCCAGAGTTCCCCAAAAATAAAAATCCCAAAGGGCATGGATCGCGGCTTCAACAAGCCGAAGACCGATCTGGAAAAGCAGATCCAACAGCTTGTGCAGGACTACAAAAGCAGCTTGATCAACGCCAGCGAACAAGAGATGTTCAAGCAAGCAAAGCGCTTGGCGGATGCTGAAAGGAAGCTTGCAGTCAAAGAGACGAAGACGGCACTCAACGAGCAGCGCATTGCAACGAATAAGATCAAGCAAATGAAGCGATGGATCGCTGACGCTAAGCGCGTTGAGCTCGATCCCGTCAAGGACAATCGCATGTGGCCGGACTGGTATGTGCCCGTGCTGATTTCTGAGAAGGGAAAGCTTGTCGTTCGGCCGATGCGCTATCACTGCCGTCCCGCTGGCAAGCCCGTCAGCGTTGACCGCACAAAGGATGGCAAGGTCTCGGGCACTTACAACGCTCGCCGGGACAACTTGACCCGATTTTGGCGCAAACAATTTGGCTACACCCACGGCCTCATCGTTTCCAGCCAATTTTATGAGATGGTCGAACGGGACGGTGTCACTCGTGAAGTTCAGTTCAACCCAAGCACGCACGAGCCGATGTTCATCGCGTGCCTGTGGTCACATTGGACAGACCCCAAAGGTGAAGCGACTGATCTTTACAGCTGCGCTGCTGTAACTGACGATCCGGAGCCCGAGGTTGCAGAAGCGGGGCATGACCGCACCGTCATCAACCTCAAGCCAGAACACATCACGGCTTGGCTCAATCCCGACCCAAATAATTTACAGAGCATGCAGGACATCATGGACGACAAGCAACATCCCTTTTACGAACATAGGGTTGCTGCGTGATCATTCGCAGAATTATTTCGTTGCGAGACGCCCACGCACTTCGTGCCCGACGCGAACGTCTGAAAGCCCTTGTGAGCAATTCTAAGCGAGTAACGAAATTCTGCATCCATGATCTGGACAGTAAGACCATTGAGGAGATTCGATGGGCGTTGAATGATGACTTTGCTTACTGGGCTGCACTCTGCAATGAAGTAGGTAAGTTTGGCGTATGGGGTGCGGTTGGAGCGAACTCGTTTCGTGCAATTGGACTTAGGATTGGTAGCCTGGACGCTGGTCACATTCAGAACTTTGCTTTTATTGACCAAGGGACGGAGTTGCAAATCGGCCATTTCGCGACATCCAAGATGCAAGATCGCAAGGGGTTTGGCACAGCACTCTTGCGTGGTCTCATGAGAGACGTAAAAGAGCACCATCCTCGGTGTAAGACGGTTACCTTGCTGGGCGGTGGAGAAACGGGTGTGGGCATCGCTCATCTGGCTAAAAAGTTCAACGGGACGCGGTTTCGAGGGAAAGGCGACGTGGCTGAGCGATATAGGATCGTGATTCCATGACGAGAAGCCATGACAAGTCGGTGCAAGTCAACGACGCCTTAAACCGTGCAGGCGAAATTCGTGGGCGATTGCAGTTGGCTGAGCATGCAACCCTTGCTCATCGAGTTGCCGTATCCCTTCTTGCTGCGGCTTATGATGATGCACGAGCAGCCACCCTGTTGATCGGGAACTATGGGCCGGACCTAGTTGGCAGCGCGCTGAGTCTGGTGCGGCCCATGAATGAGAAGCTGAGGCGAGGATGTTGGTTCTTCCTTGGGGCGACCGAGGAGCAGGCTGGCCAGTTCCTCACGCATGATCGACTTCCGCCGTCCAACGTGATGGTCGAAGCCATAGAGCGAGAAGAGCCGTTTCGAAGCTTCCCTATCTTTTCCATGCAACACCAAAACGGAATCAACCATCTGCATAGCTTCACACATGGGGGAAATCAGATTGCGCTGCCTTACATGGTCACCAACGAGATTGGTGCCTCATATGCAGATGTGGATGTTTTCCATGCTCTTGAGAGCATCGAAGCAATCGGGATCACTTCGGTCCTTGTGACAATCATGGTTGCGGGTGAGAGCAACCCTGAACTGGCGCAAGAGGTGCTGAATACGTTTGGTCGCGAGTTCAACATACCAACCGGGCCGAGCGGCTGACTCGCTCAGGCAGCACCAAAAATTGAGAATTCTAATATCGCGTTTCGTGCGCCAAGCGCGGATTGCCCCAACTGAGCATAAATAATGGAAGCGACAACACGAAATCTTAGGAAGCTCTTGGAACCTTCGGTCCAGTATCAAGTCCCGCTCTTCCAGCGTCCCTATGTGTGGAAGCAGGATGAGAACTGGATGCCTCTTTGGGAGGACATCGAAGCGCTGTTGGACAAGCATCTCTACCAGGGCAGTGCCCACCCGCACTTCCTCGGGGCAGCAGTGTTTGAGCTGGCAACCAGCCAGTCCGGCGCTGTGCAGACCCGCTTGGTGATTGACGGCCAGCAGCGTTTCACCACGTTGCAGCTCTTCTTGATGGCTGCACGCAACCTCTCCCGGAAGGTGGGGAGTGAGAAGCAGACTCATCGACTTGGCGCGTTGGTTGAGAACGGTGTGCTCGATATCGATGAAGAGGTAGAGAAATACAAGCTTCTCCCCACAAATGCGGATCGAGCTGCGTTCATGGCTATCCATGCATGTTCGTCTGACGATGAGGTCAGATCTCTGGTCAAGGCTGACAAGACCCTGGCTGAAAACCGACTGGTAGAGGCTTATCTCTTCTTCGCTGCGAACATTGCTGCTTGGGTCAATGGCGATGATGTCGATGTGGATCGTGCCGATGAATTTGCAAAGACCAAGCCGGAAGACCGCATCGAGTGCATCTGGAAGGTCGTAACCGAAGGGTTGCTCCTAGTTGTCATCGACCTCACTGCTGGGGACGAGAGCCAGTTGATCTTTGAGACGCTCAACCACCGAGGGGAACCGCTCCTTCCCGCCGACCTGATCAAGAACCTCCTGTTCCGCAAGGCTATCCAGCAGCCAGGGGCTAAGGAGGGAGACGTTGAAAGGCTCCACGAGAAGCACTGGCGTCGGATCGATTCCGATTACTGGCGTGAGGAGGTGACACAGGGCCGGTTGAAGCGGCCACGAATCGATCTCTTCATCAACCACTACCTGAGCATGATGCTCAGAGAAGAGGTGCGAGCAACGCATCTGTTCAACGAATACAAGCGATTCTTTGAGAACTCGGCCGATGTGTCGGTGGTCGGCATTGATACGCCAAAGAGTCCGTCAGAGCACATCATCCAGCTGGCGAAGTTTGGCGACATCTTCCAGGAGTTCTACAGCCCAGATCATCATCCAGAGCTTGCCCTGTTCCTGCGTCGCTTGAGTGCCATCAACACCGCAACTGTCTACCCCTTCCTGCTCTACAGCTATGCGCGGCTGATGCCGGACAACCGAGCTGAGTTCAACAAGATCCTGGTAGTCCTCGAATCGTTCCTGATGCGTCGTTGGATCGTCAATCTCACACCGAAGAACTACAACCGATTTTTTGTTGACCTCATCAAGGCAGTAGAACGGTCGGGCGAACTCACGGCAAGGTCCGTGAGCGAGCAGCTGATCCGGGGTGTCGGTGACAGTAGCAAGTTCCCCACAGACGATGAGCTACGTGTGGCGGTGTTTGAGAAGCCGCTCTACACCAGTCGCACTGTCACGAAGTCTAGGACGGTCCTGGAAGCGCTGGACGACCGTTTCCGGTCGGGCAAGAGCGAGGCGCTGACTATGCCTACAAATCTCACGGTCGAACATGTCATGCCCCAGTCGTGGGAAAAGCACTGGCCCCTTCCTGGTTCATTGACTGATGATGTGGAGAGGATGAAGTTTGCTGCGCGGCGCAACCTGCTCATTCACACCTTGGGAAACCTGACCCTCATCACTGGCGAGTTCAATAGTGGTCTCCAGCACAAGGCCTGGGGCGAGAAGAAGCCGGAGCTGCTGACGTATTCGAAGCTCAACCTCACCCAGTATTTCCACAAGATGGAGTCCTGGGGCGAAGACGAAGTCCGTGCTCGCGGTGAAGTTCTGTTCTCCGAGATGGTCAGGATGTGGCCTGTGCCCGAGGCAGCTCATGAATGAGGATAATCGAGTTTGCGATGGCTGTGTCGGAGATGCTTTTCTGGCACAGATCATCGGTGCTAGCGAACAAATTGAAATTTGCGACTACTGTGCAAAAGAGGGCCCCACAATCAGTCTGGATGAGCTAGCTGACAAGTGTGCTGCGGCCTTTGAAACGTTCTACGAAGGAACTGCTGACGCATATGCGGTCGTCTATCATGATCGCGAGCCGGCAGGCGACGATATCCATTCCTGTTTAGAGGAACTGGCAGGTGTGGAAGAAGAGCTCAATAATGATCTTGCCGACGTTTTGCTCGGTCGCTTGAGCACAGGTGATCTAGACGAAGCGGATCCGTTCTACATCAGGAGCAGTCAGCTAGGAGCTGTAATAGGTGATCAGTGGGAGCGAGTCTCCCAGAGCCTCAAGCATGAGGCAAGGCTCATCAATCCTGATGTTGTGGACGTCTTTGACGTGGTGTTCGGCCAGGTCTCAGAGGACGTTACCGCCGAGGGCTTTGACGTCTTTGTATCTGCGGGGCCGGGGAAGAGCGTGAGTCAACTCTTCCGGGCACGCGTGTTCCAAGGTGACAGCAAGCTTGAAGCGGCTTTGAAGCATCCCGAGCGAGAGCTTGGACCGTTGCCTATAGGTGAGGGAAGAGCGGGAAGGATGAACTCATCCGGTGTTTCCGTATTTTACGGAGCAACTGACGCAACTGTGGCTCTTGCCGAGGTGCGCCCACCGGTCGGAAGCAGGGTGCTGGTCGGATCCTTCGAAATCATGCGCGAACTGAGGCTCTTGAACCTTGATGAGTTGGGTCGCTTGGTTCCATCCCCATCAAGAAGTCTCTTTGATCCTCTGGCCAAGGCCGAACATGCTAGGTGTGATTTTCTGCGATCACTTACGCAACGCCTCACTATGCCCGTGATGCCTGAAAACGAAGCGCAGGATTACTTGATCACCCAAGCGATTGCTGACTATTTGGCGACGCATCGGAGCGTCTCAATTGATGGAATCTACTTCAGATCTGCGCAAGCCTTAAAGAGAAGGGAGCACGAGACTGGTCGCAACGTGGTGCTTTTCCATAAGGCATCTCGGGTAGATCGAGCGGAGATCCAATACAAATTCGGAAGAAGTTCGCAGCTGATGGATAATGACGAGGATCACTTCTTCATGCAGCCTGAAATCATGTGGAACGGCAAGGAGCCGCATGACCATAGGGATGGCTGGGAAGACTCCGACAACCGCGAGAAAACGCTCTCTCTTGATCTTAGTTCGATGGAAGTCAGATCTGTAACCGAAGTTCAATACTCGTTCAGCACGGATGAAGTCGGCTATCACAAGTATGATGAGTCGAAGTTTCTGAAGTTCAAGCGTCGCGGTTGAGATGGAAGACCTGGGGAATCATAGATGCCGGTTATGAATGTCATCGGTCCAAAGTCGGGTAGGTGCAACATCTGTGGCGCCGTAGGGCCTTTGACCGAAGATCACATCCCGCCTAAAGCGCTGGCGCAAAACATCGCTCTGCGACTCAACCATCTCGTTTCTGAGTTGGGTGCAGAGAAGGCGCCTCCCGGCACCAAGATGCCAGACGGCATCAAGTTCAGAAGCCTTTGCCAGCGCTGCAATGGCGTCGTGTTGTCACGCTACGACAAGGCCCTCGTGGCGATGGCAGACCAGGTGACTGCGATGTTGCGAACACCGATCCTGCTTGATGGATCGCAGACCGTTCGAGTCAAGCCGCAACTCGTAGCCAGGGCAGTGTTAGGTCACATCTGTGCGCTAGGCATCGATCGCTACAACGAGGGAGACCCGCAGAAATTTGGCGAGTATGTGCTCAACGACCAATCGACCTTCTTGCGAGATTGTAGAGTCTGCTATTGGGTCTATCCATTCGCTGGACGAACGGTCGCGCGTGATCTGTTTATAACTTACATCGGGACTAAGACTGCCTCGCAAGTGATGATCATGAAGTGCTATCCCATAGCATTCGCAATCATCGTCAATAAGGCATTGCCGTTAGATGGCTGGCAGCCGCCGTCGTTTGACTTCTATGCTTCTCTCGGCCCGGACGATGAGGTTGAACTACCGATCTACCTTGATCAGATCCCCGATCAGATTTGGCCTGAGATGCCGCATCGGGACGGCAACATGGTTGCGCTGCTGGGAGAAGCTGCATACGTCGCCAAGCTGAGCTCACCGAGGGGTCAAGTCCTAAAGAACCGACTTAAGCGTTGAACATCATCGGCGCATCGAGGTGGCGCTCGAATCGGCTCCATATCGGTATTTCACCATCAAGTGCTGTGCATCGCGATCACCGCGCTCCATGGCGGCTTGTATCGGTGTGTTACCGAAGTCGTCCACGATGTCTTGCTTCGCTCCGAAACGGAGTAGCGCATCAATTACCCCAGGGTCATCGGCCAGGTGCAACGCAGTCTGTCCGAACGCATTGGTCGTGTTGACGTCTACATGTGAGCGGATAAGGCCTCTGGCTTCGTTCCAGCGCCCGTTCTCGACAGCGTCCAGGAGAGCGGTCCCGGGGAGCGTGTCATCCGGCTCAGAAGCATAGACAAGCGGTTCTTTGTCACCCCGGATGCGAGCGAGAAGCAAGGCATGATCAATGAGGTGATCGAACCGCGATCCGGCGCGGCTTGCATCGTAAATGGCCTGGGATTCTGGGCTTAGGTTGCCAAAATCGAAGAGCTTGGGGCGGGGGTCTTGCTCGGGCTGTGTGTAGCACTGCCGGCTCTCTTCCAGGTCTGAATTATGGATCTGTGGCAGTCGTTCAGTCATAGCGCTACCGCCAGTTCTTTGGCTTTGCGCCGCGCCTTCATGTCTTTGATCTGATCGTCGAGCAGTTCGGGTGCCAACGGATCGACAGTCTTCGCCCTCGCGTTACGCACCGGCCGTTCTTGACGGGGCTCTTGACCCGCTAGCTCCTGCGCCTGGACATTGTTCTGCTCAAGTTCTTGATAGCGCTCGACCTTCAAGAAATTGCAGATCTTCTCTGCATCCGCACACGCGCGGAGGATCTCTTTGGGATCATCTTTGAGGACCTTGATCCAGGATTTGATGTAGGCCGTGTGCTGACCAGGGTCATGTCCAATACCCAAGCGTTCGCCGGTCATGTAGGAGAAGATCTCGGCTCGCAGCTCTTCGATAGCATAGCTCTCACTACCAAACTTGCCCGATAAATCACGCCCCAACCGATTTTTATTGCCGGTGCTGTGGCCTAGCTCGTGAAGGGCTGTTGTATAGAAGCCGTCCTGGCTTTTAAACGCAGTTTTCGAAGGCATGAAGATCTGATCGATGTCAGGACGGTAGTAAGCCCTATCACCGCCATTGAAGTTGAACGGAACTCCCGAGTCGCTCATCAGTTGCTCGCACTTCTCATGTCGCCATTTCTCAGGAACTTGGAGCTGGGCTTTCGGCCCAGGCAAGCCATCGCATTGATCGCGGTTGAAGACTGTGAAGTAGAAGACCTGCATGCGCTTCTTTGCCGCTGGGTCCTCAGCCAGTTGCTCTGCACTTGGCTCTGTCGTCTTCCAGAACTGGATCGACGTGCCTTTCTGGCCCCTACGCACTTTGCCACCGGCTTCCCCGATCTGCTTGAACGTCAACCACTCAGCAGACTGATAGCCGCGTTCGTGCTGTGTCATGAGCAAGTTCATGAAATTGCCGCCCCGGTAGCTACGATTAGTGACGCCGTTGTGCGGCCCTACTGGGACCTCGCCGGGCTTCCATGGCTTCGTCCAAGGCGCTGTGTTGCTCTCCAGACTGCGGATCACGAGATCAGCAAATTTGCGCGCGTAGTCGTCGGTCTTGCTCATGAGCCGATCCAGATGCTTCGGTGTTGCATGAGAGCCAGATCGACAAGATCGATGATCTCGAAGTCGTTGAAATGGCCTTCCGCCTCAGTCTGATCAGCGGTTACGCTAAAGAGCAGCCCGTCTCCGTCCCGTTCTGCGACGAACCGCCTAAAGGGCGGATAGATATCATCAGGTGTGAGCGCCGTCTCTTCGAAATACAGATCTTCATTAGTCATAAGTGCCTCCTCTTGACCAGGCTAAGGCAACTGACTCTTTTGGCAAGGGTTTCTAGCACAATTTATTTGGTCCAATTCGCAAATAGCTAGCGACAAAGATTGGTCGCTAAACGCATTGCAAGCGCCCGCGCTCCTCCACTGCGTTTCGGCTTTCAGTGCAATGCGTTCTTGCCGCTTCCCTACGACTCATCGCGAGCAATTGGCTCAACTGGAGCAACATGATGAGCACGAAATTCTTCAAAGAAGCAAACGAACACTTCACCAAGATGTTTGGCATCAGCATCGACGAAGCGGGCTTCTCAGAAGCCGAGTTCAAACAGCATTATGGCGATCTTTCAGCTCTCGAGGCCGCTCACCAAATTGGTCGCGACTACGACCTGGATCGCATCGATAGCGGCTGGCACTGAGCTACAAAAAAGCCCCGGATTTCCGGGGCTTTCTTCGTCTGCAGCACGGCATGCTCTACCAGAATTTTTGCAGGACAGTCTTGCCTTCAAGATCGGTCTGGACGACCTTGTATGTCACCTTCAAGCCTTTGACGGCAGTGTCAACAGTGTATTCAACCTTGCCGACCACTTCGCCATCGGCGCTCAGGATTGAATAATTGTCGACGTCAACGTTCCCCATAAAACCTGTCTCGCGCGAGCTGTCGAGGCGAAGCGTCTCGCCGTCCTTCAATTGCAAGTGTTCTGAAAAAGACATGGGCGTTCTTCTTGAGTGAGTGCGTCGTTATGGTCAGTCAATCGGCGGATCAAACGAAGCAAGCTTCGGTGGGATCTTGACGCCAGCTTCTTCCATACACACGAAATTGCAACCTTCCTTCTCGCTGATTGGGGCGAGACTCCGCGCGTCGTAAGCTTTGAAAAATCGCTTGGAAGGTGCCTTGTCTTCGATGACCACCAGGATCGGCCGAGACTCTCCCAGGCACACGGCAGTGATTCTTCCTACACCCAAGGGCGGGGTGATGACCTTCTGCCCGGACGTGACCTTCATCGTCACCTCTCCATCGTAGTTCCATCCGCCAACGCGGCCATCAGTTCGGTTTTGATTGACCCCTGTGTATTCGATGATGCTTGGGCCGCACAGGCCCTTGGCCGTGTTGTTGAACCTGTCGAAAGCCAAGTTCCCAAGATCCTGGGCATGGGACGAGTGCGCAATGCTCAGCAGCAAAATTCCTGCGAATACGATGTGTGATTTCATCCTTGATCCCCTTGTTGCTCAAAGCGAGCAAGCAGATCACAACGTAGATCACCCCCGACTTCAACCCCCCTGCGCCAACGCCCCCCAGGGGGCTGGCTGTGGAACGGGCTATCGCCCATCACCAGGCCGAACCAAGCGGCCCCTCAACTCCCATTGGGGCGAAGCCGCAGCGCAGCTGCCGGGTGAAGCGATAGCCCCAGCTTACCCGCCGCCCCCTCCCAGGGGGCAAAGGCGGAAGGGGTGACAAGAGATTACTGCTTTGCTTTTTTGCTTTTGATTTTCCCTGAGCGATAGCGAAAAAAGCGCGAAGCGCCCTTTAACCTTTATACCTTAAAGCCTTAAGCGAACGCAGGCCTTATGCGCCAAGGCTTTCGGAGGCATTGGGTCCGCGTAACTGCGCATTTGGTCCGCACAACTGCGCATTTGGTCCGAGTAAGTGCGCATTTGGTCCGCACAAGTGCGCATCGGGTCCGCGTAAGTGCGCAGTGTCAATGAAGCGCTGTCTCCACTTTTAAAACCTTTCGTTATTGACAAAAATCATATTCGCCTTATTTGTGATTGGAACAGATAAGGGGATATAAATGAAAGATAAAAAACAGCTTGCGCTTGCGCCGGTTCCAATGGGACTTGTAAGGTCTGCACTGTTCGGGACGGCACGGTTTAATGGCGAGCGGATTGAGTCCGGAAGCATAGCCGCGCATCACGTTCTGGGAACTAAGATCGCATACAAAGGGCCAAGACTGAATCAGCTGCACGCGATTGTATGGCAATCGATCTTGCTTCTCACGAGAGAGCAGGGCTCGTGCGTCGTGAGGGTCAGCGGAGACCGTCTCATCGATATGCTAGGCATGTCTTCAAGAAGTGGCACGAACAGAGATCTTATTCTCCAGCGGCTTGAAGATCTTGTCGGAGCGACCGTCAGGTATCAGACGGACACGCACCGATATTTTGGGACGATGCTGGTTGGAGCGCTGCGTCACGAGAAGACAGGCCATTTCGAGATCGAAATCAACCCAAAGGTCATGGATCTGCTTGGTAATGAAGTTATCTGCAATGACTTGGAAAGAAAGGTCGCACTCGGAAAAAATCAGTTGGCGCTTTGGCTGCACGACTACTTGTCATCTCACAGAGTGATCTATCCCATCGCGGTTGATGAGTTGCGGGTTCTAAGCGGCTCTGAGAAAGAGCTCAAGAAGTTTCGTTACGAGCTTAAGAAGTCTATGGCCATTGTCAGCACTGGTAACGATCCTTTGGTCAAGTCCTGGGCCATTAACGGCGACGACAAGCTGACAGCTGAGAAGGGCGTGACAAAGGTAGTGCTAATTCCTAAGTCTACCGAATTGAAGCTTGCACACGCCAGGAAGCGCAACCTGATTGATCAGGCCCGGAACCAACGGGTCAACCCACTATGAAGCGCATGACTAGGAACAAGAAAGCGAAATTGGTTTCACGGCTAAAGAATGGAAAGGAGAAACATTCAGACCTGGCCCGCATGTTTGGAATAAGCAGGCAGCGTGTGCATCAGATCGCGGCGAAGTCTAATGCTTGCATGCGGAGAGAAATAATTAAGGAGACTCGTATTGCGGTGGCGAGGTTTATTGCGGATCATCCGTCCATGCCCTACGCAGAGGTTCGTCGGCGGTTCTCTGTCTCTCAATCGCTTGTTGTTTCTGCACTGAATTTGAGGATCCTTCTGGAAAGAGATCTTTGAATTCCATATCTCCAATTCGGCAAGAGTAAGGCCACTCTAAGTGGCCTTTACTTTATCTGGATCCCATTCTTGCAAGCGACGACTCTATTGTCCGAATGCTTCCGATAGCCTTCTCTGACAAATAATCAAATCCGATCATCAAGCATGTGATGACAACCAGCCATGTGATCAGGCGTCTCATGCGCCCGTTCCCAGGGCACAGCTGATCAAGCGGCCGATGCCAGAGAGAACCGCGTAGCAGCTCAGCAAAGCAAGAACAGCCAGTGTGACCAGTGAGCCTGCCGAAATTAAAAAGCTTTCGTGATTGAAAAGATATTTGAACATGTTGATCTCCGGTTTTGTTGAGTGGGGCTTTGAGTGCCTTTCATTTATTAAGAGGCCGATTGAAGTTTTGTCAAGTAATTGGAGCCCAAACTATTGACAAAAGTTTGAACTGCCTTTTTCTCAAGTTAGGGAATAACCCTGGCTGGAGATCAGTATGAAAATCAAATATGACATCGACACAACGATCAAGTTCTATCAAGTTCATTTAAACCAAAAAGAAGAGCGAGCATCGCGTTTAAAGAACCGAGCTAAAGATCGAGATAGACGAATGATGGGTCATTGGAACCGTCAGCGCGCATCACAAGTCCAAGCGGTGCTCTCATGAAGATCTGCATGCTCAATGGAAAGGGAGGAGTAGGGCGCACGACTCTCACCCTCAATCTCGCTCACTGCTTGCAGTGCACTTACCCAAGTTCCAGCGTCTATGTCGCTGACTTGGACGTCCAAGGCTCATCCCTTGCCTGGGCAAGGCTGGCCGGGGAGACGCCCTTCACGGTAGGTGTCGTGAAGTCACGGGCACAGCACGATTTCCACCTCTTCGACACACCACCAAAGCTACCTGAGAACGGTCTTGTTCCTGAGGCTGACGTATATGTCATCCCAACGCTCCTAGACGCGGTGAGCTTTGTCGTGTTCTTGAAAACGATGGAGCTCGTGCGGAAGAAGGGTCTCCCCCATATCGTTGTGGCAAATCGGTTCAATCCGGACCGCTCAGAGCATCGGCAGCGCTTCGCACAGCTTCCTCCCGGGGCGCTGATCGTGAGGGATCGGGCAATCTTCGCCTCGTGTTATGGCTACGGGGAGACTGTCTTTGATCGGGCGGGGGTGAGAGCCAGCCACGCTCAGCAGGACATCAAAGCGATTGCGCGAGCAGTGAGAGGCTTTGACAGCCGAGCCTGGGGCGATCTATGAGACGCCTTCCAGATCTCGATACCGCGCTAGACGTCATTCATCAGCCCGGGCATCGCAGCGAGAAGCGGGTCAACGTCGAGCTGAGGTCTGCACCTGAGCCTGGTGACCACGAGTGCCGGCAGTCCTACTTTGACCTGGAAGACCGGCCCAGAGAGGGGGGTGAAGCCCTTTTGCAGCTCCATCGCACAGCCCGGCTCCGCGATTACCGCACTGCGGAGGGCGTTCGCACAAATCGTTCGATGATCACTGTGCCGCCGCGCCTCAGAGACACAATCCAAGAGCTCTTGGATGACCCTGGCGAGCCTTGGACAACAGGGCTGATAGCCCTTGCAGAATTCGGGGCACAAGTGCTCAGGAGCGAGCAGACCGTCCTCGTAGTCACTAAGGCTAGATACATGGGTGACGCAGATGAGTAGTCACGAAGAGCAGTTCATCGAGGCAGCAAGAACGGGTGACCTGGTCACGTTGCATGAGCTGCTGGACCAGGTTGACCCGAAGGCTCAGCACTCGAAAGCGCTGGCGGTCGCAGCAATGAACGCTCGGGTCCAAGCCGCCCTGGTGCTCTATCCACTCTCTGACCCGGAGGCTATCGAACACTGGTGCCATCTGCGGCAAGGCACAGACCCAGAGTTGATCCTACGGATGATTGGGTGGGCTAGGGCAGGGAGCGTTGGGCCAGGTAGCCCAACTGAATACAGCAAAGCCATGGCAATCGCTGCGGAGGAGGAGCACGAGGGCCTGCTGGGGCTTCTCTATCTGCACTGCTGTCCTGGGGAAGCTGTGAGCTATTGCTGGGAGAGAGCTTGGTTTGCGGCATCTAAACGCCTGGAAGCCTATTTCCTGCATCGGGCGACACCAGCTCTAGATGCGCGTGCTGAGGTGCGGCGGTTGTGAGGGCAGTCTTTGCTCTCTTGGTTATTTGTTGAAGTTTTTATATTAAGGGGTATTGACAAAAATGCGATTGGCCTTTTACTGGAGAAAAGGAGATCACTATGACTAATGAAGAGCAACTAATTCAAGCTGCAGCGTGTGGGCAAGTAGAAATAGTTAAAAAACTAATTCCAGTATCAAACCCTAAGGCAAATAACTCGCAGGCTCTGCGTCATGCTGCGGAAAGGGGTCATAAAGAAATTGTTGAATTACTTATTCCTGTATCAGACCCCAAAGCCAGCGACTCAATTGCATTTAGATGGGCTGCTTTCAACGGGCATAAAGACATTGTTGAAATGCTGCTTCCTTTCTCAAATCCAAAGGCAAATAACTCAGAAGCACTGAGGGATGCCGCACGTGAAAGCCATAAAGAAATTGTTGAAATGCTGCTTCCTTTCTCAGATCCAAAGGCAAATAACTCAGAAGCACTGCGGGATGCCGCACGTAAAAGTCATAAAGACGTTGTTGAAATGCTGCTTCCACTGTCTGATCCGCGAGCAAATGACTCAGAGGCATTGTGTTGGGCTGCGGGAATGGGGGCCATAGAAATTGTTGAAATGCTGCTTCCTTTTTCAGATCCAGAGGCTCGTGACTCAGCTGCATTGAGGGTTGCCGCATCTTGTGAGCACAGGGAAATTGTTGAATTGCTAATCCCTATTTCAGATCCTAAGGCAAGTGACTCAGAAGCATTAAGGGATGCCGCATCTTGTGGGCACAGGGAAATTGTTGAATTGCTAATCCCTATTTCAGATCCTAAGGCAAGTGACTCAGAAGCATTAAGGGATGCCGCATGTAAAGGATACGGAGACATTGTTGAAATGTTAATTCCCGTGTCTGATGTGGAAGCAGCTTGCGAAAAGCTTGATGATTCAAAGATTTCACTGATAAGGGCTATAGAGGCGGAATTGAAGATGAAAGAGCTTCAAGCGTCAACTGTCCAAATCCCACAGAGCTTTAAAGAATGCGTTGATCAAGCTAGCTCTGACAGCTTGGGCACTGCGGCAACTCCAAGAGCCCAGGCTAGGAGACTCTGATGAGCCCGCCGATGACAAATGAGCGCCTGTTGATTGAAGCCGTGGCAGAAGGACGAGCTGACCAGGTTCAAAGGCTCCTGCTGGTAGCAGACGCTAGAACGGGAAATTCCGCAGCGCTTCGTTGCGCTGTGGCCACCCAAAGAAGTGAAATCATAAATTTGCTCTTGCCGCATTCGGATGCCAAAGCAGACAACTCTTACGTGCTGCGACATGCCGTAGAAATAGGTCGCAGAGATTTGGTTGAAATGCTCATTCCATACGCTGACCCCAAGGCTCTGAATTCGAAAGCTCTGCGCTATGCGGCTGAACATGGAGACGTCGACATGGTCGAGCTGCTATTGCCAGTCTCGGACCCATTGGCAGATCACTGCTGTGCATTGCAGGCTGCTGCGGAAAAAGGGCATAGCAGAGTCGTTGACATGCTTCTTCCTTTCTCAGATCTCAACGATCGCTCACGAGCATTAGGCTGGGCTGCTTTTTTCGGGCATAACGAAATCGTTGAAATGCTTCTTCCTATCTCAGATCCCATGGCAGATCGTTCAAGGGCCTTGCTGCATGCGGCTGAAAAGGGACACAAAGAGATCGTTGAAATGCTCCTTCCTGTCTCAGATTTTAAAGCAAATGGTTCAAGGGCACTGATGTATGCGTCAGAAAATGGACACAAAGAAATCGTTGAAATGCTCATCCCTGTCTCTGACCCTGAGTCAATTCGCTATGCTCTATGGGATGCCTCGAAATTAGGATATCTGCAAATGGCTGAAATTCTAATTCCTGTCTCGGATCCTAAGTCTCATAACTCGCAAGCATTGGGTTGGGCTGCTTTTGGTGGGCATCAAGAAATTATTGAGTTGCTCATTCCTGTATCTGATGTAGACGCCGCTTGTGAGAGTCTTGATGAAACGGAGTCGGCGATGGTAAGAGCTGTCGAAGCGAAGTTAAAGATGAGAGAGCTTCAAGCCTCAACTATCCAAATCCAACAGAGCTTCAATCAATGCGTTGATCAAGCAAAGTCTGACAGCCAGGGCACTGCGGCCACTCAAAGAGCCCAGGCCCGAAGGCTCTGATGCACCTACCCAAGTTCAAGATAGAGCCCCTTCGCCGGGGCTTTTTTGTGTCTCCCATCGGTCGCCTTGCGCTGCGCTCCCAGGTGCTGGCGGTCGGGTAAGCACCAATCCTCTGATTTAGAGGCACTGATTAGATCCTGAAAGCTTGACAAAAGTTCGATCTGCCTTTTGCTTGATTCATCCACTCAATAAAGGAGATCACATGAAAATCAACGCAATTCAGAGACTCATCTGCAAGGCTCGTGAGGCCGGAGTTATTTCGATCAAAGAGGGAGTCTTTCTTTCAACTGGAGCAAGCATCAAGGAGAGATTGCTTGTCTGGGATGAGGCAGCGTCTACAAATGTCGTAGACGAAGAGCTTTGGATCTACACAGAAAACGGGCTGTTTATGCCATTGGGTCAAAGGCCCGAGCGAGAGCTCAACTGCTATGTGTAAAAAAAAGACCGCCGAAAGGCGGTTTTTTACTGCTACATCTATTGACAAAAGTTCGATCTGCCTTTCAATGAATATAAGGTAAGGAGATCACTTATGAACACTCAAATTAAACTCAAAGACATCACTACCCCCGAACAGCTTAGAGAGCGCATAGGTAAAGACGGTTTAGGACTTCCCAAGCTTTCCTTGGGCATTTATTGGAAGCGCTTCAAAGGGTTGATGACGAGTAGCCGGACCAGTGACGAGCAAGTTGAGACTCGTGTTGAGTTCTGCTGCTTCGATGGCACCAAATCAGTCCGCCGATTCGTCTAACCAAGGAGACTCATATGAACGCTTATATCTCACATGTCCAAGTTTGCCTTGCCGCTAAAGAGAGCTTTGGTCTTTGCTCCCCAGCAGACTTCCTTCACGAACTAACGGGCTACGCTCAGTCTGATTTTGATCATGCTTTTGACAGAGCAGCACGGAAGGGCCTGGTCAACGTCTACGGACGAGACACGGTTCTGATTTCGGGCAAAGGTTCAATTTTCTTGCAGAGCCAGGCCATCGAGGCTCATAAATGGCGTGCCGTTGAACGGGCCAAGCAGTGGCTGGTAGAGAGAGAAGAACGTCGGCGTTGGGAAGTCCAGCAGCTCATCAAATCAAAGATGGAATTCGCACGACAACTTCGTGCTGCCGCGCCTTGGGTGCTTCGCACGCGATCATTGATCGCCCCGGGCGGGCCCGAGTCGCTTGCTCACGAACCAGGGCTCTTCCGCTCAATGGCATCCCATCGATCCGCTGCTGCACGGTAGATGAAGCCTAAGGCAGGAAACGTCAGCAGGACTGCTGCCGCAACCGCGAAGTAGGATCTAAGTGGCTGCACATCTCCGTCTTCGTCTGTCCAGCCCCAGTCGTCCGGCATCCAAAACAAAGCGCTTTTGGTGCCCCCATAGATGAAGATGGCAACGCCTAGCCACGCAAGGCCAAAGTAGGTCCACTTTAGGGGTGACATGCCCGACTGGATGTGGGCGCGGCGAACGAACGCTTGTGGCTGGAAGTGGGCACTCCAAACATAGTGGATCAAGGCAATAAGCGAAGCGGTGCTGACAGCACCCGCGATCATTGTAATGACAGACATTTGCCCTCCTGGGCGGACTGAATTAGGTGCGTAGATCACTCATTGCATGTGCAGCAGTCTACCGCCGTGAGCGCTCATTGCGATGCCACCTATGGCGAGCGAATTCTCACGAATAAATGGCAAAAAACATTGCTAAAGAATAGTTTTGCGTTTTAATGAGGTTGTTCAAATAATTAGGAGATCTCATGTTTTTATATCACTGCACTGACAATGAAAATCTTTGCAAAATTCCATTAGATGATTTTACGAAGGATAACCTCATTCGTGGACTGTGCTTTTCTGATAACGCTCTAGATCACTTTGGTGACGTAACGTATCGAATAGAGCTTAAAGATGAGTGGAATATGCTCACTACCGATATGCTTCATAACCTGGATGAATCACCAACCAATTCTATTGACTACATGTCTGACAGGCATGGAAACCCGTTAATTGTTAGGGGGGAAGATATTAGGTCTGCGTTCGAAAAAGCCTGCCTTGAATTGGATTACGATAAAGAACAGTGGGAAAATCTGTGGACATGCGCGATTGAGTTTGACGACTGTAGTGGCAACGATGAGCTTATTGAATATGCCAATGGAGAAGATCCAGCCTGGGATTTGCAGAGCATACGCGGCCGAACCGCCTATCATCTTGGTTTAGCTGGTGCTGTTATTACAGATGAAAACGGAACTTCATACATCATCTCAGATAGCAGCCTTCGACTTGATCGAGTCGAATACGATGAATACGATGACGAGAACACGGAAGATGGGTGGCGTGTCGTGGAAAGGTGCTCGCATACCAAGCGCGCTGATGAGTCTATGTTGACCCAAGAAGAGTTCCAGACAAACAAAGTGGAAGCTCCACCGAGCTTCAAGGAACGCGTTGCGAGCCAGCGTAGTCTTGGTCCGTCCTCAGCAATGCAAGTCACCAGTTCCCATCGTCTTTGATCCAGCGCACAGCGCGTCCGCCGGGTGTCAGGAAAAATCTGACACCCTCGCCTTCACGTAGCGCTTACAATGCGGTTGTAGTCAAGGGAACAGGGGAAGTTCGTGCGCTCTACCATTTCACCGGCCGTCCTGGCCGCACTATGCGTCTTTTTTGTAGGTTGTCAGCAGGACGCGGCTTCAACAACCTCCGGTCACGTGGCAAACAGCAAGCCTCCGATTGTCATTACAGAGGAGCCTTGGGTAGGCAAAGCCTTCGATGGTGAGACGGTTCGTTTGAATCCTCCCATCCGGTTCTACCAGGAGCTCATCCGGGCACGCAACCAGGTGGCAAAAGGCGAGTTCGAAACCACCGCGGACTATGAGAAGCGGAAAGCGGAGCTATCTCTACCTGTTGGCATTGATGCCGGCAAAGTCTATCTCTTCGAATTCACGACGAAGGTCAAATATGATGCTGATCAAGGGGCGTATACAGCGGATCCCAGCTTTTGCACGGACTACGATTTCACCGCCTTGAAGAACACATTGGCTTGCCGCCTGGCTAGTGTCGAGGGTGCGCCGCTAGTCAACAGGCGGGAGGTCTACGGACAGACCCAACTGTTTGAGAAGAAGACAGACACCGAGTATTCGGTGCTCATGTCCCCACAAGATGTTCGTAAGATCGCTAAGCGTTCCTCCCAATACGCAAGCTATGCGTTGCCCTCGAAGTGTCCAGTGGCAGTAGAGGAAGCTAAAAATTACGGCCCGATTGCCATGGCTTACGGTGTGACCTTTGAGCGACCTGACTTCGTCAAGGGAGACACCATGCATCTGCACACCTATCCGGAATATAGGAACGAATGGGACGTAGAAAAGATAGGCGTCTTTGGCAAGATGGCATCACTGGTCTGCTACACCAACGACGAGCACAAGCGTGTGGTCTATCGGCAGGTGCTCTAGATGCCACATTCTAAAATTCGCAGGCGAATGCGATTCGTGCACGGGCTGGCTCTTCTGTTCTTGGGGCCTCTCGCGTCTTGGCTCGCCTTCGGGCTACTTGTGGAGTTCCAGGAGTCGCCAAGTTCGGTAAGCACGATTCCGTCAACTTGGGGCTACTACCTTGGGATCACGGCGATCCCGATGATCTTCGGGTCGATTCTTGTCGCATTTGTGCGCCCAGCATATGGATGGCTGATCTATGCGCTCGGCGCTGCATTTATGCTCTACGGACAGGCTGCATTGTCGGCCATGCCAACTCCTTACTGACCGGAGCAAGCCATGCTGAAAGAGTTCCCCAAGCCGTTGGCTGCCACCATTGGTGATGTCGTTGGCTCCTACTACTACAGTCACCGACGCTTGGAGACGATGCTCTACGAAGCAGGCGCTTCTGGCGATGTTCCTGAGGGAAATTGCGTTGACAAGGTTCAAAATTGGCTTGTGAGAGAAGGGAAGGAGGATGTCTCTAAGGCCTTCACGATCCTTGGCAAGCTCATTGAAACGCTGATGGATGGTGAGGTCTCGACCTGGGATCCCGACAAAGAGCTCACTGCTCGCAAGCGAATCAATGAAATTCTTGCTCGCTATCAACTGTCCTATGGATTTGGCGGCCGCATTCTGGGCGCTCACTCTGTCACAGCTCCAAGCAAGGCGTTCGGCGATGCTTTGAAGGACTTCTCGGTCGCAGAAGTGGAGGAAGAGTTTGAGCGAGCGGTGAGATTCATTGACAGTGATCCGGCTGCTGCCGTCACGGCAGCATGCGCCATTGTCGAAGCTCTCTGTAAGCACTACATCGCCACTGAGCGCCTGGACCTACCCACGAGTCAGACAGTGAAGCCCCTGTGGGTTGTCGTTGCTAAGCACTTGAAGCTGTCGCCTGAGCAGCTGGAAGACGATGACTTGAAGCGTGTGCTGTCAGGGCTAAGCTCCATCATTGACGGGCTCGGTGCTTATCGAACGCATGCGGGCAGTGCCCACGGCCAGCACAAACGCGCCTACAAGGTCGCTCCAAGACACGCGCGCCTTGTCGTCCATTCCGCCCATTCCCTTTGCCTTTTCGTGGTAGAGACGTGGAAAGAGCGCAAAAAACGGGAAGTAAACGTGCCTCCATCAAAGAGATGAGTCTAGTTCAATGACGATTGGAACACTGGAAAGCCTAACTGAAAGCGAGCTCTTTGATCGAGCTATACAGGAAATGTTGAAGTGCCCTGAATACCCGAAGATTGGCGCAGTCATATCTAAAAATGGACGTGTGCTGTCAACGGGTTTCAAAGGGGAGGTGAAGGGTGTCCACGCCGAACGAGTTGCCATTGAGAAGCTGAGTGTAGATCAACTCAACGGGGCTAAGATCCATACAACACTCGAGCCCTGCGTTGAGATGAGCGTCGATCAACCCAAAAAATCTTGCTGTGCGTTGATTTTGGAGTCTGGGATATCAACGGTCAGTATCGGTGTTCTAGATCCAAATGGTCGAATTTATGCAAATGGGATGAACTCTCTTCGCGATGGCGGGATAAAAATTGAGGTTTTCCCGCTTGAAATCCGTCAGAGAATTGAGGCTGTGACCTTTCCCTTCGACGACTTTAGTAAAGCGATTGGTGATGGGAAGCGCCGAATTCGTTCGGTCAAGAATGGAAAGAAGTTCGAGGTTCAATTTTCGATAGACGATCACAGAAAGATCAGCTTTAGTATCAGTCCTCTCTCGATGCCACTCGACCGCATTGACCTTGTGTCCGACAATGACTCAGTGCGCTTAGCGCCGGATATCACAAAGTTTGGTGATATCCCTGATCCAGTGCTCTACCAGGACCCGTCGCATTTTGCGAGACTTGGGGTGGGGGAGATAGCTGTCATTGCTAAAGCCAACGCTACCATGGCACTGCTCGTGAAGATCTTGGATATTAGCAGCACTGATATCTTAATTCAGTGGGAAGTGAGAGACATTCCGTGAAGTCGATGCGTCGGGAGGTAGTGAGATGATCGAGCTATCGCGTCAAGGGCCGTTGGGAGAGTCCCCGGAGCTTGGATCGAGCATCCTGGCCCCAAACTTTGCAGTGCTGACGACCAAACACGAGTGCTGGACATGCGCAGCCGTGGTGCCGGTCAGCGCTTTGTGGGTGCCAAGCTTCGTTGAGCGCTTCGATGACGGCGAAGAGCTCTCCGTCGAAGATGCAGCCGTTTTCAGATTTGTGGAGTCGATCAACCTTCCAGCCGCACGGCACATCTCAGCAGTTGCCCCATGGATGGCTATGGCGACGACGAAGGGATCGGGCACGCGCTACCTTGCTAACCATTGTCAGGCGTGCTCGGTAGTGCAGGGTGACTTCCACCTCTTTGGAGTAGATGGTCCTTTCGGCTTAGTCACGTTGGAGAAGCAAGGGACAGAGCACATTAGCGTTCACGCTGTCGATTGCGCGATTGAAGCAGCTGCCGGCATTGCCCAAGCGAATTGGATCGACGAAATTTCAGCTCGTGCGGTCCAGCCTGGGTAATTTTCATAGAAGCTCACAGCACTCCACAGCCCCGCTTATGCGGGGTCTTTCATAGGTGATGTCTGTTGCTGAACGAGCATTTAGGAATAGGGACGGTGTTCTCGTGTCCTGATTTTGAGGTGACGGATATCGTCGTTTCGAAGCTTGGCATCCCGCCAAGATTTGGAGACGGATCATGAAATACACGGTTGAGGTTAACGGGGTTGTGCAAGTGTCGGCTTACATCGAAGTCGAAGCCGACTCTCCGGCAGAGGCTTTGGAAATGATTGATATCGACTCAATCCCGGATGATGATTTTGGTGTTGAAACCTGGCTTGGATATCCTGAAATCCAAAAAATATCCGATGAGAGCGATACGGGGTTGGCGTCGAGCTATGACGATCATCTTCCCGACGTTTGGGAGCTCTGCTAATTAGAGTAGTGAGAAAAGGCGAGCTTCCAGGACGGCATAAGCACCGTCTTTGGAAGCCTCGACGATTCGCTTATGGTGATAGACAGCGAGCCGCTGGCTGCGGTTAGCCTCAACTTTCGCAGCACTTTTCCGACGCTTTCTTATCGCGTCTGGTCTATCCGAAAGGACGCGAGATGCGTCAGGGCAGCGGGCGAGCTCACCGAACTTGCTGGCATGATTAGGCCGTAGGCGCGATCTGAGCGCAGCGACAGACCGAACATGATCTGGCCAGAAGTCTTGCCACTCGCTACCGAGCGCATGTGCGTTTTTGCCAGGGACTCGCACTGGCACCATCAAGGCGTTGAGCTCGATGAGTGACCAGATCAGTGGCAAGAACAGATCGGGGGCAACCTTGAACACTTGGCTAGAAGCTCCCACAGACACCGTATCGGCTCCAAGAAATTTGGTCAGCACACGAGCAGCACCCAAGCTCTGAGCGTCACCTGAGCGCGAGCCTAAGCCAACCAAAGCTAGCTCAGAACTGCGGTGCGCGAAGACACGAAAGCGCGGCTCAGCCCAACGCTTGGCCAGGTGCTTCAACACTGTGCTCTTCATCGAATTGCGAGTATGGGGCGTCCAGTGATTGGCAGAGCGCGCCAGGAGCTCGACGCGGCGCTGCATCAGGTCAGTTGGGGAAAAGCCCAGGACGCGGCCGTGCGATGGAAGGGGTGGGGCAGCAGCTGGGCTGCAGAACGCACCGCCCAGGCTGAGCAAATCTGAAGTGCCGCGCATGCGATTGCAGCGCTCACAGCACAGTAAGCAGTTCGAGAAGTCATCCGGGCCGCCGTGCTCAATGGGAACGATCTGAGCAACGACGATTGATGATTCCTTGGTGAAGTCGGTCTGGCAGATGGGGCAGGAGGTCTGCATCGATCTCAACTGCCCACGAAGTTTTGTTGGCAGATGGAATGATTGGCGAGCCGATAGTTCAGAGATGGCTTGGCTGAAAATCGCGATCGGATCATCAAGCGAACTTTGCTTTGCTTCGTTCACTTGCTCGATCCTAATTTTGTCTGTTGTCTCCATAAAATCTGTCGTCTCCGGTTCTTGCTTGATCTCATTTCAGTGAAGCAGAAATAGAGATCGGCGCAAGAGTCAGCATCGAAAAGAAAGACCAGGAGCGTAAAGAAAAGGCAGAAGCGTCGGCTGGCGGAACGGCAAAGGCATCGTCATTTTCACAAGTCTAGATCATACACATGACGCACCTTGGGGTGTTCCGCGCTGACCCCCGCGCGCCCTGTGTAGAGCCTCTGAGAGCTTTGCACCGCAAGGATTGAAAGAAGCCCCCGACAAGGGGCTTTTTTAATGCCTTCAATTCCCCTCAGCATCTTTCGCTAAATAGTTTTAAGCAGACCCCTTGCCAATTCACGGAATCGCCTTACGGTCAATTTATGCCAAACGGAGAATTTATGAAGCTGATCAAAAGAAATGTATTACTTGAGAGTGATCAATTGAGATCACTCAGTGCAATGGCAATTCGGAAAAGAACAAGCGTCAATGAGTTGGTGCGACTAGCTGTCGATGGACTGTTGAACAGCCAACTGCTCAATGAGCTCCATGAAAAAACAATGCAAGAGCTTAGGGGTTTTGCTGATCGCGAGGAAAAGCGACTGGCAGAAGTTCGTAGAGAACTTCTTGCTGATCTAAGTGCAGGAGTCCAGGCAATGAACGAGGCATCCGAGCGGCACATCGAACGAAGCACTGATCTGACCAAGGCCTTTGTTCGCAATCTTTCAGATGCATTGAACGGTGAACCGATCCAAGAAAAAGCGATGCCGGCAGTGAGATCGAGCCGAGAAATATTGAATGGGATGCAGAGTCAAGGCTTCACCAAAACTAACAACAACCCTAACTAACAAAGGAGATTTAAATGAACAAACTAAAATTAACGATGATCGCAATGCTTGCTTCCTCGCTCGCTGGATGCGCCACCATTGATCAACTTGCCGGTGGAAGTGCATCTCCGGTCAACAAAGTCACAGTCGCGAAAGGTGCGGGAATTGGCTGCGCAGCTGGTGGTGCACTCGGGGCCATCTTTGCAGGCAAGGACGGTGCGCTGAAAGGCTGTGCGGCGGGCGGATTGATCGGTGGAGGCTTTGCTTACAAGCAAGAGCTGGCACGAGCACGTGAAGCCGCAGATGCCGCCCGCTTGGCGGGAATGAAGGCCACAGTGGACGTGAAGACTGAGACCACTGCTGATGGCAAAGCCACGGAAAAATTCCAAGGTCTACTGATCGAGTATGACCCCGCATCCGTAGTCAAGCCGGACGAAAAGACCAAAGCCTTCTTCGACAAGCTGAGCGCAATCTTGAAGTCGTCAAAAAATGAGCTGACTGTTCGAACCGAAGGTGGAGCAGGGTGCTTGGCAGTCGTCGGTGAACTCAATGGGCGAGCAGCTTTGGAAAAACACAAACTCGACAATCAATGCGGAAAAGTAACACCCCACCGCATCTTAGTCTCCCCACTGCCGGAGTTGAAATAAGTGGAGCCCTTCGGGGCTCTCCTTATCTCAAAAGGAGATCAAGATGAGTATCAGTGATTACGAACGAAAAAAACTATTGGAAAAAGCTGCAAAGCTTAAAGCTGAAAAAGAGGGTGGACCATCTTTTCCAAACCCTCTAGATGAGCAGAAAGTTCAAGATCGGAAGATGGATCTGCGCTTGAAACAGACCCAGGTCGCGGCCAAGGCAACTGCAAAAGCCACTAGCGGATTTGCCAAAGAGGTTGCGGCCAAGGCTGCCAAGCTTGCCCAGGAACAAGCGCAGCGCGCCAAAGATAAGGCAGATGCATGGAAGCAGGCACAAGATGCGAAGCGAACAGAGCACGAAGAGATTAAGCAGATCCAGGATGCTGAGCTTGATCGGGAAAAGCAAAGCACGGTCATCGAGAACACACCTGTTGCCAATCCCAAAGCCCTATCGAAGCCAACTTTCAAGATCCTGGCTTCCATAGCAGTCTTCACCGCTCTTTCGGGAGCAGGTGCATGGGTCTGGACGCAACACGAGAGCGAGCAGACCCCTGAGCCGCACCAGGTCGAGTTGCCTTCCACACTGCCGGTTGCGCCACCACCTCAGGTGCAGGAAGCGCCCAAAGCCTCCGAGCCCGTCCAGGTCGTAGAGCCTGTTCAGGAAGTGGCTTTGACGCCCATTGTCGAGGAACGGCGAAGGTCGGCTGCACCGATGCCTCAGAAGGTAGACCGATCACCTGCACCCAAAGCGGTTGCTCGCGCACCCAAAGAGCGATCAGCGATGCGACAACAAATTGAACAACCCAAGGCAAAGCGGAGTGATTGGGTAGACAAAGCTAACAATGATCTCGATCACTTCGCAGAGCAATTAAAGTAGACAAAAAGCGCAGCTAATATGTTGCGCTTTTCGCTTTTTGGCTTATTGCTGATCTACCACTCAAAAAATAGGAGATCAGTGTGTTCGAAAGTTTATTTCGCCAATTTAGAACAAAGGTCAAAAGCGCGGATGGATCGCGCTGGATGCATCTTCACGGAAGGCTTCTCATTGGAAGCGTTGAAAGCAAGGGACTGGGTCCGTTGCACCCCGATGTTATTCGCACTTACTACTACTTCCACAAAGACCGCTACCCGCTGGACGGGGTCATGACGCAGGCGGGCTGGGGGAGAGACTGTCAAAGGGCCGATATACGCAGACGAGTAGAGACGGGTTATGTAGGTGTCTATGCATGCTTGCTTAGCATAGCCCTCATCACTCTCATGTTACTTGCCTTCATGATGATGCTGGGCCTAGGTTCACTCGGGAACAAGGTAGGTAGCGCAGTAGGTCTCGCGCCGTCATATGAGGCGTGCAAAACGCAGTATCAGAAATCAATCGAGACTGGCTCCGATGTCAATCCGAAGTGCCAAGAGGTGATGGAAAAGGAGGGTGAACTATGATCCCGACTATCTTTCAGGTGCTGAGTGTTCTCGGCAAAGTCCCGGGCTTGAAGCGATTTGTTGATGTTGAAGCGTCAATCCAAGAGCGCACCAATGACGAAATTCATGAAGTTGTCGGCGCGTTCGATGACTTCATCAAAGTGCCGAGCAACATCTTGGTCGATGTCAAAGAGGAAGATCAGGCCATTGTTGAAGCGTATGGGGCAATTCAATTCCCCGATGGCCGCTGGCACGTAAGCGATGATTTGAAGCATTCGAAGGACCTTGAGCCGTGGATGCCAGACGCCACTGATGACATGATCGTTCGCTTTGAGAATTCTAAGATCACGCGTTCTGGCAAGCCCATGGATGGCGCAGTGCTTCCTCAAGACACGATCACTGGATCTGTCTCGTCGGCAATGCCATTGATGTTCGCAGCGCTTCCCGTGATCGCTTGCGCAGCTTTCATTCTTAGTCGCTTCCTTGGAGCTTATGGATACCTGGCTCTTTTTGCAGCAGTGCCGTATCTCAAAGCCATTCGCCTCGATAAGTCAGCGTCACATGCTATCGGTTCCTTCTTCTGTTTGCTTGTCGGGCCATTGATTGTCGGAATTGCGTCGCTCGAAAGAGCTCGAGCTGACGAGAGTATTGGCGCAGCTGGTATGCATGCCCTCAGAGGGGTCTTAACAGGATCGGGCCTAATTCCTTTTGGAATCGGCTTTCTGGTTCTTATAGCCCTCACCTTTGCCTGTTGCTATTTCAGCAGTAAGCAAGGGACTAAGCATGAGAAATCACTCGATCTATTCACGAGGGCGTTGAAGGTCGAAGTCTCATTCGTTGTCTATGCCGTGGCTGTTTCGATCCTCCCTGCACCTCTTAGTTTGATTTTCATTTTTGCAGTGCCGAATTTGTATTGTATCCGCTATGCGCAGATCGAGCGCGAAACCCGCACGTCCGAGACATCGTCAAACAGCAATCACTTCACTGTCGGTCGTCACGAGAAGACTGCGCGCAGCATGATGAGGAAGCAATGGGTCGCTCAGGCGTTGCGTGCGCTCAATGATAAGACGCCGCTAATTCCCCTGGGAAAAGCCACTGGCTTCTTGTTCAACAAGATGTATCGCTTTGCGCCCGTCCCCGGAAAAATGCTGGTGGCTTCGTTAAAGGACACTTCTCAACACATCTTGGTCATCGCCAAGTCTGGTGGCGGCAAGACCTTCTGGCTTCGAAAGTTCATGGCATTGGTCAAGTTGACGAAATGGGCAGGAGCCATTGTCGGTGACGGCAAAAATGTGCTGGTTCGCGAAGTGATGAGCTTGATGGATATCGTGATTGAGCCTGGTATCAACCTGTCTCTAAGCCAAGGGATGAATGCTCAACAGCTTGTCCAGGCGTTTAGAGAGTTGAAGCGAAAGGGCAAAATGTCCGAGGACGAAAGCAGCTTCTGGACAAGCATGGGCTTCATCGTCTTAGAGCACGTAGCGATGATTGTTGAAGCGGCATGCGAAGCCGAGAAGTTTGTTCGCAGTAACACGGCACTATTGATCTCTGACGAAGAACAGCAGTTGATCAAATTCACTTCTATCGAGCGATTGGCTGAGCTGGAGGGTGATCAAGAGCGATTGTCGCACGCCAAAAATGCAATTGCTGAGACCAGAGCAAATATCCGCAAGTTGGAAGCATCTTTGAAGCAGCCGCGCTCGTGCTACTGGACAATTGGTCAGATCCAGCGCTTCTTAAATGTAGTCAATCAGATCAAGCAAACGGAAAAAGGGTTCGAGCTCCACGAAGAGTTCCGGGGCGCGTTCGACTTCATTGAAAAATCTGGCTATCTGAATGTGGCGGATGCAGCCAACCAGATCAAAGGGTCAGTCTCGTATTTCGCAAACACCTGGGCAGTGATGGCACCTGAAACCCGCACCAGCATCACTTCGAACATCGACAACGCCTTGAACGACGTCTTCCGTGGGCGACATCTCAAAAACGCGGATGGAGTTCTGTGGGCCGACACCGAGACAGGCATCGACTTTCAAGGCGTGTTGACCAATAAGCTCTGGATCGGGGTGAACTTGCCAACCATGGTCCATGGGGTGGGTGGACAGATCACAGCAGACATCGTGCGAATGCGAGTCTACAACCTCATCAAAAATCGCCCTGTCAATTGGGCTGACCTTGAAGGGCACAACCCTGTCTTCAACTTCATCGATGAGGCTCAGTCGGTCATCGGCGAAGCAGAGCGTGATTTAATCGCAATGGCACGAAGCTTGGGCTGCTACTTCGTGTTCTTGACGCAGAATATCAGCTCCTTCCTTGCTAATTTCAGTGAGCACGGGGCGCACAACTTGTTCGAGCTATTTGCTACCAAAGTTCTTATGCAGAACGAAAGCTCACATAGCACATACAAGTATTTCCAAGAAATGTTGGGCAAAGCCAGGCTCACGCCATATAAAACCGCGTCAGTGGGGATCAACAACCAGGCTATGCTCCAGCGCTACGCCAATAGCGCCCTGGTAGATCCTGAGCACCCCGATGCTGTCTTCATGCAGAAGCTGAGAGAGAAGGGAGTCGGCGCGATCCAGAACTCCTATGTCCACTCCGCTCCCCGACAAATCGACGTAAAGGATGCGGCGCACCGCTTTGAAGACGTTGCTCGAATTAAGAACTTCGATCTTGAAACAGTGCAGGGCACTGAGTTGTCCTGGGTGATGGACGATGACGATTTTGCTAACACGCTGTTCCAAGGCCAGGCATTGATCGTCGTGTCGCGCGCCGGTTCAACGCGAACAGAGATCTGTGAAGTCGGAGGCCTAGAGGCAGATCAAGTGGAGGATTTCATGAGAGAGAACAGATCGGCCTGATCGACTCTCTCTCTACAGCATTAGCCCCGATTGCTCGGGGCTAAATGCTTTACAAGGTCCCAGTTTGCCTTACGTTAGTTTTACCCCAACTTTGGAGACCATTCATGACAAGTTTTGCAGAAGCACAAAAGAGACGCAACGAGTTCTATCAAAACAGCCCAGGTCCACAGATGACAATGACTGATCAAGTCAAGTCATTTAAACAAGAGGAACATAAGATCACCTCCCAAGTGAGCGATGCTCTGAGAACTGAACTTACTTCACTGTCCAAAAGCGCCGATCCGGATTTGCTGAAATCGAAGGTTAGTCAGGTCGATTTCCAAAGCAAGCTGTCGGTCTATCGCTCTGACCAAATTGAACAAATCATACATGCGCAAACGCAGAACGCGGAGCGCGTGTCACGCAGTCAGAACAACGACGGCTATCAGAAGCAGTTCATCAACCGAGATGGCATTGACGAAGAGAAGCAACACGAAGAGAAATTCAATGCATTCATGCGCGAAAAAGGACGTGTTCCGCAGGAGGGAGAGATGGAGAAGTTCACTGCCAAGCCAACGATCACTCAGTCTGAAAAGCCATGGGAGCAAAAGACCAAAGCACAGTCGATGTAAAAAGAGGCCCTTCGGGGCCTTTTTCTTACGCCTCATCCCTTGACTTTCGTTGCATCTGCCTTTGACTGATTTTACTCAAACAAAGAATGGAGATGCAGGAATGATCAATGCTATCGAACGCTTGCCAATCATGGAGCGCGAGCTTGCCAGGATGAATGCTTGTTCGAACCCATGGCAAAAGAAGTTGATTGAAGTAGCGAATTCAGTGTGCTTGGGTAGGTCGGATGGTCCCCATGCCGTTGACGACATCACATGTATCTTTCTCCACAACCTTTCGATGCTCGATCATCCGAGCAAGTGGATGGGTGATCACCGCTACGAAGCTTCCAGCTACGTCGATCTACTACATAGCCTTTTGATGTTCGGCGCTGATCCGAACGCACAGCTAAGCAATGGGCGCAATCTCTTGGATGTGCTCACCGCCGAAGGCCGATATTGGCTCTGGAAAGACGTAAACGAGAACGTCCCAATCCTTGTGCTTGGTGCTTTCTCCCTTGGCGCTGTCGCATCGGCAGATGCAGCTAAGGCAATGATCCTTCCTGTGTATCCGCACATCCACGCGGATCACATTGATATGGAGTCGGCTCTAGTCTGCTCCCGTATTGACTTGCTACATCTTGATCGCTGCACCCCCAGTCCATCGGGACAAGCATCTGCGAAACGTCTATGAAAGTGGCGGTCTACAACGCATTCGGCAAAGTCCCGAACTCCATCCCGCCTAGCCAACCTGTTCGCCGGGTTGACCATGGCGTAGCGTTGTTCCTGATCCTGCTTCTAACGGTCTATCCAAGCCTCACCTGGCTCGCCTGGCAGCTGCCTGATAGCCCACTGACCCCGAGCCTGTCCTTTGACCTGGTGGGGGCTCCTGCTGCCATCCTCAACAAGCTCACTTTGGGGACTGTCTATCCAGCTAGAGCACATGAATACGTCAGCGCCATGTGGGAGCCCTGGAAGGTCTGGATTCGTGTTGGCCCATCACTGGCCGTCAGTTTGGCCGTGGCGTCTTGGGTAGGTGCAAAAGCTCTAGAACCCCGATCAAACACATGGCATGTATCGGGCCCAAGGCTCCTGGAAGGGAGGGAGGCGATCCGAGAGGCACATCGCCGCTCGATGAAGCCACGGCAGATCAAGGAGGATGGATGGCTAGGATGAGCTTGAAGCTCCACCCAGTGTTGCACCTACCCAAGTCTCACTGGTCGAGGCACACGCTCTTACAGGGCTCAGTGGGAAGCGGCAAGACGCAGATCTTGTTGCCGATCATTGAGCAGATTATCCGGGCCGATCACAAGCTGTTTTTGTTCGACACGAAGGGCGACTTCACGAGCTACTTCAAGAAGCCGATCATTGTTTTTCCCTTCGACGAAAGGAGCTATGTATGGGATATCGCAGCGGACTGTCGCTATCCACTTCAAGCAGCAATCTTGGCGGAGATCCTTATCCCAGGTAGTGCAGACCAGAAGAATGGAGACTTCTGGACAACGGCAGCAAGGCAGCTACTTGTTGGCGCAATTCGATCTCTACAAGCCGAGAAGCCTCTCCAATGGACCTTTGCTGATCTTGCAGAGCGCAAGAACAGAAACGCTGAGGACATGCTTCCAACAATCCAAGAACATTTCGCCACAGCGACAAGCTTGGTGGAGAACACTGAGAGCCAGACCACCGCTTCATTGCTTGCCACGCTCGTGGCTCAAACGAAGCTGATCGACGACCTGGCATTGGCATGGCCCGTGCGCAAAGAGAATCGCCGCTTTGCCATCACGGAGTGGGCTCAGGATGGCTATAAAGGACGCAAGCAAGTCATAGTGCAGAGCGGCCCGGAAGAGGCTATGACAAAGGCCTACATCAGTGCCTTGGTGAACCTTGCTGTCCCTGAGATCATCTCGCCCAAGCTCCCAGATGCGGAGAAGGATCGCTTCATCGGTTTCGTGTTCGATGAGTTGGCATCGGCTGGCAAGATCAACATCGGTCCGTTGATTGATAAGGGCAGATCCAAGGGCGTAGTGTTTATTGGTGCGTTTCAGGACATCTCGCAGATCAAAGCTACCTATGGGGAAGACTTCCAGAAAGCTCTAACATCCATGGTGGGCACCCATGTGATCTGCCAATTGCAGATGGGCGACACGAGAGAGAAGGCTGCTCAGCAGCTGGGGAAGCATCGTGTCGCGTATCGAACGCATGATGAAAAGGCCACAGTGCATGAAGAGAGCAGGGCACTGATCAGCCCAGGTGAGCTTACGGACCGCCTTGGCCCGCGCAAAGGCAAGCAATATGGCCCGAATGGGTTTGGGGTGCGAGCAATCGTTCAGATGGGCGGAGATCCATTGCTCTTGGACTTTCCTGGTGTCGTCATGAGGACCAAGCGTCCTGGGCAGATCCCCGCTCGCTGGATGACTCAACCTCACCAGCGCAACAACCTGGCCATTCCCGGACCTACCCAGGCTGCATCTCTTGGCGCTCAGCCAAAGCGGGTGGGGATGACGAAAGAAGAGATCGATCAGTTCTTTCGAGAATGATGCAAAGCATCCACACCCAACCACGTCCTTTGATCTTGACGTTTGCTCTGAATGCCTTTAACTGATCACATCACATTAGAGGAGATCAGACTTGATTCCAATTACCGCACTTACAGCGCAAGGCAGGAACAAAGACGGCAAGGCAGTCGTTGAATATCTGCTCGCTACCGAGGGCCTAATTCGCTACTACAACGGCGAGGTTCAAGAGGTCTCGGCGTCATATTGGGGCGGTAAGCTCGCGCATGAAATCAAGCTCGCTGGCGTTGCTGTGGACGGTAGGCATATGCTCTCTCTATGCGACGGATTTCATCCTTTCACTCATGAACCGCTTTGCCAGAATGCCGGCGAAAAGCCGGTCCTGAAACCAAAGTTCGATGCGAAGGGTGCTCCGCTCCTTGATGAAGATGGCAACCAGGTCATGATTGAACAAGGCGGTCACCGAGTTGGTTATGAGCTGACGTTTAGCGCACCAAAGTCGTTGTCCACCGTGTTTGCACTGGCAGATCAAGACGAGCGAGAGAAAATACTGGAAGTCCAGCGTAGGGCTGTCGAGCGGGCCTTTGGCTACATCGAAAGCAAGGTCGAGACCAGGCGTGATCAAGGTGGTAAGACTGTCATCCCAGTCGATGGATTGATCATCTCTTTTCATCAGCATCTAAGTTCAAGGAATCTGGACCCTCAGATTCACACCCATGCGCTTGCGTATGGTGTTGCTAAGGGTGTTGATGGGAAGTGGGGAACCTACGACAGCCATGAGATCTTCGCCCACCGCAAAGCTGCTGATGAAATCTACAAGAACGAGCTCGCTGCGGGCTTGAAAGCCCTGGGCTACAACATTGAACAGCACATCGAGGTCAATGCACTGGGCGAAAAGACGGGTGTCCGCACCTGGAATATTCCTGGCACAGAACGGCTTTCGGAGCTTTGGTCTAGTCGTCGAGAAGACATCTTGAAGCACCAGCAGGAAAACGGTGGGACGATGCAGCAAGCGTCTCTTGCTACACGCAAGCACAAAGATGAACCTACTTTTCTTGAACTGGTTGAGGCGTGGAAGCAGGACGCCGTTGAGTTACAAAAGGAGCACCCAGAGCTTCTGATGACCGTTGCTGAGATCAAACAGCAGAAGATCACCAAGGAATTCGTTCCAGCTACGGACGAAGAGATCTTGGAGCTTCTCCACGAGAATGAAGCAATCTTTGATGAAAAAGAGCTCCGTTTTCGGTTGGGACAGGCTAACTCGGGAATGATCGATTCAAGCCAACTGGACGTCATGGTGTCGGACTTCATCCAGCGCAACAATCTTGTTCGTGTCTGCCCTGAGCGAATCCACACGGACGACATGGGCTCATCCCTTGCTCGCCGGCATACAGAGCAGCGCTTTGCTGCCCCGTGGATGGTGTCGATGGAGCGAGAGATCCTACACAAGACTCTGAGTCGCGAGGGCGAGACCTCCCAGCACGTGCCGCTCGATAGGCTCAACGACGCCATCCAAGCCTTCGAAGCAGCCAAGGGCTTCCAGATCAGTCCAGAGCAGCGTGAGGCAGTTGAGCACCTCACCATCAATACAGGGGGCGTGGGCGTGCTTTCAGGGCTTGCTGGAACTGGTAAGACGACAGTGAGCCAGATTTACGCAGAGGCGTTCAAAGCCGATGGGCGCACCGTGCTAGGAGCCTGTGTTTCGAACGAGGCGGCCGAAAAGCTTCACCAGGAATCGGGCCTTGTGTGCACTAGCGTTGCCAAGCTGATCAGTGACCTGGGCAAGTCCAAGCTCAAGTTGACCGAGAACCACGTTGTCGTCCTGGACGAGGCTGGAATGGTCGACAGCCGCCAGACTCGTGACCTGATGGCCCACTGTCAAAAAGCAGGAGCAAAGCTCATCTTGCAGGGTGACCAGGAACAGATCCAACCTGTCGGTGCAGGTTCGGGAATGTCCATCGCCAAGGATGCGATTGGGGACGCAAAGCTCACCGAAATCCGTCGTCAGAAGAACGCACAGGACCGTCATACAGCAGGGCTGTTCTACGACTATGGCGCGGATGGCAAGGTGCGGAACGCCGATAAGGTGCAGTCACGCGGTGACATCATTGAGAAGAGCAAGAAGATCTTCCAAGCGCTTGCAGACAACGGTCAAGTAGACGAGTGGGCAACAGGCGAGCAAGCGAAGAAGGCTTGTATCAAAGCCTATTTCAACAGTCTTGCACCTACCCAGGAACGTCTCATTCTTGCTCACTCGAACGAGGATATGCAGGATCTCAATAAACGGGTCCGTCAGGAATTGAAGGCGAGAGGTCAGGTAGACAAAGAGGACTTCACTTTCCGATCTATTGGCAAAAATAGGGCGTTTCGTGACCTTGCGTTGAGCCGGGGTGATCAGGTCATCTTCAACGTCAAAGATGAAGGCCTGGATGTCATCAACGGGACCAAAGGGACGGTGAAGAGCATCAAGCGAAGCAGTGCGGGTGGGGTAAGCCTCGGCGTCGAGATCGAGCGCAACGGGCTCACGAAGGTGGTTCGCTTTGACTCCCACCAATACAGCGCTCTTGATCTGTCCTACTGCTCGACGATTCACAAGGCCCAAGGGCAAGGAAAGACCGATGTCTTCCACCTAGGCCATGCTGGGATGACCGACAACCAGAGCGCTTTGGTGGCCTTTACCCGACTGACGAAAGGCAGCTACACCCTGTTTTCCGATTCGATGAGCCTGGACCAGATCAAAGGAAAGCTTGGGCAGCAGCGGCTCAAAGAGAACGCCATCGAGGTGAAAAAGCCCATGCGAGCGAAGAAGCCCGACCTGAAAAGCGAGTTTGAGCAGCTGGGTCAGCAGCTGGGGCAGAAATTGAAGGTCAATTCCGATTTCGTGGCACGCCTTACCGCTCGTCGGAATAGGCAGGCTAGGATAGCGTTAACACGTTGATTCTGCTCTAGATATGGTGCAGCATTCCCTTGCCGGGGCTGGCCTGGTCAAAGGAATCGACATGAGCCTTCTTACCAAGTTCTCCAACATCTTGAACCAGCAAAACAAGGAAGCTGTGGATCAGGGGCTTGATAGCATCCATGGTGACCAAGTCGCTCACCAGGCCGACCGGGCCCGGGACTATCGGGGACAGGCTCGCATCGCTCAGTTCCAGAACGTGCAGCTCGCAAACCAGGTCCACGATGCAGCTGCGGAGCTTGCCGTGGTCAAGGCACAGCTTGCAAAAGAGCGAGAGAAGACAAAGCTCTTCGAAGACTGCTTGATCGGGGACCATGCGGTCATTTCGACGCTCGAAAGCGTGATCCGTGTGCTTCGACCGTCAGATCTGAGCGATGAAGCGCTGCGTGAGCTTGTCAACGAGAAGGTGAGCAAGGCGCGTGTCAGTTCGGAAGTTGTTCAGGGGGGTAAAAATCGACTCACCATCTTTCAAGAGGGTGATGAGTTCTCTGATCACCCCGATGGCGGGTTCTTCTACGAGTTCTACTGAGCACCTTTTCAATGAAAAACCGCCGAAAGGCGGTTTTTTTGCGTCAGGCACCTGGAACTCTTGCGCGTCCAACGGTTACGACGTGCTCGCGAACACGTGGGATGGCTTCTGATACACGACCTGCGAGAAGGATCAACGCTGGATCGCTGTTATACATCTTGACCCACATGCGCTCTCGGATACACAGATCAAGCACCCGAACCTGCTTGAGCAGTTCTTCGTAATCGGGGATTGCAAGTCCGCGAAGCATCGTGACGCTACCAGACAGCGATGATCCCATTTCTTCCCAAAGATCTGCTGATTCTGCCTCACCAAGCGCACCCTGCACGCCTGAGTAGACCATCATCCACCGCGCAAAATCTTCCGTCACATTGAGGTCCTTGCTGTAACGGTAGTAGCCATAAGCCTTGGACAAAATCCAAATTCCAGCCGCGCACAGGGCGACTGTCCCAATCAATTCAAGCATCCTTGCAGCATCCATGGAAAATTGTGGAGGCACTATACATCAGGCTTAATAGCTTGGGGCTCCAGTCTCTGACGATGATTGCACGATCAAATTACGGCCGAAATCTTGACACCTAGCTGATTCGCCTTTTGATGAAAAGACCCATCAGAGGAGATCACAATGAAAAACATCCCACATCCACTTTTGCTCTCAGTCGTTGTGGCGAGCTTCGTCACCATGCTCGTGCTTTGGCCGAGCTATGGAGCTTCGCCCTTCCAACTCTCTACATACATGGCATCAGCTGCCCTCGCACTGGCTCTGTGCTTAACGCGCTTGAAGAAGATCTTGGTGGCAGAGCGAGTAAAGGCCAAGCGATGAGGTCTCGAGGCTTTGCACTGGTCGAGCTCAGCCTTGTCGTTGGCCTTGCTGCGATAGCCGGTGTAGGTGCCTGGATGGCCTTCGGTCCCACATCCGCTGGCACAAGGATCCAACAAGAAGCGGCAAGTCTTACCCAACTGGCTGACGCCATCGCTGCGGACTTCGCCGTCGAAGAAGGGCGCTATCAAAGCGTCAGCACAGCAAGCGCCGTTGAGCGTGGGTTGGCCCCGTCTGCCTGTGTAGTCGGCCAGGAACTGAACTCTCGTAGCTTAGGCAGCATCGAGCTCTCACCCCTCAATGCAGGGCAGGGCTTCCGAATCACCGCGACTGCAGTCCAGGCGAACCTGTGCCTAGGGCTGGTGCAGAGCTCTGCCAGGGCGTTTTCGGAAGTCCACGTCAATGGTGTGCTTGTCTACTCTCGCCGTTCAATCAATCACAGTGCGTTAGCTGAGAGCTGCGCCGAGGGTGGCGAAGTAGCATTTGACCGGATCTAGCCAATGTCAAAGGTTTGGCCACGGTGCCTGTCTCCGTCTCGACGAGTGAGACTAGGGCATCGTATGCTTGGGGTTCAACCAACAGTGGAAGTAGGGGGCGCGACGTGGCAGAAGGAACAGGGGGCGCGGGTTCGGGCGGAATTTGGGCGTTGGTGATGAGTGTTGTCACTCTTCTTTTGAAGATCTGGGACTCTATTCCCGAAGAGCAAAAGAATAAAATCATCAATACTATCGTTGAAAGTTTCACGAAAACTTTCGAGGCCTTCTTTGATAAATTTCACGCATGGGTTAAAAGCGATAGCGCCGATGCAGCTCCGGAGATGACCCATGAGTGATCGGAATTTCTCATTGTCGAGCTTCATTGCTGAAAGCAGTGCCGCAGCAAGTAAGGCACTCCCAGGCCCGTCGGCTTCAACTGGTGGTGAGCTTGGACAGGTGGCAACAAGGATCGCGGACGGCATTACGCCGATCCTGGCCATCTCTGGCCTCAAGAAATCAGAGCAACAGAAGTTCGAGGAATCAGCCGTTGATCTCGTTACGTCCTCGGAATTTATTGATGGACTTAGCGAAAAGGTCGGGGTTCCGCTTGAAGGCGAGACCAAAGAGCAGTTCGTTAGCCGAGCGAAGTCGGAGTTGCGAACCCTCCTGACTCAGAAGTTGCTCAAAAAGAAGTAGAGAGCAATTGCAACTGCTTTCATAGAGCCCGTCTTCACGACGGGTTTTTCTTTGCCAGACTTGCAACTGTGCGCAAGCAGAACGATCAGCTTACAGCAGCCCAAGAGCCTGTCGTGCACGCACGATCAGCATGTCTGCCTCCCCATTGGGCATGGTCTCAGCCGTAAAAGGCGCGTTGACGAAGTAGCCTTCATCTTGGGGCCTGATGTTGACGCCGGCATTGACATAGCTCTCGATGACGACTTGCTTAAGCTCATCAAAGACAGCGAGTCCCGCCTTGTCATCCATCCGATTCCAGGTGCTTCTTAATGCTGTCCATAACCGAGGGATCAACGCAGTAAGCCCTGAATCGGCGTAGGTCGGGCAGAGCACCTTAAGATCCGTCTCGTCCTGATTGGCATCAAGGTGACCGAGCAGATACGAGGCCAATTTGAGAGGCATAGCCGTGTGCGTGCCCGCTTGTAGCAGGAGCGTATCAACGCTGCCGTGAACGCGGAAGTCCTTAATCTTGTCCCTTGCTCGCTCAAGATACAGCCCAGCTGACTCATCGAAGTTCTTCGCGTATTGCTCGTTCAATGCTTCAACATCACCGATAAATCCGGTGAGGCGACATGCTGCATATTCCTCCCAAACGGCGGTTGCGGTGTGCAGAAATAGGTTGTCGGCAAAGTTGCCGTCCTTAAGCTTTTCATCAAGCCCTGGGGATGATTCGTCTCGCCATTTCAGCTCTGCAACGTGACCAAGCTCATGGGCAATCAAGTGCAGTGCTTGCTGAAAGCCAGGAAGCGTGTCGTCAACGATGTCCTGGATGAAAGCTGCGCTGTATACGACGTGTGTCTTCTCGATTCCGTCTCTTTTCACAGTGACGGCCTTTGCAATGCATTCGACTTCCGCAGTTGAAGTGAACGAAGGCGGTGATACGCCGGGCTCACCCATGTCAACGGACGCTATGGCCGATGCAAGGTCATACCCGACTGTCACGCCTGCCAGTCGTTCAAGATCCAAAACACGACTGCATGCCGTAAGAGCCACAGATAGGTGCTCATAGAACACTTGACCGAACTCTTGGCTTGGGAATCCCAAAAGCGCAATTCTAAGGTTCTTGGGAACCGTAGAGGCCGGCATATCTTGAATTGATTGTTTTTCCACAACTGGCTCCGTAGATAGCGAATCTTAGCCGCCTGGCTGACCCTACCTCAGCAGTTGACCGTCTGAGCTGTGAGCTAAGCACCTGACTCAACAAAGGCTTCTGCTTCCTTGGTCAGACCGCTACACCCGGAACCAAGGCTATCGTAGAGGTCGCCAAAATCACGTGTCATCAGAACGCAATGGATGCTGTAAATTGCAGATCGACGAATGTAAAGCTGGTCGTCTGGGTTCTGCTCTTTTAAGAGCTCAAAGAACCTTGCCCTGCCCATGAAGTATTGGTAGTCCCGTTGAGCGGCAATGGCCTTCTGCGCAACGAATTCAAGCGGGTAAATTTCAAGATACTGCTTGACCTCAGGATGTCGATCTAGTTCGCCGGCTTCGTGATGTATTTCATATATCTCGTGGAAGAAGTGTGCCTCCACAAGCTTGGTGCTGAAATTTGCTCCGTGATATGCAAACGAGCTGATACCAAATGCAGCTTGCACCAATGCCTCTGCTACTGCCCTATTGTCGCTTGACATGTTGACCTCCGTGTAAGGAATGACATCATAAGCTATAGCAAAAAAATGGGGGCCCCCTCACTCAAAAAGGGAGCCCCCGCCCAGGGAGAAGGAGATCGGATCTCCCTGGGGTTGAACAATAATTATTGGCCGAGGTTGACTGAGATCCCGATGCCGCCTTGCATAGATCCGCCACCCATTCCTTTGGAGAATCCTGCCGACAAGTTGACCCTGTCACTCACGCGGGCCTTCCAACCGACAGCCACGGCAGCTTTGTTGCCGTAGAAGCCCACACCCGCTGTCGCATGCACTTCTCCGATCACTCCGGAAGTCTGTGCACCCATCATCGAGGCGAATGCTGCGGACTGAGCTCCCTGGATCTTGACCTCACGTTCCAGGTTGCCAACGCGCCGTGTGGCGTCTTCCCAACGATCTGACCACTGCTGCTGCATGTCATAGAGCTGGCTTCCATTGATCGCATCGGTGGAACCTTGGCTGATAGAGTCGTTTCCGACGCCTGTCACCCGATTGCCACCGGCATTGATTCCCTCACCATTGATGATGGTCTTGGCTACCTTGATCGATCCTTGATTGGACAATTCGACTTGATCGGACAGGCTCACAGAAGTGCTCCCATCTGCTTGGGTCTGAACTTCGATGTTCTTGCCAGCTGCAACTTTCGCAGAACCGTCTTGGCCGTCTTGGCCGGGTTCTCCTTTGTCTCCTTGCGCTCCTGCCTCACCTTTCTCTCCCTGGGGACCCTGTGGTCCAGGTGTGCTGGATCCACCACCGCCTGGCGCGTTCTCCAAACCTGTCACCCGGCCATCCAGGTCTGCCAGCGCGTCCCCCACGGTGTTGTAGCTCGCACCACTCAGGAAGTCGTAGCTCGGGGCGACAATGGTGTTCGTGATCGCGTTGTAACTTGCGCCGCCACCCAAATAGCTAGTGGTCGAAGAGAGGGCGCTTTGGGTATTGGACACTTGAACGGAGACGCTGTTGAGCTGAGCCATGTTGACCGCGTCATTCTCGTCTTGACCACTGGCAATGTTCGTCAAGCGAACGGGCTGACCAGCCGCACTGCCAAAGCTTGCTGTCATTGATTCGGTGCACGATGCACCGTAGCCAATGGCGATACAGTCCTGGCCGGCCGTTGCGTAAGCACCCAACGCCACCGACGCGTCGCCTGCAACGGTTTGATGTCCACCCGCAAAGGCGGAATCACCCGCTGAACTGAGACTGCCGATGACTGTCGATCCATAGAGCGAAGCCGCGCTATCTGTGCCAATCACCGTGTTGTATGTGCCAGCTGCCTTGGCCCCGGGACCTGCTGCTACGACCGACTGACCGCTCGCTTGTGTGGCATCTGAGCCATCAGAGACAGGAGAGGTCGCTTTGAAATACGGTGAGGCCGATCCACTGCTTGGCTTGTTGTCCAACGCAGTCAACGCAGCTCCTACGGTTGTGTAAGTCCCGGTCGAAAGCGCGTAGCTTGGGGCAGTGAAAGCGCCATTCGTGAAGCTCGCTCCGCCCCCCAGAGACGCAGCAAGTGGGGCAATCTGGCTCACGATCACTGCATCATTTGCACCCTGGCCGGCTGCAACATTGACGATTCGGCGACGCAAGCTGCTGTCACCCACAGAAACGGTATTGGCACCCCCGTCTGTGGAACCGTGGCCTAGGGAGACAGCATTTTGGGAGGACGCTTCGCCGCCAATAGCGATTGTGCGGGCCCCTGTTGCTTGTCCACCAATTGCGATTGCAGAACCGAACATGCTGCCGTTTGCGACCGCGCCTGAACCGATGGCAATGCTGCCGATGGTGCCCGCATAAGCACGGTATCCAAGGGCTACCGCTTGCTGGCCAGCGACAGAAAAATTGCCGATTGCCGAACCGCCCCAGGCAGATGAGGCCGTATCGCCAAAGGCAACGCCGCCGTCTGTATTGGTAGCCCGATTCCCAACGACAGTTGCCGTTCCGATTGGGTTGGCATCAATGGAGTTGTCTGTGGCTCCTCCGGTCGTCAGCCACGCCGAAGCGCCGTTGCCGAGCACGAGACAGCCGACTACACCATTGTCCCGGCATGTGGCGTTCTGGGAGCCTTTGATGATCATTTGGTCGCCGACTGTGTCAGCAATGGCCGGATTGGCGAAGGCTGCAAGTGCGAACGACAGCGCAAGTGAGAGTTTTCGGAAGGCCTTCATTGCTTCACCCCACAAACAAACGTGGGTCCAGGCACTGCGCTGATTTTTCCGTCTTTGTCTGGCTTGGAGATCACGACTTCTTGGAAGCTCGCTCCTTTCTTTGATGCGAAGGAAACGGAGTAGCGCCCGTCTTGACCGGTGCGGGCTTCTGCGACTGGTGACGTCCCTTGGTTGGCGCGAACGACGATGTGAGCATCAGAGGCGAGTTCGTTAGCAACGATCAATGCGCCTTGCACTGTGCAAACGCCGTTTTGAAAGGTGACTGTTGGCTTGACCGCTGCATTGAACGCTTGAGGATCGACAGTTGTGATCACTGTTGCAAATGCGGGTGCTGATAAAAGGGCAAGTAGTGGGATAAATAATTTAAACACTGGATCTCCGTTTCGTTGAGTTGCCTTCAACAAAACAGAAAAAATCTAAAACGCAAGACGTTGATCACAAAAAAACCGCCCGAAGGCGGCTTTATTTTCTAGCGGGGCGATCTTAGTAAGAGATCGTGATTTGACGTTCTGCTGTGTAAGTGCCAACAGCTGCATATGTCGCGTCCGTGTTGACAGTGATGCGAGTGCTAAACACTTGCTCCGCGCCAGTTCCCACTGAGCTCAATGCTGCATTGTTTGCAGTAGTGCTAAAAGGTTGCCAGTTCGACGGACCGCTCAGGCCAAAGCTTGCGCGTGCTTTGATTTCTTTGGATGTGGCGGCGTCGGTCATCACGAAGTTGCCAGATGCGTCGGCGGTATCCATCTCTACCGTATAGGGGAGGTCTTTGTTGCAGGTGACAGTCAGATCCTGGATCGCAGAGAGCGCAACGATAACGCTGTTCTCGTCCTTTTCACCCAGCTGCATAAATACATCATCAGGAATTCCCATTTTGCAGACTGCTGCCTGGACTGCTGTGATGTTCATTGTCTGCGTCTCAGTTGCAGCAAAAGCCGGATTTGCAGCAGCCATTGCCAAGCCAAATGCTAAGCCGGTAGCAATGGTAATTTTATTCTTTAACATCGATTGATCTCCTTCATTGATAAGCGGAATTGCTTAGGATCCAATCGAAGTTAAGGTGAATTTTAGATTGCGCAAGTCATTCGCACGCAATTTCTTCAAGATGTTTTTCGCTCCTATCTATGGGGAGGACACCACTGCAAGCGACGATGTCGGTCTTGATGGAGATGGTTCCACCCGCCCTGTAGTTGGATAGGAAGATCCGACCGTCATCTGCTATCGGAACTTCTAAGTCGTCTGCGACCGCGACCCCTGAACCACGCACGATCTTCCCTTGGAACATCGCTCGCAGTTCTAGCGGTTTGGTGTAAGAGATCGGGAAGGTCACTTTGCTTCCGAACAACCGTGGCGGCGTCGCTGTCTGTGTGCGCTCGTTGACCTGGGCATCGAGGGGCAGGGAGCTTACGTCTAGACCAACGTTCGATGTTCGATATGCGGACAGGGGGAACAATGCGTATCCACGCTTATTCGTGACTTGTCTTGACCCGTTGGCGTTGAGCTTGGCGTTAGAGGTGTCAGCAACTTCGACGAGAGCAAAGGAGCGATTGAGAGTGCGGCCGACAAGTGCGCCACCTTCGCCCAGCCAGACTGAGCCTTCATACCGGCCTGACAGGCTCGTTTGACCTTCGCGCATCGTGGACTGTGCTTGTAAGCGTCCTGCGCGGGTGTCGAGCCCGGCATTGGCGTAAGAGCCCGTGTCAGACGTCCCCAATCCATAATTGATCTTTCCAGCTCGGCCATTGAACGCCACGCTTCTGTGGTCATCGCTGAACGACATGCTCGCTCGCTGTCGGTTGCCAAATGGCCGGGTGTAGAACACATAGAAGCCGCTCTCATCGCGGTCTCGATAGAGCTGGACGCTCAACGTGCTCTTGGCACCTGAGTAGCGTCCGGTGAGGCTCAGGCGCTCGTTCTGAGCCCCTGTGGAATAGGTGTTCGAAGACCAGGACAATCCAACCTGGAATGGGCGATGGGTGTATGAGAGGCTCGCCAAGTTGCTTCTGGTGATGACAGATCCGCCGCGCCATTGATCACTGAGCTGCCAGCTGTCCGTTGAGCGTTTCTGGGTCTGAGCGTTGATGGACCAGTTGCGAGTCTGATAGCTGTAACCAGCAGAATATGACAGTGAGCTTTGCCCATCTGATTGGCTTGCCAAGCTGCTTAGATTGAGAGCGCCGGCCGTGCCCAGGACGATGGTTGCATCCAAGCCTAGGTTCGCGTTCCTCCCCATCAGCTGCGCAGACGATCCAAGCGTAAGGAATGAGCTGACGCCTCTGCGGTAGAAGCCCGCGAGCGCAAGATCTCGGTAGTCGTTACCAATGGATCCGAAGCGGCTCAGGCCGCCAGTCACAGCCCATTCTGATGCCCCGGGGCGAAGGGCACGGTTGGTAAAATAGAAGTCACTCTGGATGATCTGTTCGCGTCCAAACTGATCTCTCAGGACGACAGACGACGAGTTCAAGCCATTTAGCATTGATCCCTGTTCGATGGAGTAGGGGCCTTGGTCTAGGTTGAGCTGGCGTTGCCTCTCATTGTTGAGATAGATCTCGGCAGTAGTTCTGCTATCAGCAATGCCGGCGATGACAGGGACGGGGTAGAGATCGCCCGTAAGCTCGCGCTCCGTGCCGACTTTAAAACCCAGCAAATTCGACGTGGACGTGATGCCGAGCGAGGGCGTAAAGACATCCCCGATCTCCACCGATAGACCTTTCTTGATGAAGTCCTTGGTCCATGTGGTCAGACCCCGCGTATTCGTAAATCCACCCGGTTGAACGTTCAATTGCCCCGTGTTGATCAGCACACCACCTGCGAGACCTGTTCGCATGTCGTAGCCCCAAGATGCTGCCCAGTCGCCTCGATAGGAGCGAACGATTGCCATGTCCTGGTTGATCAAGACTCCTCTTGGTGAAGGGTCTGCTTCGACAAGCGCGTCCACTGATCCCACAATCTGAGGCTTGAAGTATTTGCCAGGGACCGTCAGGACGATGAGCTGCTTCTCATCTTGCACTTCCACCCTGACACCAAGTGCTTTCATGCTTTGGATGGAAGCAAAGTCGCCGACCAAGCCGTAGCTTTTGAGCTTTACGGATGGCACGAGCAAATCGCCGTCATCCGTTGTGGTTGCTAGAAGTGCCTCATCGATGGCTTTTCCGTTGATCGCAATGGCATAGATGCTCTCAGCACCGAATGAATCCGAACACCAAAGAAGAGGGGCTAGCGCAAAGACGCGCCAAGCCATTACTCAATCACTAGCTCGGTGGCGACGCCATTGATCAAAGCCTTGGCCGATGTCGCGTTACCCTTCGAGATCACCATCTCCTCCCCAGGGAGCAGGTAGCCGACGAGGCCTTCCTTACGATACGTCCCGTAATCGATGTTGGCGATTTGGGCAGTGATCAGGCTTGTATTGCGAAGAAGGATGGTTGATCCAGAAGTCTTTGCGGTCACCGTGGCTCGATCAGATGCTCGCCAAAAAATGGGGAAGTTCATGTTGAAGACGGGCTCAACCCCAGTCGTTTCCAGCTTCTTGACGTTCTTCTCTTTCACGATGACGCGATAAGCAAGCTCATTGCTGGATGTCTCGCCGTTGATGAAGCGGACTACTTGAGATTTGCCGCCTTCAAGATAGAACGAGCTCGGGGCAAAACGGATCGCATCAATTGGTGTGCGGGCCTGCTTTCCATCAACCAAGGTCCATTTAAACGCTTGGAGCTGGTATTCCTTCTTTTCATTCGACGTGTTGACGACAGTCAATGAGCCATTGTTCTTTTGTGGACTGATCGTTTGAGCCAGGGGCGAGACTTGCATTGCATTTGATGCAAATGGACAGAGCGCTAGTGCTGCGCTTAATAGTAGATATTTCATTGGATCTCCGGATTTTTTAAGTGTCCTTCACAAATAACCCGGGTCCAAATATTGTCAAGCTGTGTGAAATAGAAAAGCCGCAACAATGTGCGGCTCTAGGTTCAAACAGTTCGATCAGGAAAAAGCGTAAATGAAAAGGTCGGTCCCCGCCATGCATGCTCTATTTTGGCGCTGAACTGTCCACCCCCAAGAAAGGAACCGATCTTTGCCCATAGCGGTGCATGTGGCTTCCAATGCAGTTGGGCACCAAGTCGAAATCAGCGCTCGTTCTAGAATTAGAGATGATGGTTCGCCTGCGCTCGAGATGAACTTAGGTAGGGTTTGCCCGTGTCGTTTCGCCCATTTGGACTGACCACACTCGGCTTTCATCTCAACGTGCGGGTAGTCTTTTGGAGAAGTCCACCGGCCGCCCCAGTTCAATCCGAGGATCTCAGCCAGCTCGCCGAACCGCTCATAGCCCGCAATGACATGAGGGTCGCTCAGATTCCAGCTCGGCTTTCCTCCCACGTAGATAGCGGCATCCAGGGCTAAGCCATAGTTGTGGCAGCTTGACCAAGCTCCAACACTCGTGACCCCAGATGCGGACGCGAGGAGGACGGCTTGGCGTTCAGGGCTTCGATATCCTTCAACTGGTCTTAGATCAAAGCCTTCGTCTCTCATGACATCTTGAATGGCTTCAATCTTCTCTCTCAGGTCAGGGTGAATGCCTTTCCAAATTCGTTCTTGGCCAGGATGGAAGAATCGATAGATCCGTCCACGTGACTTCTTCGTTGATCTTTGTGTTTCGGCTTGGAACGAGATGCTCTTTGACACGACTTCTCCATAGGAAGCAGGAGTTGAAGATCCATAGATGATGCCAGTTGATTTTTGATCAAAGAATTGAGCGTGAGCTGTGCTCGGACTCACCAGGAAATTCGATGAAGTGAGCTTTGTCCAATAGGGTTCTTGAGCGGCAAGGGCAGTTGTTGGTGTAAGGAGTATGAGTAAGCTAAAAAGCAGTTTGCGCATTGGATCTCCGGTTTTATTTGAGTGTTAATCACAAATAAGCCGGGGTCACGCAATGTCAAGGATTCATCGACCAAAGTTTTCGTGTCGCTCGTTAGTTTCAGCTATCCATCGGCTGGGCCGCAGGCTCGACCTTAAATCAATGGCCGGTGGCTCTGGCGCGGTCTTGACGGCGCGGTTAGCTGACGTAAGAATTGGCAATGCCTTGCCTGGCGTTCACTAGGAACATGCGTGGATTACGGAAATCTCCCCGAGCAATTTCGTTTCAGTCACAACTTCTCCTTTTTCCTGCACGATCAGCTGGTGTCGACATGGAAAGAGGGGGAGAAAGCGGACATCTTTTCCGTCCAGGTTGTTGCGAACGCTCCCATTCAAGAGGGGCTTGGCGGTGATGAGCTGTTCAAGTGGATGACGGAAAACGGCCATCGTGACGAAATCAAGGAGATGTATTACAAGCAGCTCACGTCTGCATTGCTCAGGGACTTCTTAAATTTTCTCTATGAGGCTTTAAGGTGCTCTGCGAAAGGCAAGCTCACGGTCGCATACGCACTCTTGAGGAAGCCCTTAAAAGAGAACCTTCTTTACCTTGAATGGTTGCTCGCTGATCCCGAGGACATGCTTACTGTGTTCGAAGGTGACGAGCTTAAGGCGAAGTCGATCAGTAAGATGAGTGAGAAGAGGAAATTGGAGCTCATCACACTTGCGATGGAAAAAACGTCACTAGGGGGATGGATGCAGCCCAAGCTTATGTATGACCTTCGCTACAACAAGCAATTCGCTTTTGGCTATGAAGACCTTTTTCAAAAAGCAAATCATCTTGTAACAACCTTTCCAGGTCTAGAGACAGAGGCGGCTAACTTCAACTTCATATTTTCGACAGAAGAAGCCTGGTTGACTCAATGGGAGGGCTTTTATAGCTACCTTCCGCTTGTGGTCATGCACACGATTGATGTTGTTGAAGCTCTTGTGTCCAGCTTCGCCAAAAGAAGAGACGATGAATTGGATTTAACTTTTGTCAGAACGCGGATCGGATTTGCGCACTGGGTTGATCTCCGTTCCAATGGTCTGGGCTCTATCGAACTCATGACAGAGATCAGATCTATACTTAATGAGCTGGATTTGGACTGCCCGAATTGCACTGAGCCCGTGCTGTCAGACAACGAGTCCTTGTTCAAGCTTTACGAGCAAAATTCGATTGTCTGCTCTGGGTGCGGATGGACCTTTGACGTCAATTCAGGTGTTGAAGCAGCGGCGGCCGATTAAATTGACGCCCTAACTAAGGCCAGTCGACATCGCTGTGCTTGAGTCAATGGGACTTTGGCAATAGACTCGAAGGACACTCACCAGGACACATTCCGGCTAGAGTTCCTTTTTAATATCAATAGGTTAGTGCTGGGATCGTTTAGTCCCACTCTCTCCGCCAGTTGTTTCAAAGAGCCCCTGGAAACAGGGGCTTTTTTGTTTTCTCGCCTTGCTGCTCGTCAGTTCATCAATCCAGCTATTGGGTTCCAGGGGCAGAGGGGCTGCAGTCGCGCAGAGCACGCATGCTGCCAAGCGTTCTGGCTGACAGGCGACAGAGAGAGTGTGCAGGACGTGAGATCAGGGGCCAAGATCCCGCGTGGGTTCCAGCGAGCGCATCTCGGGCTACCGGCTCCGTGACAACACACTGACGGTTGAAAATGGAACACTCTACTCAATAGCAATCGTAACCACGTCGTACACTAATACTCGGCCCGCAACAGGCTGCGCAGGATTCCCACGGCATTCATTGGAGGAGGCTAAGTGAAAGCAGGCGCTATTTACATGAGTGTGCTCGGACTGCTCTTCGGGAGTATTGTGTCCACCACTGCACTTGCTCAGAAGAATGTTTCCGAGAGTGAGAAATTGGAGGAGCTGGATGAGGAGACTGCGGTTGCGGTCAGCTCCCTCCTTTCCAGAGTCAAGTCTCTATCGGTTGATGAAGCAATCAGACGGATTCAGCTGGAGGCGGCAGTGGCACCCAGCATCCAGGACATTCGTCGAGAGTATGCCGGGCGCTTGACGGAAATCAGCATCGAGCAGTCGCCTGACTTTCACGTTTCGGTGAAGCTCAAGGGAGATGGTGCTGTAGCAGGGCGGCAATGGACGACGGCGGCTGGTAAAGCACGTGTCGAGTTCTCCTCTGGGCACCTTTTCACGGAGGAGGAGTTCACCAAGCAACTGAAGGAAATTCGGCTGGCAGCACAGTCAGCTATCCCTGGTTTCGTTGGATTGACCGGATATGCCGGAGATAACGAGGCTGAGGTCAGAATACGTGGGGATGAACAGGACGCCAAGAAGTACATGGGAATCCTGTCCAAGCTCGAACGTGCCTATCGCGTAAAGCTCCGTTTCAAGACGTCGGACGTTCCTGAAAGCAATTCCATATATGCAATCGGCGGAGCCGTGCTGCAGTCAAACAATTCATACTGCACCACCGGATTTACGGTGAAGCACGTGGCTACAGGTCTAAAGGGAATCATAACGGCAGCGCATTGCCCCGACGATGTCATCTATGGCAACTATGGGAGTAGCCAGAACGGGACCTTGGTTACGTTCCCCTTGATATTCCAGGATCAAAGGAACGATGCGCAAACCGATGTGCAGTGGCATCGAATTCCATCTCCGCACATTCCTTTGCTGGAGGCGTACGCCTCGTCAACGGTGTCAACGCGATTTATTGCGAACGTTTACAATGTGCCAGCGAAAGACGGTACCATCTGCTTCCGTGGTTCGCGTAGCGGATATAGCTGTGGAATAGTCACGTCGGTTAAGCATAGTCCTGGAAACATTTGTGGGCCCACCGAGTCTATGCAATGCGATGAGGTCTGGTTCAAGGTAGAGGGAAGCTCGCTCGCGTGCGGTGGTGGCGACAGCGGTGCTGCAATGTTCTTCCAGGATACCGGTTATGGCATTGTCAAGTCTGCGCGCTCGGACACGCCGCTGCCGGGCGAGTGCAAGTCGCTCACCGGAATGCCGTTCAGTCGCGTCAGGGCTTGGGGGTTCCAGCCCAACTAGAGACTGCCTCAATAAGCTTCTCTGACTGGTTGAGCCGTGTATTGAGCTCCGTACGGTCTATGCAGCTGGCGACGCTGCTGGTACCAGCGACGTCGCCTACATGGCCGTCGTTCTCTCCGCCAGAATCATGAAATGGCCCCTGGGAACAGGGGCTTTTTTCTGCCTCCGCAGCTGCTGTCCGGCCATCGAACCATCAGGCCAGCTTGCACGGGTTGGCGTGGGTGCATATGGGTTTGGCTGAACGCGCTTACCCGCGTCGCCCACCCCTCGGCTTGTTGTGGCACAACGGGTAGCTGGAGCACGACCGGAAAGCCCCATGCGGCCCATTGCGGTCCACAAACACGCCGACCTTGCACACTGGGCAGCGTTCTTCGTGGATGGCCGCGCCTGAAATCGCGGTCACTTCCACTGCCCCGTCCTTCACCAGCTCATCCAGGAACGGCGAGTGCTTGCCCTGCAGGGTGAACATCGCAACCGACCGTCGCGCTCGCGTCAGCGCCACATAGAACAAACGCCGTTCTTCGCTCAGTGGATAGGTGTCGCCATCCGGCATCGCCAAGGAAAGCACAGGATCATCCGCGCGCAGGCTCGGGAAGCCTCGATGGACCATTCCCGGCAGGATCACATAATCCGCCTCGCGCCCCTTCGAGCGATGAGCGGTCAGGAACTCGACGTCCATCGTGCTGCCAAAGGCTGTCTTCCAATCCGAAGGCATCGCGCTGCGATCGGCGCGGTAGCGCCCCAGGATGAACACCGTCACGCGTCCATCGCGCCCTTGTGGCACCGCCCCGGACAACAATTGCTGATGCAGCTTGGTGAGGTACTGGCGAACGCCATCCTGCACCTCCTCACGCCGATTCATCTGGAACGCCTGCAGCACCGGGCCCATTGCCGGTGCAGCGGAGCGAACCTCCTTGACGATCTGCGCGGGGTTGCGGCTGATGAAGCGGCTGGAAACATCACACAGTACCTGAGGGCAACGGAACGTCTGCTCCAGTTTCAGCACCTGGCCATGGCCCATCCATTCGCGGAATCCGGTCATCACCGAAACGTCGGCACCGGCGAAGCGATTGATCGACTGCCAGTCATCGCCTACCGCAAACAGATAGCGGCCGGGGCGGCTGACCAACGCACGGCAGAGCCGGGCGCGGGCGCGCGAGGCATCCTGGAATTCGTCGGCCATCACCATTTCGTAGGGCGATTCATAGCGGCCCTGTTCCAGCAGCCCGGCCGCCATGTTGAGCATGTCTTCGAAATCGATGCCGTGCTCGTCAGCCAGTGCGTTGTCCCAGGCCTGGAAAACAGGGCTGGCGATCTCCAGGAAGCGTCGATGCCGTTCCCTGAACTGATCTTCGGGCATCTGCCGCAGGCGCGCGGCCATATCGTCCAGCGTCAGACAGTTGCTCTTGGCGTGGGCAATGAAGGTGCGCATCAAGCCGATCAGGTCTGCATCCGGCATCGGCTTGGCGCCCTGATCGGGCAACTCGCGGTCAGGGTTCGGGTCGAGTTCGACATCAGACGCGCCAAGTCGCTCCGCAAGATCCTGCAGTGCATGTCCACTGCGCAGGCCGAACGAGGTGGTCTCGACAAGGGCTGTGCCGCGTGCCGCATGCTGCCGGCGCTTCCACTGCATGCCTTCGGCGTAATGGGCGAAGTGCGCCGGCGGCTGGCCATTGGCATCCAGCGCAAAGTGCTCGTGATACAGCCCGGCGTCCGGGTAATAGAAGTCCGGACGATACTGGCGATGGGTGTCGGTCGCCGTATCGAATTCGTAGCGCCGCTCGTAGTCGTACGTCACACCGTTGTAGAAGAGCCAGTCGGCGATCACGCACTCTTCCAGGCTCTTCACCCGCTCACCCTGCAGGGTGCGGATGTAGGGCATGCCATCGCGGTCGTAGCCGTCGGCCTCCATTTCCGCGCCGAATGGTGGCAGGTCGCGCCCGAACACCAGGCGGAACATGTCCCATTGGGTGCGGAAGTGGGTCGAGCGATCCTTCAGGTCGTCCACCAGTTCGGCCAGCTTGTTGAAGCCCAGCGTGGCGTCAATGGCCCATTCCGGGATATCGGGCTTGCGCCCCGTGGCTTTGGCGATGATGGCCAGGCCGAGTGCATGGAAGGTCCGTACCTCAATCGTGATGTCGCCCATGCCTAATCGGTCGAAGGAACGCTGTGCGCGTTCTTCAAGCTCTCTGGCGGCATCCTTGTTGAAGGCGAGCATCACGATGCGTTCGGGTTCGACAAAGCCGCGGTCAATGGCATAAGCGGCCTTGGCGACCATCGTGGAGGTCTTGCCTGAGCCGGCCGCGGCCACGACCTGGACCCGGTTGTCGAAGCAGATGACGGCGCGGGCCTGTTCCTCGGTCAGCGGTCTACTCTCGACCCGGTCCAGGAAATCCTTGGCCAACACCAGCTCGCGCCGGGTCATGGCCTCGTTGGCTTCGGCCCAGGCAGCGGGCCAATCCAGGTTCCAGTCGCGCAGGACGTCCAGCGCTGCGCGATGGCTGTCCGCATGCAGATCTTCATGCACGTCCTCATCGCGGAACAGCTGCTCCAGCTCCAGCGGCTGCAGGGGCAGGGCGGAGCGCTTCGCCAGCAGCGCCTGCTGCTGCTCGTGGGTGATCCAGCGGCGGCCGGCATTGCCTCGGTCGATGAGGGCGTCCGCGTCGTTCAACCACGACTGAATCTGTTGCAGAACGCTGTCAAACAAGGCATTGCGCCCACGCGTGGTGCGCGCAAAGAGCATGTGTTTCAGGGCCGCAGCAAGCCGGGATGCTTGTCCGTTGGGGAGCCCGTCTACGCACAGCCCAGCGGCATCGCCGGTCTGCAGCTCGACCCGTGACCAGAAGACCCCTGGATGGATCTGCACCTGCTGGTCCTCATCCACGCGCTGCCGGAACTGCTGGCCGGACACACTGAGTTCAACATACTCGCCATCAAGCCGCAGCGACCAATGGGGCGAACGGGTCACGCGTCGGCCCCAGCCCGAGGGGCACCATTCCATAGACATCCAGATACTGCCTTGCAAGCGTCAATAGGGCTTATTGGGCCCTTGAGCCCACATGATAAGGGCCCTAGACGATGCGTGCTGCCTTGCCTGCAGGCACGGCGTCACTCGTAGGCGCGATCCTGCTTCGTTGGCGGGACCTCCACCACATCACCGCGCCGGATCAGCTCATCCAGATCCACCGCCGAAGCGGCCAGCGCGTCCTGCGCATCGAAATCCCACTTGTCCTTGTACTCGCGCGCCAGCAGATCGCAGACCGCCTTGGCACGCGGATAGGCATCGTCCTTGCCCTCGTTCTGCTTCAGCGCATCGCGATGGATCTGGCACAGCATGAGCTGGTGCGCATCCTCGGCGCGCTCGCGCTCCCAGGTGATGTCGGGCAGGCCCGAAAGCGCAGCGGCAAGTGCGAACGCGGTCATTGGCATGTCAGGTGTCCAGGTAGCGATGGGAACCCGAGCGTATGCGAGCGGCGTTGGCTTGAGGTCACCGCCGCCCGCGTCGTTTCACTGCGTGTTCACCATTCGCCGCAGCATGGAAACTGCATCAGATGCAGTGGATCCAGACGATCTGCTCACGCATTCACATCCACAACAATCCGCCCACGCACCTTGCCCGGAATGATCTGGTCGTAGACGTCCAGCACCTCGGCAAGCCCGATCAGCTGCACGGTGCTTTCCAGCTTCTGCGGGTCCAGGTCGGTGGCAAGACGATCCCACGCGCGCTGGCGGACGGCCTGCGGCGCATTCACCGAATCCACGCCGGCAAGCGTCACGTTGCGGAGAATGAAGGGCAGCACCGAGCCATGCAGCTCATCACTCTGCGCCAGCCCGCACGCGGCCACTGCGCCGCGGTACTTCGTCTCGGCAATGGCGTTGACGAGGGTAGGGCCGCCTGCCACATCCACCACGCCGGCCCAGCGCTCGGCACTCACCGGCCGTTCGCGCGGTTCTGAAAGCTGCGCGCGGTCGATGATCTCGGCGGCGCCCAGGCTGTGCAGATACTCGGCGTGTTCCGGGCGCCCGGTGGCAGCCACTACGCGATAACCCAGCTTTGAAAGGATCGCCACCGCAATCGAGCCGACGCCACCGTTGGCGCCGGTCACCAGCACATCGTCCTTGTCCGGCATCACGCCGGCATCTTCCAGCGCCAGCACGCACAGCATCGCGGTGTAGCCGGCGGTGCCGATGGCCATGGCGTCGCGGGTGCTCAGGTTGGCGGGAATCCTGTTGAGCCATTCGCCGCGAACACGGGCGCGCTGGGCGAGGCCGCCGTGGTGGCCCATGCTGAGGTCCCAGCCGTTCAACACCACGCGGTCACCGGGTTGGAAACCGGCATTGCCCGACTCCAGTACAACGCCAGCCAGATCGATGCCAGGGATCAACGGGAACGTCCGGATCACCGGGCGCGTGCCGGTGAGGGCCAGCGCGTCCTTGTAGTTCAGCGTGGAGTACTCGACCTGCACCAGCACGTCGCCATCCATCAGGTTGGCTTCATCGAAATCGACCAGCTCCGTGGAAACGCCGTCGTTGGTCTTGCGGGTCAGCAGTGCCTTGAAACTCATGGTGCGGTCTCACGTTCAATGGATGAGCCCATGCTAGGCTCGCACCACTATCGCAACAAGAACGATGATTTTCCGTAGGTACTATGGTTTTCCGGAGTATGCATGCGTAGCAGGCGTTGGGACGGCAAGAGCGGTTGCGCGGTGGAAGTCACGCTGTCGGTCATGGGCGGCGTGTGGAAGCCGGTCATTCTGTTCCACCTGATGACAGGCAAGCGACGCTTCATGGAGCTCACGCGGCGTGTGCCCAACGCTACCCAGTCCATGCTGACCAGCCAGCTGCGGGAACTGGAAGCCGACGGGGTGGTGATCCGCCACGTGTACCCGGAAGTGCCGCCGAAGGTGGAATACGAGCTTTCCGAGTTCGGGCGCACGCTGGTTCCGGTGCTGCTGGCCATGCGCGAGTGGGGTGAAACCTATCGTGGTTTCAAGCGTTCGCCCTGAGGTGATTGTCGGCCGAGCATGGAATATGGCGCGCACCAATGCCAGCCCCCGGAGGGGGCCGGCATGAATCACGGCAGTGCGTGACTTACGGGATGGTGCAGCCGCTGTTCCGTAGGCAGCGGGCAAATGCCGGGTAGCACACCTTCTCGCCATTGCCCGCCGCCAGACAAGCCTCGTAGGCGGTGTAGCACGGGGTACAGCGGGACTGCGCGGAGGCACTGCCGATTCCCAGGGTCAGTGCAGCAGCCGCAATAGCAACAGACAGCTTGAATCCAATCTTCATGCTTCACTCCGTTGATAGCCCTCCTTGGGCATCTCGGAGGCTAACGTGGGAAGAGGGTGTGTTCAACCCGCACCGCGTCCGGATGGGCATCCATCTTCAGCGCCCCGCCCTGGATTTACTTTGTTGGCGCGTCTGCAGTCTGAGCGGCCACCATGGCTTGTTGCATTTCCTTCAGTGACAGATAGCCATCACCATCGGTGTCCAGGCCCGCAAAGTACTTCGCGATCTCCGGCACCACGATGGCTTCCTCCTTGCTGATCCGTCCGTCTTTGTTCTTGTCCATCGCGGTGAATGCGGCGTCGATTGAATCGGCCTGCTTGTTGAAACGGCCCTGCTGAAATTCTGCGTACTCGGACTTGTCGACGCGTCCATCCTTGTTGGTATCCATCGCGGTGAACGTGGAATCGATGTAGGCCTGTTTCGGATCGGCCGGAGCGGCCTCGGCCAGTAATGGGGCAGCGCACAGGGCAATCAACAGAGTAGTTCTGGTCATGGGGTGTTCGTCCTTGTTGAGGGTCAATCAGCGGCAGGGATAGGTGTAGCCGTCGGCGCCGCGATAGGTATCGTTGCGGCGGTCGTAGTTGCCGTAGCGGTTCATGCAGTAGTCGGCGCGCTCGCGGACTTCGCGTTCGCGCTTGGCAGCAGCGGCAATCACGCCGGCCACCACCGCTGCACCCACCACGCCAACTACCACGCCGGTGGCTTTGGCGTCGTGCCGGCGCTCGCGTTCCCGCTCACGATCCCGCTCACGTTCGCGCCGCTCCCATGCATCGCGCTCCCGATCACGGTAGTCCTGGCTCCAGTGTGGGCTGTAGCGATCGCCACGCTGTGCGTGGGCGTCGCTGGAGTAGGGCATCAACACCAGTAGCTGCGCGGCAGCTACCAGCAGCAGTGCGGGCTTTCCTGTTCTAAGAAGCATCGTCCAGCTCCTGTGCGGACATTCTCGGTAGCCGTAGTACACACTGCGGACATTGCGCGAACCTGCTGTCAGTACAGGTAGATGCATTGGCTATTGGACCAGTGCCTCCACCGGATCGAGCCGTGCGGCACGTCGTGCCGGCAGAAATCCGAAGCCAACGCCGATCAGGCTGGAACAGGCGAAGGCGGCCAGAATCGAATTGACGGAGAACACCAGGCTGAAGCCCGCATCGGCCAGCTCCAGAGCCGCGCCCAACGCAAGGGCCACGCCGATGCCGAGTACACCACCGAGCAGGCAGACCAGCACCGATTCGATCAGGAACTGCTGCAGGATGTCGCTGCGGCGCGCGCCCACCGCCATGCGCACGCCGATCTCGCGGGTGCGCTCGGTCACCGACACCAGCATGATGTTCATCACGCCGATCCCGCCGACCACCAATGCGATGGCCGCGATGGAGCTGATCATCATGGTCAGGATGCCGGTGGTCTGTTCGATGGATTCACGGATCTGCGCGTTGTTGCTCATGTAGAAGTCGGTGCTGCCATGACGCCGCGTCAGCAATCGTCCGATGGCCTGCTCGGCCGCTTCCATGCTGATCGCATCGGAAACGCGTACGGTGATGCTGGACACGTGGCTCTGCCCCAGCATGCGTGCCATGGCGGTGGTGTAAGGCAGCCATACCCGCAGCAGTGACGCATCGCCGGCAGCACCGGCATCTTTCTTCACCACGGCCACAATACGCACAGGCACGTTGCCCAGCAGCAGGGTCTGGCCGATGGGATTGTCCGCGGCAGCGAAGAAGCGAGCGCGGGTATTGGCGTCGATCACCACGACCTGCTGGTAGCCGCTCACACCCGGTGGGCCGAAGAAGGCGCCTTCGCCCAGCTTCAGGCCATGCACGCGGAAATACTGCTCGCTGACGCCCTGCACCTGCACGCTGGCCGAACGGTTGCCGCGCAGGGCAGTGCCGCTGGTGGCAACACCGGGGGTGGCGCTGTCCACGAATGGCTGCCGGGCAAGGGCCACGCTGTCGCCGGGAGTGAGTGTTTCCACCCGCGCGGAATGGAGGTCGCCAAAGCCCGATCCGGGATAGATTTCGATGGTATTGGTACCCAACGAGGAGATGTTGGACAGGATGGCCTGCCGTGCGCCGGTACCCAGTGCCACCACCGCTACGACCGATGCAATGCCGATGATGATCCCGAGCATGGTAAGGAAGGTGCGCATGCGGTGGGCGTTCATCGCGCGCAATGCCATGCGGAAGGCCTCAGCGAAACGGTCCCGCCAGACCCGCCAGCCGCTGTTGCCCACAGGCTGGGTCACGGCTGGCGTCGCCACGCCCGCTGACAGACCAGTACCGGTTGCACGATCATCCACAATCCGCCCATCGCGGATTTCGATGATGCGCTGCGCGTGCTCGGCCACGGCCATGTCATGCGTAACCAGCACCACGGTATGGCCCTCGGCGTGCAGCTCGCCGAGGATCTTCATCACTTCTTTGCCGGAATGCGTGTCCAACGCACCTGTAGGTTCGTCGGCGAAGATCACTGCGCCGCCATTCATCAGCGCACGTGCAATCGAAACGCGTTGCTGCTGGCCACCCGACAGCTCACCAGGAAGATGCTGCATGCGCTCGCCCAGGCCAAGCCGCGACAACAGCGTGGCCGCACGCGCAAGGCGTGCATCGGCAGGCATGCCGGCGTAGATCGCAGGCACTTCCACATTGCTCAGTGCAGTCAGATCGGTCAGCAGGTGGTAGCGCTGGAAGATGAAGCCGAAGTGTTCGCGGCGTAGTTCGGCCAGTTCATCCGGCGACATCTGCGCGGTCTTGCGCCCGGAGATCTGATAGACACCGGCGGAAGGGCGATCCAGGCAGCCCAGGATGTTCATCAGCGTGGACTTGCCCGAACCGGACTGGCCTACGATGGCCACCAGTTCACCTGCGTGGATATCCAGGTCGACGCCGTCGAGTACCACCAATGTCTGCTCGCCTGCGGCAAACTCGCGGCGTACGCCGCGAACGCGCAGCAGCGGCTCGGTCGTGGTCGTGCTCATCTGGACTGCGTGGGTGCGCTGGTGGCTTCGGCGTCGGCCTGCGCCAGCACGACCTGTTCGCCTTCCTTCAGCCCGGTGCGTACTTCCACCTGGATCTGATCATCCAGCCCGGTAGTGACGCGCCGCGTGCTGGCGCGGCCGTCGGCACCACGTACCTGCACGCTGTAACTGCCATCGGCGGCGCGCGCACCCAATGCGGCCGAGGGAATGGTCAGTACGTTGTTGGCGCGGCCCAGCACGATGCGGACCTGCGCGGTCATGTAGCTGCGCAGGCGGCCATCGGCGTTATCCACGTCGAACTGGCCGTTGTAGTACATGGCCGTGCGGCTGCCACCCGACACTGCCGGTGCAGCAAGGCTGGAGCTGTCTTCGTTGGTGATCGATTCCGGCGCTGGCGCGATATCCCGCAACGTGCTGCTGTAGCGGCGGCCGGCATCACCAAGAATGGTGAAGAATGCTTCCTGGCCAACAGACGTGTGTACGACGTCGGCCTCGGAGATCTCGGCGTACACCGTCATCACATCCTGGTTGCCCAGCATCACGATGGTGGGGGCGCTCTGCACCGCATTCACGGTCTGCCCCTGGCGCGCGACCACGGCCAGTACGGTTCCGTCGGTGGGGGCGGTGATGCGGGTGTACTCCAGATTGGTCTGAGCAACATCGACGTCGGTCTGTCGGCGCGCCACTTCACCGTCCAGCGCAGCGACCTGTTCCCGGGTGGCATCGACCTTGGCCTTGGCTGCATCGAAGTCGGCGCGGGCCACCAGTTGCGAGGCCGCCAGTTGCTGCTGCCGATGCAGTGTCAGCTCGAACTGGCGCAAGTCGGTGGCCAGTGCATCGCGGTTGGCGCGCGCGGTGCGCTGCGCGGCCTGCGCGCTCAGCAATGCATTGCGCTGAGTGCGCGAATCGATATCGGCAATGAGATCGCCGGCTTTCACCTTGTCGCCCAGCTTTACATGCAGAGTATCGATGCGGCCGGAGACCTGTGCACCCACGCTTACCAGTCGCGAGGGCTTCAGCGTGCCAGTGGCCTCCACCACCTGTTCGATGTTGCCGCGAGCGACCGGTGCAACCTGCAGGTGCGGAGGTGCTGCGGGCTGCAACCACGCGAACAGAATCAGCGCGCTGCACAGCAGGCCGGCAGCAATGATGAGCGCACGGCGGCGCTTGCGCGGTACGGCGCTCATCGGCGCAACATCCAGAACAGACAGGTCATCGGGGGTCCTCGCGGTAGTAGAAACGCGCGTTTGTCGTGGCAGACGTGGTTGACCGTCGAGTCTCGATGCGCTGGGTTGCGTGAACCTTGCGGGGCGATCGTTGTTTCAGCGCGCGGCGTGAAGAGCGAGCAGTGCCACGGCGATGAACTGCAGGGCGCTAACGAGAACCAGCAGTGCATTTCGCAGCCGGTGACCTGCGATGCGCGCAGCGCAGAGTTGAATCGCCGCGCTGGCCAACAACCAGGGGAAGGTCGAAGCATGCAGCTTCGCCATTCCTGCACCGATGGCGATCAGCAGCGTACTGGCAATCATTATCCCAGCGGCATGGCCGTCCAGGGCCCGCAGCAGCGGTGGCGTTGGGTGCGGGGTTGCCGCCCGCCATGCCGCCAGTCCATGCAGCGCAGCATGCACGGCAACGAACAGGAACACGGCCGTCGCCACCGCTGTGCTCGCGTGCCGATACGCTGAAGCCACCAGCGCAATGCCGGGCAGCAGCAGAAACAACGCGCCGAACAGCCGCATCAGCACGCCAGTGCGCTCGATATCGGGAACTGTCCGCAGCCAAAGCGGCCAATGTTGCAGGCCGGGCGCGCGGACATTGTGTGGGCGGCGATTCCATGCGGCAGCCGTAAGTCCCGGCGAATTCCGCGGTGGCACAGTGCGTGCGGAAGGGGACGGTGGGGGAGCTCCCTGGGTCACATGCAGGCTTCCTGTCAGATAGGAACGCGGTGGCACGGCAGGTGCCACACCCCGATGCTGTCCAGCGAACATTGCCGCAACCTTGCCTGTCCTCGCTCCTGGCCACGCATGGACAGGCGCCGGTTACACAGGTGCATGCGATGTGTTCAGTGCTCCAGCGGTGGCGTGCTGGTCACGCCCGGATGCAATGGAAACTCGACACGGATCAATGCACCACCGCCCGGCGCATCCAGAATCGTGACGTGGCCGCCGTGGCGGTCGATTACCTGGCGCACCAGGTTCAGCCCCAGGCCCGCGCCTGTCTGCCGCGGCCGCAACCGCTGGAAGGGTTCGAAAACCCGTTCGCGCTGGTCGACCGGTATGCCGGGGCCGTCGTCCTCGACCTCCAGGCAGCTGCCTTGAACGCGCACGATGATCTGGCGTCCGCCATGTTCGGCAGCATTCAGTACCAGATTGGAAATTACCCGCTCCACTGCGCCGGTCTCGCCGAGCACCGGGAAATGTGATTCCACCGCCACGGCTACGGTCTTGTCCGACTGGATCAACAGCGGCGCCAGATCGGCGGCCACCCGTTTGGCCACCCGCGCCAGGTTGATGGTTTCCTTCGGCCCGTCTTCGTCCATGCGGTGCAGATCCAGCAGCTGCTCTGCCAGCGTCGCCAGCCGCGCCACTTCCACGGCCAGGCTGCACGAGGTGGCGTCGTCGGCCGCATCGACCTTTACCCTCAGAATCGCAATGGGTGTGCGCAGCTCATGCGCGGCGGCGGCGATGAAGCGGCGTTGCCGTTCGTGCCCCTCGTCCAGCCGCTCCAGTGCTTCATTCACCGCCGTGACCAATGGAGCGATCTCCACAGGCACAGCGGTTTCTGTCAGGCGGACACCGCGGCGGCTGGCGGAGATGTTGCGGGCTTCCTCGGCGATGCGCTCCACCCCGGCCAAGGCCCGTCTCACGATGATCGGTGTCAGGACGATGGTGGCCAGGCCCAGCAGCAGGAAGATCGGCAGGGTGATGATGTGTGCCGCCAGCGCCATCTGCCAGGTCAGCGTATCGGTTTCGCCATGGGCCATGATGGTCAGCTTGCCGGCCGGCCCGCTGTGCTGGCGGACCACGACGGCCAGGCCATCGCTGCGATCCCGCCCGCGCAGGTCGCCAAAGGGGATGCCATCCAGTGCGCCTACCAGCGAGGCATAGGCCGGCGGCACAGGTCCGAACGTAACGTAGTGGCCATGCTCATCCTCGGCGATGAACCATGCACCGGGAACGATCTTCAGCAGTTCGGCCAGTTCCGGTGTGTTCTGCACGTACAGTTCGCCATTGCGGTCGCGGTGCACCGCGTCGGCGGCCACCGGCGCAAAGGTCTGGATGGTGTAGTAGCCACCGCTGTCGGCACGTATCAGCACCATCAGCAGCGCGAAGAACGCCACCAGCAACGCCATTAGCTGATAGATCAGCGTTTTGACGATCAACGGACGCTTCAGCGATGGACGACGCGCCATTATTTGGCTTCCCGCATCAGATAGCCGACACCGCGGATGGCGTGTATCTCTACTCCTGCGTCGGCATCGGCCAGCTTGCGGCGAAGGCGCGATACGTGCGAATCGAGCGTGTTGGAATGGATGCCGTCATCGAATCCATACACCGCCATTTCAATCGACTCGCGCAGCACGGTGCGACCCAGACGCCGGGCCAACGCGGCCAGTACACGTATCTCACGGCGCGGCAGCTCCAGCCGCTGCCCGCCCACGCTCGCCTCGCCCGATGCCGGGTCGAACACCAACCGGCCGATGCTCACCAGTTCCACCTGCATGCCGCTCGGCCGACGCCCGGCAGCGCGGATGCGGGCGAACAGCTCTTCGAGTGCGAAGGGCTTGGCCAGATAGTCGTCCGCGCCCTCATCCAGGCCGGCGATGCGGTCCGGCAGCTGCCCCAGCGCGCTCAGCACGATGATCGGCACCCCGGGGTTGCGCTCACGCAATAGCGGAATCAATCCCAGGCCGTCGCCGTCGGGCAGGGTGCGGTCCAGCAATACTAGGTCGTGCGATCCGCAAAGGGCCGCTTCGCGGGCGAGCGCCAGCGTGTTCGCCAGATCCACCACGTAGCGCTCGCGCTGCAGGGCGGACTTCAGGGTAGCGGCCAGTTCGGCTTCGTCTTCGATCAGCAGGATGTGCATCGGCAGGGCTTGCGCAGGAAGGGGGCGTGGCGGGGCGGTTCGGCACGCGCCGGCACCGTATTACAGGAACATTGCGTGAACATGGCGTGCCTTCCCGATGTCCCGCAAGACTGTAATGACGCGGGAAAGACCGCATCGGCGCAAGGTTCGCGCAATCCGGGCACTCCAGCCTTGGCGCCCTTCCGCTGATCCCCAATCCCCTGGAGTACCCATGAAGTTGTTCGTTCCGTTGTTGTTCGTGGCCGCGCTGAGTGGCTGCACCACCGCCAGGATGACCGTTACCCCCGATGGCCGACGCGGCGTCTCCATCGACTGCAGCGGCTCCAGCTCCTGGAGTGGCTGCTACGAAAAGGCCGGACAGATGTGCCCAGGCGGCTATGTGGTCTTCAGCAAGGATGGCGACGACGGCAACGCCATCGCGGTGGGCAACAAGAACGGCTTCACCTCCACCCAGATGGCCACCCGCTCGATGCTGGTGGCCTGCTCGCACTGATGCCGGGAGGGGAGGTGGGTTGCCACCTCCCCCTGTCATCGTGGTTCGCAACCCTACGTCAGAAGCTGTAGGCCGCCTGCACATACACCCGTCGTGGCTCGCCGGGGAAATGCCCGTTGCGTTCGATGAAGCCACTGGCCGCGTACACCTTGTCGAACAGGTTCTTGACGTTGGCCTGGAACTGCCACTGCTTCCACGTCGTCTTCCAGCTCATGTCGAACACCGTGTAGGCCTTCACCGTCTGCCCATCCAGGCTGACGCGCTCGCCAACATGATCCGCGCCCAAGCCGATGGCGGAGTTGATCGCCGGCAGGTCATAACGCGTCCACAGTCCCAGCTTGTTGCGCGGCGCATTGGCGAATCGGTCGCCGGAGGCGTTGGTGATGCCATTCGGGCCGGCGTCCTTCACCCGCGCATCGTTGTAGGCGTAGGTCAGGTTCAGCACCCAGCGCTCGGTGAGGTCGGCCAGAAGGTCCAGCTCCATGCCGGTGCTACGTACCAGGCCCAGCGCGGCCAACTGGTTCACGCCACCGATCACCTCGCCGGTGGCCTGCACGATGTTGCTGCGGTCGATCCGGTAGGCCGCCATGTTCAAGGTCACACGGTCGGCCAGCAGCGACTTCATGCCCACTTCCCACTGCTTGCTGCGCTCGGCATCGAACGGTCCGCCAGCGGCCGGGTTCTGGTTGGCGGCACTCTGCGGCACGAAACCATTGGCGATGTTGGCGTAGACATTCAGGCCCTCGCGCACGGTGAACGTGCTACCCAGCCGCCAGCTGAGATCGTTGCCATCCATGCTGCTGCCACCCATGCGGTCCTCATCCTTGAAGCCATCCCAGCGCAGTCCGGCCAGCACATGCCAGCGTGTGCCCAGTGCCAGTTCGTCCTGCAGGTAGCCGCCATAGCGCTTGCTGCGGGTGGACGTGCTGCGCCAGGGCAGGGCCGCCAGGTAGTAGTCGTGCCAGGTACTGGCGCCGTACACGGGATTGAACAGGTCGATGCCGCGCACCGGCCCGGCGCCACGCGCAAGGTCAGCGCTGTTCGCGGTCTGTGCGGTGAAGTACGCATCCAGCCGGTATACATCGGCGCCGAACAGCACCTTGTGCTCCACCGCGCCGGTGGTCACCCGCCAGACTGCATTGCCGTTGGCAGTGAATGCGTCGTTGTCGCGGATCTGGTTGCGCAGCTGGCGGGTCATCCATTCGGCCACGCCATCGCGGTCACGATCGAGCAGGCCCATCGGCTCGTGGTACATCTGGTGCTCGTTGTTGCTGAACCAGCGGGCGGCGAAGTCCAGGTCCAGCGTGTCGAGCGGCGCGAAGCGGTACTGCGCCAGCGCCACCTTGGCGCGCATGTCGAGAAAGTCGCTGGCCTCGTTGTGGTTCCAGCGGCGGTCGGTCAGGAACGTGCCTGCATCGTTGACCGGCACGCCGCGCAGACGGTTGCCGCCAAGGTTCTGGGTGATGTCGGTGAACTGCAGCACCAGTTCGCCGGTCTGTCCGACGTCGAAGGCCAGCGAGGCATCGCCGATCACGCTCTCGCTGTCGGTGTTCCAGCGCACGCCCTTTTCATTGTCGGCATAGAGCCCGGCGCGATAGCGCACGCTGCCGGCGGCATTCAACGGCCCGGTACCCTCGATCGATCCGGCACGGAAGTCCTTGTCGCCCAGCTGGACCTCGATGCGGCGCTCGGCAGCGGCTTTGGGCTTGCGGGTTACGTAGTTGATGACACCGCCCGCATCACCCCCGCCATAAAGCGCGCCTGCCGGTCCCTTCAGCACTTCCACGCGCTCGATGTTGAACAACTGCGGCACCGAGAATCCTGCATACGGGTCGCCGCGCAGACCGTCATACAGCACGTTCTCCTGGCGGAAGCCGCGCAGGGTCACCCCGGCATAGCTGAAATAGCTGATGCCGCTGATGCTGCGATAGAGATCGGTTACTTGACGCGCCGCCTGGTCGTCGATCAGTTCACGCGGGATGACCTGGATCGACTGTGGGACCAGCTCCAGCGGTGTATCCGTGCGGGTGCCGACCGCGGCATCGTCCACCCGGTACAGCGCCTGTGCACGTCCGCGAACCTCGACCTTGTCCAGGTCCTTGGGCGCGGCAGTAGAGGACTCGGCAGCATGGGCAAGCGGTGCCAAGGGCAGGGTCAGTGCCAGGTACAGGGTGCGTTGCAGGGGTGTGCGAAGGGGCATTGGGGAGGGGCTATGTGTCTGCAAATGAGAAAGATTAGCATTTGCAACGCGTCGAAACCTATCCCCCGAATGCGCTATGGACGCGCGCCGGCGTCCGTATATGGGGTGCCCGCCAAGGCCACCAGTACCCCGGTGGCGCCGCGCACGATCAGCTGCAGCATGGCCTCGCGCGGGTCCTCGCCCTGCAGTTGGCTTGCCAGTCCTTTCTCATAGGCCGCCACCATCGACGCCAGCAGCATGGCCGCGCCCAATCGCGCTTCGGCGTCATGTCCGGGCCGGCCGACAGCGTCGGCCATCAATTGCGCCAGATCGTCAGTCAACTGCGCCTGCAGCCGTCGCGCGTGCGCGACCAGTACCGGGCTCTCCGCCACGGTGCCCCAGAAGGCGGCAGCACCGGCATTGATGCGCAGCAGTGGATGGCCCGCCTCCAGCAACTCGCGCACGAGTGACTGGAAGGCCATCAGCGGGGTCATTCCGCTGCGCGCCATCATGCCCTCGCGCAGCAGCGTGCGCGCCTCCTCATCGCGATCGAACACCAGGTCTTCCTTGCTGGCGAAGTAGTTGAAGACCGTCTTGCGTGAGAAGCCCGCGGCTTCGGCGATCTCGGACATGGAGACGGCCTCGAAGCCCCGCCGGATGATCAGCTCGGTGGCGACGTCGGAAATCGCTTGTCGGGTCTCGGCTTTGCGCTGCTCGCGACGGCCAGGAAGCGGGGTCATGGGTGGTTCACGTGTGAAAAGGTACACCGAGTGTAACATTTGTCCCGCCAGAGCGCCGACCCGGCGCTCACAAGGAATCTCCATGCTGTACGACGTCGTCATTGCCGGTGCTGGCCCGGTTGGCTTGTTCCTGTCCTGCGAACTGGCCCATGCCGGGTGTTCGGTGCTGGTGCTGGAACAGGCCGGGTCCGCTGATTCGCCGTTGAAGCGCCTGCCATTCGGGCTGCGCGGCCTGAACGTCCCCACGCTGGAGGCACTGGATCGGCGTGGCCTGTTGGACGCGGTCGTCGCGACTCAGGTGCTCAAGCCCGACAAGGGCGCGCCGCCGCTAGGCACCGCCCATTGGCTGGCGCAACCGCGGGCGCTGGGTGGCCACTTCGCCGGCATTCCGTTTGCGTTGGACGACGTCGACCGCACGCGCTGGAGCTGGCGCCTGCCGACGCCAGTGGGCACTCAGATGGCGGTGGAGCTGCAGGCCCTGGAAACGGTATTGGCCGAACGTGCGATTGCGCTGGGCGTGCGCATCGAACGCGGGCGTGCGGTACAGGCGGTGGATGCGCACGAGGCGCAGGTTGCCGTGCACATCGGCTCCGGCAGGGTCCACGGCCGCTGGCTGGTCGGTTGTGATGGGGCCCGCAGCACGGTACGCAAGCAATCGGGCTTCATCTTTGCCGGAACCGGGCCGGAGTTCACCGGTTACACGCTGCTGGTCGAACTGGCAGATGGGTGTGTACTCACACCGGGCCGACAGTTCACCGATCACGGGATGTGCAATTTCAACCCGCCAGGCCTGCTGGCGCTGGCCGATTTCGACGGTGGCGCGGGCCATCGCACGCCACTGGACCGGCACTCCGCGCAAGCGTTGCTGCGGCGGGTGTCTGGCCGCGAGGCAACGATCACTGCATTGCACCTGGCCACGACATGGACCGATGCTGCGCGCCAAGCGACGGCCTATCGCAGCGGCCGTGTGCTGTTGGCAGGTGATGCCGCGCACATGCATTCACCGTTGGGCGGCCAGGGGCTGAACCTTGGCATCGGCGATGCGATGAACCTCGGTTGGAAGCTGGCCGCCGTAGTGCGGGGCAAGGCTGATGAGGCGCTGCTGGACAGCTATCAGTCTGAGCGCCATCCGGTGGGCACCAAGGTGCTGGACTGGTCGCGCGCGCAGGTTGCGCTGATGCGTCCCGGGGCCGGCTCGCGCGCGCTGGCAGCGATCATGGCCGACCTGGCCGGCACCCGCGATGGGGCCACGTATCTGGCCGAGCGGATCTGGGGTGTTTCGCAGCAGCTGGAACTTGGCGGAGAGCACCCGCTGGTCGGCAGGAGCGCGCCGGACTTCCGGTTGGCCGATGGCCGCCGCCTGGGCGAACTGCTGAGAGCGGGGCAGGGGGCGCTGCTTGTTTTCGACCCGGCGTCTTCGCCGCCGCAGCATGGCCAACGCTGGCAGCCTTCCATCGCCTGCGCCGCAGATACTGGAGATGCGGCATCGGGTCTGGGGGCGGTGCTGGTGCGCCCGGATGGCATCGTTGCCTGGACCTGCGGCATAGGAGGAGATATGCCCGGCCTTGATTCGGCGCTTGCTTGCTGGACCGGTCCGACGCGGTGATCTGCCGGCTAAAGCGCAGTCACCATCGTCTGCGAGCGACGGCTGGCCTCGGTCATCACGGAGGCCAGCTGCTTCAGTGAGTAGGGCTTGCGCAGCAGCGTGAAACCGTGGCCTGGATCGCGGGCCAGCAGTTCGCTGTAGCCACTGGTGAGAATGATCGGAAGATCGGGCAGGCGGCTGCGGATGGTGCGGGCGAGATCCAGCCCATTGGTCCCGGGCATGACCACGTCGCTGAACACCACGTGGAAACGCGCAGCGTCGCGCTCGAGCTCCGCCAGTGCCTCGTCGGCATTGCGCGCGAGTACGACGTTGTACTCAAGCTCGCGCAGCGCCCCGACTGCAAACTCGGCCACATCCACGTTGTCTTCCACCACCAGTACGCACAATCCGTGGCCATGCAGCAGCCCCTGTTGCGTGGTCGGCAGCTCGATGGTGGCGTTTTCCTGCGCCAGCGGCAGATACAACGTGAAGCGCGTACCGACACCGGCCTGGCTCTGTACGTCCACTTCGCCCTCGGACTGCTTGACGAAGCCGAACACCTGGCTGAGGCCAAGCCCGGTGCCCGCGCCCACTCCCTTGGTGGTGAAGAATGGCTCAAAGATCCGGTCCACCACGGACGGATCGATACCGGCACCGGTGTCGCTGACGCTGATCGCAGCGAAGTTGCCTTTCATCGGCGCCGCGAACCGCACGGAAGGCACCGATGTCAGCTGTTCCACATCGATCGTCACCTTGCCGTGGCCGTCAATGGCGTCGCGCGCGTTCACCGCGATGTTGATCAGTGCGGTGTCGAGCTGGGTCCGGTCCAGCAGTACCGGCAACGGGGCGTCGGGCAGGTTTACTGATACGGAGATGCGCGCACCCAGTACTGTGGTGATGATGTCTGAAAGCGCGCGCACGCTCTCGCAAAGGTCGAACACCTGCGGCGACAGGCTCTGTCTACGCGAGAACGCCAGAAGCTGGGCGGTCAGGCGAGTGGCGCGGTCAGCGGCGGTTTCGATGGCCTGTACATAGCGCAGGCGCGCATCTCCGGCTGGCCAGGTATGCAGCAGCATGTCCACGGAGCCGGTGATGACCTGCAGCAGATTGTTGAAGTCGTGTGCAACGCCGCCGGTCAGCTGGCCGATGGCCTCCAGCTTCTGCGACTGCCGCAGCTGTTCGCGGGCGCGTACCAGTTCAAGGTGGGCCTCGCGTGCCTGCTCGGTGATGGCCGCCACCTGGCGCGTGTGCCGGTCGCGCTCGATCACCCGTTCGGTCTGCTCGCTGACGACGCAGATGATGCCGGCCACGCCTCCGCAACCGGCACGCAGCGGCGAGTAGGAGAACGTCCAGAATGTCTCGCGCAACGTGCCATCACGGTCCATCATCAACGGCATGTTCTTGAAACTGCGGCTCGTGCCGCCGAAGGCGTCGTTGACAGCATCGACGACGTCGGCCCAGACGTCCGCCCAGACGTCTTCCAATCGGCTGCCCATGGCGCCGTGGAGCTTGCCGCCCAGCATCGGCAGGTAGGCATCGTTGAAGAAGAACGCCTTGTTGTCGCGGCCCCATGCGATCCACAGCGGCTCCGGAGAATCCAGGATCATCGCCAGCAGAGCGCGAAGTTCGGGAGTAGCGTTGGCGGCGTCGGCGGAACGGGCCCAGTCGCTGTCCTGCAGCAGCCGGTAGGCGAGTTGATCGGGTGCCGAGACAGGAAGGGGGAAGGGATGCATGGCCGTGCGTGAAGAAAGGTGCCGCAGCTTAGCCGAGGTGATGTCATTGCGCTCTGCACAGGTCCTGCGCCCTGGCCGTCATCGGCCCTTCGGGCCGACGAGGTGGCTCACGGGGCGGCCTCTGACTTCACCATCATCCCTGCGCCAACAGCCTGCGTCATGGCACCGTCGTATTCCAGCCTCAGACACCCAGAAGCGAATTCACCTGCCAATCGGCAACCCGCGCATGGCTCACCGCCTGATGACTGCCGCATCCATCGCAGCGGAACAAGGCACCGCCCGGCAGCTGGACCAAGTTGTCTTCGCTGGCCGAGCGGGTTTCAGAACAGTGCCGGCAGATGACAGTGAGCGCCGTAATGCGCTCCACTCCGCCAGACAGGTCGAACACAGCTTCAAAGGCATGGATGACAGGGTGACCAGTGGCCGGCATCGGGAAAGTCGTCGCGGTGGGGAGGCGTTATCCTGCCCTTCTGATCGTGACGGGCTGGTCATCCGCATGCATCGGAACGATCAAGATGCCAGGCGGCTCAGAGATCCTTCTTCCTGCCGCTCAGGTCGATCGGCCTGTCACTGCCCTTGCGCTCGCTCGACCACACTTCCATGCCCTTGTTGCAGCGGCTCTCGCGGGCAGCCACTTCGCGCGGCAGGTCCTTCAGATGCGGTGATTCCTGGCAGGCCTGATGCATGTTGCTGTCGTCATAGGTGGCACAGGCGCTGAGCGAGGCCAGGGCAACGGCGGTGAGGGAGGCGCGAAGCAGGGGCTGCAGGGTCATGGGGAGGTCTCGGGTGGTGCCGGGCTGGCCATGGCATTCAAATCCGTGACCCCGGGCACGCACAATCCGACCAACCGCACTTGTTATTCTGTAACAGATGCGCGATAGTCCCGCGCCTGCTGGGATCAGGCGACGCAGATCATCAGCATCATGCTCAGCGCCAGCATCAGCACGAATACGCGCCGGCTCAGCGCAAGGCAGGCCAGGCAGGCGGCCAGTGCCCAGGCAGCCAGCAGCGCGCAGGCCAGCAGCCACAGCCCGATCACCATCAAGGATCCACTCGCCAGTGCGGACAGTGCGATCGCCTTGAACAGCGTCACGCCCAACACACTGCCGAGTACACCGGCCTGAAGGGCGATGGCATCGTGACGGGCAGGGGCGGGTGGGTGGTGCATGTCGGCGGCGTTCGTTCGCTGCAAGGGAGGCGCAGCCACTGTGCCCGACGGCATATCCACGCCATGTGTTTTTCGCGCACGCGATGCGAAGCCGGCGCAGGCTTCAGTCGAACTCGCCCTCGGCCGACTCCAGCCGTTGCCGGTAGGCCGCCCGATGCTGATACAGGCGCTGGCACTCGGCGGACCTGTGGATCCGGCTGGCCGGTTCGTTGGCCACGGCGTCGCACATTCTTGCGATGTGGTTGTTGGACGCCAGTTCGGTCACGAAGAACACGACAGTGATACCGGTACCGAGCAGCACCACGTAGAGCAGGCGGCTGAGCCAGCGCGTGCGCTTGCGCTCGAAGTGCTGCTGGAGGGTCAGGTCGAAGCGGATGATGCTGAGCACGATCCAGATGATCGCGACCAGGAAGCAGAGGGTGGGCAGCAGGCCACGCCAGAGCCCGGCCTCGTAGACCGATTCGTTGTAGTGGACGGCCGCGCCGGCACCGGCGATGGCGATGGCAAGTGCCCAGTTGCGGCCCAGCGAGAGCAGGTCGTCGAGCAGCTTCTCGCGGTTCCTGGTCGATCCTGCTGCCACGTGGCTTCCATCTCCAAGTTGCGACCGGCGGCGGAGTGCCGCCGATCCTGCAGATGGTGGAGCATCGCTGTGGTGATGAGAAGTCCGCGCGGCTCAATGTGCGATGACGCGGGCGCCGATCCAGCGCCGGTAGCGGCGGGTCCGACACTTTACGTCCGCCTGTGCCAGCAGCAGTGCCCAGGCCGGTGAGATACCGGGCGCGGTGGGGCGGTGCCGGCTCAACCGGCCCAGCTGATACTTCACTGCGGCCATGTGCGCGCTGGCCGCCAGCGGCTTGCTGCGCCAGTTGATGTTGCGCAGTGTCGGCACCGGGTCGCGGCCCTGCTGCCAGTGCTGCGGCAGATCCGGCTCGATCGCCAGCGCGGTGGCGATGCCGACCATGGCCATGCCGCTGGCCAACACCTGTTCTGCCACTTCGCGGCGGCGGATGCCGCCGGTGACCATCAGCGGCATCGTTGCCACCGTGGCGATCTCGCGTGCGAATTCGAGGAAGTACGCTTCGCGGGCCACGCTGCGTTCGTCGCGTGCGGCGCCGGTCATGGCCGGTGCTTCATAGCTGCCGCCGGACAGTTCGACCAGATCCACGCCGAGGGGTGCCAGCATCTCCACCACGGCGCGCGCGTCCTCGGGCGAGAAGCCGCCCCGCTGGAAGTCGGCGGAGTTGAGCTTCACCGCCACCACGAAGGTGGGCGCCACGGCCGCGCGCACCCCCTGCACGATCTCCAGCAGCAGGCGCGCGCGGTTGTGCAGGCTGCCGCCCCAGCGGTCATTGCGTTGGTTCGACAGCGGCGACAGGAACTGGCTGAGCAGGTAGCCGTGCGCAGCATGGATCTCCACCCCGCTGAAACCGGCGCGCTCGGCCAGCTCGGCACTGCGGATGAAGCGCGCGATCACCGCGTCGATGTCGTCCTCGGTCATCGCCTTCGGCGGTGCGAACTGCTTGGACAGCGCGCCCATCTGCAAAGCAACGGCTGACGGCGCGAGCGCGGGTTGGCCGAGTGCGGCCGGCATCTGCCGCCCCGGGTGATTGATCTGCATCCACATCTGCGCACCCCGCGAGCGGGCAGTGTCCGCCCAGGCGGTGAAGCGGTCGAGGTGACGATCGTCTTCCAGTACCACGCCGCCCGGCCCGGTCATGGCGCGCCCATCGACCATCACGTTGCCGGTGATGATCAGTCCGGCGCCGCCGTCGGCCCAGCGCTGGTACAACTGCAGCAGCGCTTCGGAGGGGGCGTGGTCGGCATCGGCCATGTTTTCCTCCATCGCCGCCTTGGCGATGCGGTTGCGGATGACGGCACCGGAGGGTAGTGCCAGGGGCGAGAACAGCGACATCGGACAGCTCCAGGACAGGGGAATGGCGCTACGCTAACCTTCAAGTTTGATTGAAGGTCAACAGGTTCCGATGTCGAGGATTCAGGCAGATGAAGATCGGTGAGCTGGCCCGGCGCACGGGTCTGGCAGCGTCGCGCATCCGATTCTACGAAGAGGCCGGGTTGCTGGTGGTCCAGCGGCAGGCCAACGGCTACCGCGACTACCCGGAGCAGGCGGTGCTGTTGCTGGA
>NZ_JCAFRH010000004.1:0-476435 GCF_059367875.1 Stenotrophomonas sp. YJH_SMC_16 | reverse complement strand
TGTGGAACCACCCGATCCCATCCCGAACTCGGAAGTGAAACGCAGCTGCGCCGATGGTAGTGTGGCTCAAGCCATGCGAGAGTAGGTCATCGCCAGGGTTTACACCCAAAACCCCGCTGCTCACGCAGCGGGGTTTTTCTTTGACCGCCGCGAGCGGCGGGGCCAACCACGGTTGGCGACTACCGATAGCAGAGGGATCAGCGGTAGATCCACGCCATGCGTGGATGCTCCCTGCAAGGAACCAAGGCGCCAACCAAGGTTGGCCGCTACACACAGCAGGCCAAGGTTGGCACCCACCAAGGGCGCAGCGCACAAAAAAAACGGCGCCCCGTGGGGCGCCGCTCTGCGCTCAACGATGTTCAGTCGAGCATGGCCCGACTTACTTGGCCGGGGCCTTGTCCTTCATCATCGCGTCGCGGGCCGCCTTGAACGGGTTGCCCTCGTACCAGTTCGGCCAACGATCGCCGCCGGCCAGTTCCTTGCCGACGCCGTACATCAGCTGCAGGTCCTCGACGGTGCCGTCCAGCTTCCAGGTGGCTGCATCGAACTCATCCTTCGGGCCGTGGTAGCGGTTGGCACCGTAGTCCGCCGCAGCCTTGCGGCCGGCGTCCACGCCACCCTCTCGCAGATCCTCGCCACCATCGGCGTACAGGGCCGGCACGCCGGCCTTGGCGAAGTTGAAGTGGTCCGAACGGAAGTAGAAGCCGCTCTGCACCGAGGTTTCACCATGCAGCGTGCGGTCCTGGGCCGCAGCCAGCGGCTTGAGGATGTCTTCCAGCTCCGAGCTGCCGAAGCCGGTGACGGTCACGTCCTTCGCGCGGCCGGCCACCGACATCGCGTCGATGTTGATCACACCGGCGATCTTGTCCAGCGGGAAGGTCGGATGGGCAACGTAGTACTTCGAGCCCAGCAGGCCGGATTCTTCCAGGGTCACCGCCAGGAACACCACCGAACGCTCCGGCTTCGGCTCCTGGTGGGCCATCGCTTCAGCCACCTCCAGGATGCCGGCCACGCCGGTCGCGTTGTCGACCGCCCCGTTGTAGATGTTGTCGCCGGTCTCACCCTCATGCTTGCCCAGGTGATCCCAGTGCGCCAGGTACAGCACGGCCTCGTCGGCACGCTTGCTGCCCGGCAGCACGCCCACCACGTTGCGCGACTGCTTCTGCGCGATCTGGCTCTTCAGGTCGACCGCGGCGGTGGCCTTCAGCGGTACCGGCTTGAAGCCGCGCTTGCTCGCATCCTTGTAAGCCTGCGCCAGGTCCAGGCCGGCACCGGCAAACAGCGCCTTGGCGGCGTCGGCGCTCAGCCAGCCCTGCACCGGAATACGGGCTTCCGGGTCATCCTTCGCCGGCAGGTCGTACTGCGGCCCGGCCCAGGAGTTCTTCACCACGTCCCAGCCATAGGAGGCACCGGCGGTGTCATGCACGATCAGCGCGGCAGCGGCGCCCTTGCGAGCGGCCTCCTCGAACTTGTACGTCCAGCGGCCGTAGTAGGTCATGCGCTTGCCGTCGAACAGCTTCGCGTCATCGACATGGAAGCCCGGGTCGTTGACGAACATGACGACCGTCTTGCCCTTCCAGTCCTGGCCGGCGTAGTCGTTCCACTTCTGCTCCGGCGCATCGACGCCGTAGCCGACGAACACCAGGTCGCTGGCATCGACCTTCACCTCGGCCTGGCCGGTACGGGTGCCGACCACCATGTCGGTACCGAACTTCAGCTCGGTGGTCTTGCCACCTTGGGTGATCTTCAACACGGTCGATGAGTCGGCCGTGGTCTCGGTCATCGGCACATCCTGGAACCAGCTGTCGCCGTTGCCGGGCTGCAGGCCGATGCGCTGCATCTGGTCGCGGATGTAGTTGACCGTCAGTTCCTCGCCCTTGCTGCCCGGGGCGCGGCCTTCGAATTCATCCGAAGCCAGCGTCTTGACCATCTCGGCGAAGTCGCCGGCGTTGATCTCCGGCGAGAACGCATGGGCCGCCGGCTTGGCAGCGGCGGTGTCGGTGGCCGGCGCGGGCGCCGGAGTGTCTTCGCCTTTGCAGGCACTGAGCGCGGCCGCAGCGGCCAGGCACAGGAGGAGTTTGCGGGGCATCGTCGATTCCTGGAAAACAAAGGGCGGCCGTACCTCGTGTACGACCGGTAACAGCGAGTATCACCGAACCGATGGGCGCGGTGTGCTCAGTCCGCCGGAGCGGTTTCGGTGTCGAACGGGATCGGCTCGGCGCCGGTGACCGGGCCGATGCGGGCCGTGCGGTGCACGTACAGCACCACCTCGCGCTCGAACTGCAACGGGCCGTCGACCACGGCATTCGGGCCGATGATGACGCGTGGCTTGCGGCTGGCGGTCAGCGAGACGCTGAAGTTCGGCTTGCGCACGTGCACACCGCCCTTGACCTGCGAACCGATGCCCACGGTGATGTCACCGTTGACGGTTTCCACGTCGTTGCCGACGCGGCTTTCGACCAGCCCGATGCCACCGTTCACGGTTTCAACGCCGCCTTCGATCTGGCTGCCGCGATCGCTGAAGATGCTGCCGTTGACGGTGCTGACGTTGCCATGGGCGATCACGTCGCGGCCCAGGCGCACACCGCCGTTGACCGTTTCGATCTTGCCGGTGCGCGCGCGATCGGCGACCTTCACCCCGCCGTTGACGGTGTCGATGCTGCCGGTCTCGACGCCTTCGCCGACGCGGATGCCGCCGTTGACGGTGTCCAGCTTGCCGTAGCGCTGGCCGGGTTCGGCGCTGATGCTGCCGTTGACCTTGCTGATGTTCTCCTGGGCGCAGACCGGTCCGGTGGCCAGCAGTACGCCCAACAGCAGCGGAATGGAGAGAGCTTTCATGGGGACCTCGATGGATGTGCGGCTGGCAGGCCGCGTGCGGAGATGTCACCATTCCCCGGTATCCCCCGCAACTGCCTGAAGTCACTGGAAAGCCCTTGCGCAACAACGTCTTCCCATCACGCCGACATCACATCGCCGCTGCCCGCGGCGGGCGCTGCCTGCTGTTGGGGCTGGCCTTGGCACTGGCGTTGCCGTTGCCGGGTGCCGCGCAGACCACGCGCGAGACCGAGCGCAAGCTGCAGAAACTGCGCAGTGAGCTGAAGGGCGTGGCGCAGGAGCGCCGGCAGATCGAAGGCCAGCGTGGCCAGGCCTCGCAGCAGCTGCGCGAGGCAGATGAGAAGGTGGCCCGCACCGGCCGTGCGCTTGCGCAGACGGAAACCGCGCTGCGCGAGCAGGGAAGGGCCCTGGCCGAGGCCGAACAACGCCGCAGCACGCTGCAGGCCAACCTCGCCCAGCAGCATCGCGAGCTGGCCGGCCTGCTGCGTGCAGCCTACCAGCTGGGCAACCACGCACCACTGAAGCTGCTGTTGTCGCAGGACACGGTAGCCGATGCCAATCGCGCCCTGGCCTACCATCGTTACCTGCAACGCGAGCGTGCGCAGCGGATCACCACGCTGACCGCCGACCTGAAGGAACTGGAAGCGCTGCAGGCGCAGATCGCCGAGCGCAAGCAGAAGCTGCAGGGTGCACAACAGGACCAGAAGCAGCAGGCGGCGGCGCTGGAAGCCGACCGTCGCGATCGCGCCAAGACCGTGGCCTCGCTGGACGAACGCTTCAAGGACCAGCGCGAGAAGGAACAGGCGCTGGGCCAGGACGCCAAGGCGCTGGAAACACTGCTGGCCAATCTGCGCGCGGCCGCCGCCCGCGCCGAGGCCGAGCGTCGCGCGGCTGCACGCCGAGCCGCCGCCGAAAAGGCCGCTGCCGAGCGGGCCGCACGCCAGGCCGCTGCGCAGGGCCGCCCGCCGCCGCCGACCAAGGTTCCGCCGGCGGTGGCGTCGGCACCGGCGCCGAAGGTCGGTGGCCTGGGCTGGCCCTTGTCCGGCAACCTGCTGGCCCGCTATGGCGGCAAGCTGCCTGATGGCCGCACCAGCAGCGGCGTGCTGATCGGTGCACCGGCCGGCAGCACCGTCACCGCGGTGGCCGATGGCACTGTGGTGTTCTCCGACTGGATGACCGGTTACGGCATGATCCTGATCGTCGACCACGGCAACGGCTACATGAGCCTGTACGCCCACAACGACACCCTGCTCAAGGACGCCGGTGCACGGGTCAGTCGTGGCGATGCGGTGGCCAAGGTCGGCAATTCCGGCGGCCAGGGTGTCACCGCGCTGTACTTCGAGCTGCGTCGTGGCGGGCAACCGGTGAATCCTGACAGCTGGCTGCAGCGGCGCTGAATCCAGCGCTTCCGCGTGCAGGGCGGATTCAACGGGAATTTAGCTGTGCTTCGCGCATAATCGGTGCATGTGCCTTGGGCACCATGCCACCGTCGACAGGAGTGATCCATGCGCGCAGCCCGTACCGCCACCCTCTTGCTGGCCCTGTTGCCAGCGCTGTCCTGGGCGCAGCAGACCGCGCCCGCCCCGAGCCAGGAAACCGGCGGGCAGGCAGCGAGCAGCGAGGAGGCGGTGACCTCGAAGGTGCCGCTGGAGGACATCCGCCGCTTCGTGGCCGTCTACAACGCAGTGCGGGCCGCCTACGTCGATCCGGTCGATGACAAGAAGCTGATGCAGGCCGCGGTGCGTGGCCTGCTGCTCGACCTCGACCCGCACAGCACCTACTTCAACAAGGAAGACGCGCAGGCGTTCGACGAACAGGCCAGCGGCGCCTACGAAGGCATCGGCGTGGAGCTGCAGCAGCAGCCCGACAATGCCAGCATGAAGGTGATTTCGCCGATCGACGACACGCCGGCGGCGAAGGCCGGCATCCTCGCCGGTGACCTGATCATCGCCATCGACGGCAAGCCGATCAGCGCGATCGATGCCAGCGAACCGCTGCGCGGCCCGGCCGGCAGCAAGGTCGTGCTGACCATCGTGCGCGAAGGCAAGCCCAAACCCTTCGATGTCAGCCTCACCCGGCAGACCATCCGCGTGACAAGTGTGCGCAGCCGCCTGCTGGAACCCGGCTATGGCTACATCCGCCTGAGCACGTTCCAGGCCGACACCGGTTCGGACTTCCAGAAGCACGTGCAGCAGCTGCAGAAGCAGTCCGGTGGCCAGCTCAAGGGCCTGGTGCTGGATCTGCGCAGCAACCCGGGTGGCCTGCTGACCGCTGCCGTGCAGGTGGCCGACGACCTGCTCGACAAGGGCAACATCGTCAGCACCCGCGGCCGCATCAGCATCAGCGATGCACGCTTCGATGCGACCCCGGGCGATCTGTTGAAGGGGGCACCGGTGGTGGTGCTGGTCGATGCGGGTTCGGCCAGTGCCTCGGAAGTGCTGGCCGGCGCACTGCGCGACAACAAGCGCGCCCGCGTGGTCGGCAGCCGCACCTTCGGCAAGGGCTCGGTGCAGACCGTGCTGCCGCTGGACAACGGTGATTCGGTGAAGCTGACCACCGCGCGTTATTACACGCCCAGCGGCAAGTCGATCCAGGCCACCGGCATCGTGCCGGAGGTCGAACTGAAGCCTGCGGCGCGCCCGGAAGACGAGGCGCTGCCGGCCAGCCTGAGCGATTACAGCGAAGCGACCCTGCCGGGCCATCTGCGCGGTGACGACGAAGGCACCGAGGGCTACCACGCCGGCGCCGTACTGCCGGGCGATGGCCCGATCAACGACGCGCTGGCCGAACTGAAGAATCCGGGTTCGGTGGCTGCACGCTTGAAGGCCGAAGCGGCGAAGGCAGATGCGGCGAAGGCCGTGAAGGCCGCAACTGCGAAGCCGGAAGCGAAGGCCGAACCGAAGCCGGAAGCAAAGCCGGAAGCAAAGCCGGAAGCAAAGCCGGAAGCAAAGCCGGAAGCAAAGCCGGAAGCAAAGCCCGCACCGGCTCCGGCCAAGCCCTGATTCTGTAGCGTCGAGCCGTGCTCGACTGATCTACGAACGAGCGGGTGAGCGTGACGCCGGCCAGCGGCCGGCACCCCAGGGGGTCAGAAGCCGTGCCGCTTGCGCAGGCGGCGTGCGATCGCGGCGCGCACGTACACGCCGTACAGCAGGCCGAACAAGAAGCCACCGATGTGCGCCCACCAAGCCACCATGCCGAAGCTGGGGCCGATATGGGCGAACACCACTTGCAGGGCGGCCCATACGCCGATCAGCAGGTAGGCCGGGGCGCGCACGAACTCCAGGAACAGGCCCAGCGGGATCACCACGCCCAGCCGGGCGCCCGGGAACAGGGCCAGATAGGCGCCGATCAGCGCTGACACCGCACCGCTGGCACCGATGATGATCTGGTCCGGGCTGCCCATGGTGTAGATGGCCACCAGATTGGACACCGCACCGCCGACCAGGAACAGCAGCAGCAGGCGCCACGGGCCCAGCACCCGTTCGGCGGGCAGGCCGAAGATCAGCAGGAACACCAGATTGCCCAGCAGGTGTGACCAGTCCGCGTGCAGGAACAGGGCGGTGAACAGGCGCAGCACGCTGCCGTCCTGCAGGGTCGCCCACCAGTCCAGCGGGTGGGTCAGGCCGGTGGACAGGGCGCCCCAGTCCAGCCAGAGGCTGCCCCGGGCGTCATCCGGACGCGAGATCGACCACAGGAACGCCAGCCACAGTGCCGCAAACAGCACGGGCGTGGCCCAGCGCAGGGCTGCCTTCTTGCGCGACGGGAGGGAGACGAACATGGGCACTAGCCTAGCGTGAGGGCGCTTACGGCGGGGATTGTCCTGTTCAGCTTTTGAGACGAAAAAAGCGCCTGCGCTGTTATTGTTTCATTAACAGGTCTGGGTAATACTCGCATACGGCGTCGTATGTCGGGAGGGGAATCCGGCGCGCTCCGAAGGGCCCCAAGGCCCGCCGGGCGCAGGCGCACTCAGAGCACCATCACCGCTTACCGGAGAGAGAGAACTACGATGCAAACCGCTTCCACCATTGCCCGATTGACCCTGCTGGCCGTCGGCGTTGCCGGTGCGCTGGCTGCTGCCGACGCCAATGCCGCTGCCTTCCAGCTGAAGGAAAACAGCGCCAAGGGCCTGGGCCGCGCGTTCGCCGGCTCCGGCAGCGCCGAAGGCGACGCCTCCATCATCGCCGTCAACCCGGCCGGCATGCGCCAGCTCGATGGCACCCTGGTCCAGGGCGACCTGAGCGCCATCAGCTTCAAGGCCGAGTTCAAGGGCCAGGGCCGCAATGCAGCAGGCCGTCCGCAGACCGGTGGTGACGGCGGCGACGCCGGCATGATCGCTCCGGTTCCGGCCGCGTACTTCCACATGCCGATCGGCGAGAAGGCCCACTTCGGTGTGTCGCTGACCGCACCGTTCGGCTTCAAGACCGAATACGACAACGGCTGGGTCGGTCGTTACAGCGGCCTGAAGACCGATCTGAAGGCCATCGACCTCGGCTTCGCCGCGTCGTATGACGTCAACCCGTACGTGTCCTTCGGCGCGTCGGTGTTCGTCGAACACCTGACCATCGAGCTGAGCAACGCCGTCGACTACGGCAGCATCCTGGCCGGTGCCGGCGCTCCGGGCTTCGCCCCGGGCAGCGCCGATGGCACCCTGAAGATCGAGGGTGACAACAATGCCGTGGGCTGGACCGTCGGTGGCCTGTTCTCGATCGACGAGAACACCCACATCGGCCTGAGCTACCGTTCGAAGGTCGAGCACAAGATCACCGGTGGTGATGCGACCTTCAGCGGCGCCGACCGCGCCCGTTCCCTGCTGACCAACTCGCCGCGTACCCGCGGTTGGTTCATGGACACCAGCGGCAAGGCCACGGTGACCATGCCGGCCTCGGCCACCCTGAGCGTGACCCACAAGGTCAACGACCGCTGGACCGTGATGGGCGACGTGACCCGCACCGCCTGGTCGACCGCCTTTGACAGCGTCACCGTCGACTACGCTTCGCCGCAGGCGGATTCGGTCCTGGAGTTCGGCTACCGTGACACCACCTTCGTGTCGCTGGGCGCCGACTACAAGCTGAGCGACACCGTCACCCTGCGCGGTGGTGTTGCGCTGGACCAGACCCCGACCACCGACGCCCACCGCGACGTCCGCGTGCCGGATACCAGCCGCAAGTGGCTGTCGCTGGGCGTGGGCTGGACCCCGTCGCAGAACACCGAGTGGAACTTTGGCTACACCCACCTGTTCACCAGCGATCCGAACGTGAACGTGCGTGCGACCACTGCCAACCAGGGCAACTCGCTGTCGGGCAAGTACAAGGTCCGTGGCGACGTGCTGGCTGCTTCGTTCCAGTACAAGTTCTGATCCAGGCCTCGGCCTGACGCAGTACACGGAAGGCCCCGCGCAAGCGGGGCCTTCTTTTTTGTGGAACGCTTTGGGGCATCCACGCAGGGTGTGGATCCAGCCGACTGCCTACGCAGCGCGTGGATCCACGACAATAGCGCGATGAACCTGTCCGATCCGAATTTCCAGCTGGAGCTGGCCGCCAACATCGCCGTCGCCGGCTCGATCCTGCTGGCGGGCCGCAACAACGTGCACACCTGGTGGCTGGGCATCGTCGGCTGCGCGCTGTTCGCGGCGGTGTTCGAGCGCTCTCACCTGTATGCAGACATGGTGCTGCAGTTCTTCTTCATCGCCATCAGCGTGCTGGGCTGGTGGCAGTGGCTGCGCGGCGACCACGGTGCACCCCTGCCGATCACCTCATTGCGACCGCGTGCCTGGGCGTGGCTGGCACCACTGGCGGTGGTGGCGACCTTCGGCTACGGCTGGATGCTGACCCGCCTGACCAACGCCTACGCGCCCTACATCGATTCGGCGGTGCTGGTGCTGAGCGTGATCGCCCAGATCCTGATGATGCGGCGCAAGCTGGAATCGTGGTGGGTGTGGCTGCTGGTGAATACCGTCGCGGTGCCGCTGTACTACAGCCGTGGCCTGCATCTGACCTCGATCCTGTACGTGGGCTTCTGGATCAACGCACTGGTGGCGTTGCGCCACTGGCGCAATCTGATGCGGGTGTAGAGCCGAGAACGGGCTCGGCTCTACAGGAAAAAAAGCACAAAAAACCCCGCTTTCGCGGGGTTTCTCGTTTGCCGCATCAACCGGGCGATCAGTCGCCCAGGGTCAGCAGCGAAGCGTTGCCGCCTGCGGCGGTGGTGTTCACCGTCACCGTCTTCTCGGTGGCGAAACGCAGCAGGTAGTGCGGGCCGCCGGCCTTCGGACCGGTGCCGGACAGGCCCTGGCCGCCGAACGGCTGCACGCCGACCACCGCACCGATCTGGTTGCGGTTGACGTAGACGTTGCCGACGTGGACGCCGTTGCTGATGCGATCAACGGTTTCGTCGATGCGCGAATGCACGCCCAGGGTCAGGCCGTAGCCGGTGGCGTTGATCTGGTCGATCACCGCGTCGAGCTGGTCGCCCTTCCAGCGGATGACGTGCAGCACCGGACCGAACACTTCCTTCTGCAGCTGGCCCAGGTCCTTCAGTTCGTACGCGCGCGGTGCGAAGAAGGTGCCATTGGCGGCTTCGGCGGACAGCTCGGCGGCAGCGATCAGGCGCGCTTCGCGGTCCATGCGTTCGGCGTGGTCCTGCAGGATCTTCAGTGCATCGGCGTCGATCACCGGGCCGACGTCGGTGGACAGCAGGCCGGGGTTGCCGACCTTCAGCTCCTTCATCGCACCGGCCAGCATGGTCATCACCTTGTCGGCGATGTCGTCCTGCACGAACAGCACGCGCGCGGCCGAGCAGCGCTGGCCGGCGGAGGTGAAGGCCGAACCGATCGCGTCCTTGACCAGCTGTTCCGGCAGCGCCGAGGAATCGGCGATGAAGGCATTCTGGCCGCCGGTCTCGGCAATCAGCACACCGATGGCGGCGTCACGTGCGGCCATCGCGCGGTTGATCGCACGGGCGGTGTCGGTGGAACCGGTGAAGGCCACGCCGGCCACGCGCGGGTCGGCGGTCAGCGCGGCACCGACGGTGGCACCGTCGCCCGGCAGGAACTGCACCACCTCGGCCGGCACGCCGGCGTCGTGCAGCAGCTTCACCGCGTAGTAGCCGATCAGGTTGGTCTGCTCGGCCGGCTTGGCGATCACGCTGTTGCCAGCGGCGAGTGCAGCGGCCACCTGGCCCAGGAAGATCGCCAGCGGGAAGTTCCACGGGCTGATGCAGACGAACACGCCGCGGCCGTGCAGCTGCAGCTCGTTGGATTCACCGGTCGGGCTCGGCAGCTTCTCGGCGTGGCTGAACTGCTCGCGTGCCTGCTTGGCGTAGTAGCGCAGGAAATCCACCGCTTCGCGCACTTCGGCGATGCTGTCGGGCAGGCTCTTGCCGGCTTCCTTCACGCACAGCGCCATGAACTCCGGCATGCGCGCTTCCAGCTGGTCGGCGGCGTGCTCGAGGATGGCGGCGCGGCTGGCGGCCGGGGTGCGGTTCCAGGCCGGCTGCGCGGCCACGGCATTGGCCAGGGCCTTCTGCACGGTGGCAGCGTCGGCGGCCAGCCACTGGCCGACCACTTCGCGGGTGTCGGCCGGGTTGGTCACCGGCAGCGCGGCGCCGGCCGGGTTCGCACCCGGTACCAGCGGCGCGGCCTGCCAGGGCTTCACAGCCGCGTTGATCTGCTCGGCCAGGGCGCGCAGTTCGTTGTCGTTGGCGAGATTGGCGCCCATGGAGTTCTTCCTGTCGTGGTTCTGGCTGCGCAGCAGGTCAACCGGCAGCGGGATCTTGGGATGCGGAATCGATTCGAACGAGGACACCATCTCGACCGGATCGCGGATCAGGTCGGCGATCGGCACGCGCTCGTCGGTGATGCGGTTGACGAAGCTGGAGTTGGCGCCGTTTTCCAGCAGGCGGCGCACCAGGTACGGCAGCAGGTCTTCATGTGAACCGACCGGGGCGTACACGCGGCAGGGCAGGTTCAAGCGATCGGCCGGCACCACTTCGGCGTACAGATCGTCACCCATGCCGTGCAGCTTCTGGTGCTCGTACACGCCGCCATTGGCGATGCTGCGCACTGCGGCGATGGTGTGCGCGTTGTGCGTGGCGAACATCGGGTAGATCGCATCGGCATGCGTGAACAGGCGCTTTGCGCAGGCCAGGTAGGACACGTCGGTGTTCTGCTTGCGGGTGAACACCGGGTAGCCCGGATAGCCTTCGATCTGCGCGCGCTTGATCTCGGCGTCCCAGTAGGCGCCCTTGACCAGGCGTACCTGCAGGCGGCGACCGGCGCGGCGTGCCATGTCGGCCAGGTGGTCGATCGTGTACGGCGTGCGCTTCTGGTAGGCCTGCACGACCACGCCGAAACCATCCCAGCCGGACAGCGAGGCATCGGAGAAGACCTGCTCGATGATGTCCAGCGACAGTTCCAGGCGGTCGGACTCTTCGGCGTCGACGGTGCAGCCGATGCCGTAGCTCTTGGCCAGCTGTGCCAGTTCCAGCACGCCCGGCACCAGGTCCTTCAGTACGCGCTCGCGCTTGGCGTGCTCGTAGCGCGGGTACAGCGCCGACAGTTTGATCGAGATGCCCGGGGCGTTGTTGACGTCGCCGTCCGGACGGCCGCCGCGTGCCTTGTGATCGCCGCCGATGGCGTGGATCGCACGACGGTAGTCTTCCAGGTAGCGCAGCGCGTCCTTCATGGTCAGCGCGCCTTCGCCCAGCATGTCGAAGGAGTAGCGGTAGTTCGCGTTGTCGCCCTTGTGCGAGCGCGACAGCGCTTCGCTGATGGTACGGCCCATGACGAACTGGTGGCCCATGATCTTCATCGCCTGGCGCACGGCCAGGCGCACCACCGGCTCACCCACGCGGCCGACCAGGCGCTTGAACGCGCTGGGCGCATCGGCGCGGGTGGCATCGTTCATCTGCACCAGCTTGCCGGTCAGCATCAGGCCCCAGGTGGAGGCGTTGACCAGCACCGAGTCGCTGCCGCCCAGGTGCTTTTCCCAGTCGGCATCGGCCAGCTTGTCGCGGATCAGCTTGTCGGCGGTGTCCTGGTCCGGAATGCGCAGCAGCGCCTCGGCCACGCACATCAGCAGCACGCCTTCCTCGCTGCCCAGGTCGTACTGGCGCATGAAGGCTTCGATGGCGCCCTGGTCCTTGGCACGCACGCGCACGCGGCCGACCAGGTCGGCGGCCAGCGCCTGCACCCTGGCCTGTTCCTCGGCGGGCAGGCGGGCCTGCGCCAGCAGCTCGCGCACATGGCTGGCCTCGTCCTTCAACCAGGCATCGGTGATGGCCTGGCGGAACGGGTTGGGGGGCGCCGGCAGTTCCGGCGACAGCAGCGCGCCGGGACGCGGAGCGTCGTGGGCGGCAGGGGAGGAGGAAGGTGCGTTCATGCCGGTCCGGCCAGTGGAAAACTTGGCGATTTTAATCATTTTTGCGGGTTCCGGAAGTGCCCCGCAGCCACCTTGATGAAGTGCTGATAGCCCCTAGCTGCGGTGGATTCAGCGTGTTCAGCAAGCTCGGAAGAATTTGTGCTGAATTCGTCATTTGTGTCGCCGACCTCATGCTGTGTTGCAGCATGGGAAAAAGTGTGAATGCACCCTTGCTACCGGCGAGAGGGCGGGGCTACCATCGAGACGTTTCCCGCGGCAGGAACGCGGTTGCGACATGATCGAGGTGCTTCCAGCTCCGGATGGGTCAGGTACGCAGCTGCGGCTGCGTCCCCCACGGGCGCTCGATGCCCGGCAGTTCGTCCTGTTGTTCACCGTGTTGTCGGGTGCGATGTGGCTGGTGTCCGCCCTCGGGTGGTTGGCCGGCAATGCATTCGCCCCCCTGTTCGCGCTGCTGTACAGCCTGGTGCTGGCGGCCGCGCTGCGTGCCTTGTGGCGCAGCGGTGAACGGCAGGAGGAGATCCGGGTAGTGCCGGCGTACGTGGAGGTCATTCCCGTACCCGGTGGATCGCCGGTGTTCCGGGCCCACCCCCACTGGGTGCGCCTGCTCACCGACGATGAGAGGGTCCGGCTGGCATCCAGCGGCCGGCAGGTGGAGGTGGGGAGTTTCCTCGCGCCGGCCGAACGTCAGACGCTTGCAGAGACACTTGAAAGCTTGCTCGCCGCCAGCGATGGCGGCAACCGACGACGCTAAGGGTCTAGGCAATGAAGCAAAGCAGCAGGTGGGGCACGAAGTGCGTGAACGCGGTTGCCGCAGTGCTGGCGACCGGGGGACTGATGCCGGCGTTGGCCTGGGCCCAGGCGGCCGATCCCAAGCCGTGGCAGCTGAACATGGGCAAGGGGGTGACCCAGACCTCGCGCCTGGCCTGGGAATCGAACAACCTGTCGTTGATCATCTGCACGGTGATCGGCGTCATCGTGTTCGGGGCGATGGCCTACGCCATGTTCAAGTTCCGCAAATCCAAGGGCGCGGTCGCCGCCACCTTCAGCCACAACACCAAGGCCGAGGTGATCTGGACGGTGATCCCGGTGATCATCCTGATCGTGATGGCCTGGCCGGCCACGGCCAACCTGATCAAGATGTACGACACCCGCGATGCCGAGATGACGGTGAAGGTCACCGGCTACCAGTGGATGTGGAAGTACGAATACCTCGGCGAGAACGTCACCTTCACCAGCCGCCTGGACCGCGAGTCCGACCGTGTGCGGCAGAGCGGCGTCGTGCCGACCCGCGAGAGCCATCCGCACTACCTGCTGGATGTCGACAACCGCCTGGTGCTGCCGGTCGATACCAAGGTGCGTTTCGTCATCACCTCCGACGACGTGATCCACGCCTGGTGGGTACCGGCGCTGGGCTGGAAGCAGGACGCCATCCCCGGCTTCATCAACGAAGCCTGGACCAGCATCGAGCAGCCCGGCGTGTACCGCGGGCAGTGCGCAGAGCTGTGCGGCAAGGACCACGGCTTCATGCCGATCGTGGTCGAGGCGGTGTCCAAGGAAGACTTCAAGCAGTGGCTGGCGCAGCGCAAGCCGGCGCCGCCAGCCGCGCCGGCGGCACCTGCGGCACCGGCCGAACCGACTGCACCGGCGGGCGAAGCACCGGCTGCGCCTGCTGCTGCAGAAGCGGGCAGCGCACCTGCCACCGCAGCCAGCGGCGCGTGATGTAAAGCCCGCGGCCGCTCGCGGCCGTGGTGACAACCGATTCTGAGAGGTGTTTTGCAATGGCGCACTCGGCAGTTGGGCACGACGATCACCATCACCACCAGAGCTTCTTCGAGCGTTGGTTCTTCTCGACCAACCACAAGGACATCGGCACGCTGTACCTCGGTTTCAGCTTCATCATGTTCATCATCGGTGCGGCGATGAGCGTGGTGATCCGCGCCGAGCTGGCGCAGCCGGGCCTGCAGTTCGTCAAGCCCGAGTTCTTCAACCAGATGACCACCGTGCATGCGCTGGTGATGATCTTCGGTGGCGTGATGCCGGCCTTCGTGGGCCTGGCCAACTGGATGATCCCGCTGCAGATCGGCGCGCCGGACATGGCGCTGCCGCGCATGAACAACTGGTCGTTCTGGTTGCTGCCGGTGGCCTTCAGCCTGCTGCTGCTGACCCTGTTCCTGCCCGGTGGTGCGCCGGCTGGTGGCTGGACGCTGTATCCGCCGCTGTCGCTGCAGGGCGGCTACAACGTGGCCTTCAGCGTGTTCGCGATCCACGTGGCCGGCATCAGTTCGATCATGGGTGCGATCAACATCATCGCCACCGTGCTGAACATGCGTGCGCCGGGCATCGACCTGCTGAAGATGCCGATCTTCTGCTGGGCCTGGCTGATCACCGCCTTCCTGCTGATTGCGGTAATGCCGGTGCTGGCCGGCGCGGTGACCATGCTGCTGACCGACAAGTTCTTCGGCACCAGCTTCTTCAATGCCGCCGGTGGCGGTGACCCGGTGATGTACCAGCACATCTTCTGGTTCTTCGGGCACCCCGAGGTCTACATCATGATCCTGCCCGCCTTCGGCGTGGTCAGCGAGATCATCCCGACCTTCAGCCGCAAGCCGCTGTTCGGCTACCAGGCGATGGTGTACGCCACCGCCGCCATCGCATTCCTGTCGTTCATCGTATGGGCCCACCACATGTTCACCGTGGGCATGCCGCTGGGTGGCGAGATCTACTTCATGTTCGCCACCATGCTGATCTCGATCCCGACCGGCGTGAAGGTGTTCAACTGGGTCAGCACCATGTGGCGCGGCTCGCTGACGTTCGAGGCGCCGATGCTGTGGTCGGTGGCCTTCGTCATCCTGTTCACCATCGGCGGCTTCTCCGGCCTGATGCTGGCGATCGTCGCCGCCGACTTCCAGTACCACGACACCTACTTCGTGGTCGCCCACTTCCACTACGTGCTGGTGACCGGCGCGGTGTTCGCGCTGATTGCCGCGGTGTACTACTGGTGGCCGAAGTGGACCGGGCGCATGTACAGCGAGAAGTGGGCCAAGGTGCACTTCTGGTGGTCGATCGTGTTCGTCAACCTGCTGTTCTTCCCGCAGCACTTCCTCGGCCTGGCCGGCATGCCGCGCCGCATTCCCGATTACAGCGTGGCCTTCGCCGACTGGAACCTGATCAGCTCGATCGGTGCGTTCGGCATGTTCGTCACGCCGTTCATGATGGCCGCGATCCTGCTGTCCTCGCTGCGCAACGGCGAGAAGGCCGAGGCCCGTTCCTGGGAAGGCGCACGTGGGCTGGAGTGGACGTTGCCGTCGCCGGCACCGGCGCACACCTTCACCACGCCGCCGACCATCCGCCCGGGGGATCTGGCGCATGACGACATCACGCACTGAGGTGGGGCATGCATAACGAGAGCCCGCTGCAGATCTGTAGAGTCGAGCCATGCTCGGCTGACGAAAAGCAGCCGAGCATGGCTCGGCTCTACAACAGCCCGGGCGAGGCCCCGGAAAACGGCATCGAACAGCAACGCCAGCGCGCCAAACGCACGGCGATGTGGGTCGGCGCCATCGCGGTGCTGGTCTACGTCGGCTTCATCCTCAGTGGGGTGATCGGCCGATGAGCGACGCACCGGCCACCGGGACCTCACGCAGTGCCGGGCTGCCGCGCCTGATCGGCGTGGCGGTGGCGGTGTTCCTGCTGACGTTCTCGCTGGTGCCGCTGTACCGCATCGCCTGCGAGAAGGTGTTCGGTGTGCGCCTGGAGCGCGGCCCCGGCAGCGAAGCCAGTGCGGGTGCGGCGTCCGGCAAGCGCACCGTACGCGTGGAATTCGATGGCGGCGTCAACTCGCGCCTGCCGTGGTCGTTCCACCCCGAGCAGCTGACCATGGACGTGGTGCCCGGCGAGCTCAACGAAGCGTTGTACTTCGCCCGCAACGACAGCCAGCAGGCGGTGGTGGGCAGTGCGGTGCCCTCGGTGGCACCGGCGCGTGCGTCGGGTTTCTTCAGCAAGACCGAATGTTTCTGTTTCACCGCGCAGACGCTGCAGGCCGGCGAGAAGCGCGACATGCCGGTGCGCTTCATCGTCGATCCGGATCTGCCGCCGGAAATCAGGACGATCACCTTGTCCTACACCTTCTACCGCAACGACGCACTCTCGGACCGGTTGGCCCCTGCGGCCACCTCCGAAGGCGCGCACGCCGCACCCTGACCCGGATACCGACATGGCCCAGACACCGACCGACGCCAACGTGTACTTCGTCCCGGCCCAGAGCAAATGGCCGTTCGTGGGTTCCATCGCGATGATGGTGACCATGGTCGGCGTGGCCAGCTGGCTCAACGATGCCAGCTGGGGACGCTGGACGTTCTACATCGGCATCGCGATGCTGGTGCTGACCCTGTTCTGGTGGTTCAGCGACGTGGTGCGTGAATCGCAGGCCGGCAACTACAACCACCAGGTCGATGGTTCGTTCCGGATGGGGATGATCTGGTTCATCTTCTCCGAGGTGATGTTCTTCGGCGCCTTCTTCGGCGCACTGTTCTATACCCGCAACCTGGGCCTGTCGTGGCTCAGTGGCGAAGGTCGCGGGGTGATGACCAACGAACTGCTCTGGCAGGGCTATTCGGCAGGATGGCCGACCAATGGCCCGGCGGCGATCGGCGGCGCGTTCCAGACCATCCCGGCCTGGGGCCTGCCGCTGATCAACACGCTGATCCTGCTCACCTCCGGCGTGACCCTGACCATCGCCCACCATGCACTGAAGGCCGGCAACCGCCGCCAGCTGCTGATCTGGCTGGGCCTGACCGTGGTGCTCGGCCTCGGCTTCCTGACCCTGCAGGCGGAGGAGTACATCCACGCCTACAAGGAACTGAACCTGACGCTCGGCTCGGGAATCTATGGTTCGACGTTCTTCATGCTGACCGGCTTCCACGGCGCGCACGTGCTGCTGGGCACGATCATGCTGATCGTGATGTGGCTGCGTTCGGCCAAGGGCCACTTCACCCGCGACAACCATTTCGGTTTCGAAGCCGCCGCGTGGTACTGGCACTTCGTCGACGTGGTGTGGCTGATGCTCTTCATGTTCGTCTACGTGCTTTGACCGCGCACGCATCGGTGGCCTCAGCCGCCGATGCCGTGCGGTTTGATCCAGCCCATGTAGATGCTCACGATCACCAGTACGATCAAGGCCACCGACACCCCGATGCGGCGTGTCAGTGCGTTGACCGTGCGCTTGGTCTGGCCGCGGTCGACCAGCAGGTAATACAGGCCGGCGCCCAGATTCCAGACAATGACGATCAGAAACGCGATTACCAGCAGGGTCTTCAGCGAATCACTCATGCGCGGCTCGAGGGCAGGGTGGATGGGCCTATCTGACCGCGTTTGCGCGGACTTGTCATGATGCGCCAGCACACGCGCGTTTTCGGATGGCTGCTGGCCGTGCTGGCAATGGCCGGTTTCACCGCATTGGGGCTGTGGCAGCTGCAGCGCATGCATGCCAAACAGGCAATGTTGGATGCACAAGGTCCAGCCGCAGCGCAGGTACTGTCGTTGGCGCAGGCGCTCGCAGCGCCCGGTGCGTTGCATGGCGTGGCCGACCACGGCCGCTTCCTTCCCGGCGTGGTGCTGCTGGACAATCAGACCCGGCACGGCCGCGCGGGCGTGAAGATCTACCGCCCGTTCCGCAGTGACGAGGGCAGCGTGCTGCTGGTCGATCTGGGATGGCGCGCGCTGCCGCCGGATCGCACCCTGCCGGATGTGCCGGCACCCCCTTCGCCGGTGGCCGTACGTGGGTTGCTGGCGCCGCCGCCGTCGGCCGGATTGGCACTCGGTCCCGCATTCTCCGCCACGGGGGAAGCGGGCCGCTGGCTGGCCAGCCGATTGCCGGCCGAAGGCCTGGCCCGCGCGCTGGGGGTGCAGTCACTTCCCGATCGTGTACTGCGCCTGGACCCGGCGCTGCCCTTCGGCGACGAACGTGATCTGGACCTGTTGCCGAACACGCTGCCACCGCAGCGTCACCTGGGCTACGCCGTGCAGTGGTTCGGCCTGGCCCTGACCGTGCTGGTGGTGGCGCTGGTGCTGGAATGGCGCAGGAGGCGCGCCGTGGCCCGACCGGCATCCCGTACCCAACCATGAGAAAATGCCCCGCATGAACACTGCTACGTCCCCGCAGGCGCGCGGCTCCGGCCGCCGGACCCTGGTGCTGCTGTTTGCCGTGTTCTTCGGGGCGATGGCACTGGCTGCCGTACTGCGCTTCTCCGGCTGGCAGCCCACCGGGCACCGCAATGCAGGCCAGCTGCTGAAGCCGCCGGTGGACCTGCGCCAGCAGGCGCCGACCCTGGCCAGCGGCCAGCCTTATCCGTGGAATCCCGAGGCCCGTACCTGGCGCCTGCTGGTGGCGCCGGCCGGAGTCTGCGACGCGCAGTGCGTCACTTTGTCGCAGGGACTGGGCAAGGTGTGGCAGCTGTTCGGCCATAACGCCGATAATGTCGAAATCCTGTGGCTGGGAACGCCACCGGCGTCGATCGCCTCGCTGCCCGCGCTGCGGCCGCTGGCACCGTCGCCAGCACTGCGCGCGGCCCTGCCCGGCGTCGACGATCCGGCTGGCCTGCCGGTCTACGTGATCGATCCGAACGGCTTCGTGATCATGCGCCATGCCCCCGGCAGTGACCTGGGTGGCCTGCGCAAGGACATGGCCACGTTGCTGAAACTGAAGTGAGTCCCGTTTGATGAGCCTTTCCGCGCGTCCGGCGCTGCACCGCAATTTCCACCGCCTGGCGTGGTTCGCCATGATCATGACCGCGAGCACGATCATGTTCGGCGCCTTCGTGCGCCTGTCCGATGCCGGCCTGAGCTGCCCGGACTGGCCGACCTGCTATGGACAGGCCACCTGGCCGCAGCACGTGGAAGAGACCATCGGCCATCCGGCGGCGGAGATCCGCCCGCTGGAAACCCACAAGGCCTGGCGTGAGCAGGTGCATCGCTTCCTGGCCGGCGCGCTGGGCATCGAGATCCTGACCCTGGCGCTGCTGGCCACGCGCAAGCGGCGATTCGGAAGCACGGCGGTGGTGACCGCCTGCGTACTGGTGGCCGCCGGCATACCGCTGTACATGATGGGCTGGCATGGCACCGCCAGCGCCTTGGCCCTGATAGGCGAGGCGATCCTGCTGATCGCGGCGCTGCGCTGGAGCAACATCGACCTGGCGCGCGCTGCCCTGCTGACCCTGGCGGTGGTGATCTTCCAGGCCCTGCTGGGCATGTGGACGGTGACCCTGCTGCTGAAACCCATCGTAGTGATGGGCCACCTGCTGGGCGGCATGCTGATGTTCGCGCTGCTGGTGTGGATGGCCTGGCGCGCAACGCACATGCCGATCACCCTGGCCGAAGCACCGAAGCTGAAGTGGATGCTGCGCATCGGCGTGGCGGTGCTGGTCACCCAGATCGCACTGGGGGGCTGGGTCAGTGCCAACTACGCGGCGCTGGCCTGCGGCGGCGGCAGCGCCTCGCTGGACAACTTCCCGCGTTGCGCCAACCAGTGGTGGCCGCAGCACAACTTCGTCGAAGGCTTCACCCTGTGGCGCGGCATCGGCGTGGACTACGAAGGCGGCGTGCTGGATGGCGCCTCGCGTATCGCCATCCAGATGGCGCACCGCCTGTTCGCGGTGGTGGTGGCCGTCTACCTGTTGTGGCTGGGCGTGCGCCTGTTCCGCCTGCCGAGCATGCGTGGCTGGGCCAGTGCGCTGATCGCGCTGCTGGTGCTGCAGGTCACCCTCGGCATCCTCAATGTGAAGCTGGCGCTGCCGCTGGAAGTGGCGGTGGCCCACAACGGCGTGGCCGTTGCCCTGTTGTTCGTGCTGGTCAGCCTGCTGGCCCGCCTGCGTGCCCCGGACTGATTCCATGTTTTCCAATTACCGCCAGTACTGGGACCTGACCAAACCCAAGGTCGTCGCCCTCATTGTCTTCACTGCCCTGGTCGGCATGGTCCTGGCCATCCCCGGCGTGCCCAGCTGGGGGCAGGTGCGCGCCGGCGTGCTCGGTTTCCTCGGCATCTGGCTGGCGGCCTCGGCCGCGGCCGCGATCAACCAGCTGCTGGATGCGCACATCGATGCGCAGATGGCGCGCACTTCGTGGCGTCCGCTGGTGGTGGGCAAGGTCAAGCCGTGGCAGGTGCTGGTGTTCGCCGGCGTGCTGATCGTGCTGTCGATGGTGATCCTGGTGCTGTGGGTGAACCTGATCACCGCGGTGCTGACCTTCGCCTCGCTGATCGGTTATGCGGTGATCTACACCGTGTACCTCAAGCGTGCGACCTCGCAGAACATCGTCATCGGTGGCCTGGCCGGCGCGATGCCACCGATGCTGGGCTGGGCCGCAGTGACCGGCATGCAGGGCTCGTCGGACTGGGCGTACTCGTCGCTGCTGGTGCTGATCATCTTCATCTGGACACCGCCGCACTTCTGGGCGCTGGCGATCTTCCGCCGCGAGGACTACGCCAAGGCGGAAATTCCGATGCTGCCGGTGACCCATGGCGTGGTGCACACCCGCAAGCAGATCATGGTCTATTCGGTGGTGCTGGCACTGGTCTGCCTGCTGCCGTACCTGGTGGGCATGAGCGGCGCGTTCTACCTGGGCGGCGCGATCGTGCTCAACGCCGTATTCCTCTGGTACGCCTGGCGCATGCTGAACCCGCCGGACGAACTGTTCTCGATGAAGATGTTCTATTACTCCATCGTCTACCTGATGGCGCTGTTCGCCTTCCTGCTGGTGGACCACTGGATCCTGCCCTGGTTGTGACCGGCTGCCCTTTGTAGAGTCGAGCCATGCTCGACTCAGGGTCAGATCCCCAGCGGGGCTCTGACCCGGTCTGATGGCAGGAGCATCCACGCATGGCGTGGATCCACTCCGGATCACAGGCATCAGCCGAGCATGGGCTCGGCTCTACAGTAGATCCACGCCATGCGTGGATGTCTCCCGGTCGGGTCAGGGCTTGCGCCGCGCATACCGTTGCGCGATCACACCGCAGACGATCAGCTGGATCTGGTGATAGATCATCACCGGCAGCACGATGGCACCGAGGCTGCCACCAGCGAACAGCACCTTGGCGATCGGCACACCCGTGGCCAGGCTCTTCTTCGAGCCGCAGAACACGATGGCGATCTCGTCCTCGCGGTTGAAGCGCAGGCGGCGGGCGATGAAGGTGATCAGCGGCATGGCGATACCCAGCAGCACCGCGGCCACCACTGCCACGGCCAGCAACGAGAGCAGCGGCGTCTTGCTCCACAGCCCTTCGGTCACTGCCTCGCCGAAGGCCGAGTACACCACCAGCAGGATGGTGGCCTGGTCGGTGTAGCGCAGCAGTGCACGCTGCTTCTCCACCCAGCCGGCAATCCACGGCCGCAGCAGGTGGCCGGCCACGAACGGCACCAGCAACTGCAGCATGATGCCGCCGATCGCATGCAGCGGATCGTGCACGCCGCCGGAGGTGCCGGCCAGCGCGGTCAGCAGCAGCGGGGTCAGGAACACGCCGAGGATGCTCGACAGCGAGGCACTGCACACCGCTGCCGGTACGTTGCCATGCGCCATCGAGGTGAACGCGATGGACGACTGCACGGTGGAGGGCAGGGTGCACAGGAACAGCACGCCCAGGTACAGCTCCGGGGTCAGCAGCCAGCCCGACAGCGGCTTGAACATCAGCCCCAGCAGCGGGAACAGGATGAAGGTGCAGGCCAGGATGGTCAGGTGCAGCCGCCAGTGCAGCATGCCGCCGATGATCGACTCGCGCGGCAGGCGCGCGCCGTGCAGGAAGAACAGCGCGGCGATGGCGACCGTGGTGACATCATCGAGGACGATGGCGGCGGCGCCCTTCATCGGCAGCAGGGAGGCCAGGCCGACGGTGCACAGCAGGGCGAGGGTGAAGTTGTCCGGTCGCAGGCGCGACCACCAGCGGGTCATGGTGGGCAGAGTCCTTGGTGCGGTGGAGTCAGGGCGAAATGGATGGCGTGGCCAGGCGCTGGCGGGTGGCGGCTTCCAGCGACTTCAGGCCGGCACGCTGGCCGAGCTGCAGGGCCTGTTCCGGGCTGGCGTGTTCGTAACGTGCATTGACCAAGCCGAGCACGGCCCCGGCACGGTTGCCGGACGCGCAGTGCAGCAGCACCGGTCCCTGGCTTTGCCGCAGGGCCTGATGCACGGCGCGCACATTGGCCGCATCCAACCCCTCTGCGCCGGCCACCGGAATGCGCACATAGCGCAGGCCCAGCGATTCGGCCACGTGGGTTTCATCGAAACCGCGGTCTTCGTCGGGCTGGCGCAGGTCGATCACCGTGCGCACACCCTGTGCAGCCAGTTCGCGCAGTTGTGCGGCACTGGGCTGGCCGCCGGCATACAGGCCGGGGCGGACTTCATTGAGCGGGGTATCCGCGGCCAGAACGGCCAGCGGCAGGCAGAGCGACAACAACAGCAGGCAGGTCAGGCGCAGCAGCATGGTCCTCTCCGTGAAAGCGTCTGCCCCTCTACAGGCGCAGCCCGGCGCGGGCCTTCAGCAGCTCGCGCAGTTCGTATTTGTCAGTATCGTCCAGACCCTGCTGGCGCTGTTTTGCCAACAACTCCTCCAGACGTTGCACCAGCAGCTGTTTTTCCAGCTGGGCCACCGCGTCATGCAGTTCCTGGGTCCAGCTGGCCTCGGTGCCGGGCAGCGTCTGTGCCGCCAGCGTATGCAACGAGGCCTGTTCCTCGCGGCCGTCGAAGTGTTCCAACAGGGCGCCGGTGCTGATGTCCGGGCGCTGTTCGACCAGCCCCAGCAGCTCCAGCAGCAGCTCCACGCCCGGCAGGCGCAGGCCCTGGAAGTGGTGCTTGCCGCCCAGGGTCAGCGCCAGCGACGGCTGCTGCAGCAGCACGGCGATCGCGCCGCGCACCAGGCTGCGCTTGGCCACCGGCTGGATCGTGCGCGAGGGCTGGCGCTGTGGCATCGGCGCGCGCGTGGCGGCAGCATTGCCACCACCCAGACCGGTCAGCTGGCCCAGCTGCTGCTTCATCAGGTCGCCGAAGGCACCGTCGGGAATCTGCGCCAGCATCGGCCTGGCCCGCTCGGCCAGGCGCGCCTTGCCGTCCAGCGTGCCCAGGTTGATCTCGCGGGTGAGCTCGTCGAAGAAGAACTGGGACAGCGGCGTGGCCTGCTTCAGGCGTTCGTTGAAGGCCTCGGCTCCTTCCTTGCGCACGATGGTGTCCGGGTCCTCGCCATCGGGCAGGAACAGGAAGAAGGCCTGGCGGCCATCCTTCATGCGCGGCAGCACCGACTCCAGCGCCTTCCAGCCAGCACGGCGGCCGGCGGCGTCGCCGTCGAAGCAGAAGAACACGTCCGGCGCGTTGCGGAACAACAGCTCGGCATGGTCCGGCGTGGTGGCCGTGCCCAGCGTGGCCACTGCCTGGGTGACGCCGAACTGGAACAGCGAGACCACGTCCATGTAGCCCTCGACCACGATCAGCCGCTCGATCTTCTGGTTGGCCTGGCGCACCTGCCACAGGCCGTACAGCTCGCGGCCCTTGTGGAACAGCGCGGTCTCGGGCGAGTTGAGGTACTTGGGGCCGTCGTCCTTCTCGAACACGCGGCCGCCGAAGGCGATCACCCGGCCACGACGGTCGAAGATCGGGAACATCACCCGGTCGCGGAACTTGTCGTAGACGTGGCCGCGGTCGTTCTTGGAGAACAGGCCGGCGCGGTCGAGCAGCTTCATGCGCCGCTCGTCCTTGCCGAGCGCATCGCGCAGGCCGCTGTAGCCATCCGGCGCGTAGCCGATCTGGAAGCGTGCGCGGTTCTCTTCGTCCACGCCACGCCCATCCAGGTAGCTGCGTGCCTTTTCGCTGCCCTGCAGGTTGCTCTGGAAGAACTTCGTGGCCGCCTCAAGCGCCGAATACAGCTCGCGGCTGTCGTCCTGCTGCTGGGGGCTGCGTGGGTTCTCGCTGCGCGGCACTTCCATGCCTGCGCGCTTGGCCAGTTCATCCACCGCGTCGAGGAACTCGAGGCGGTCGTAGTTCATCAGGAAGCTGATCGCGGTGCCGTGTGCGCCGCAACCGAAGCAGTGATAGAACTGCTTGGTGGGCGAGACCGTGAACGACGCCGAGCGCTCGTCATGGAACGGGCAGCGCGCTGCATATTCCTTGCCCTGTCGCTTCAACGGCACGCGGCTGCCCACCACCTCGACGATGTCGGAGCGGGCGAGCAGATCGTCGATGAAAGCGTCGGGGATACGGGCCATGGGCAACAGAACGGGGCGCGGCCGCCAGGGCGCGCAGCAGGGGCGGCAGGTTCCCCTAGTTTACTCGCTGGCGACGCCGGGACTGGCCTGTTCGGCCTCGACCCCGGCCTTGGCCAGCTGAGCCCGTGCATGCAGGCGCTCGTCGATCACCGCGGTCATCAGCGCGCCGACGAAGAACACGGCGGTGGCGTAGTAGATCCACACCAGTGCGATCACCAGCGCACCCATCGAGCCGTAAGCGCTGCCCGGGGCCACGGTGGCGATGTAGACGCCGATGCCATACCGGCCCAGGGTGAACAGCACCGAGGTGATGGCGCCGCCGATGAAGGCCTGGCGCCAGGCCACGCGGCGGTCCGGCAGGTAGTGGTAGAGGAAGGCGAAGGCCAGCGTGTAGAGCAGCAGCGAGGTCAGGTAGCCGATCGCCGGCAGCACCGAGGGCAGCTGCGCGAACACCACCTGCAGTGCAGTGGTGGCGGTCATCGAGAGGATCAGCAGGAAGCCCAGTGCCAGCACCACGCCGAACGAGAACACGCGCTTGCGCAGCCAGGCCTTGACGCCTTCCAGGCGCTGGCCGCTGGTGTGGAAGATCCGGTTCAGCGCGTTCTGCAGTTGGGCGAACACGGCGGTGGCGCCGATGAACAGCAGCAGTGTGCTCCACAGCCCGGCCAGCGAACCCACGCTGGGCTGGCTGTTGGCGTTGTGCAGCACGGTGTCGGCGACGCTGGCCACGCTGCTGCCGGCGACCGAGCCGATCTGGCTGATCAACGTCTGTTGTGCAGGCGGGTACAGCGAGGCGGTCAGCCACAACAGCAGCACCAGCAGCGGTGCCATCGACAGCAGGGCGTAGAAGGAGACCGAAGCGGCCTGGGTCAGCACATCGATTTCGACGAAGCGCTTGGCGACCGCCATCGGAAAGCTGTCCTGCAGGCGGTCAGCGTAGTGGCGAAGCCGTGCGGGGAAGCCGTGGGGACGCGAGCCGGTGGGGGCGTTGGATTGCTCGACCATGGGGATGTTGTAGCAGCCGGGGGTCGAAGGTGCGGTGAAGCGGATGCATCAATGGGGTCAGAGCCCTTCCGCGATGCGAAAGGGATCCGACCCCGGCAATGGCTTATGCCAGCAGTTGCTTGACCAGCTTGGACACCAGGCCCATGTCGGCCTGGCCGGCGAGCTTGGGCTTCAGTGCGCTCATCAGCTTGCCCATGTCGGCCGGGCCGGAGGCGCCGGTCTCGGCAATGGCGGCCTGGATGGCGGCCACGATCTCGGCCTCGCCCATCTTCGCCGGCAGGTAGGCTTCGATGACCACGATCTCGGCGCGCTCGATCTCGGCCAGGTCCTCGCGGTTGGCGGCCTCGTACTGGTTGACCGAGTCCTTGCGCTGCTTGACCATCTTGTCGAGCACGGCGATCACGGCGGTGTCATCCAGTTCAATGCGCTCGTCCACTTCGCGCTGCTTGATGGCGGCATTGATCAGGCGGATCACGCCCAGCTTGTGCTTCTCGCCCGCCTTCATGGCGGCCTTCATGTCTTCGGTGAGCTGCTGCTTCATGCTCATGAGGAACCTCGTGGTGGTAGGTGGGGCGGGGCGGATGCCCGAACCCGGAAACGCAAAAAGCCGGCGACGCTCGCGCGTGCCGGCTTCGGCTCCATCGCGACAGGCAAGCCCGCCGCAATGAAGATGCGTCCGATCAGTACAGGCGCTGACGCTTGGTGACGTCGCGCGACGAGCGGCGCAGCTGACGCTTCACAGCAGCGGCGGCCTTGCGCTTGCGCTCCTGGGTCGGCTTTTCGTAGAACTCGCGCTTGCGGGTTTCGGCCAGCACACCGGCCTTTTCGCAAGTGCGCTTGAAGCGGCGAAGAGCAAACTCGAAGGGCTCGTTCTCGCGGACTTTGACGCTGGGCATGGAATCTCCGGGACACAGTAGAACCGGGTCACGCCCGGCGAGCCGCACATTATAGCGGCGAATAGACAAACTGCAAGCGGCCAACCCTGAATACGGGCCGGAAGTTCGAAAGCAGTGAGATCTGCACATCCCCCGAGGGGGCGGCAGGGGCGTCATAATAGCAGGCATGCGAGTCCTTGGCATCGAATCTTCCTGTGATGAGACCGGCGTGGCGGTGTATGACACCGACCTGGCCGGCAGCGCGGCCCTGCGCGCCCACGCGGTCTACAGCCAGATCGCCCTGCATGCCGAGTACGGCGGTGTAGTGCCCGAGCTGGCCAGCCGCGACCACGTCCGCAAGCTGCTGCCGCTGGTGCGCCAGACCCTGGCCGACGCCGGTCTGGGCGTAGACGACATCGACGGGGTGGCCTATACGGCGGGTCCGGGCCTGGTCGGCGCGCTGCTGGTGGGCGCCGGCGTGGCCCGCTCGCTGGCCTGGGCGCTGGAGGTGCCGGCGGTAGGCGTACACCATATGGAAGGCCACCTGCTGGCCCCGCTGATGGAAGACGATCCGCCGGAGGCGCCGTTCGTGGCGCTGCTGGTGTCCGGCGGCCATACCCAGCTGGTGGCCGTGGACGCCATCGGCCAGTACCGCCTGCTGGGCGAGACCCTGGACGATGCGGCCGGCGAGGCCTTCGACAAGACCGCCAAGCTGATGGGCCTGCCGTACCCGGGTGGTCCCCAGCTGGCCAGGCTGGCCGAGCAGGGGACGCCGGGCGCGTACCGCTTCGCGCGGCCGATGACCGACCGCCCCGGGCTGGATTTCAGTTTCTCCGGCCTGAAGACCCAGGTGCTGATGGCCTGGCGTGACAGCGACCAGAGCGAACAGACCCGCGCCGACATCGCCCGTGGCTTTGAAGACGCGGTGGTCGAGACCCTGTCGATCAAGTGCGAGCGCGCGCTGGAAGCGGCCGGGACCAACGTGATCGTGGTGGCTGGCGGCGTGGGCGCCAACAAGCGCCTGCGCGCGCGCCTGCAGCAGATGGCCGAGCGCCTGGGCGGCCGCGCCTGTTTCCCGCGGCCTGCGCTGTGCACCGACAACGGCGCGATGATCGCCTTCGCTGGCGCGCTGCGCCTGCAGGCCGGCCAGCACAGCCCGCCGAAGGTGGACGTGACCCCGCGCTGGGACATGGCGACCCTGCCGGCGGTCTGATCCGGCAGCGCCGGGCCACGCCGGGCGGACGTATTACCGACGCCCTGCCAACGGCGACGCCGCCAACACGGTCGTCGCCCGCTCATGGCGCTGCAGCCAGCCCAGGGTGTGCGGGCAGCGGGCGTGGATCAGCCGCCCGATCGCGGCCAGGTCGGCACCGAGGTCGCGTTCCAGGATGGGTTCGTGGTGCGCGATCCGGTTGCGCAGGTGGCGGATGCGTCCAATGTCTGCGTGGATGGCTTTCCTGATGACACTGGGATGGGCCGAAGGCGCATGACGTAGAACCCCACCAAGCGCGGGTATCCACAGGGTGGAGTCGAAGCGACATGTAAAGAGCTGCTGCCAGAACACCATTGGCAGGTTGGCGACGATCTCAGGTGTATCGGTTGCGCGGCTGGCAAGTTGTTTCAGTGCCGTGCGTGGAGAAGTACTGGATGAAGTTGGCAGTCTGCGTCGGAAGGCATCATTCCACGGCCAACGCGGGCCGTGCTGTCGGGTAAGCACAGCTGCTGAGGCGTTGCGAATGACCACCTCGCACAGATGGACCGGCATCATCAGCGCACCGCACATCCGCATGTTCCAGAGATACAGGGAATCGGCAGTGACGTCAGGGCTGCAGGTCGATGCGATTCTCTCGTAAGTCGACAGGCGCTCCGCTGACAACGCGCGCCGCAGTACATCGTATGGAGCCATGGTCATGTGCGGTGGTGAAGGAAGGCTCAATGTTCGCGAGAGTGGGCGGCGACCACCATCAGGGAACGTAGTTGTCCGCGCGGCTGATTTCCTGCGTTTCGCCTCGGGCGAATACCTGACCTGCCCTGTCGGAATTGGCCTTGACCGGCGATCTGGTCCTTGCCTAATCTGCGTGCCTGCGCCACCGGGACTCGCGGCTGGATTCCAGCTCCCCCTGGGGACAAACGGTAGTATCAAAGGGCCCTGCTAGCGGGGCCCTTTGTCTTTTTCCGGGCCCGCCCCGTGCCGGCCACCCATCGCCCGTTCCGGGCAGCGTCACCGCCGTGCCGTTACCATGGTCCCCTGTATTCGGGCGGGTAAGCGCAATGGACAAGGTTTTCATCGAGGGGCTGACGATCGACGCCCTGATCGGTATCTACGATTGGGAGCGACGGATCCGCCAGGACCTGGTGTTCGACCTGGAAATGGGCTTCGACAACCGTCGCCCTGCGGCTACCGATGACATCGCCCACACCCTGAACTACAAGGCGGTGAGCAAGCGCCTGGAGCAGTTCGTGCGCGAGTCGGAATTCGGCCTGGTCGAGACCCTGGCCGAGCGCTGCGCGCAGATCGTACTGGACGAATTCGACGTGAAGTGGCTGCGCCTGAAGCTGAGCAAGCCGGGCGCGGTGCGCGGTGCGCGCGCGGTGGGCGTGATCATCGAGCGCACGCGGGACTGACCCGGTCATGCCGGCCACTGGCCGGAAACCTCAACAGCAATGAAGAAAGGAGACAACTGATGGTGGACGCGGTGGTGGCGGTACAGTGGCTGGAAAAGCTGCAGAACACACTGGAACCCTATCCCGGCGCCTACCTGGCGTTGATGATCTCGGCGCTGCTGATCGCAGCGGGCCTGGCCAACTGGGTGACCAAGCGCATCCTGGTGCGTGGCCTGCGGCGCCTGCTGCAGCGCCTGCCGGGTGCCGAGTCCGGGCGTGGCAGCCATTTGATGCGGGTCATTTCGCGCCTGTCCAACGTGGTGCCCAGCCAGGTGATCGCCTCGGGCATCACTCTGATCCCAGATCTGCCGCCCGGCCTGGTCAACGTCATCATCAAGCTGTGCATCGTGTGGGCGGTACTGACCGTGTCGATGGCGTTCTCGCATGCGCTGGACGCGGCCAACAGCCTGTACGAGCGCAAGCCCGACGCGCGCAACAAGCCGATCAAGGGCTACCTGCAGGTAGTCAAGATCGTGGTGTTCGTGGCCGCCGGCCTGTCGATCATCGCCACCCTGCTGGGGGTGAAGCTGGGGCCGCTGGTCACCGGCCTGGGCGCGGCCACGGCGGTGCTGATGCTGATCTTCCAGGACACCATCCTGTCGCTGGTGGCCAGCGTGCAGATCAGCGGCGATGGCCGCGTGCGCATCGGCGACTGGATCGAGATGCCCAGCCAGAACGCCGATGGTGATGTGATCGACATCGCCCTGCACACCATCACCGTGCAGAACTTCGACAAGACCATCACCACCATCCCGACCAAGAAGCTGGTGACCGAGTCGTTCAAGAACTGGCGCGGCATGCAGGAGGCCGGTGGCCGCCGCATCAAGCGCGCGCTGTACCTGGACCAGCACAGCGTCGGATTCCTGGACGAGGGCGACCTGGCCTTCCTCGGCCAGTTCGCGCTGCTGCGCGACTACCTGCAGGACAAGGAACAGGAGCTGGGGCAGTGGAACGGGCGCCTGCGCGAGCAGGGCGTGGCCGAGGTCAACAGCCGCCGGGTGACCAACCTGGGCACCTTCCGTGCCTATGTGGAGCGCTACCTGCGCAGCCATCCGGGCATCCACACCGACATGACCCTGCTGGTGCGGCAGCTGCAGCCGACCACCGAAGGCCTGCCGCTGGAGCTGTACTGCTTCACCCGCAGCACCGCCTGGGGCGAGTACGAGGCGGTGCAGTCGGACATCTTCGACCACCTGCTGGCGATCCTGCCGGCCTTCGGCCTGCGCGTGTTCCAAGCCTCCAGCGACGCCATGTTGATGGCCGGGCAGCGCCAGTTGGCCGGCTCGGAGTAAGCTGCGGTGCCCCCGGCGGGTCCATACGGTCCCCGCTGGTGGCTGAAACTGAATGAAGAAACCTCTCGCCAAACGGCTCGGGATCGCTAGAATGCCGGGCTTGTAAACGTTTTCATCAAGGACTGCCGGTGGCCTCCGATCGCATCGAATCCCTCATTGCCCAGATGACCGTCGAGGAAAAGGTCGGCCAGCTGGGTGTCTTCGCAGACATGGTCCGCCCATTCGCCCCGGACGTGAACCCGGAAGCCAACGTGCGCAATGCCGACCAGGTGCTGCAGCAGGTGCGCGAGGGCAAGGTCGGCTCGCTGTTCAATGGTGTCGGCGCCGAGCTGGGCCGCCGCATCCAGCAGGTCGCCACCGAGGAAAGCCGCCTGGGCATCCCGGTGATCCTGGCCGCCGACGTCATCCACGGCATGCGCACCGTGTTCCCGATTCCGCTGGGCGAGGCCGCCAGCTTCGAGCCGGACCTGGCCGAGCGCACCGCGCGTGCCACTGCCATCGAGGCCACCGCCGCCGGCCTGCACTGGACCTACGCACCGGCCGTGGATATCGCCCGCGACCAGCGCTGGGGCCGTGGCGCCGAAGGTGCCGGTGAGGACGTGGTGCTGGGCTGTGCGTTCGCCGCCGCCCGCGTGCGCGGCTTCCAGGGCGGCGATCTGCGTGCCGCCGATTCGCTGCTGGCCACGCCGAAGCACTTCGCCGCCTATGGCGCGGTGATGGCCGGCATGGAATACAACATGGTGGACATCTCGCCGCAGACCCTGCGCGACGTGCACCTGCCGCCGTTCAAGGCCGCCTTCGACGCCGGCGCGATCACCGTGATGTCTTCGTTCAACGACATCAACGGCGTGCCGGCCAGCGCCAATGCCGAACTGCTGACCGACATCCTGCGCGGCGAATGGAAGTTCCCGGGCGTGGTGATCTCCGATTACACCGCCGACATGGAACTGGTCGCGCACGGCTATGCCGCCGACGATCGCGATGCCACCGCCAAGGCATTCACCGCCGGCCTGGACCTGAGCATGCAGAGCGGCTTCTACGCCGAGCACCTGCCGGGCCTGGTCGAGAGCGGCGAGGTGCCAATGGCGGTGCTGGATGAGGGCGTGCGCCGCATCCTGTGGCTGAAGGAAACCATCGGCCTGTTCGACGACCCGTACCGTTCGCTGGACCCGGCGCGCGAAGCGGATACCTCGCACCTCGCCGCGCATGACGAACTGTCGCGCGACGCCGCGCGCCGTTCGATCGTGCTGCTGAACAACCGCGACAACGTGCTGCCGCTGCAGAAGACCGGGCAGAAGATCGCGCTTATCGGCCCGTTCGTGCAGGACCGCGAGAACATTGAAGGCTGCTGGACGCTGTTCGGTGACAAGCAGCGCTACGTGGATCTGGAAACCGGCGTCCGTGCCGCCATCGGCGACGAAGCGCTGCTGGAGATCGTGCCGGGCTGCGAACTGGAAACTGCCATTCCGGGCGGCACCGAAGCAGCCGTGGCTGCCGCTCTGCGCGCCGACGTGGTGGTGCTGGCGCTGGGCGAACCGCAGCGCTACAGCGGTGAAGCGCAGTCGCGCGTGGAGATCACCCTGCCGCCGGCCCAGCAGGCGCTGGCCGAGGCCGTGGCGATGACCGGCAAGCCGCTGGTGGTGCTGCTGCGCAATGGCCGCGCGCTGGCGCTGCAGGGCGCGGTGCGCAATGCACAGGCGGTGGCGGTGACCTGGTACCTGGGTACGCAGACCGGCCATGCCGTGGCCGATGTGCTGTTCGGCGACTACAGTCCGTCCGGCCGCCTGCCGGTCAGCTTCCCGCAGGTATCCGGCCAGCAGCCGTACTTCTACAACCACCCGCGCACCGGTCGCCCGGAACTGCCGACCATGTCGGAGTTCAAGGCCCGTTGGCGCGAGATTCCGAACGAACCGCTGTACCCGTTCGGCCATGGCATCGGCTACACCAGCTTCGCCTACGGCGTGCCGCAGCTCAGCGCGGCGCAGTTGGGCTGGGACGACACCCTGACCATCACCACCACGCTGACCAACAACGGTGATGTGGCCGGCGAGGAAGTGGTGCAGTTGTACATCCATGACCGCGTGGCCAGCCGCGTGCGTCCTGTGCGTGAGTTGAAGGACTTCCGCAAGGTGGCACTGCAGCCGGGCGAGTCGACCGAGGTGGTGTTCACCCTCACCCGCGAGCAGCTGTCGTTCACCGGCCGCGACGGCGTGCTGCGCGCCGAGCCGGGCGTGTTCGACGTGTGGGTATGCGCCTCGTCGGCGGCCGGTGAAGCGGTGCAGTTCGAGCTGCTGAAGGGCTGATTGCGCCCTCATCCACGCATGGCGTGGATCTACGGCAAGCGGTAGCGCCGGGCCACGCCCGGTGTTGCTGTGCTCACATTGCACGAACACGCCGGGCGTGGCCCGGCGCTACCATCGGGTTCCCTGTTTCGATGGAGCGCGCGCATGCGCCGGATGGCCTGTCTGATTCCCGCCCTGATGCTGGCCGCCTGTTCGCAGCCGGCGCCGCCGGCCGAGCCTGCGGCGGATGCTCCGCCGCCGATGGAGGCCAGTGCTGCAGCGACGCCTGCGGCACCCCCCGCTGAGCCCACCGCCGCCGCACCGGCCGCGTCCGAAGCGGAAGCGTCCGCCGAAGACGCACGCGCGCGCATCGAGTCGCTGCTTGGCGATGCGGCGCAGTACGAAAAGGTGTTCAACGCGTTCAAGACCGCGGTGGTCGGCGGTGATCGTGCTGCCGTGGTCGAGGAAGTGCACTTCCCGTTGAACATCAGCGGCGGAAAGAAGATCACCGGCCCCGGTGAGTTCCAGCGCAACTACGAGAAGATCATCACCCCGGCGGTGGTCAAGGCGGTGTCCGAACAGGACTTCGGCAAGGTCTTCGTCAACCAGCAGGGCGTGATGATTGGCGATGGACAGGTGTGGTTGAACGGGCAGTGCCTGGACCAGGCCTGCACGAAGACCGAGGTGAAGGTCATCACCATCCAGTAAACGGAAACGGCCCCGCATGCGGGGCCGTTCCGGGAAAAGGTGCCGATCAGGCCTTCGGCGTCAGCTTCAACAGGCGCGCCTTGCTGCCATCTTCCAGCAGCCACAGCGCGCCATCCGGACCCTGTTCCACTTCGCGGATGCGCTCGCCCATGTTGAAGCGTTCGGCCTCGCGCGCGCTGTCGCCGTCGAACGCCACACGCACCAGCGAGGTCGACGACAGCCCACCGATGAAGCCGCTGCCCTTCCACTGCGGGAACAGGCTGCCGCTGTAGATCACGAAGCCGGCCGGCGAGATCACCGGCGTCCAGGTCACCTTCGGGGCGGCGAATTCCGGACGCGTGTCGTGGTCAGGAATCGGTCGGCCGTCGTAATGGTCGCCGTTGGAGACGATCGGGTAACCGTAGTTGGCGCCGCGCACGATCAGGTTCAGTTCGTCGCCGCCGGCCGGGCCCATCTCGTGTGCCCACAGCTTGCCGTTGGCGTCGAAGGCCATGCCGAGGATGTTGCGGTGGCCCAGCGACCACACCTGCGCGGCCACGCCGCCCTGCGAGGCGAACGGGTTGTCGGCCGGCAGGCTGCCGTCATCGTTGAGGCGGATGATCTTGCCGAGGTTGCCGCCCATGTCCTGCGCCGGATCGAACTTCTGCCGCTCGCTGGAGCTGATCCACAGCTTGCCGTCCGGGCCGAAAGCGAGGCGGTGGCCGTAGTGGCCCTCACCGCTGACCTTGGGGCTCTGCCGCCAGATCACCTTCAGGTCCTTGAGCTGGCCGGCGCCGTTGGCGTCCAGCGCCAGCGTGGCACGGGCCACGGCAGCACCGCGGGTGTCCAGCGTGCCTTCCTCGGCGTAGCTGAGGTACACAACGTGATTACGGGCGAAATCGGGATGCAGGATGATGTCGCCGAAACCGCCCTGGCCACCGTAGGCGACCTTCGGAACGCCGGTGATCTCGTGCTTCTGGCCGCTGGCCAGATCCAGGTGCTGCAGCTTGCCGCGCTTCTCGGTGACCAGCAGGCTGCCGTCGGGCAGGAAGGTCATCGCCCACGGCTGGTCAAAACGGCTGACTTCGGTGGCGGTGAACGGGCGCTGGTCGGCGGCGGAGGAGGCTGCGGGCGCGCTGGTCTGGGCGCCGTTGGCGCCGGGGTCGGCGGCATTGCAGGCGGAGGTGGCGAGGATCGGCACCAGGCCGAGGGCGAGCAGCAGGGGCATGCGGGTCATGGGTATCTCCAGGGCGGGGATGCGGATGGCCGGGCTGTCCCTTGTATACCACTGGAGCGGTGACCGTCGTGGCCCGAAGGTCCTGCGCCCCCCCTGTGCGACGGCGGCGGGATCGTCTAGGGTGGGCACGCCCGGGCAACGCGTGCCCGACTGCCTGCCAAGGATCTGCAATGAACACTGCCATGCCCCACAAGCCGTCCACCGCCTTCATCGCCGCCTCGTGGGTGGCCCTGTTGCTGGGCGCGGCGGCCTACCTGATCGGCCTGTTCAACGCCGCCACGATGGCGCTCAACGAGAAGGGCTACTACCTGACCCTGCTGCTGTTCGGCCTGTTCGCGGCGGTGTCGCTGCAGAAGAGTGTGCGTGACCGCGTCGAGGGTATTCCGGTGAGTGGTTTGTACTACGCGCTGTGCTGGTTCGCGCTGCTGTCGGCGCTGATGCTGCTGCTGGTCGGCCTGTGGAATGCCACCCTGGCATCGAGCGAGAAGGGCTTCTATGGCATGGCCTACGCGCTGTCGCTGTTCGGTGCGGTGGCGGTGCAGAAGAACACCCGCGACCTGATCGCCGCCGGTGGCGGTGAGAGCAAGCGCAGCGCAGGCGTGCCGCCGCTGCCGGAACAGGAGTGATCGATCCGGTGTAGAGCCGAGCCATGCTCGGCTCAGTCGAGCATGGTTCGACTCTACAGACGTGGTGCGAGAGCCGAGCGTGGGCTCGGCTCTACAAAAGCATGGCGTTATCGCTTCAACCGCGGATCCGCCAGCTGTGCATCCTCCCAGCCACGACGCACCGCACCGCGCGCCTGCGCCCATTCCAGCCGGCTGCGGCCACGCTCGCTGGCCCAGCGTGATTCCAGTTCGCGCTCCACTTCCTCGTAGGCGCGGATCATGTCCTGTGCGCGAGCCGCATGTCCGATACGGTAGGCAGGCTCGTAGTCCTCGAAGAACAACTGGTCGTCGTAGTACGGCTCGGCCGTGTAGCGCTCGCGCCAGTAGTTGCTGACCGCATCGCGCGGGGTGCTGTCGTCCGGTACGCGGCCGGGGATCTGGTACTCGGTCATGGAAGGCTCCGTTGTGGACGAAGCCCGATCGTGCCTGCGTGGCGGTTAACGGCCCGGTCCGGCAGCGTGATAACCAGATCAATCCGCCGGGCATGCCGCGGCGTTACCGATCACCCGGCGTCGGCATCCTTGCGCGGCAGCTTGTAGATCACCGCGCCGATGGCAAACGCCACCAGTGCCGCGGCGATGTTCTGCCAGCTGGCACTGGCGAACAGCGCCAGGCACAGCAGCAGCGCCAGCACCGGAATAAGCGGGCCACCCGGCAGCTTCAGCGCACCTGGCCGGTCGGCGTAGCGCTTGGCCAGCACCAGCACCGCAGCGGCCGTTCCGATGTAGGCGAACAAGCGCGTGGTCATCGACAGCAGGGCCAGCTGCACGAACGAACCGGACAGGGCCAGGCCGAGCGCGATCAGGCCCTGGCAGAGGATCGAGGCGGCCGGGGTGTGGAAGCGTGGGTGTACCTGCGCCAGGATCTTCGGCCCGTAGCCATCGCGGGCCAGCGCGAACAGGAAGCGCGGGCCCATCATCATCGTGTTGCTGTTGGTGCCGAGGATGGAGATGGTGGCGCCGACCGTCAGGATCAGCGCAAGCGCTTCGCCACCGAAGCCGGCGGCGGCATCGGCCAGCGGCGTGGCCGAGCTGGACAGGCCGGCCAGCGTGCCCTGCGCCACCACCTGCACCGCGCCGTAGATGACGGTGACGGTGATGATCATGGTGATCAGCGCGAAAGGAATGTCGCGGCGCGGATTGCGGTACTCGCCGGCCGCGGCCGGGATGTTCTCGAAGCCCGCGTAGGCGTACAGCAACAGGAGCGCGGCTTCGCCCATGCGCTGCAGGTCATGCGGGTCCGGGCGCTGGCCGGAGAACGCAAGTTGCGGATCGATGTAGAACGCGCCGATGGCCACGAACAACAGCAGCGGCAGCATCTTGCCGATCACCAGCACCACGCCGGTACGCGCGGCCGAGCGCACGCCGATGATGTTGACGCCGGTGAGGAAGCCCAGCGACACCACGATCACCGCGATGCGACCCATGCCGGCGCCCGCCCACGGCCAGAAGCGCGCGACCGCATCGGCCAGTGCATTACTCAGTGCGGCCGCCGAACTGATGCGGGTCAACCAGATCATCCAGCCGATCTCGAACCCGGCGAATCGCCCGAACGCCTCGCGTGCATACAGGTAGCTGCCACCGGGTTCATCGAAGTAGCTGGCGGCCTGCGCGTAGCACAGCACCAGCAGCGCGACCACGATGCCGGCGGCGACCACGCCCCACAGGCTGAAGGGACCGAGCAGGGCGACGGTGGCGGCCGGCAGCAGGTAGATGCCGCTGCCGATCACATCGTTGATCGACAGGCCGACGATCTGCCAGCGGCTGACCGCGCGCTGCAGCTGCGGTTCGTCCTGCGCGCTCAACGGGCGTCTCCACTCAGTGCGGGCAGTTGCCACTGGGCCTGCAGGCGCGTGTACTCGGCACGCGGCAGCAGGACGAAGCGCGGCGCATCCTGCGGCCGTAGCCAGTTCAGCAGGGCCTGCATGCGCACCTGCGGCATGGCGGTGCAGCCGGCTGTGGCCTCGCCGGGCTGGCGCCACAGGTGGGCGAAGATGCAGCTGCCTTTGCCGGGCTGGTTGTCCGGGTTGTGGGCGATCACGAAGCCTTCCTGGTAACGCACGTCGCCCTTGTTGTGCAGGTCCAGCCGCATGGGCTCGGTGGAGCCCTTGACCGCTGCACTGCCGACCTTCTTCTCATCGACGATGCGGTTGTAGAACGGTGAACCGGGTACGTCCATGCAGTAGCTGCTGTCCAGCATCGGCTGGTAGGGCATTGCGGTACCCGGGCGGGTGACGGCATAGCCGAACGCACTGCCGAGCGCGAACACGCCCGCAGGGCTGCGGCCATCGCCTTCCTGTTTCTGCGGGCCGTCGGCCTGCGCCGGGTGCAGGCCCAGGCCCCAGGCACTGCCAGTGCGGCCGAGCGCCACCGGGAACGCCTGTCCATGCGCGTGCCAGCCCTTGCCATCGCGCACATAGGCCTGCAGCTGGCCCTGGGTGCTGTCCCAGCCATCGCTGGTGACCACGATCAGCTGGCGCGCACCCTCCAGCGGCGCGGCGTGGACGGACACCGCCGCAGCAAGCAGCAGCGCAGCGGTAGCGAGGCGAACCAGCGATTTCATCAACAGGTGCTCCGGTCAGGAATCCAGCAGGTGGTCGATCCGCTCCAGGTTCACCGCCAGCTGCTGCTGGCGATCCGGATTGGTGTGGCAGAGCAGCACGAACAGGAAATCGAGCAGGGCGTGCATGGCGCTACGGTACAGCAGCTGCGCGACCTGCGGCGTGCGATCGTGCGCACACACCACCAGCGCAGCATCAGCATGCGCGCGCAGCGGGTTGGCGGTGTGGCGGGTGATGGAAATCACCTTGCCACCCATGTCCTGGAACTGCCGTGACAGCTGCGAAAGCTGGGGCAGGTTGCCGAACTCGGAGAACATCAGCAGCGCATCGCCCGGGCGTGCGGCCGACAGATTGGCCAGCATCAGGATCGGGTCGGTATGCGGCACTACCAGCAGGCCGAGCAGTGACAGCCGCATGGCGAACTCGCGGGCGAACAGGCCATCGTCACCCAGGCCATGGACGAACAGCTTCGGTGCGCCGTCGAGCAGCTGCACGATGCGCTCGATTTCCTCGCGTGGGTTGGCCTGGCGGGTTTCCTCTTCGGCCTGCGCCTTGCTGCGGCGCAGGGCGTCGCCCAGGCGCAGGTAGTCATCGCCGCTGTCGGGTTCGCTGGGGGCCTGTTGTGGATTGGCACCGGCGCGAGCCACATCCTGGCCGATCGAGTACTTCAGGTCCGGGTAGCCCTTGAAGCCGAGCTTCTGGCTGAACTTCACCACGCTGGACTGGCTGATGCCCAACGCGCTGGCCAGCTGCTGGGACGAGTAGTCGCGCAGCAGGTGGGCGTTGTCGAGGATGAAGTCGGCGATACGGCGCTCGATGGCCGACATCTGCCCGCGCTCGGAACGGATCTTCAGCAGGGGCGGCATGCGGGGTGTCCGGGTGTCTGCAAAGGCGTTGCGGTTGACCGCGTAAAGCGAATTATGGGGTGGGTCGGGCGGGTGGGGATTGCGGGGGACGCCGCAAGTACGTCCGTGTAGGCTTGGCCGCCGCATCCATGCGGCGGACACCCCCGCAAGCCCCACCCGCCCGACCCCGGACACATCGCGCGCGCGCCAGCCGCGAAGGGGTTACGGGGTAGGGCAAAAACAAGCGCTTCCACGCGTGGTGTGGATCTAATAGGTGCAGCTGTTGCATTGGACGTTGAGTCCGCCTTCAAGCGAGCCGAGCACCGCAGGTCCGGCGAGGGCGAAGAGGCGCGGGTGTCTGAGCGTAGCGAGTTCCCGCGCCGTCCCTCGACGGGCCGAGGAGCGCAGGGAACCGGTGCATAGCACCGGCTCGCAGCCGGCGGAGCGTGTCTTCTGGTTGCTTTTCTTTTCGCGAAAAGAAAAGTAACGCCCGACCCAACGTCAGTGGCACGCCAGGCCAGCCGCAAGGCAGAAGTCACCCCAGCATCTCCAGCCCACGCACTTCGGTGATGCCCAACCCCGGCACGTCGCTGATGCTGATCTCCGATTCGTTGAAATGCACGCCGCCGCTGACCGGGTCGAACTGGCCCAGCGAGGGGCCGTCGAGGTCGACCTTGGTGATCACATCGCTCTTGGCCACCGCCAGGTGCACGGCGGCGGCGACGCTGATGCTGGATTCAATCATGCAGCCGATCATGCACGGCACGCCGTAGATGCCGGCGATGTCGGCAATGCGGATCGCGTTGGACAGGCCGCCGGTCTTCATCAGCTTGATGTTGATGATGTCGGCGGCGCGCTGCTGGATCAGATCCATCACCTGGCTGGGGCTGAACACGCTTTCGTCGGCCATCACCGGGGTGTTGACCCGGTCGGTGACGTACTTCAGGCCGCTGATGTCGGCGGCCTTGACCGGTTGCTCCAGCAGCTCCAGCACCACGCCGGCTTCTTCCAGCGTGCGCATCGCATGCACCGCCTGCTTGGCGGTCCAGCCCTGGTTGGCGTCCAGGCGCAGCAGGGCGCGGCCTTCCACCGCCGCATGGATCGCCTTGACCCGTTCGATGTCCAGGCCGATGTCCTTGCCGACTTTGATTTTCAGCGACTCGAAGCCGCGCTCGATCGCCGACAGCGAATCGGCCACCATCTTGTCGATGTAGTCCACGCTGATGGTGATGTCGGTGGTAATCACCGGGTCGCCGCCACCGAGCATCTGATATAGCGGCGCACCGTGCAGCTGCGCCCACAGGTCGTACAGCGCGATTTCCACCGCGGCCTTGGCGCTGGTGTTGCGCTCCATCGCGGTCTGCACCAGCGTGCACAGATGGTTGAGGTTGACCACGTCCTGGCCGATCAGACGCGGGGCGATGAAGTGGCGGATCGCTTCGATGATCGAGCCGTGCGTGTCACCGGTGATCACTGCGGTGGCGGGGGCTTCGCCGTAGCCGGTGTGGCCGGTGTCGGTGCGGATCAGCACCACCACGTCTTCCACGGTTTCCACCGTGCGCAGGGCAGTCTTGAACGGCGTCTTCAGCGGCACGCGCAGCATGCCCAGTTCGATGGCAGTGATCTTCATTCAGGAGTCTTGGCCCGCAGGCGCTGGATGTTGGTGATGCGGTCGATGTAGCGGACGGTATCGCTGGCCATCATCGGCTCCAGCGGCGTGACCGAAACACCATTGAGGTGGGCCTGCACGCGCGTGCCGTCGGTACCGAACCAGCTGCCGCCCGCCGTATCGTGGATCACCCAGGTGCGGCCGTCGACATGGCCGATGGCCATCATCACGTGCCCGGGAATGTAGACGAGGTCGCCCACCTGCAGGTCGGTGACGGCGCGGTCGCGTACCGCTTTGCCGTCCTTGCCGGTGAAGGGCAGGCGATCCAGCGCGGGGCTGACCGCCTGTGCACTGGTATTGCGCGGCAGCAGCACGCCGAAGCTGCGGTAGATCTCGGAAACGAACCCGCTGCAGTCGCGGGTGTCGTAGTCGTGGCCCCATCCGTAGCGTTCGCCCAGGAACTTGAAAGCCTGCTGCAGCAGCAGGCGCGGGGTCAGCGGCAGGTAGTCGGCGGCGGTGTCCTGCGAGCGCGGCAGCAGCGCCGGCACCAGCTTCAGGCGCCCGTTGGCCTCGCGCACCGGCAGCTGCACCACCCACGACGCGTGCGCCTGCTGGCCGTTCACGGGTTCTGAAGCGGGCCAGTCGGCCAGCACCGGCAGGCGCACGCCCATGTCCAGCTGCAGGCGCGAGACGCGCGGTTCCTCCGGGGTGTAGGCGGTCTGCGCGGTGGCGCCGGTGACGATGCGGTACGGGCCCTTCGTGCCATAGCCGAGCACCGTGGCCTTGTCGCCGCTGGCGATGGCATCGGCCTCGATCCATGCGCTGTAGCGCTCGCAGTGCACGAACAGCCAACGGCCATCGGTACTGCGATGGACCACCGCGACCTTGTCGCCGGGGAACAGTGCCGATTCCTGGAAGCGGTCGATGTCGGTGTCACCGGCAGTGCTGAAGACCCGCTCGCGGGTGGGGAAGGTACGCAGTGCCGCGCGCTTCACCACCAGCCCGTAGGCCGGTGCCACCTGGGCAGGAATCGCATCGAGGCCGAGGTTGGCTTCGATCGCGCTGCGCAGTGCGGTCGCGATCGCCTGGCCCTTGTCGTTGTAGAGGGCGCGGGTGGGCCAACTCGACAGCGCGGTGATGCTGGCACGCACCGTCGCTGCATCAAGCTGGGCGGGCAGTGCGGCGATGTCCTGGATGTGGCTGTCCTGTGCCCGCATCCGCGCGTTCTGTGCCTCGATCTGCGCGCGGTCCAGAATCGGCGCATCGGCGTTGCCCAGGCGCGCGGCCCAGTACTGCGGGGTCAGGTAGGCCTCGTGCAGGCCGATCACATAGGGCAGCGGTGCGCCGGGATCGGGTGCCACGGCAGGCTGTGCAAAGGCCGGGGCGGCCAGCAGGCACAGGGCCAGGGTCAACCGGCGCGGCCAACGCCGGCGCGGTTCGCGGGAAGCCAGGCTCATGCGGTGCACACCCTCCTCGAATGCCTGTTGGAATATTTATTCCTTTTGGCTTCGAAATCAAGAATAAATTATTGACCGGCATCCCGGCCCGTGTTACACAGCCGTTACCACCCGCGCTGGGGAAGTGTCGCTGTGGAGTCTGCCGTTCGCAAACCGTGTCTGCCTGCCGCCGCCGGTCTCTGTGCCGCGCTGCTGCTGTGGGCGTGGTCGGCGGGAGCGGAGCCGCCGCCCTCAGCCATCCAGTTTGCGCGCGTCGTGCAGATGATCGACGCGGGACGGTTCTTTGAAGCTCACAGCGAACTGAACACCTGGTCGGCTGCCGACGCGGCGGAGCCTGGCGTCAGTTTCGACGACATCGCGTTCCAGGAAGAACGCATGCGCCGCATCCGCCTGGATTTTTCCCTCGACGAAACCGCCGCCAAGTCCGCCGTGCGCCGCTGGATTCCCGACCTCACCGACGAGGAATTCGCGCGCTGGGACCAGCTCGGCCTGATTGAACACCTCGATATCGATGGCGCGCGCTGGTACTTCAAGCGCGCACCGTCGAACCTGTTCCTGCTCAGCGATGAGGCACGCGCACGCCGCCGCGCGGATGCACCGATGCCGGCGCCGGGCCCGAACGAGGTGCTCAATGCACACCACGCGCGCGTGCTTGCCGCGGCCGAACAGAGTGGCCAGGCGTCGGTACTGCCGCAGCGCATTGAATTCACCCAGTCGCTCACGGTGAAGGCCGACGCCGTACCGGCCGGCGAAACCGTGCGCGCCTGGATTCCGTACCCGCGCGAGATTCCGGGCCAGCAGGAGCAGGTGCAGTGGCTGGGCAGCACCCCGGGCAAGGCGCGGGTGGCGCCAGCCAGCACCCTGCAGCGCACGGCCTACCTGGAAGCCAAGGCCGTGGCCGGGCAGCCGACCCGCTTCGAGATCCGCTATGCGGTGACGATCTTCGCGCGGCATACCGCGATCGATCCCGCCAAGGTGCAGGCCACACCGAACGATCCCGCATTGAAGCCCTACCTGGCCGAACAGCTGCCGCATGTGCGCTTCACCCCCTCGCTGAAGCTGTTCTCCGACCAGGTGCTGCAGGGTGAGACGCGACCGTATGAAGTGGTGCGCAAGCTGTTCGCGGCGGTCGATCGCATTCCATGGGCGGGCGCGCGCGAATACTCCACGCTCAGCAACATCAGCGATTACGCCCTGCGCGCTGGCCATGCCGACTGCGGCCAGCAGACCCTGCTGCTGATCGCATTGCTACGCATGAACGGCATTCCCGCGCGCTGGCAGTCGGGGATGGTGTTCTCCGACGATGGCAGCGGCTACAACAACCTGCATGATTGGGGGCAGGTCTACCTGGCGCCGTACGGCTGGCTGCCGATGGACGTGACCACCGGCGCGCTGGCCAGCGATGTGCCTGCACTGCGCAATTTCTATCTGGGTGGCCTCGACGGCTACCGCATCGCCTTCAACGACGATTTCGGCCAGCCCTTTGTGCCGGCCAAGCAGCACTTCCGCTCGGAAACGGTCGACTCGCAGCGCGGCGAGGCCGAGTGGGCAGGCGGCAACCTGTACTTCGACCAATGGAGCTACGACTTCCAGTGGCGGGTACTGCCAGCCGGGCAACGCTAGCGCGACACATCGCAACTCACACCATTCAATTCTTGCAGGAGAGAGCAGGGGATGAAGGCTTACAGCATCAAGCGGGCGGCGTTGTGCGTCGCCCTCGGGGCGTGTCTGGGCGTGATCGCGCCCAGCGCATTCGCACAGGATGGTTCGGTGGTCGGCCGGTTGGTCAGCGATGCCGGCCAGGTGCCGGCCGGTGCCACGGTTACCGTACGCAACCCCGCCACGGGCTTTGTCCGATCGGTGCAGGCCGACGCCAATGGCAGCTACCGCATCCCGTTGCTGCCGGTCGGCACCTACGAGATGGACGTGAGCCTGCCGGGTGGAGCGGCCAGCCGTGTTGGCCAGGTCACCGTCAGCCTTGGCAGTGCGACGACGGTGAACGTGCCGCTGGGTGCGGTCAGCACGCTGGGTACGGTCGAGGTACGTGCACCGCAGGTGGTGTCGATGGTGGATGTCAAGTCCACCGAATCGGCCACGAACATCACCCGCGAAGAGCTTTCGCGCCTGCCGGTGGACCGTGACATCACCGCCGTGGCACTGCTCGCGCCCGGCGCGGTGAAGGGCAAGGGCTCGTTGGGCGGCCAGGGCATTTCCTTCGGAGGTTCGTCGGTGGCCGAGAACACCGTCTACATCAACGGCCTGAACGTTACCGACTTCTACAACCGGGTCGGCTTCTCGTCGGTGCCGTTCTCGTTCTACCAGGAATTCCAGGTCAAGACTGGCGGCTATTCGGTAGAGTTCGGGCGCAGTACCGGCGGTGTCATCAACGCAGTCACCCGGTCGGGCAGCAACGACTTCAAGGCCGGTGCCGAACTGGTGTTCGAACCGCGTGCCTGGCAGTCGCAGGCGCGCGACCGCTACGACGGCAGCGGCAGCCGCTACATCACAGCGAGCCGCGATGACTACAGTCGCAGTGCGCTGAACGTATTCGCGTCCGGTGCGCTGGTGAAGGACCGCTTGTTCTTCTTCGGCATGTATGAAGCTCGCGACTACCGCCCGACATCGACCAACGACGCTGGCACCCGCCTGAGCCAGGGCAAGGCCGATGATCCGTTCTGGGGCGGCAAGATCGACTGGCAGATCACCGACAACCAGATGCTGTCGCTGTTCGGATTCTCGGACAAGAGCAAGACGCTCACCGATGTCTACGATTACGACTACGCCACGGGACAGACTGTGGGTGAGCGCAGCAACCAGATCTACAACACGGTGGGCGGCAAGAACTGGTCCGGCACCTATAGCTGGCAGGTCAACAGCGACCTGACCATGAAGCTGATGTATGGCGAGAACAAGCGCAACCGCATGCAGAGCTCGTTGATGGACGAGAACTGCAACCGTGTGTTCGACAACCGAACGGCCAGCCAGGGCGTGCCACCCTCGCTGCAGGGTGACCGCAGCTGCACCAGCAGCTCGCAGCTGGAATCAGCATTGGATACCCGCAAGGCCGCCCGCGCCGATTTCGAATGGACACTGGGCAATCACCTGCTGCGCTTCGGCATGGACCGCGAGGAAAATACCTCCGACTACAGCCGTGCCTACCCCGGTCCGGGCGGCCTGCGCTACGACATCTATGCGCGTACTCCGGGAAGTTCACTCAACGGCGGCGTGGTGCCGGCCAGTGGCCTGGTGGCGCGTACGCGCCGCTATGAGGTGGAGGGTGCGTTTGAGACCATCAACTCGGCCTGGTACCTGGAAGACAACTGGCAGGTGACGCCGAACCTGCTGCTGAACATGGGCGTGCGCCTGGAAGCCTTCGACAACAAGGGCGGCGATGGCAGCAGCTACATCAAGATCGATGACATGGTGGCGCCACGTCTCGGCTTCTCGTGGGACGTGCGTGGCGATGGCACCACCAAGGTGTTTGGCAACCTGGGGCGCTACTTCCTGCCGGTGGCCAACGTCATCAACATCAAGCAGGCCGGTGGCTTCCTCGACGAACGCACCTGGTATGAGTTCCTGGGCTACAGCGGCGCGGCCAACAATGTGCCGGTGCTGGGCGCGCAGATCGGACCGGTGGACAATTCGCAGGGCGATGGCAGCGTGCCGGACCTGCGCGCTGAAGTGAACCGGGACATGGATCCGGTCTACCAGGATGAAGCGATCCTGGGCTTCCAGCAGATGATCAACGAGGCTTGGTCGGTTGGCGCCAGCGTGACTTACCGCCGCCTGCACAACGCCATCGATGACATGAACATCACCGCCACCGGCCAATGCGGTGCCATCGACGGGGTGTGGATCATGGGCAACCCGGGACGCACCAACACTGTCTGGGGCGACACCAACTGTGATGGCACCAATGATGGCTGGATCAACATCGACACATCCAGGGAAGGCTGGGCGCTGTACGACGATGATGGCAACTACGTGGGCCAGCGCGGCTGGGTAAAGCCCAAGCGCGACTACAAGGCGCTGGAACTGCAGGTCGACCGTGCGTGGGATGGCAAGTGGGGCTTCAACGCGTCCTATACCCTGGCCTATGGGCGCGGCAACGCCGAAGGCCCGGTCAACTCCGATACCGACTTCGCCGATGCCGGCCGCACCGAGAACTTCGACAACCCGTGGGTCAACTATCGCGGCTACGGCTACCTGGCCAACGATCGCCGCCACCAGTTCAAGTTCCGCGGCAGCTACGCGTTGACCGAGAACCTGAGCGTGGCCGCCACCCTGGGCGTACAGTCGGGCAGCCCGATCACGCGCTTCGGTGCCGGCAATCCTTTCGACGACACCGACTTCCACAGCTACTACGTGTGCGTGTCCAACTGCCAGGCGACCGTACCGTCCGAACGTGTGTTCGTGCATTCCCCGCGCGGTGGCGATGGGCGCACGCCGTGGACCTACGACCTGGACGTGAGTGTTTCGTACAAAGTGCCGATCCCCACCGACCTGCGCCTGAAGTTGGCGGTGTACAACGTTCTTAACCAGCAGCGCGTGGTGACCGTGGACCAGGATTACGAGCCGCAGGACAGCATCGGAACGCCGAACCCGATGTATGGTTATGGCACTGGATTCCAGTCACCGCGCTACGCACAGCTGACGGTGACCTGGAGCTATTGAGGACGCATCCATGCGCCGCCTTGCCGGGCGGCGCGGGTCTGTGATCGCCGGATATGATCCGGCACCGCCTGACGGAGACTGCCTTGCATCGTCTGTTGCTACTGGTCGCTGTACTGGCGAGCCCCGCTGCCCAAGCAGTGGATGGCGCACGACTGGATGCCGCCATCGCCTTTGTGGACCAGCACGAGCACCTGCCGGGGCTGGCGATGGCGGTGGTCGAGGATGGCCAGGTGGTCTATCGCCACACTGAAGGCGCGCGTGGTGACGGTGGCCGCATCGACGAGGACACGCTGTTCAAGATCGCCTCCAACAGCAAGGCGATGACCGCCGCGCTGCTGGCCACGCTGGTGCAGCAGGGCAAGCTGGGTTGGGCTGACCCGGTGCAGCGCCACCTGCCAGCGTTCCGCATGCATGACCCGTGGGTGGGCGAGCATCTGCAGGTACGCGATCTGCTGATCCACAACAGCGGCCTCGGCCTGGGTGCCGGCGACCTGATGCTGTGGCCTGAGCCCAATGCCTTCACCCGCAGCGACGTCATCGCCGGGCTGGCACACCTGAAACCGGTCACCAGTTTCCGCAGCGGCTATGCCTACGACAACCTGATGTACGTCGTTGCCGGTGAGGTGGCTGCGGCCGCCGGTGGCAAGCCCTATGACCAGCTGATGCGCGAGCGGGTGTTTGAGCCGCTGGGGATGACCCGCTGCCAGGTGGGCGCATGGTCGGTGAAGCAGATCGGCAATGTCGCCCAACCGCATGTGCGGCGCGATGGCCGCAACGTGGTGGTCGCTGGTGATGGAGCGCTCAGCCCCGATCTGACGTCGATGGCGGCCGGTGGCATCCGCTGTTCGCTGCGCGACATGACCCGCTGGATGCAGGTGCTGCTGGACCCGGCGCTGGTACCGGCGTGGTTGGGCGCCGAGCAGCGCCGCATGCTGTGGACGCTGCACATGCCAATGCCGCTGGGCGAGCGCCAACGCGACTGGGACAACACCCGTTTCTACGGCTATGGGTTGGGCTGGCGGGTGTCGGACATGGACGGGCACTGGAAAGTCGCCCATACCGGTACCCTGACAGGCATGTATTCCTCGCTGGCGCTGCTGCCGGACCGCAAGGTCGGTGTGGTGATACTGATCAACGGCGAGGCCGAAGACGCGCGTACCGCGCTGATGCAGTCGACGCTGAAACAGTTCACCGCGCCGGAAGACGCGCAGCATGTGGGGTACTACCTAGCGGAACTGGCGGCTGATCGGGCCGTGCGCGCCGCCACGGGGAGTCCTGTGCCCTCCACCAGGGGCGCACAACCGGCCGCCGTCACCGATCTGCAGCGCTGGCAGGGCCGCTACGCCGATCCCTGGCTGGGCCCGGCCTCGCTGTGCCCGGGCAAGGACGGCCTGCGCTTCAGCGTCGACAAGTCGCCAGAGCTGCAGGCGGCCGTGCTGAAGTTGCAGGGGCGCTGGCTGCTGCGCTGGGATACGCTTGGCGACGAAGCGCAGGCGTGGTTGCAGCCAGGCGAGGGCCCGGTACCGACGCTGGACCTGCGCGCCATCGATCCGGACATCGACTTCAGCTATGACTTCCAGGACCTGCATTTCACTCGTACTGGCGACTGCACTGGCGGCGACCACCAGCGCCGCTGAGCCACCGCGTGTTTCACCGGCCACCGACGCGGCCAGCGCTGGTTTGGTGGAGATCCGCACGTTGTCGTCAGGCATCGACATGGACATCCGCTACGCCGGCGCTAACAACTTCACCGGCGCGCGCGTGCCCGGCTACGAGGCGTCGTCCTGCTACCTGCTGGCGCCGGTGGCGAAAGCGCTGGCGCAGGTGGAACAGGATCTGCGCGCTCAGGGTTTCGGCCTGCGGCTCTACGATTGCTATCGGCCGGTGCGTTCGGTGCAGGCCTTCATGGCCTGGGTGAACGATCCGCGCGAGCTCTCGCGCAAGGCACAGCAGTATCCGGACCTGGACAAGCCGCGCCTGCTGGCCGACGGCTACATCGCCGAACGCTCCGGCCACAGCCGCGGTGCCACGGTGGATCTGGGCCTGCTGGATTGCCGCAGCAGAGCATGTACGCCGCTGGACATGGGCACCGACTTCGATTTCTTCGGGCCACGCGCGCATACGCAGACGAGCGGGCTGAGTGAGACGCAGCAGGCGAACCGGCGGCAACTGGTGCAGGCAATGGCACGGCGTGGTTTCGTGAACTATCCGCAGGAGTGGTGGCACTACACGTTCCAGCCCGAACCGGATCCCGGCACCGCGTACGACGTCCCAGTGCGGTAGGGGTATCGGCAGGGCTGCGCCCTGCACCTGCAGAGGCAACTGCAACGGCCGAAGCAACAGCTGGCATTCCGTGGGATGGCTGGGTGGGTCCGGTTGCGTGGGACGCTGCAAGTCCCCCTCCGGGGTCCGGCCCAGCCGCCGGCGGCTGTGCGTTCGGGCGCTTGCGAAGCAGTGCTTCGCAAGCAAAGCGCCCTCACCCATGTAAGCTCGGTCGCCGCTTGCTCGTGCGCGCAGTCCTGCACGCACGGCAAGGCCAGGGTTGGGCGTCCTGCCCAACCCGCCCGAGGCATGCCTCCGGCCCATGCGGCTCACGCCCCCGCAACCGGACCCACCCAGCCTTCGACAATTCCCCGCGCGGTCCGTTGTAGAGCCGAGCCCATGCTCGGCTGTTCTTTGTTCAATCGTCGAGATATTCGATTTCGAGAGATTCATCCACGCATGGCGTGGATCTACCGTGGCTGCCGGATTGGGTCCGGGGCAGATCCCTTACACTGGCCGCCTCTTCATCCCTGCCCACCCGATGAACCTTCCCCTGCACTTCGGCCTGCTCGGTACCCTGGAAGCGGGCGCCATCGCCCTGCTGGTCGGGCTGCTGGTGTACTTCCTGTGGTCGCAGCTGTGCCGGCTCCTGCACTGGACAGTCGGCCACGCGATCGGCTGGTCCTGCGTCATCGCCGTGATCATCTCCGCCGGCATCGATGCATGGAAGCTGTTCTACATGGGCATCGTGCGGCTGGAATCCCCACTGTACGCGCGCCTGTTCCTCGCCACCATCCATGATCCGAACGAACTCGGCAGCCGCGTGGTGCTGGAAATCGCCGGCGCGCTCGCCGGTGTTGCCCTCGGCTGGGTGTTGTTCAGTTCGCGGTCATTGGCACAGAACGTCGACTGACGCAGGTTTTTCGTTGGTTGCCGGTTAAATCCGGCAGCGCTGAATGCGCATCTTATGAGCTGCTCACTTGCTGCTAACCACCGCGCTAAAGCATGCGTGGAGGCGAGTGGTTAATCGTGCGTGTTGACGCCGGTCGCGGGGCAAAATCGATTCAGAAACGCGGTGGCAGGGTAGGTGCCGTGCGGAGACAACACGCCGCGCAACACCACCCAATCGGTAGGAGACACCCCTGATGACTATTCGCAACCGCAAGCCCCTGATCGCCCTGATCGTCGCCGCCGGCAGCGTGCTGGCCATTCCGGCGATGGCCCAGTCGGCCAAGCAGCAGGCCGCGCAGGCACAGAACGAAGCCGCGCAGGCGCAGCAGTCGGCGGCACAGGCAGGGCAGGCGGCTGACCAGGCGACCAATGCGGCCGCCGCGGCATCGGCGCAGGCCAATGGCGGTGGCCAGACCTGGGCCAGCATCGATACCGATGGCAACGGCACCATCAGCAAGACCGAGGCACAGGTGAACGCCGGCCTGGCCCAGGTGTTCGACCAGGCCGATACCAACAAGGACGGTGAACTGAGCGCCGATGAGTACAAGGCCTACGTGGCCGCGCAGCAGGCCGGTGCGGGTGCCGGCGCGGCCCAGGGCCGCTGATCCACACCTGATTCGGGAAGACCGGTGCATGGGGACCCGGGCGGCTGCGGCCGCCCGGGTTTTTCTCGTCATCGCCACCCCTGTATCCTTGGCCGATGAACACCTCCACGCCTGCGCCGTCGCGCGCCATCGGCCTGGTCGGTTTTGACGGTGACGATACGCTGTGGAAGAGCGAGGACTACTACCGCAAGGCCGAGCAGGATTACCTTGACCTGCTGTCGCGCTACGTCGACGTGCATGACACCCAGACCGCGCGCCACCTGCTGGAAGTGCAGCAGCGCCACCTGGGCACCTTCGGCTACGGCGTGAAGAGCATGACCCTGTCGATGATCGAAGCGGCCATCGACATCACCGGTCAGCGTATCGGGGCCAAGGACATCCAGCGCATTCTGGACATCGGTCACGACACCCTGCGCCATCCGGTCGAGCTGATCGACGGTGTGCGCGAAGCCGTGGCGGCCATCGCCGAGCACTACCCGGTGGTGCTGATCACCAAGGGCGACCTGTTCCACCAGGAAGCCAAGATCAAGGTCGCCAACCTGGGCGAGCTGTTCCCGCGCATCGAGATCGTCTCGGAGAAGGACCCGGAAACCTACGCCCGCGTGCTGGCCGAATTCGATCTGCCGATGCAGCGCTTCGTAATGGTCGGCAACTCGCTGCGTTCGGACATCGAGCCGGTGGTCACCCTCGGTGGCTGGGGCGTGCATACCCCGTATGCAGTGACCTGGGCACACGAGACCCAGCACGGCGTGGCCGACGATGAACCGCGCATGGTCACCGCCGATACCGCCCACGACTGGCCGGCCGCACTGGCGGCGATCGAAGCCAAGGCCGCTGCGGCCGCCTGACAGGGCCCGGCGGCTGCGGCAGAATCGGGGCATGAATTACCGACTGCGCGTGTTGCTGTTGTCCCTGCTGCTGGTGCCGGCCACCGTGCTGGCCCAGCAGACCGCCGAGCGTTCGGCAGCCTACGAGGTGGAGACCGGTGACAGCTGGGTCGATGCCCAGCTGCAGGACATCAACCATTACGCCGAACGCTACCCGGATGCCTTTCTCGATGAGGTCTCGCGCTATGCCGGCGTGCCGCGCGGCTATATCAGCGCGCTGTTCACCACCCATGGCTGGCAGGCCGGGGACATCTACTTCGCCTGTTTCTGGGCCAAGGCCAGTGGCCAGACCTGCCGCGACAGCGTGCGCGCCTTCAGCCAGGACCCGGAGGGCGGCTGGGAGGCGGTGGTGAAGCGCATGCCCACCACGCCGGACAACCTGCATTACCGCGCCGTGCGCCATGCCATCGTGGCCAGCTACCAGCACTGGGACCGGCCGATCACCCTGGATGCCACCCTGAAGCGCCAGCTCAAGCGGTAGTGCCGGCCGCTGGCCGGCAACTGCACCCTTCCAGGCATCCGGAGGTTGCCGGCCAGCGGCCGGCACTACCGATTTCTTTCATGTTGCTCTGCATATCGCCGCCGCCGCGCGCTCCGGCGACAATACGGGTTCGAGCTGTTCCCCGTTCCCGTAATCGAGTGACTGATGAGCGCCTCTTTCGTTTCGCCTGATGTGATCCGCCGCCTGTTCGCACAGGCCATGTCCCGCATGTACCGCACCGAAGTGCCGTTGTACGGCACGCTGGTGGAACTGGTGGAGCGGATCAACGCGCAGGTGCTTGCCCAGGACCCGGCGCTGGCTGCGCAGCTGCAGCGCAACGACGAGCGTGCGCGCCTGGACGAAGAGCGTCATGGCGCGATCCGGGTGGGCACCGTGCAGGAACTGGCCACGCTGCGCCGCCTGTTCGCGGTGATGGGCATGTATCCGGTCGGCTACTACGATTTGTCGGTGGCCGGCGTGCCGGTGCATTCCACCGCGTTCCGCCCGCTCACTGGCGCCGCGCTGGCGCAGAACCCGTTCCGCGTGTTCACCTCGCTGCTGCGCCTGGAGCTGATTGAAGACGAAGCGCTGCGTGCCGAATCGGCGAAGATCCTTGCGCGCCGCCGCATCTTCACCGACGGCGCGCTGGCCCTGATCGACCAGGCCGAGCGTGACGGTGGCCTGTCGCAGGCCGATGCCGAGCGCTTTGTCGACGAGGCACTGGAAACCTTCCGCTGGCATGGTGATGCCACCGTTGACCTGCCGACCTACCACGCGCTGCACAACGCGCATCGGCTGGTGGCCGACGTGGTCAGTTTCCGCGGCCCGCACATCAATCACCTGACCCCGCGCACGCTGGACATCGACGCTGCGCAGGCGGCGATGATCGAACACGGCATGGCGGCCAAGGCGGTGATCGAAGGCCCGCCGCGCCGCGCCTGCCCGATCCTGCTGCGCCAGACCAGCTTCAAGGCGCTGGAAGAGGCAGTGCATTTCCCGGACGCGGAAGGTGGCGATGCCGGCACCCATACCGCGCGCTTCGGCGAGATCGAACAGCGCGGCCTTGCGCTGACTCCGAAGGGCCGCGCGCTGTACGACCAGCTGTTGTCGCAGGCACGCGATGCCGGTGGCGAAGGCAGCACCGGCGGCGACTACGGCCAGCGCCTGCAGGCGGTGTTCGCCAGCTTCCCGGATGACCATGACACGCTGCGCCAGGAAGGACTGGGCTATTACCGCTACCAGCTGACCGACGCCGGCCGTGCCGCGCCCGAGCGCGTGGCGGATCTGCCGGCCGAAGTGCTGGTGGCCGCGGGCCTGGCGACAGCCGACCCGATCGTCTACGAGGATTTCCTGCCGGTCAGCGCCGCGGGCATCTTCCAGTCGAACCTGGGCGGTGAAGAGCAGCGCGCCTATGCCGCACACGCCAATCGCGAGGCCTTCGAGCAGGCGCTGGGCGTGGCGGTGAATGACGAGTTCGAGATCTACGAGCGGCTGCAGGCCGAGTCGCTGGCGGCGCTGCGCGGGTAAACGGCTTGCCGTGGAGCCGAGCGTGGGCTCGGCTCTACAGGGATTCTGTGGAGCGGGCCCTTGTAGAGCCGAGCCATGCTCGGCTGCACAGGGATGGGGAGTCGAGCATGGCTCGACTCTACAGACGCAGGCGTCAGCCCTTCATCGTGCCGGTATCCAGCCAACGCTGGTGCCACGACAGCGCTTCCGGCAGCAGGTGCGGGGTGTGCTTGCCGTAGCTCTCGCGGCTGGCACGGTCGAAGTAATCCTGCAGCTGCGGGCGGAAATCCGGATGCGCGCAGTTGTCGATCAGCACCTGCGCGCGCTTGCGCGGGGTCAGCCCGCGCAGATCGGCCAGGCCCTGTTCGGTCACGATCACCGACACATCGTGCTCGGTGTGGTCGACATGGCTGGCCATCGGCACGATCGCCGAGATGGTGCCGTTCTTGGCGGTGGACGGGCTCAGGAACGCCGACAGGAAACCGTTGCGGGCAAAGTCGCCGGAACCACCAATGCCATTCATGATCCGCGTGCCCATCACGTGCGTCGAATTGACGTTGCCGTAGATGTCCACCTCGATCATGCCGTTCATGCCGATGCAGCCGAGGCGACGCACCAGTTCCGGGTGGTTGGAGATTTCCTGCGTGCGCATGATGATGCGCTCGCGGTAGAAATCGATGTTTTCCTTGAACGTCTCGTTGGCCTGCGGGCTCAGCGCAAAACCCGTGCACGAGGCATAGCTCAGCACGCCGTCGCGCAGCAGGTCGAGCATGCCGTCCTGGATCACCTCGGTGAACGCAGCCAGGTCGCGGAAACCGCTCTTGGCCAGGCCGGCCAGCACCGCGTTGGGGATGTTGCCCACGCCCGACTGCAGCGGCAGCAGGTTGGCCGGCAGGCGGCCGCGCTTCACTTCGTGCTGGAGGAACTCGATCAGGTGCGAGGCGATCTGCTCGCTGGTCGCATCGATCGGGCTGAACGGGCTGTTGCGGTCCGGGCCGTTGGTACGCACCACGGCCACGATCTTGTCCGGGTCGCAGCGCAGCGCGGTATCGCCGATGCGGTCGTTGGCGTTCACCAGCGGAATCGGCTTGCGGTGCGGCGGCAGCGCAGTGCCGTAGTAGATGTCATGCATGCCGTCGACGCCGGCCGGCTGCCACTCGTTGACCTCGACGATCACTTTCTTGGCCAGGTCCAGCCAGGTCTTGTTGTTGCCGACCGAGGTGGAGGGCACCAGCGAACCGTCTTCACGGATGGCCGAGACTTCGATCACGGCGGTATCGATCTCGCCGTAGAAACCGAACCACACGTGCTGGGCCACGTGGCTGAGGTGGATGTCGATGTAATCCAGCTTGCCCTCGTTGATGCGGTTGCGTGCATCCGGGTCGCTCTGGAAGGGCATGCGCATGGCGATGCCATCGGCCTTGGCCAGCGCGCCATCGAGTTCCGGCGCGGTGGAGGCGCCGGTCATCAGCTTGATCTGGAAGGGATTGCCCTGGGCATGCACCGCTTCGATGCGGCGGGCCAGTTCGACGGGAACGGCCTTGGGATACCCGGAGCCGGTAAAGCCGCTCATGGCCACGGTTTCACCGGGCTGGATCAGCGCGGCTGCGGCCTCTGCGGAGACCACGCGGTCACGGAGACGCGCGTTGGCGATGCGATCAACAGACATGACGACACGTGTTGCTGGGGGGAATTCCGATTATCGGCCATCCTCATCCGTACGGGGGGTTCTACCTTCGTGGAATGGCTTTTCCCCGGGGGCTCACCCAAACCCACCGGTTTTGTTTTGCAGTGCAGCGTGCAAAGTGCTTTCGCAGCCCGCACGATGGCCCTGCATCCCGACGTGGGGGAGGGAGCAGAGCCCGCTGGCAGTTCGCTGCAAGCGGGCTTTTTTATTGCCTGTTGCCCAGTATGAATACGCGGTTCCCATTATTGGTAGTGCCGGCCGCTGGCCGGCAACCTGAGCAACCTTCGGCAGGATCATCGGATCTACCGGCCAGCGGTCGGCTCTACGGGGTCGATACAATCCGCTCATGACTCTCGCCCCCGCTGACCTGCCCGCCTCCCTGCAGCCTCTTGTCGACCGCGCCCTGGCGCGCCTGGCCCAGGTCCTGCCCGAGCCCGTCCCGGCCGACCTGCTGCCGTTGCTGACCCGGTTGGCGGTCACCAGCGACTTCGCCCTGGACACCCTGGTGCGGCAACCGGCGCTGCTGGCGCAGCTGGCCGCGCCCGGTTGCCCGCCGATCCCGGCGCCGGTGCTCGATCCGCTACAGCCCAGCGACTGGCCGGCGCAGATACGGCGCTGGCGCACCGCCATGTCCACGCGGCTGATCTGGCGCGACCTGGCCGGCCTCGACGACGTGCCGCAGACCCTCGCCGGCGCCACCGCTTTGGCCGAAGACTGCCTGCGGCTGGCGCTGGATGCCCTGCAGCAGGAGTTCGCCCAGCGCCACGGCGTGGTTCGCGATGGCGAAGGCGCTCCGCAGCAGCTGGTGGTGTTTGGCCTCGGCAAGCTGGGCGGCGGCGAGCTGAACTTCAGTTCCGATGTGGACCTGGTCTACGCCTACCCGCACGGCGGCGAATCCGATGGCCCGCGCGCGCTGGCCGCCGAAGAGTATTTCGCCCGCCTCGGCCAGCGCCTGGCCAAGCTGCTGGACGAAACCACGGTCGATGGCTTCAGCCACCGCGTCGACCTGCGCCTGCGCCCGTTCGGCAGCGCCGGCCGCGTGGCGCTGTCGTTCGCGGCGATGGACCAGTATTTCCAGCGCGAGGGCCGCGACTGGGAACGCTACGCATGGCTGAAGGCGCGCGCGGTGGCCGGTGATATCGAGGCTGGTGAAGCGTGGCTGCAGACCCTGCGCCCGTTCGTGTACCGCCGCTACCTGGATTTCACCGCGCTCGATGGCCTGCGCGAGATGAAGGCGGCCATCACCGCCGAAGTCGCGCGCCGCGAGCTGCACGAAGACATCAAGCGCGGCGCCGGTGGCATCCGCGAAATCGAGTTCCTGTGCCAGGCGCTGCAGCTGATCCGGGGTGGCCGTGAGCCGGCACTGCGCGAGCGCCGCCTGCTGGTGGCGCTGGACGCGCTGGTCGCCGCCGGACAGATCGCCCCCGAAGATGGGAGTGCGCTGCGCGAGGCCTACCTGTTCCTGCGCCGCCTGGAAAACCGCCTGCAGATGCTGCGTGATGCGCAGACGCATGTGCTGCCCAGCGATGCGCTGGACCGCGAGCGCATTGCCGTCGGCCTCGGCTACCTGGACTGGGACGTGCTGCGCGCGGCGTTGGCCGAACAGCAGCAGCGCGTCAGTACTGAATTCGCCGCGTTGCTGGCACCGCGCAAGGGCCAGGCCGCGCCCGATGCACTGGCCAACTATTGGCGCAGCCTGCCCGAAGGCAGCAATGCACCGCTGCTGGCCGAAGCCGGTTTCCTTGACGCCAACGGCGCCGACCAGTCGCTGCGTGATTTCGCCCAGGGCACTGGCGTGAAGTCGTTGTCTGATGCCGCACGTGCGCGACTGGACCGTGTGCTGCCCGCGTTGTTGCATGCCGCCACGCGTTCGCCGCAGCCGGATGCCGCGCTCAAGCGCGTGCTTGGCCTGCTGCAGGCGGTGCTGCGCCGGACCAGCTATCTCGCGCTGCTGGACGAACAACCGAGTGCGCTGGCGCGGCTGGTCGATGTGCTGGCGCGCAGCGCACTGCTGGCCGAGCGCCTGGCCGCGTATCCGCTGCTGCTGGATGAACTGCTGGACGTACGCGTGTCCGGACCGATGCCCGATGCCGCCGGGATGCTGGCCGAGTGCCAGCAGGTGCTGGCGGTGGAGGATCCCGAATCCGCACTGCGCTGGCTCAACGAGACGCGGTTGGCGCTGAGCTTCCGCATGGCGATGGCCACGCTGGACGGCCGCCAGGGCGCGGTGGACAGCACCCGGCAACTGGCCGAACTGGCGCAGGCGGTGGTGGTCACCGTGCTGGCAATGGCCGAGGCGGACATGCGCGCCGCACACGGTGAGATTCCCGGTGGCCGCTTCGCGATCATCGGCTACGGCAGCCTGGGTGGCCTGGAACTGGGCTTCGGCTCCGATCTGGACCTGGTGTTCCTGCACGACAATCCGGCCGGCGTGGACGCCAGCGACGGCGCGCGTCCGCTGGAGCCGGGGCGCTGGTATGCGCGCCTGGCGCAGAAGGTGATGGCGCTGCTCGGTGCGGTCACTGCTGCGGGCCGCCTGTACGACATCGACGTGCGCCTGCGCCCGGATGGCGGCAAGGGTTCGCTGGTGTCTTCGCTGGCCAGTTACACCGAGTACCAGCGCGAACGCGCATGGACCTGGGAACACCAGGCCCTGGTGCGCGCGCGTGGTGTGGCCGGCGATGCCAGCCTGCTGGCCGACTTCGAACAGGTGCGTGCGCAGACGCTGGGCCGCGAACGCGATCCGGCCACGCTGTATGCCGATGTGTTGAAGATGCGTGGCCGCATGCGCACCGAACTGGACCGTAGCGATGCCGCGCGGTTGGACCTGAAGCAGGGCGCGGGTGGTGTGGTGGACCTGGAGTTCCTGCTGCAGACCGGCGTGCTGGCGCGCAGTGCGCAGCATGCGGCGCTGCTGCAACCACGCGATACGCCGTCGTTGATCGATGCGTTGGCGGTTGCCGGTTTCCTGCCGGAAGACACCGCACAAGCGCTGCATGGAGCGCATGCCACGTTGCTGGAGGTGGGCCTGGTCTGCACGCTGGATCGACGTCCGCGACTGGCACCGACCACGCCCGCGATTGAAGAGGCGTGTGCGGCGATTACGGCGGCGTGCAGAGCTGCAGCGTTGCCGTTCGCCTGAATGGTTGCATCCGCCAGAGCAATGGCCCTGCGATGACCCGCTGTTGGTAGGTGCCGACCGTTGGTCGGCACAATCTGTCAGCAGCGATGAATTCTGATGGAGCGTGCCGACCAACGGTCGGCACCCACCGGATCAATGGCTCGGCGATGACCTGCCGGACCGATGATCTGGCCGTTGGCCTGCAGTTGGTAGGTGCCGACCGTTGGTCGGCACAATCTGTCAGCGGTGATGAACTCTGATGGAGCGTGCCGACCAACGGTCGGTACCTACCAGAGCATGTGCGTTCAGCTGGTGGCGCGCAGCGGCGCCATCTTCCACAACAGCGCGCGGAACGGCGCCAGCAGGCAGACGCCGATCGCCAGCTTCACCGCCAGGTCGCCCGCCGCCCAGCTCACCCACGGCAGGGCGGAACCGGCAAACGCGATCGACCAGAAAATGGTGGTATCCACCGTCGCGCTGCAGGTGGTGGCCACCATCGGCGCACGCCACCAGCTGCCACGACGCAGGCGGTCGAACACGGTGATGTCCAGCAGCTGCGCCACGATGAACGCCGAGCACGAGGCAATGGCGATGCGCGGCGTGGCCACCCAGATCGACAACAGCACCGCCACCGCGAAACCGATCCACGCCACGCGGCGGGCGGGGCCCGGGCCGAAACGGCGGTTGATCAGGTTGCTGACCAGAAACGCCACCGGATAACTGAAGGCACCCCAGGTCAGCCAGTCATTGATCGGGTACTGCACCAGTACATTGGACAGCAGCACCACTGCGCCCATCGCCAGCACCGCCAGCACCAGGGCGCGCGGGGTCAGCGGGGCAAACACAGGGGCAGGACGCACGGACATGGCGAGCCGGGAGGACAAAGGGGATCGCCCATTATCCGCCCGGCCCGCGGCAAAGCCAAAACCGATCGTTCAGCTTTACAGCGCTTCGCTCATCACATCGCCAGCGGCGTAGGCGGTTGGCACATAGGCCAGCGCCTGGCCCTGCGCGCTCTTCACGGTCCAGCCGGCACCGGCGTCGGTCGGGTCGAAGCGCACCTGCTGGCCAACCACGAAGCCGGCGACCGGGTCATCGCCTGCAGCCGCCGGCCATTGCAGCGTTGCGGTCTGGTCGGCCTTGCCAGGTACCTGCAGGTGCACCTGGCGATCACCGGCTGGCGTGGTGGCGACCTGCTTCACCTCCATCGGCGGTAGCGGAACCGCCGGTGTGCGTGCGGCGACCTTGCCGTTGCGCTCGCTGGCCTTGAACGGGGCCTTGGACAGTTCGGCCAATCCCATCGACGTGGCCAACGGAATCGACAGCACGATCAGCGACGTGACCAGCACGCTGGTCTGGCCGCTGTTCAACTGCGGCGCGGCGCCAGCATGGACGTTGGGCACCAGCAGTGCGGAGAGCAGCAGGGCGGAAGCAGGAACGCGCAGGCAACGGAACATGGAGACCTCCTGGTCAGGGTGGGGACGGCGGCTCAGCGCCGGGTATCGAAGATGTCGCGCGGGCCGGTGGCCTCGGGCAGGTATTCCAGCGGGCGGCCCTGGTTGTCCTTCAGCTGCCAGCCCTGGTCGTTGCCAGTGGGCTCGAAGTTCACGGTCTGGCCCACGGTGAACTGCACGGCCGGATCGCCGATGCCGCGCGGGTACTGCATCGACGCGGTGTTCTGCGGGTCGTTGGCATCACGCAGCAGCACTTCGCGGCGGCCGTCGACGGTGGTGGCGATGGCGCTCACCTGCATCTGCGGCAGCTTGATCTGCTGCGGGCGCGCCAGCGGCTGGCCAGCATCGGCGGCATCCTGGGCTTCCTTCGCCGCCGCCGCACGGGCCGAGGTCACCATCTGCGAGGACATCTCCAGGCTCGGCCCCTGCGGACCCGGGTCATGGATGATCACGATGCGGCGCTCTGCATGAGCGGCCGTGGACCAGGCCAGGCTCGCGACGATCAGCATCGGCATCAGGAAGGCAGGCAGGGTGCGCATGTCGTTCTCCTTGCTGGATTCAGGGCGTGGCGGCGGCAGCACCGGCCACCGGTACATGGGGGATCACCAGTTCCTGCTTCAGCTGGCTGCGCTGGTGCAGGAAATCGAACACCGATTCCACCGTCACCACCGAATAGTTGCCGGAGATGCGTTCGCCGGCGGGATGGTCGGTGGTGGTGGCATTGGCCACGAACAGGCGCGCACCCACGCGCTTGCCGAGGCCGATATGCAGCACGCTGGGCTGGTACTTCTGCTGGCGCAGCCACTGCTGTGCCTGTTCGCGCTTGACGATGGCCGGCGCGCCTTCGGTCTGCGCCATCGCTGCGGCCAGCACTTCCAGCACCCACTGGTTGGAGTTCTGGTAGTCGGTGGCGAACGGGTAGGCGACCACGTTGTACCTGGTTTCGTGCAGCGCCTTGGGCTGGATCGAGGGCGACACCAGCATCGCCTTCAACGCGGCACGCAGCGGCGCCGCCGGCACGCCGATGCGCAGGTCGGTATGGCCGCCGCTCTCGCCGACGAAGTTGCCCAGCCCTTCGTGGTACAGCTGCGAGCTGTCGGTCTTGCAGCGGTTGAGCAGGTGCATCGCCCGCCAGCGGCCATCGTCCTCGCGCAGCAGGAAGGCCAGGTGGCTGTGTCGCAGGCCGTATCGGCTCAGGTCCTGGCCACCGCGCGCGGCGACCACCACGTCCACATCGGGCAGCGCATCCAGGCGCTCGGCGGTAGTCCAGGCCACGTCCAGCATCGCTGCCTGTGAGGCGACGCTGGGGTAGCGTTCGCGGCATTCGGTGCTGTTGGCCCATGCGGGCGCGGTCGCCAGCAGGCTGGCGATCAGCAGGGCGGCGCGGGGCAGGCGGGAGAAACGATCCATGTCGATACCTTCAACGGCGGGCAGGCCCGCGCGCCGATCATACGCCGCTCAGCGCAGCGGGCGGTCCACGCCCTTGCGCTTGAGCTCGCGGTCGCAGGCCTCGCTGATCGGCGCGATCGGTAGCGGCAGGGGTTCATAACGCCCGTTCTCGTCGCGTGGATTGCGCAGGGTCGGCTGTTCGCGGTACGCGTCCAGCTGCTGCTGGCACTGGTAGGAAATCGGGTCCAGTTCGGTGGGTGCGGTGGAGCAGGCAGCGAGCAGGGCCAGCGGCAGCAGGAGCAGGGTGCGCATGAAGACGTTCAGCGTGATGGGGGAAGCTGGACTCTAACCGTGCAGCCGGATCGAAATGTTCAGAAATCGCTGCGTAATCGGGTCGTGCCGGGCGATGGCCGGGTCTTCGGCAATGCGTACAGCGTTGCCGGCCAGCGGCCGGCACTACCCCAGCGCGAGGCGCTGCTTCACTTCCGCCGCCACCCGCGCGGTCTCGCGCAGTGGCTCGATGCGGTCGTACTGCCAGTCCAGCCAGTGCGCCTGCAACCGCCCGCGCTCGCGCAGCTGCTGCTGGAAGCGCGCCAGGCGGCCCTGCGCGGTATCGGCCAGCGCCACCATCACCGGCATGCGCGTGGCACAGGCTTCAGAGAGCAGGTTCACCGAATCGGGCGAGACCACCACGCGGTTGGCCCAGCCGAGCAGGCCGCCATAGGGATTGGTGCCGTCGCCGCCGTCGCCCCAGATCACGTGCGGCAGGTCCGCGAAGGTCGCGCGCAGGATCTCGGCCAAGGCGGGCGGCGTGCGTCGCGAGGTGGTGGCCAGCAGGCTGCCGCCCTCGCTGTGGATCTGGTCGGCCAGCGCGCGGAACACACCGACCATCGACGTTTCATCCCACGGCGCCAGCGGCGTCGGTCCACCCACCAGCAGCGCGGTGCGCGGGCCGGGCAGGGTGCTGAAGCCGGCGAACGCGGCGCGGCCCCAGGCCAGCCAGTCATCGTCCACCGGGTTGAGGCTGCCGAGCAGGGTCAGCACGTTGCTGCCGCGCAGGGCGTCGTGTTCGGGCACCACCACCACATCCCAATGGCGAGCGTTGATGCGCGGGTCGAGGATCTGCACCACCTGGCTGCCACGGACACGCAGCACGCGCAGGGCACCCGCAGCCTGGCGGCCACAACCGATTGCCAGCGCCGGGGCATCGGCAGCCAGCGTCGCGAAGGCCTCGCCGTAGCCATTCACATCGCCGGGTAGGCGACGCGGCGACAGCCAGCGCCATGGCGCGCGGGGCTGCAGGACCAGCGGCCGATGGGTGCCCTGGCGCAGCGCCGAGGCCAGCGCAACCGCCTGGCGGACATTGCCTGCGCGGCCGTCCGTGACCGTCCAGGGCGCGCTCGATCGTTTCACCATTGGCATTAATTCGTTTCAGCCCTGCTGGGTGTTGCAACAGTCGCGACACTCTACACTGCGGCTCGTCGATTCGCCCCGCGCCGCCCGCGGGCACTGACTTCCTTTCGCCGCCCTGGAGATCCACCGATGTCCCACGCGCTCGACGCTGCTGCCCTCGATCAGCTGTTCCGTACTGCCCGTACCCAGAACGCCTTCCTCGACAAGCCGGTTCCTGAGAGCCTGTTGAAGGAACTGTACGACCTGGTGAAGTGGGGCCCGACCGCCGCCAACACCACGCCGGCCCGCTTCGTCTTCGTCACCTCGAAGGAAGCCAAGGACAAGCTGGCCCCGGCCCTGTCCGAAGGCAACCTGGCCAAGACCATGGCCGCCCCGGTCACCGTCATCATCGGCTTCGACCTGGACTTCCACGAGAAGCTGCCCTACCTGTTCCCGCACACCGATGCCAAGGCCTGGTTCGACGGCCCGCAGGAAGGCCGCCACGAAGCCGCCATCCGCAACGGCAGCCTGCAGGGTGCCTACCTGATCCTGGCCGCTCGCGCGCTGGGCCTGGATGCCGGCCCGATGTCGGGCTTCGATCCGGCCAAGGTGGACGAAGCGTTCTTCGCCGGCACCTCCATCAAGTCGAATTTCCTGGTCAACCTGGGTTACGGTGACTCGGCGGGCTTGTTCCCGCGTCTGCCGCGCCTGTCGTTCGACGAAGCGGCGCGCATCGCGTAAGTCGTTGTATCGGTTTCGGGCCCGCCGTCCCGCGGCGGGCTCTTGCTGCACCGTGTACCCACCCTACGATCCGGAGAGTTCCTGAGATGAGCGCCACCCGTAAACTGCTGCTGCCGCTGGCCCTGACCCTGGCCATCGCCGCCTGCTCCAAGCCGGCCGACACCGCTGCCCCGGCCGCCGATGCCGCCGCCCCGGCCACCACCGAGCAGGCTGCCACCCCGGCTGCCGATGCCGCTGCTGCCGCCCCGGCCGCCGAAGCGATCCAGATCGCCTCGGGCACCTACAAGCTGGACCCGACCCACACCGACGTGCTGGCCCAGTGGAGCCACTTCGGCTTCTCCAACCCGAGCGCGCACTTTGGCAATGTTGAAGGCACCCTGGTGTACAACGCCGAAGACGTGACCAAGTCCACCGTGGAAGTGAAGCTGCCGCTGAGCGGCCTGAACAGCTTCACCGCCAAGTTCGACGAGCACCTGAAGAGCGCCGACTTCTTCGACGCCGCCAAGTTCGCCGATGCCACCTTCAAGAGCACCAAGGTGGAAGCGGCCGGCACCAACAAGCTGACCGTCACCGGCGACCTGACCATCAAGGGCATCACCAAGCCGGTCACCCTGGACGTCACCGTGAACGGCGGCGGCGAGCACCCGATGGCCAAGGTTCCGGCCGCCGGCTTCGATGCCACCACCACCTTGAAGCGCAGCGATTTTGGCGTCGGCGCGTATGCCCCGAACGTCAGCGATGAAGTGAAGATCCGCATCACCACCGAAGCCACCGGCGAAAAGCCGGCGGCTTGATGCCCCCAACTCACTCGTCGTGAGAAGGCAGAAGGCCCGCTGAAAAGCGGGCCTTCTTTTTTGGAGCGCGGGTAGAGCCGGCCGCTGGCCGGCTGCATGCGAGGTGCCCGATGCCGATGGGGTTGCCGGCCAGCGGCCGGCACTACCCGGTAGACGCCAACCTGCATCTGGTGGGTGCGGACCTAGATCTGGTGGGTGCGGACCGTTGGTCCGCACGATCCCTCAGCGCAGCGCGCCCAACCATGCCACGCACGCTTCGCTCGGGCTCTGCTTGGCTTTCACCGCCAGCCCGCTCACGCGCACGAAGGTCTGCGCGGCCTGTGCCACCACCTGGCGTGCGATCAACGCGGCCTGCTTGGTCGCAGCCTGCTGCTTGCGCAACTGCACGATATGCACCGACGGGCGGCCCACCGGCGCGTACTTCTGGTCGCGGCGCAGCACGTCGGCCACCTGCGCCACTTCGAACTCGGCCTGCAGGTAGCGGTGCTGTGCCTCCACCAGCTCACGCAACGGCGTGCGCAGGGCGGCGGTGTCGGCGAAGGCGGCCAGTGCCGCATCGCAGGCGGCGTCATCGGTGAAGCGGGTACGCAGCGCATCCACGCTGGCCAGGGTCAGTTTGGCCATGTGGGCCTCGTTGCTGCAGGAAAGGAGTGCGATTGTCGCATTGCTTGGCGGCTGATGCGTTGAACCGGGCGGCGGAATACCTGTAGAGCCGAGCCTACGCTCGGCTCATCGCGCGCAGCGCGAGGGTTCGCCGATCGCGGAACGAAGAGCAGCCGAGCATGGGCTCGGCTCTACAATGGCCCGCTGTATCACCCACGGAAGGAAGACCCATGCAGGACGCGCAGTACTGGTTGAACGAATTCTGGTCGGGCCTGAGCCTGCTCGACCTGGTGGGCGGCAGCGTGCTTGGCACGCTGCTTGGCCTGGTGCTGGGCATCCTCGGCTGGCGCTGGCTGCACCGCCGCGGTTGGTTGCAGCGGCGCAAGCGCTGGCATCACTGGCTGCTGGCCAGCTACGTGGTGCTGCTGCCGCTGGTGACCGCCTTCTTCGGGCTGCAGCTGGGCTTCACTGCTGGTGCGCACCGCGCGCTGTTCAAGCAGCTCGATCACTTCCAGCCGCACCTGCAGACCCTGGTGGAAGGCTGGAGCGAAGGCTTCACCGATTCGCTGGACGACCCGCGCATGCGCGAGGCACTGCACAGCCAGGGCACGGTGGGCGATGTGGCCGACTCGATTGCTTCGGCCTATCTGAGCGAACACCCGCTGCCCGGCCTCGACCGTCTTGGCAACGGCCCGTTGGCACGCGGCACCGGCTGGGTGATCGGCAAGGTGCGCGAAGGCCTGCTGCGCGGCATGGTGGAAGACACGCTGGTGGACAAGGCCGGCACCCTCGGCCTGGAACCCAAGATGGTGCGCGAGGCGCTGACCATGCACGTGGATGAGCTGCTGCACACCCGTGGCGTGCTGCGGCTGGTGAAGGCGCAGATCAACGGCATGATGCCGGGCGTGTATTTCGGGCTGTTGTTGCCGTTGTTGATCATCGCGCTGCTGGTAGCGCTGGAGATCTGGGCCGCGCAGCGGTTCGGGTGGACGCGGCAGGTGGCCAAGCCGCCGGTCGCGGTCCCTCCTGTAGAGCCGAGCCCATGCTCGGCTCATCGCGCGTAGCGCGAGGGTGAATCGAAAAGCAGCCGAGCGTGGGCTCGGCTCTACATGGTCAAGGGCGTGCGGACCAACGGTCCGCACCCACCCAGGAAGGTGCGTCAAAGGCGTGCGGACCAACGGTCCGCACCCACCAAGCAGGGTCCGCACCCACCGGCTGCCCGGTCAATCGCCGTCGGTTTCGTCCGGGTGGGCCTTCCAGTAGCCGGTCGAGCGGATCCAGTCGCGTGGCACGCCCAGGTGGCCTTCGATGAACTTGCGCATCATCCGCGCGCGACGCGATTCGGTGGCGATCCAGTAGAAGACATCACCTTCCGGCGCCTCGAAGTCGGTCAGCATGTCTTCCAGCAGGGTGCTGGTCGCCGCCGGGAAGCCATTGCGCTCCAGCCAGTGGATGCGCACGTTCTCGTACTGCGGCAGGTCCTGGCGTTCAGCCTCATCGCGCACTTCGATGTACGCCTGCACCTCGGCACCTTCCGGCAGCACGTCCAGCCAGCGGGCGATGGCCGGCAGCGCGGTTTCATCGCCGATCAGCACATAGGCGTCGTAGGTGTCGGCCACCACGAACGAACCGCGCGGGCCACCGATTACCAGCACGTCGCCGGCCTGCGCCTGCTCGGCCCACGGCCCGGCCACGCCCTGGTCGTGCAGCACGAAGTCGATGGCCAGCTCGCCGGCTTCGTGGTCCCACCAGCGTGGGGTGTAGTCGCGGGCGGGCGAGGGCTCCTTGCCGTCCGGGTAGCTGCGGCCTTCGGCGGTCAGCACCGGCAGCACCATCTCGCCCGCAGCGTTGGGGAAGAACAGCTTGATGTGGTCGTCGGCGCCGGGCGAATCGAAGCCGGCCAGCGCGTCGCCACCCAGCACGATGCGGCGCATGTGCGGGGTGACCTCTTCAGTGCGCAGCACGGTCAATTCACGGAAGCGCACATCCAGGCGCAGGCGCGTGTTGTTATGTTCGGTCATGGGGTTACCTGTAAAGGTGTCGCGCGGGGGCGCGCGGCGTAGGGGAGACCTGGCTGGATTCAGTCTGGCTGGGTCGTTGAAAGCGGTGATGCCTCGCTACCGGCGGTACCGTTGAGCAGGGCAGACGCCCGCGTCAGCAGCGCCGCCACTTCGTCCGCCTCGCCCTCGGCCCAGCGGCCGTGGTGATGCACCAGCGCCCGCTTGAACTCGCGCAGGGCGCAGGCCAGCGGCGCCGGCAGCGAGGCCTTGGTGATCTCGCGGGCGCGGTCGAAGGCACGCCGCTGCGCCAGGCGCACCTGGGTGCGCTGCACCTTCAGCTCGAACTCGCCGGCGGCGGTGATGCGGAAGATCCGCTTGCCGTCCACTTCCTCGGCCTCGATCCAGCCGGCCTGCTCGAAGCTGGCCAGCAGCGGGTACATGGTGCCGGCGCTGGGCGTATAGGCCTGCATGAACTGGTTGCTGATCAGCTGCATCAGCTCGTAGCCATGGCGCGGCTGCTCGCCGATCAGGGCCAGCACCAGCAGGCGCAGGTCGCCGCGGCTCAGCACACGTGGCTGGCCGTTGCGGCGGGGCACCGCCGAATCGATGGAGCGGGCTCTGGGAGAGGGGCTTCGGCTCATTTCGATATATCGGTAAACGAGTGTGCAAACGATATATCGATATGTCGAAAGCGACAACACCCGATCCGGCCACAAGCAGGTGCGATTTGGGCCACGGCCAGCCCCACCCACACCAAAAGGGGCGCCCCTTGCGAGGCGCCCCGGCGATGCTGTGGAAGGGAGCAGGGCCACCGGGCCCATCACTCACGGGCCACCTTGGGCCCACGGCCAGCGGCAATCCAGAGGCAGGTGCGACACGTTGTCGCTGGCTCAGTGGCGAAGCCCGAACGGCGCTCGCCGTGGCCCCGGCGCTGCCCCACAACCGTCATCGGCAGCAGTAACACTGCGTCCTGCACATGGGCGCAGCGGCCCGCAAGCGACAGCCCGCGCAGCCGCCAAGGCCCGCCGCAGGGCCGTCAAGGGCGCTTGCAAGCCCCTTGCGGACACTGGCCGGTTGCATCCATACGCCTGCGTAGCCAAGTGACGAAAGCCCTTGGTGCGCTACACTTTGCGGTCTAGAAATCTATACAACAGTCGCGCGCGTGCGTGCGGTTATGGGAGCGCTAATGAACTGGTTGAACGAGGTGCTGAACAACGACCCGAATCCTGTGGAAACCCAGGAGTGGATCGAGTCGTTGAAGGCCGTTATTGATGTCGAGGGCTCCGAGCGCGCGCATCAGCTGCTGGAAGGCATGGTGGAACTGACCCGTCGTTCGGGCGCCTACCTGCCGTTCTCTCCCACCACCGAGTACGTCAACACCATCGAGCCGCAGCTCGAGGCCAAGAGCCCGGGCAATGCCGAGCTGGAATGGCGCATCCGTTCGATCATCCGCTGGAACGCGATGGCCACCGTGGTGCGCGCCAACCGCAAGCCGGGTGACCTGGGCGGCCACATCGCCTCGTTCGCCTCCGGCGCCACCCTGTACGACGTGGGCTTCAACCACTTCTGGCGCGCCCCGAGCGAAAACCACCCGGGCGACCTGCTGTTCATCCAGGGCCACAGCGCCCCGGGCATCTACGCGCGTTCCTTCCTGGAAGGCCGCATCAGCGAAGAGCAGCTGGACAAATTCCGCATGGAAGTGGACGGCGGTGGCCTGTCCTCGTACCCGCACCCGTGGCTGATGCCGGACTACTGGCAGACCCCGACCGTGTCGATGGGCCTGGGCCCGCTGGCCGCCATCTACCAGGCGCAGTTCATGCGCTACCTGGAAAACCGTGGCCTGATCGAGAAGTCCGACCGCAAGGTGTGGTGCTTCATCGGCGACGGCGAGAGCGACGAGCCGGAAACCCTGGGTGCCATCGCCCTGGCCGGCCGTGAAGGCCTGGACAACCTGATCTTCGTGGTGAACTGCAACCTGCAGCGCCTGGACGGTCCGGTGCGCGGCAACGGCAAGATCATCCAGGAACTGGAAGGCGTGTTCCGTGGCGGCGGCTGGAACGTGATCAAGCTGCTGTGGGGCGGTTACTGGGATGCCCTGCTGGCCAAGGACACCAACGGCGTCCTGAAGAAGCTGATGATGGAAACCGTCGACGGCGAATACCAGAACTGCAAGGCCTTCGGCGGCGCGTATACCCGCGAGCATTTCTTCGGCAAGTACCCGGAAACCGCTGCGATGGTTGCCGGGCTGAGCGACGACGACATCTGGCGCCTGAACCGTGGTGGCCACGACCCGCACAAGGTGTACGCCGCCTACCACCAGGCCGTGAACACCAAGGGCATGCCGACCGTCATCCTGGCCAAGACCGTGAAGGGTTACGGCATGGGCAGCGCCGGTGAGGCGCTGAACCCGACCCACCAGACCAAGAAGCTGGACGACGAAGCGGTGCGCCACTTCCGCGACCGTTTCAACATTCCGGTGACCGATGCGCAGCTGGCCGACGGCCAGGTGCCGTTCTACCACCCGGGCCCGGATTCGCCGGAAGTGCAGTACCTGCAGGAACGCCGTGCCGCGCTGGGCGGTTACCTGCCGCAGCGCCGCCGCAAGGCCGACAAGACCTTCGTGGCGCCGAAGCTGGAAGCGTACGAACGCCTGCTGAAGAGCAGCGGCGAGCGCAGCTACTCCACCACCATGGCCTTCGTGCAGAGCCTGAACATCACCCTGCGTGACAAGGAACTGGGCCCGCACATCGTGCCGATCGTGGCTGACGAAGCCCGTACCTTCGGTATGGAAGGCTTGTTCCGCCAGATCGGCATCTACGCGCCGTTCGGCCAGAAGTACAAGCCGGTCGACGCCGACCAGCTGATGTTCTACCGCGAAGACCAGAGCGGCCAGGTGCTGCAGCAGGGCATCAGCGAGCCGGGCGCGATCAGCTCGTGGATGGCCGCCGGTACCAGCTACTCGGTCAGCAACGTGCCGATGCTGCCGTTCTACATCTACTACTCGATGTTCGGCTTCCAGCGCGTGGGCGACATCGCCTGGCAGGCCGCCGACATGCGTACCCGCGGCTTCCTGCTGGGTGGCACCGCCGGCCGCACCACGCTGAACGGTGAAGGCCTGCAGCACGAAGATGGCTTCAGCCATCTGGTGGCCGGTGGCATCCCGAACGTGCGCAGCTACGACCCGACCTTCGGCTTCGAAGTGACGGTGATCCTGCAGCACGGCACCAAGCGCATGATGGAAGACCAGGTGGACGAGTATTACTACGTCACCCTGATGAACGAGAACTACACCCACCCGGAAATGCCGGAAGGCGCGGCCGAAGGTATCGTCAAGGGCATGTACCTGCTGACCGACGCCGGCAAGCCGAAGAAGGGCGAACTGCGCGTGCAGCTGCTGGGTTCGGGCACCATCCTGCGCGAAGCCATTGCCGCCGCCGAGCTGCTGGACAAGGACTTCGGCGTGACCGCCGACATCTGGAGCTGCCCGAGCTTCAACGAACTGCGTCGCGATGGTTTCGACGTGGAACGTGCCAACCGCCTGCATCCGGAAAGTGAGCAGCGCAAGGCCTACGTGACCGAGCTGCTGGAAGGCCGCCAGGGCCCGGCGATTGCCGCCACCGACTACGTGCGTGCGTATGCGGACCAGATCCGCGCGTTCGTGCCGATGTCTTACACGGTGCTGGGTACCGATGGGTTTGGTCGTTCGGATACGCGTGCGAACCTGCGCCGGTTCTTTGAGGTTGACCGGTACTACATCGCGCATGCCGCGATTGCGGCGCTGGCGAAGGAAGGGAAGATGACCGCGAAGGATGTGGCCCGGGCGATCAAGCAGTACAAGATTGATCCGGAGAAGGCTAATCCTGTTGGGGTTTGATTGAACTAAACGGGGCCGATCGGCCCCGTTTTTTTACACGATTGCTTGGCAGAGTTGAGCTTCTCAACCATCAGAAAATGATGCCGAGAATGGCCGTGGCAGTATTTTTGGTAAACATGAGGGAGGGCTGCCAAGCGGAATACTGGTCGCTTGGCAGCCGCACTCTTAGTGCTCACACTCTAAGGCTTAGCCATCGGCTAAATGCCTTGGAAAGTATCTCATACCTAATCTCGTGGCTGGATTTGTCGTTCACAGATCTGCTGGCGAGTTTGTATGCATTGATGGATTCGGTTGAAACAATCTGTTCCTTTGCTTTTCCCTTCGCGCTCCCTGCCTTTATGGCTTCCTGGAATTCCTCCAAGAAGTCTCGAATGTAAGGAATGCTCTCTTCGGACGCATTTCTGGTCAGCCAGTAGTAAACCGGAAGTGGTCCTTCTGATTGTAGGAGCGGGTCTCTGAATTGGAATGTCTCTGACATGAGATCTAGCGTTTCAAAGACAAGCGGAGCGGCAGCATCGGCCATCTTATGGCTTTCATTGGCCTGAGCAAAAAATTTATCAAGGCTGCTCTTCTTTGTTTCCTGTAGACCAGAAACTTCAAACATCAGAACTTTTGCGGCGGCATTCAGATTCTGACCCTTGTTCGTATTGAATCGAACAGTTGTTGAGAAGAATTGATGGTTGCCAATTCGCCTTATCATCTCGGTGATGGGGCTGGTTACAGCATTTCGTAGCTCCGCGCCGCTGAGCGGTTTGCTTCTATTCAATCGGACAAAAAGTTCTTCAATGAACTTCGTATCGTCACTAATGACGCCAACAACGTCTGGGTTGAAATTGTCAAACTCCTCGGCGATTGATGGGAACTCTCGCTTCAGTTCTGAATATCGCTTTCCTGAAATTTCTAGCTTTGGATCAGCTAGGAGCTTGAAATTGTTTGACAGGCCGAATCGGTCATCGAAAAAGTCGAATATCGCTTCCAGCCTCTGCTTGCCATCAATTACAGCATAGGATTTCTTCTTTTCGTTTAGCTTTGAGATGCTATAGGTAAAGTCAGCAAAGTAGAATTTTGGGACGTCGAATCCATTGATTATCGAGTCCACAAGATACTGCTTGTCGCTTGTTGACCACCTCCGCCCCTTACGCTGGTATGTTGGGTCGAAGTCAATTTTGTCCCTTCTGGAGCGCCACCAGCTTAGCGTCCTCTGGTCGAGCCGGTGAATCTTGAATAGGTTATGGTCGGTCATATATCAGAATCCATAGTTTCTTTTAAGTTCCGCCGCGAGGCCTTCCAGATCAGGATATATGGTGGACTCGGATATTCCTAGGGAGAAAATCTCGTTTCGTATGCTCTCTATCTTAAGTTTCGGTATTACGAACTTTCGAAGGCATTCGGTAGGGAAAACTCTCTTTGAATCCTTTTTCCAAAGATAGGTTGATTCAAGAGCTTCCGCTTGGGGGCCGAACACGGTGAAGTATCCCTGCTGAGCGACGATACGCGCGCTGTTGTGCACGCCGCGAATTGCCACTGGCGGCAACGCACCATTCACGGTATAGACCTCGGAGGGGCTGTATCTTTTGAGCCAGCTATCTTTCGCGGACAGAACGCCCCCGGAGAAGCCAGTGTCTGCATATGCCGCCTGATTCCAAGCATGAGGATCCAGCACCCACACTGCTGCGTCTGTCGTGGCCTTTCCATGTTTATCGGTTGCAACCGATGTTGCGGCGAAATGAAGTGACACCAGCGGACTGCCGGACCAATCTAGGAGTCGCGTGGGAATTCGAAAATGCTGCATGAAGAATAATTGCTCCCACTCATCCTTCGCCCAAGTTCTGGACTCTGTATAGGGGAGGCTGCGCATCTCAAAAGTTTCATTCAAATCAAGCTCGAGAGCCTTGAATCCCGCTTGACTTTTTATTGTCTTATGTCGGAATAGGGATGGTATCAGTTTGTGACTTGAGTCCCCGGTTCCGCGGTACCATAATTTCTTGGTTACATAATCAAGTTTGTTTAATTCAGATAGGAAGTCGGCAGCTGACTCGATAGCGGTTTCTACTACGGCGTCCTTAGCTTCCCCTAGGCCATCTCTTCTCTTCACCGGAATTTTTGCGGGTCTGTTGCCTACTTTCTTTTCGGCAGGTGTTGCCATGTCGTTCATGAAATCAGCTTCCGTTTGATTTTATATGAATGCTCAAGATTGTTCCGATTCGCATGGATTTATGAAGCGATGCTCACAGCCTCCTTGAGGCTAAGCTCTAAATCACCTCGCCATGGCTGTAATCTGATTTTTCTTTGTAAACTATTACATACCCTGGCAGCGCTGTTATCTGCCATTCAATAGGCAGTGAGCGAGATATGCATTTAAGAATTGAGCGTGCAGTATGTGCTGAGCCTTCAACGCGAACGTCGATGGACATGAGATCAGGATGAGGCTTTTTGGATCGAGTAGATGCGGTCAAAAATCGGACCGTGAAAGGAAGCTGCTCTTTAAGTAGGACCAGAAGTGACGCTGCTGTCAATTCTTCATTTGAATGAATCGTGACAGGATAATTAAGGTCGATTGGATAGAGGGCGTCAAAATGCCCGCTTTTAAGCGCGGAATGATCTCTATTTCGACCTGGGTCGTTTGAACCAAATCCGCTGTTGTTCCACGAAATTCCTGCCACAGCTTTGTAGTGCCGGATCAATGCGCTCTCTAAATCCATGGCAGTGAATACATATATTCTTACGGCCTTAAACGAGACCTCGTCCGCAATTAAGTTGAGTCGGGACCGTATCTTTTCGCAGTGGCGCAAGAGTCGTTTTCGCAGTCCGGCTTCGTTGTCTGTCTTCCCAATGTAAACCAACTTGTCGCGGTGAAAGAGTTGGTAGACACCTTGCCCATCGGCAAGCGGTAGTACGTTCTGCTCACTAAGAACTGCCGGTGCCATTTCCTCGAAGAGGACAATCAGTTCCCGTAGTAGGGCAGAAGGCAGATCAAATTCGAGGTCTCTGAAATGTGACATGTTCGAAGCTACGTGTATTGAAGACGCAGCATATCGTGTCTTGCGTGTCACTTACGACAAGTCAAATTTTTGGCGGAGAGCGTCTAGTCGCTCGACGCGTCGATAAACTTGTCCGAAAGGCAGCTCGGCAAAACACGAAGATAAGTCGCCGCATCCTCAGCCACTCTTTGCTGAGTCTCAGGTCGATCTGCCAAGCGATGCGCCCATTCCCGTCCCGGGTGGAGCACATCCCAACGAGGCCTCATGCCCGCATGTCGCCCCTTCCCCGGGTTGTGGTTTCCGAATCCGTCAATCAGCGAATTCCACACAGGTGTGAAACGGGAGATGATGAGCGACTCGCCGAGCGGGATCCAGATGTCATCGACAACCAGGAATCGGCAGAAAAAATCCTCAACGTTTAGGTTCGTCGCAGCCTTGATGCTGTCTGCGTGCTCCTTAAGCCTCTTAAAGAGAACCTTGCCAGGTGGAACATCGGTGCCCGCACCCATACGAGCGCCGGCGGGGACGGCCTTCCCGACATAGATGGGTAACATGAACTTGCCGTCGTTGTTGAGCCGAGTAATCCGTTCGTAAGCCTCGAAGTCGCCCGTGTAGTAGATGGCATAAATGCCCGCGCCATCGAACGGCGATAGCTCGCCGAGGGGGTGCACTTCCTTAGTCAGCAATGCCTCGGCGACGCTCGCACCAAGGTTCTTCTTATCCAGAGGATTGAACGGAATTACTTTGGCCGTCATGCGCGCTTTCTTTTGGTGTTTGCTTCATTCTTGGCGATTTGCGACAGTCCCGCAATTGCGAGCTGCTCCGCAACACTTGCCGCGACCCGCTGCCCCAGCAGTACGGGGACTGCATTCCCAAGCTGCCGCATGGTTTCCGACCAACTGCCATGGAACTGGAATCCATCGGGGAACGTCTGGATTCGAGCGCTCTCTCGAATGGTGAAGTAGCGTACCGAGCCGTCATCCTTCACTAGCATGTTCTCGCCGCCCGGCACGCCGTGGCCACCAGCCTTAAGCGTCTTCGCCGGCAAATCGAGTGGACTGCCAGTGTGACCCGGGTAAGAGCGTGCACCGGCCTGATAGACGTGATTTGCGAACTTCTTGGCTTCGCGGCTTTCGGGATCTGGCAGCCCCTGCAGCGCATCCCGAACCGTCCGCCATGCCTGCGTCGGCAGCATCGTACGGAACTGCTGCAACTTGGCGACCCGAGCTGCCAGTTTTGCAGGCATCTTGGGCTGACGTATGCCGTGACGCTTCCAGTAGACCCCGGTCACCCATTGATCATGCAGAAGAGCATCGTAGCTATGGGTTTCATGCGGGAACGACCATTCCACGCCCAGATCGTCTCTGAAGCCCACCAGGAACACGCGCTCACGCTTCTGGGGAACGCCGAAGTTCGCAGCGTTCACCAGCGTAGGAATGACGTTGTAGGTGTGACCCTTGCCCTTCCGCTTTCCCGAAGTCTTCTCTACTTGAAGGCGCGCAAGGTGATCTGACCAGTCCTCATCCTTTCGGGGAGGGACATCCGGGAACTCCAACTGCAGTTGAATGTAATGGAAGTAATTCGCGAACTTGGCGCGAGTCAGTCCCTTCACGTTCTCAACAATGAAGGCCTTCGGTCGCAGTTGCCTGATGATCTCGACAGTCGCCGGGAACATGTCCCGTCCGTCTTCATGCGCCTTGTGTTTGCCGCCAATGGAGAATGGCTGGCAGGGGGGGCCTCCAGCCAAAAGCTCAATGTCCTGCGGGATGGAGGACCAGTCGAATGATCGGACATCACCTTCATGAAGGGTCCAGCCACGAACAAGGGGATAGTCGCGCCGTTGATTCTCGCGGACCGTGTCACACGCCCACTTGTCCCATTCGACCACGGCCAAGTGCTCGAAACCGGCAATTTCGCATCCCATGGCCAAACCGCCGGCTCCTGCGAAAAGCTCAACCGATCTCATTCCAGTACTCCAGTGAATTTTGCTTGATTGGACCAACGGTCCACATAGATTTGGACGCGATCATCCTTCTTCCGAAATGAAGGATGGCGTCGTGCTGAGTGAGATTTCCATGCCCAAAGCCGACAACACTGCAATCAGCTTTCTGCTGCCGAGCTCAGAAAGGCGACCCCTTTCGAATCGTGAAAGCAGTTCAGCAGTTACGCCGCTGGTCTTCGCTACGTCGATCTGCTTCAAGCCCAGCTGCTTACGCCTAGCCGCTACCTGACAGCCTAGTTCTTGGAGGGTTGTCACGCCCGGCTTCCGTATTCGATACGCCCCAATTATTGATCTATACGTCAAGTGAGGCAAGTGAAATCCGGACGGGAAGGATCTCCCTCTGCTGTCTCAGGAGCTGAGACAACCAGGCGGGGGAGCCCTACGCCCAGGCACATTGTGATCGGTGCCAGGCTAGCGAGTCAGGGCTGGCCGAAAGTGTCGCTGATGCTGGAGACGCCAGTTCCTTGCCGACAAGGTCGCTATAGCTTGATTGGCGCAATGCAGGGGCCAAAGACACCTGCAGGGACACCGGGTCCACGGCGATAAGGTAGAGGTCAAAAAGGGTATGAACGTCTGCGCGCAACAGAAGACCGTTGCTGACCACGCTACTCGACTGGCCGGAATAGGGGCGGATGTGGGCCGCCTCAAGCGCATCGACCACATCGCACCCAGTCATCGCACACCGACCGCCGTATGCGTCCAGCAGTGCCTTGCGGAAGGCAGGCTGCCCGCGGCGCCGAACGATAGCTGCCAGCACACGCCGCCTCTCGTCCACCTCGTCTGTTGGGGAGAAACTGCCAGATGCCTCTGCCGCTTTGGCCTCCTGCTGCAACAGTCCTCTTGTAGGACCAGAGACCGACGTGAGCGTCTCACCGGAAAGCCCGAGGAGCTTGGCAAGTTTCGGCTCAACCTTTGCACCCACGTTCGATGCTGGAAGAAGCCCGGGTAGCCAGGGCTTGCCTGCCTGATCCAGAACGTGGGAGATGTTCTGCATGCGGTACTCCCAGGCCTTGGACGTACGCCCGTGGCGGGCGGCCAGTTCCCGATAGACCCTTGCCTTCTCAAGGGCTGATCCATTGGCAAGACGGGCCTCCATTTGGCGATACGCCTCAACGGCAGCAGCCAATTCGTCTTCAGTCCACCTACTCACAGCCTTCCCCTATCCGCGACCGCACGTGGCGTTCTGGGGAAAGTATGCCGTAAACGACACAATGAGCCGCTAATGGCTTGGCGCGGAAGAGCGTGGCGTGTCAGCGCAAACCGCAGACTGTTCAGGCCCGTCGGTAAGCCTCGCACGTGGAGTTCAGTTGCAGAGCCCTAGTTGGCCGGAGGTAGTCGGTTACTCCAGCGCTGGCGTAGAGGTTGAACGCAAGGCGTCTCACTGGCTCGGCCTATGAAGCCTAGGATGAGCAACTGTGATGAGGAGTTGTCCACCAGCAGAGCGGGCTCACCTCGGCAAGTGAGTTCGAAGTACCTTGCTTCAAAGCGTCCGGCGCCGAGCGTTGCATCTTCAGCCGCTAGGCTTAGGGCTTCCTCGCGCATGACTGCAAATTTGGTAGCCGAGACCTTGGGGTAAGTCTTCAGCTCCAAATCGCCTTTTGGCAAGTGGAAGTGGGCGAGCGCTGAACCAATCAGCGCTGCTAAGCACAGTACTGCGTACGTCAGAGACTTCATTGGAAGTCCTGCAGATCAGAGGCGAACGGATAATGGGGCCGCGACGATAGCCTGCAGCCCATTGCTTAAGGCTCAAGCCTTGGGCGCTACTCCCGCACGTGCAGCCGCTCTGCCACTTGCGCCGTCAACGCCACACACGCCATCTTCAACCCTTCCATCACCCGATCCCCCAGGTACTCCTCGGGCGCACCGTTCTGCCGAGTGCGCTCCGCAGCCAACATCAGCTCCGCCACCACGCGCAGCCCCGCCAACGCGCAATCCGCATCTGCCAACTGAAGGCACCGCCCAGGCAGTTGATGCCGCTCCGGCCACGGCTGGCCGTCCGCAGCCGCACCGGTTCCGATGCGGTGCAGCGTGGCGACGAAGGAGTTTGGATCGGGGGAGGGTTCGCGCTCGGTCTCGGCTGTATCCGGATTGTACTGCGCGTGCAGGGAACGGAAGTCCGATGTGTTCATGGCAATGCTCCGTACAGGACAGATAGCAGCGCCACCAATTAAAGGTGGCGGACGGTGCGGGCTCGAAAACCGGTATGTACCAGACCGGCGGATCCGAAGATCCCCACGCACCGTCCGCCATGGAACGCGAACGGATTGCCAGCCGGCGCCACACAAAAGGTGGCGCCGGCCGGCAAGCGCATACATCTGGTACATAGACGGGTTTTCGAGTCCCGCGCCACCCTTTTCCGGTGGCACGCCAAGAGATACCCGTACAGCTACCAAATGCCAAGAAACTGCAGAACCGGCGATTGCCAGTCCTGACGCTTTCGGCATTGTCGCACACGGTGTTAAGCCGGCAAGCGATTGCGCCGCAACGGTCTTGAAGGGCTTGGCGTTATTGGCCCCAAGTGCAGGAATGCCCGCAGTCAGGGCCATGGAGTAGGGTCAATCGCGACAGATTGGGCCGGCGGTTCAGCCGGGCGGCGCCTCGGCCGGAGGCACGAAGCTCAGACGCACCCGAACCCGCGCATGCCGTGCGACGCCCTCAACCACGACCGGATCAAAGCGCCACTGGTCCACTGCGGTAAAGGCCGCACGATCGATCTCCCGCAGTCCACTGGACCGCACCACCATCACGTTGGAAACGTGGCCCAGCTCATCCAGCTGAGCAACTAGCAGCACCTGCATGGGACCCTGCAGCAAGGTATCGGGCGGCGTGGCAGGGGTCGTTGAATAAACAACGGCAGGCGCCTGCTGCAGCTCGAAGGTGGGGTTGTCACCACGCTCTACGAACACTTCAGTGGAAACCTGCGGGTCTGCCGCCATGGCCATGGCAGGTGTAGTGCCCAGCAGCATCAGAACGAGGTTCAGTGCCAGGGCGGTGTTCAGGCGGGGCATACGTGGCTTCCATTCCGGTGCGCTGCCAGCATAGCGGTCATCCCCTGGCATCGCTTGCCTTGAATGCCGGCGTGCCGGACTGCTGCACCGCTCACACAGGTACGCCCGGCCGTGGCCACAGTGCATCGTCGCGCTCCAGGTCGTAGTCGCTGCCGAACGCCAGGGCAGCCTCGCGCGGTGGGAGGTCTGCGTAGCAGCCCAGCAGGTACTCGTCCATACCGGCGTCGCGGTGGTCGATGGCGAACAGGTGGAGGAGCTCGTTGTCGAAGGCTTCCAGCCATGTGGGGTCGATCTTGGTCATGGTCGTCCTCCAGAGGGGAGGGGAAGATGGCCTAGAGCTGTCTCAGCGGCTGTGTCGGTGCGGCCCCGCCCAACTTTGGCGGGGCCGCAACCGCCTCGCCTTCGGCCGTTGATCAACTCGTATGGCAAGCTGCAGCGCAAGTGGCACAGCCATTCGACTGCCGGTACCACCTCCGGGCTTCAGCCACAGCCGTCCTGCAGCTGGTGTGCAAGCCGAGGTCCTGTGTGGACTGGGCGCGAGCAAGCCAATAGCATCCCTGTCTATGCACCTCATGGTCTCCATTGGCCTGCGGCGTTCTGTTCACAAAGTAGCGGTCCATTTACTACCCCCTATGCGTGTACGTAAGCGCACCATTGCGCGTGGTCGACTTTGATCACTCCCAGTCGCAGGAGCCGCGACGCAGCGAACTTCGTCGCAGAATCATCTGCGGCCGGGGTGTATAAGTACGGGCGAAGGCGCCTTCAACGGCTTCGATGAGCCTTGGAAGAGGAAAAGCGATGTTTCGACAAGGAAGATGGTTGGTCTGCCTGGCCTTGATACTGTCAGGTTCCCTGCTGGGCGGCTGCCGAGCCAGCTCGGAGGCGGTACCCGGGCCGCGTGCTCCGGCAGAGAACGAGACCCTGGTGCCCTTCATCAGGCCGCTGCCGCTGGTAGCGATGACCACACCCATGGTGGTCGAGTTCACCCTACCGCCCCCAGGGAAAAGTTCCTCGCCAACCTTGTTTCTAGGAATCCGGGTGAGTGGAGAAGACGGGCTTAAATCACTGAATGCGGGCCGTGAGGTCCGCAGTATGGGCCTACCCGCCGAGGTGAAACTGGAGCGGCTGGAGGCGCAAAAGCGCATTCCTGTTCCGTTGGTGAGGGTGGAGTCGGTGGCAGGCACGCCCGCGCGTATTGAGCCCATCGGACCCACGGGCCGGGTGGAAGGCGGGTGGTTGGATGACGTCGATCATCAGTCTCTGCAGTCAGCAGGATTGGAGGCGCCTGACAGTCACCACACACAACTTGCCCTCGCTTGGGCTCAGGAACTGCAGCCTGGCCACTACAGGCTGAGTATGCAGATACTGAAGCCTGATGATCGATTGGCGGCCACGCAAGCCGAGTTGCTGGTGGCCTACGTAAACAAGTCGAAGTAGGAGTGCGTCATGGACGACAAGTACACAGTCACAATCTTCGTTGCCGCTCCCGGCACGCCGCTGCTGGCTGGAGGGACATCCAGCGCCGGCCACGTCTACTACAAAGTGGCGCATGGCAAGGACGAGGTGAGCTTTGGCTTTGCACCTATCGAGCATGGCGTCGTGACTGGGCCTGGAATGGTCTACAACAATGACGCCGAGCAGTACAAAGACCCGTACTACACGCGGACGATGGAAATCAGCCAGCGGCAGTACGACAAGCTGGTGGAATTTGGCACAAAGCCCGGCGAGCATGGATTCAATACCGAGTATCACGGGGTGGAAAACAGCTGTATCGACTACACGTGGGGCGCACTGAATCACGCCGGCCTTCATCGAACCAACCTTCTCTTCATGCAGGACAAGAGCTTCGAAGGTGGCCTGAAACCGCTCAGCAATGTGGAGTACATCCGCAGCATCCGCGCGCCCTTTCCAGATAGCGCGCTGAATAGCGAGCACTACAACAAAATGCCGGAGAGAACGTTGATGCAGCGAATCATCAGCGATGAGCAACTGCCGCGGGGCGATCGCGATATGCTCGATTCCATCCGCAAGGGAATAGCGGGCATTGATGAGGCGCATGGCCGCTCCTACGATGGGACCAGCGAGCGGATCTCAGTGGGCTTGTTGGCCACGGCCAAGGAGAGCGGGCTGGAGCATGTCGACCATGTGGTATTGGGCAATGCTCCAAGCGATGGTTCGCCGCAGCGACTGTTCGTCGTGCAGGGGGAGCTCAACGATCCTGCCCATGTGCGAGCTTCGATGACGGCGGAGGAGGCTGCGCGAACACCGGTGGAGCAGTCATTCGCCAAGGTCGAGCAGATTGCGCAGGCCCAGCAGGAGCGCGCCTCGTTGGCGCCGCAGGAGCCGGCCCTGGAACAAACCCGGGCGCCGCTGCAGATGGGCTGACTTCCAGCGACTGCACGGAAGATCACAGTTTCGAGCGCCTCGGCCTCGAAACTGCCTCCATCTCTACCTGTCCCCCATCCCACCTATGCCATCATCCGCCCAGGACCGCAGTACCCAACAAGGCTGAGCAGGCATGGAGCAGGCAACACGCTACACCGCAACGCTGTACCTGGCCGCCCCCGGCACACCACTTAAGAGCGGGGGTATCTCGCCGCGCGGCCACATGTACCTGCAGGTGGCAGCAGGCGACGAGGCCCACAGCTACGGCTTCGCACCGCCGCGCTACGCGCCGGGCGAAGCCCCCACGGGTGCGCAGTACGCGCAGGTGCGCCACGACGATGCCGACGAGCATCTGGACCCGTATTACAGCCGCACCCTGGAAATCACCGAGGAGCACTACGGCTGCCTGCGTGATTTCGCCGAGGAACCGGCCGAGTTCGAGTTCGATGTGGATCGCCCGGCCACCATCAACCGTTGCAGCGATTTCGTCTGGGCGGCGCTGCACTATGCGGGCCTGCATCCGCTGCCGGCGCCGCTGGATGGCGGCAGCAACCTGGGCGAGTTCGCGGTGCTGTTCAACCTGCCGGAAATCCAGTGCATTGCTGCGCCGTTCCCGGGCAGCGATCTGAATGCCGAAACCCACCACGCGATGCCCGAGCGCGAGGCCGAGCATCATCGCCAGGGCGACCGTGCCAGCGATGAGCCGCCGCCGACGCCGATTGAAGTGGCCGGCACGCTGCTGGACCCTTCGCATCCGGACCATCGCCTGTTCTCGCAGCTGATCCAGAAAGTGGCCGAGCTGGACGCTGCGCATGGCCGCCCGTTCGATGCGGCCAGCCAGCGCATCAGCGCCAGCCTCCTGGTCCTGGCCAAGCAGAACAATCTCTCGCGCGTGGACCACGTGCTGCTCAGCCAGCCAACGAAGAGCAGCCATGCGGCAGAGAGCATCTTCATCGTGCAGGGCGATCGTAATGACCCGGGGCACCGCCGCGCCAGCATCGCCACCGAAGTGGCGGCCAAGACCGATGTGGCCGATTCGCTGCGGTTGAAGGAGCAGTAACCCGCGCGCCTGCCATACGCGCGTCGGCGCACGCCACGCCCCCCCACCTGCTACCATTCCCCCGCAACCCCAGCCAGCCCACCCGCGCAGACAGATGCAGGTCGGGCCGTCGCAGTACGGCCCAGCGAGCCAGGACACCCTCCCGTGCCCATTCAAGGACGCTCGCATGTTCCGTAATCCTCTCTTCCGCTCGGCCGCCTTGGCCGTTGCCGTTTCGCTCAGCCTCGGCGCGCCCTCGGCGTTCGCCGACAACGCTCCCGCCGCCAGTGCCACCGCCGCTGTGCAGCGCCAGGCCGTGGCCAAGGGCCTGTACGAGCTGGCCTACAGCCCGAAGCAGAACGCCGTGTTCGTGGCCTCGTCCGGCGGCTTCGGCGATGACGCCGGCCCTGCCCAGGTTCTGCGCCTGAACCCGGCCACGCTGGCCGTGGAAACCCGCATCCCGCTGGAGCGCAAGGCGTTCGGCGTGGTGCTGGATGACGCCCACAACCGCCTCTACGTGGGCAACACCGTGGACCTGTCGGTGACGGTGGTCGACACCGCGCAGAACAAGGCCGTGGGCACCATCCAGTTGATGGAGAAGAAGACCGGCAAGGATGGCAAGGCCGCCTACACCCATGACCTGCGCGAGCTGGTGGTCGACAGCGCGGCCAACCGCCTGTACGTGACCGGCCACAGCAGCCAGCCGGACGTGAGCAGCGTGCTGTTCGTGATCGATACCACCACGCTGAAGGTGATCAACACCATTGATGGCCTGGGCAATGCCAAGGCACCGGGCCTGGCGCTGGATGCGGCCAACAAGCGCGTCTACACCAGCAACCTGCTGGCCAACCTTGTGGTGGTGGGCACCGATTCGAACAAGGTAGTGGCGCAGCACAGGATCGCCGCCGAGCAGCCGATGAACATCGCGCTGGATCCGGCCGGCAAGCGCCTGTTCGTGACCGACCAGGGCTCGGAATTCCTGCGTGGTTACCAGGCCAAGAGCAGCGGCCTGGTCAGCAAGCACCCGGGCCAGCGCGTGCTGGTGCTCGACCGCAGCACCGGCAAGGAACTGGCCAGCATTCCGACCGACGCCGGCCCGCTGGGCATCCTGCTGGATGCACCGCGCAAGCGCCTGTACGTGACCAACCGCGAAGCCGGTACGGTGACCGCGTACAACAGTGACAGCTACCAGAAGGTGGCCACCTACACCGTGCCGACCCACCCGAACAGCCTGGCGCTGGATGCGAAGAACAACGTGCTGTTCGTGAGCATCAAGAACGGCGAGAAGGATGACAAGGGCGCTGACGAGAGTGTGGCGCGGATTCAGTTGTAACCGGCTACGGGGCCGCCCGTGCGTCTGGCACGGGCGGCCCTGCTCGGATCAGGGCATCAGCTTCCTTATGTCCCGGGTGACTTCTCGGTGTCTGTTTCCCGCGGGCACGGGTTGAACTCGGTAACCTGGTCCATGGGGATACGATGGATGGTCCTGCTGTCGTCATCCTTCAAGCGTACAAGCAGCACGGAACTGGTCGAGTAGACAACGTTGACCGGATGGGTAGCGGTACCATCACCGATCAGGAGCTTGCGGGATGCGCTGTCACGCGATCGCAGATCCAGCGTCATGCAGCCGCGGGATTTTCCGCTTGGCGGGTTGACAACCTGCGAGGCCAGGTATGCACCGGTCGGAGGGAAGAGCATGGCCACGGTGACCATGATCGAGGCGAACGAGAGTGCAAGTACACCAACGCCGTATCGTCCACTCAGTTCATCGACCACTCTGATGACGATGGACTGGAATATGCCCAATGCTACTGCGGCCGTGAGCAGGCACATGCCAATCACCAGATCACTTTCCCTGGAGACCAGGCCGAGCATGAGCCGCATGATCGTGTTGATGGACAGCAGTTGCATGAGCCCCATGCCCAGCAGGAAGTAGCTATCCAAGGAAAGCCATTTCTGCTTCCTGTCATCGGGCTTCGCCCAGCGGGAAAGGAGAACGAAGATCAGCAGGCAGCCAATCGTACTGAACCACAGTGCTGCATCTGAAATCTCGGTGTAGAAGGATGCGACATAGATTCCGCTGAAATGCAGTACGCCCGGAGTGATCAGCGCAAGGCTCCAGCGCCAGAGCGTCCTGTTCCGGCTCGCCGGAGCGTCCGGCAGCAGTTTGATTCCCTGGCCTGGGATATACGAGAACCGATTGGGGGACAGTACGATGGGGGAAAGGAACATGACGGCCAGGGCAAGGACGCGCAGCCCGGTCACCGCAAGCATCATGGGGAGTGCGGAAACGGCATCGGACGAAAGCAGGCTGAGAGGCAGCTCTTCCCTGACGGCGTAGTAGAGGATGCCTGCGCTGGGCAGAAGTACGGCAATCGACGCAATAAGGACCGGATGGCGCTCGATCCAGGCCAGCACCGGGCGAAGTTCTGCGACGACATTGTCAATGAAGATCACGAGCTCGGAATGACGCTTGTTCATCAATCTCTCTTTTGGGGGTTCCATCATCCTGATCTGTGTTCCCTCGCTGTCCGGTGAGGGGATTGCCTGCTGTCGACCGCTGAGGTCGTCCGGGTCTCGACAGGAGTAAAGGTCTACCTCGTGTCACGTACTTCGTGGCTGTCACGTACCCAGCATCCCAGGCCATACAGCGCGAGCCCGTACACCACGGTTGCACCGATGATTCTGAACATGGCGTTCCTCGTCAGGTGATGGAAGGAAGGGAGGCCCAGCACCTGCGTGGCCTCCCCGGAGAGGAATATGCGGATTCCTCCGACAATCTGTGTCGCAGTGCGATGTGTCGTCGCAATCGGCCACGAAAAGTTCGCAATAGGCCTAAAGTTTTCGGAAGTGCTGTCGATGATCCGGGGGATCAGGCGTTACGACATGGTTTGTCGCTATGCACGCCGAAGATGGATCTCCCAGCCAAACCCGCCGGCGAAGCATGCCTGGGTATTGGCCCACAGCTGGATGCTTTGCGTCACGGAGGAAAACGCAATGGAACCCAATGCAAATGCAGATGACAGTGCCCGCGAAACGTCGGGCAGGCAGATCCTGGACGCAGCGACGACGATGTCAGCGCTGGAGACTGTCCAACGCTATGGCAATGCTAATGCCGAATACATCAAAGGGTATACCGGAAGAGACGAACTGACCGGTCAGACATTTACCCATGGCCTGAAGAAGATCTCCGGGTACAAGCTTGATCCGGTACGTCCGGAAAACAAAATTGCCCAGCAGGCCGGCTATGCGGCTGAGGTCGCAGCGACCAGTCGTGACAATTCCGAGGCCATCATCAGTGGGTCACCCGTTCGCACGGTGCGCAGTGATGACCATCCCCAGTACCGGCGGAACGATGATCGCGTTGACCGGGTAAGGGTGCTGGATGGCCAGATCATTGAAGGCAGCCAGTCACAGATGAAGTTCGTGGGCAACCGTGACCGGCTCCTTGAGAAGATCGCTGCGCCCGATGGAGAGTTCTCGCGCTATCGTGGGCTGAAGTTGGAGCTGCCCTCGGAGCAGTACGTCGATGCCGAGGCATATTGCCGGGCGCAGGCAGCAGATCTGCGCCGTCAGGCGGACGTGGTCGACGCGAGGGGCAAGCCTGAGGTCGCACTGCATCTTCGTGCGAAGGCAGACAACTATGAGCAGCTGGCCGGCAACCTTCTGGATACGGGGCTGACCAGTGACGATGCGAAGTTCTATCGTACCCATCCGCGGATGGCGACGGTGCGCGATATCGCGCATACCAGCCACAGGGCAGGTCTTGAAGGCGCGCGCGGGGCGTTCATGGTTGGCGCGGCGATCAGCATGGCGACCAATGCCTATGCGGTGGCAACCGAGCGCAGGGGGATGATTGATGCGGGCCGCGCAGTCCTGGTGGATGGTGCCGTCTCTGCCGGCATGGGCTACGCAACGGCTGCGTCCGGGGCCGCATTGACCGCAGTGATGCAGCAGTCAGGCCGACAGAGCCTGCAGGTCCTTTCCCGTACAGCCGCTCCGGCCATGGTGGTCGACGTCTGCGTGACCATGACCGGCTGCATACGCCGCTACGCCAGGGGTGAGATCGACGGCGTCCAGTTCCTGGATGAGATCGGTGAGAAGGGTTCCGGCATGATGGCTTCGGCCATGATGGCGGCATTGGGCCAGATCGCGATTCCGGTCCCGGTGGTTGGCGCCGCCATCGGCGGGATGATTGGCTGCACGCTTTCATCGATCTTCTATCGGGAAACGTTGGAGGCGGCCCGGAGTGCAGATCTGGCTGCCGAGAGGCTGGCCTTGGCAATCGAGCTCAATAAAGCTGCCCGTGAAGAAATTCTGGCGCAGCGCTTGGCGCTGGCGCAGTTCATTGCGGCCGAGCTTCCAGTGCTGAATGACGAGACGGCCCAGTTGCTGTGTGCACTCGATACCACCCAGCCGGAGATTGACGCCGATGGATTCGCGGCTGCAATCAACCGCTTTGCCCTTCTGCTGGGCAGCCGCCTGCAGTTTGCTTCGCTGCAGGAGTTTGATCTGTTCATGACGGGTGACGAGCCGCTTCGGCTTTGATCAATCGAACCCATTTCTGGTCGTGGCCTTCCGGGCAGGTTGGCCACGCCGGCTTCCGTGTGTGATCCCAGGACCTTGGAGATACGATGTTCCTTTATCTGCTTCCAGACACCGAGCAGGCAACCTTCCTGAAGGTTGCGCGCCTGCTGAGCGTGAGTGACAACCCGATGCTGTGGGACGGAAAGACCCACGAAGAAGTGACTGGCGATACCAACCTGAGCAAGGTTTCGCTGGATGAATCCGAACACGAACGTGCGATCTTCGACAGCTTTTCCCGTGAGTGCGGCAAGGTATATCGGTCCGACGGGGTGACGAAGGAACTGTTGACGCGCCTGCAGACGATGCCGCTGGTGCGCCAGAGCGACCCGGTGGAGCGGGCGCGGGTGGCGTGCGAGGTGCTCGACTCGCTGATCGACAAGGCCATGGTCGAAGCCGCGCAGCCGGCCGTACCGAAGGTGATGCTGTATGAGTTGATGCTGCTTGCACTGGCCGACGGTGAAGTGTCGAGTGTCGAGGAAGCACAGCTGCGTCGCCTGGCCGATATCTTCGGTATTGACGACTACATCTACAACGACCTGCTTGAGCGCGCGGAAAGTATCAATCGCGAGGCCAGCCGTACCGTTGCCATCATTCTTGAGTAAAAGGAGTTACCCATGATTCCAATCGTAGTCGGGGCCGCGATGGCGGCCAGCGCGCTGTATGGCATCTACAAGGGCGGCAAGGCCGTGGTCGATCACAAGGATGCCGGCATCGCCAACGCCGATGCAAAAGGGCTGATCGAGAAGGGCTCGTCGTTGCTGGAGACGCAGCGCAAGCGTACCAACACGGTGCTTGAGGACTATGGTGCACGCAAACTGCGTGCTTTCAATGGGGGGATCGCAGACTTCATCGATGCATTTGGCCAGCTCAAGAACGTTGAGGGGATCGGCTCACCCGAACTGGACAAGCTGGTGCAGGGCGATTTCACCACGGCGTCGCTGGAAGGCCTGAAGCGGGACTACCAGTTGCTGATGGACTCGGGCCTGGGCCTGGGCGCCGGGCTGGGAAGTGGCGCCGCGTTGGCATTTGGTGCGTACAACGGGACGATGCTGCTGGCCAGTGCCAGCACCGGCACTGCCATTTCGACCCTCAGCGGTGTTGCAGCAACCAACGCAACGCTGGCGTGGCTGGGCGGCGGTTCGTTGGCTGCGGGCGGATTCGGAATGGCTGGCGGCACCCTGGTGCTGGGTGGCCTAGTTGCCGGTCCGGCGCTGGCGATCTTTGGCTACGTGGTGGGCAGCAAGGCTGAAGCCGCGCTGGCCGATGCACGCCGTAACAAAGAGGTTGCTCGAACCCATTACGACGAGGCCGTGTTGGCCGCCGAACAGTTGGCAGCGGTCGAGACCGTTACAACGCTCGCCAACAGGACGTTCTCCAAGCTGTGCATGTCGCTGCGTCGTGGTGTAGCCGATATCCGTGATGTCATCCGGGAGCACGGCTGCGATTTCAGTAGTTTCCCCCAGCAGGCGCGGGAGCGGGTTTTCCGTGCCGTGAAGATTGCCCAGCTGATCAAGGTGATGATCGATACCCCGATCCTGGATGACGCAGGAGCGCTGGTGCTTTCGACCGAGAAGACCGTGGCCGATGTGGATGCGGCGATGGTGGTGATGAAGGGCGAGGAGCCCGCCAAGGCGGCTTGACGATGGGCAGAGCCCCACGCCGTTCTGGTGGGGCTCTTGTTGCCTGTCGGCTCTGGAAGGGAAGATTGATATGAAGATCCGTTCGAACGACACGTTGATGCGGCAGTGGGAGATGCTGCGCATGATCCCGCGCGCTCCGCGCAGGATATCCGTCAGGCAGATACTGGAGAATCTGGAGCCGCTGGGCTTCAGGACCAGCAGTCGCACCATTGAACGGGACCTCCAGAACCTGTCCACGCGGTTCCAGCTCATTGCCGACGACAGTGAAAAGCCCTTTGGCTGGAGTTGGTCCAGGGAAGCGAACTTCGCCTTCACGCCCAGGCTGTCGATTTCGCAGAGCGTTGCACTGCTGCTTTCGCATGCACATCTGCGTCAGCTGCTCCCGGCAACGGCCATGAATGAGCTGATGCCCGTGTTCGACATGGCGCGGGCGGAAGTCTCGACGTCGGGCTGGGGGGAGTGGGCCAGCAGGACCGCGATCCTGCCCATGGGCCCGAACCTGCTCGCCCCCGAGGTGGAAACGGCCGTACAGGTGGATGTCCACAGGGCATTGGCATCCCGACGCTGCCTGTCAGGCTGGTACCGCAGCAAAGGCAAGGACGAGCCGAAGGAGATGATCATGCATCCTCTGGGGCTGCTGATGCGCGGTTCTGCGCAGTACCTTGTCTGCATGCTGCGGGACTATACGGACATCCGCCACCTGGCGTTGCATCGCCTGAGTGGAACCCGGGTGCTGGAGATGGAGGCAAGGAGCCTGCCGGACTTCGACTTCCAGCGCTATGCGACGACCACCGCCACCGCGTTCCAGGGGCAAGGACGCATCGTGCTGGAGGCGCGCTTCCGGGCGCAGGCTGCGGAGCATCTCAGGGAGACGCCCCTGTCCGAAGATCAGACGATCAGTGATCTGGGTGATGGATGGATCCGGCTGCGCGCTACGGTGGAGGACGACCAGACCTTGCGTTGGTGGCTGATGGGCTTCGGGAGCAACGTACGGGTCGATTCCCCAACGCACCTGTGCGACGCCATCGGCGCGGGGTTGGCTCAGGCAGCAAGCTACTACGCCCGCGATCTGGAGGAGACCGTGGGCTGAATGGTCTTGGTCAGGGCGAGTGAACAGTCGCCGACGGGTTCATTTCGTTGCCGGCCGATGGTCATAGCTGATCACCCGTTCGGCCATCCAGCGCCCGTCCACGCGACGCCAGACCTGGATGAAGCGGGCCTGGCCCACCCAGCGCTCCACGCCGTCCTTGCCGCGTTCATGGAAGCGGTGGTCGCCGATCTCCAGCGCCCGCTCGTCGTGTAGCGGGAACACCTGCAACGAAGGCTCCACCCGTTCGCGGCGCAGGCTCCAGCCGCCCTTGCGCGCATTGCTGCACATGTGGGCCACGCTGCGGCGGAAGTCTTCGCGGCTGCTGGCCGACTTGCCGTCCTTGTCATGGAAGAACTCCATGTCCTCGGTGGTCATCGCGGCGGCCTTGTCGGCATCGCAGGCCTCGAAGGCGACGGCGAACAGCTGGGTGTCGGCCTGGCGGATCTGCTCGCGCAGGTCATCGGAGGGCGCGGGTGCGGCGGCAAGGCCGGCGGCCAGCAGGGGCAGGGTGAGCAGCAGCATGGCGAGTCTCCAGGGAGGGTTCACGCAGGCTCGCATGGCGTTTGGGGCGCTGCAGCCGGCGTCCGACGAAACGGCCCTTCCACGGAGTGAATGCCCGCATTGACGGCCCGGCTCCAGCGGCGTCGCCTGTGCAGGGGATGTCATGGCGGCCGGCAATTCCATCACGGTCGCGATAGGGGCCGGCCCATAGCCTGAAAGCCTCCCCTTCCACAGGAGCTCCCATGCCTGCTTCCCGCGTCCGCCTGCACGTTGAAGACACCGGTGGCGACGGCCGCCCGGTCATTCTGATTCACGGTTGGCCGCTGTCCGCCGATGCCTGGAAGACGCAGGTGTCGATCCTGCGCGACGCGCAGCACCGGGTGATCAGCTACGACCGCCGTGGCTTCGGGCGTTCTGACAAGCCGGCCGAGGGCTATGACTACGACACGCTGGCAGCGGACCTGGCCAGGTTGATCGAGGAGCGTGACCTGCGCGACGTCACCCTGGTCGGCTTCTCGATGGGCGGCGGTGAGGTGGCGCGCTATGTGGCCAATCACGGGCAGGAGCGCCTGCACAGCGTGGTGTTTGCAGCCGCCGTGCCGCCGTATCTGCTGCGCGGCGAGGACAATCCGGAAGGTCCGCTCACCCAGGAGAAGGCCGATGAAATGCGCAGCGGTCTGGATAAGGACCGCGAAGCCTTCTTCGATGGCTTCACCCGCGATTTCTTCAGTGCCAACGGCCAGCTGATGGTGACTGAAGAGACGCGTCAGGCGGCCATCGCGCTGTGCCACCAATCCGACCAGAACGCAGCGCTGGGGTGCATGAAGGCGTTCGCCACCACCGACTTCCGCGAAGACCTTAAGAAGATCACGGTACCAACCTTGATCCTGCACGGTGACAGCGATGCCATCGTGCCGTTTGAAGGCTCGGGCCAGCGCACGCACCAGGCCATTCCGGGCAGCGAAGTGGTGATCCTTGAAGGCGCGCCGCACGGCTGCAACACCAGCCATGCGGACCACTTCAATCTGGCGCTGCTGAACTTCCTGAAGCGGTAAGCTGCGGCCATGCGCCAGACCAAGACACCCCCGTGGAAGAAGCCCAACCCCAAGGGCCAGACCTCGCAGCCGTTGTCGCCTGCGCAGAAAGAGGCGGCGCGGCAGCGTGCGGAAGAGAACGGACGGCGTTATCCGAATCTGGTGGACAACATGTGGGCGGCGAAGCTGCCGCGCGGATCGTGATCTGTAGAGTTGAGCCATGCTCGACTCCGCTCTGCATCCATCCACGCATGGCGTGGATCTACTGCAAAAGCAGCCGAGCGTGGGCTCGGCTCTACAGGTTGGCCAGCGGCTTCCAGCCGGGTTCCAGCCAGGGCGCGATCTTGTTCTGGCGGACGGTGATGGCCTCAACCGGCAGCCCCGCCAAGCGCGCAAGCTCTGCACGCAACACATTGGTATCCACCGGCAAGGCCGCAGCCACCTGCAGCCGATCACCCTGATGCCTCACCTGTACCGGTAGCGTGGCGCGTGCCTCATGCTCGCCGCCGGTGCGCCCGATCGGGTAGCGCATCGCTACCGGCCGCGACAGCTGCGCCAGTGAGGGCTGCCACGCCTGCAGCACGAGAGGCTGCCCGGCAGCGGGAACATGTACTTCTGCAATCGTGGCCGGGTAGCCAGTGAGGCTCTCGACCATCACCTGGAAGCGCGCGCCATCCGGCATGACCAGCACGGTGGCGATCAACGCAGAGAACGAAACGAACACCGCCGCGAGGCTCCAGCTGCGCGGCGCGGTGGCCGGGCGCGTTGCGGTGCGCAGGCCCGGTCTGCGCCGCAGCTTGCGCGCGTAGATCCGCCGGTCCTTCCGGCGCGGGCTGCTGCTGTGCTCGGGCAGGTTCAAGGGAACCCGTGGAAGGCGCGCCACGCGGGCCTTGATCAGGCGTGACAGCAGCACCCACGCGATCACGAACGCCAGCAGCGGGAGCAGCGTTCGCACCCACAGATACAGCGTGACCATCCACAACACCTCTACATACGCCCATCCATGCTCATCCACATCCTACCGGGACCACGCGACGGTTGTCGTATCCGACAGCCGACAAGCACAGGGTGCTTGGTTAGGATGGTCCTTTGTTGTCATGGATGAACCGATGGCCTCTGCTGCTACCCGCTTCTGCCGTATCTGTGGCCCGGGCCCGATCCTGCTGGTTCTGCAGGTGGTGGCATTGCTGGCGGTAGCGCTTGCAGCCGGCTTCTTCCACTACCGCGTGGGACTGCTGCTGGAGCCGGTGGATGATGCATGCGGCGGGCCCGACCCGGTCGCGCGCATGCAGGTGGCCGAACAGCTGCTGGCGCGGTCCACTGCGCTTGCACCATGGCAACCGTTGCAGTGGATTCCGATGGCAGGCGTGGCACTGGCGCTGCTGGGCGCGATGTCGATCAGCGTCTACCGCCTGGGCCGCGTGTCGGAACGCCTGCGACGCGCCAACTGGGGATTGATGGCGCTGCACGCAGCGATCCTGGCACTGGCCGCCAGGGTATTGCACCTGTACGACATGGCATGGATCAGCGTGGCCAAACTGTCCCCAGCGGCGTGCCTGGTGGAACTGGGCGAGCAGGGCCGGCTGCCGCTGGCACAGGCGCAACAGGTGGTGTTTGGCATCCTCACCCGCGAGCACGCGCCGCTGCTGCGTAATCCCGATGACCTTGCCTTCGTGCTGGTCGCGTTGTTGCTGATGGCCATGGCCGCAGGATTCATGCTGTGGCGGGCGATCGTGCGCGAGCGTCAGGTGCAGTCGCGCAGCCCATAGCGGGTGCGTGGCCGACCATGCATCCACAATCGCGCTAAAGTCAGCACTTCGCTCCTGCAAGGATGTGCTGATGCGTTGGTTGCTGCGTGCTGTGCCATTGCTGCTGTGTTCGTTGGCGGTGCACGCCGCCGAAGTGGATCGCCGGATTGCGGTGACCATCGACGACCTGCCCTGGGCGCGGGTGGACCAGATCGTTCCGCCGGACCTGCAGTCGCGGCATGAAGCGCTGATGGCGCAGCTGCATCAGGCGGGTGTGCCGGTAGTCGGCTTCGTCAACGGGAACAAGCTTGAGATCGACGGGCAGGTGCAGCCGGCGCGGGCGCAGATGCTGCGCGACTGGCTGGACGCCGGTTATGTGCTCGGCAACCACACCTACTCGCACATGGACCTGAATGCCAAGGGCGTGCCTGCGTTCCAGCAGGATTTCCTGCGTGGCGAGACGGTGCTGCGGCCGCTGCTGGCCGAGCGTGGGCTGAAGCCGCAGTGGATGCGACACCCCTATCTGCGTGCAGGGCGCACGCCGGAAGAACGCGCGCAGATGGACGCGTTCTTCAGGCAGCATGGCTACCGCGTGGCACCGGTGACGGTCGACAACGGCGAGTGGGTGTGGGCGTTCGCCTATGCCAACGTGATGAACGAGCAGCCCGATTCCCCGGCGCGTGAGGCCACGCTCGCGCAGCTGCGCAAGGGCTACGTGCCGTACATGCTGAACAAGCTGGACTACTACGAGAAGCAGTCGCAGGCACTGCTGGGCTACGCGCTGCCACAGGTCTGGCTGATGCACGCCAACGAACTCAATGCGGCCACGTTCGCCGAACTGGTGGCGGCGACGAAGCGCCGCGGCTATCGCTTCATCTCACTGGATGAGGCGATGCGTGACCCGGCCTATGCACGCGGTGCCGAAGGCTACAGTGGCCGTTACGGCCCGAGCTGGCTGCACCGCTGGGCGATGGCGGAGAAGAAACCGAAGGACTTCTACGCCGGAGAACCGGAAGTGCCGACGTGGGTGATGAAGCTGGCCAAGGTGGATTCGGAGTGAGGCTCAGCGCTTGACGGCCAGCACACCGTCAAGCGCCAGCTCGGCCTTGAAGCCGGCCTTTTCCAGACGTTTGGCCACTTCACGTGGCACGTCGCGGCCGCTGGTCAGCTTGTTCGGCGCGCCGGTGTAATGGAACAGCCGGCCGCCCTTGCGGATGACGCGGGCGAGGTGGTCGTAGAACACCTGTGAATACAGTTCGCCGGCGATGCCAAAGCGCGGCGGGTCGTGCAGGATCGCGTCGACGCTGTTGCTGGCCACCTGTTCGATCTGCTGCGAGACATCGCCGTGGCTGAACTGCAGGCGGCCACCGGCCGCAGCCGAGTCCGGATCCGGCGACCACGGGTTGAGCGTGCGCAGCCACATCACGTCGGCATTCTTCTCGAATGAGCGGATCTGGCCGACGCCGGCCTCCAGCGCGCAGGCGGCGAAGTAGCCCAGGCCACCACAGGTATCGAGGATCACCTTGCCGGCCGGGGCGACCAGCTCGACCTTGCGGCGCGCATCCTCGAAGGGTGACAGCTTGGAGGTCGGCAGCATCTTGATGCCGTCGATCTCGAAGGTCGGTGCGCCCCATTCGGTCGGCACCAGCTTGATCAGCGAACCGCTGTAACGCGAGATCGGCGCGAATTCCTCGCCGTCCCAGTAGTACAGCGTGCGGCCCTTCAGCTTGCCCGACCACGGGTAGGGCTGGCCACGGAAGCGGAAGCCGTCGGCATCCAGCGCCACGCTGTCCTCGCTGCGGCCGAGGTCGAGCGAACCCTGCCAGTCGGCAGCGCCCTTGTCATGGGCACGGCGCAGGGTGTCAGCGCTGTCGCGGGTCAGCAGGGGGCCGGTGTAATGGGGCACGGCGGGTACCGGGGCGGTTCGGGGGAGGGCATGGTACCGCAGCTGTTGTAGAGCCAAGCCGATGTCAAAGTAGGTCCACGCCATGCGTGGATGCAGGCAGGGAGAAGTCGGGCGTGGGCCCGACGCTAGCGCTGGTGCAGCTGTAACCGTGTGTGGTCCCTTCCCCCGCGATCATGCCGACGCCACGCGACGGCTGCATGCCCTGCCGCGCGCACGATCGACGATGGGCCTCCTGGGTTTGCGGTGGCTGCCGATCGAAGTCGTAGCGCATGCGGCCGTCCTCCTGCAGCAGCCAGTGCACGATGACGCGCTCCTTCGTGCCATCGCCGAGGTCCCAATCCAGAGTGCGCATTATCAGGATCTGGCCATCGGGCAGCTGCCGGACTTCGTCATAGGCACCCTGGGTCTTCGGCGCGCTTACCGCAAGCAGCAGAAACAGCAGCATTGGCATCGCTCCTCAAAGAAGACAGGATGCGCCCATAGTGCCCTGAGCCGCCATCAGAATCATTGCGTCTTACGGGCACTTCACCGCATACACCGGCCCAGCACCGATCAGCATCAGCGCCATGTAGTCACTATCACTGGCCTTGCCCTTCAGCGTCGCGCCCTTGTTGAGGTGGAAGATGCCGAAGCCACCGGCCATGCGGATCAATGCGCTGTCGATCTGTTCGGCGTCATCGCGGAAGTAGCGGCTGATCTCGCTGCGGGTGGCCTTGTGCAGGGCATTCGGCTCGCGCTGCCACTGGTCGCCGCGGCTGAAGGAGACGAAGTACTGGCCGCCTTCCTTGTCGACGCGGAAGTCGGCCGGTTTGCGCGCGCCGGTGGCGAAGCAGCCCTGCAACGGGTCGGCGCTGAAAGGAAGCCCGGCATCACCACCGCAGGCGGTGAGCAGCAGGAGGGCACCGGGCAGCAGCAGGCGGAGCGTGCGCATGGGATGTCCCTACGGGGCAGGTGCGGCTAGTGTAGGCAGCATGCGGGCACGGCCCGTACAGAAATTCGGCAAGAACAAAGGGGTTTTCGGATGGCGCAGGGCAAGGCACCGTGGTGCGGCATGGCCAGTTGGCTGGGGATCGCTGTGGGTTGGGGCGCGGGCACGTTGGCTGCGCAGGCGGCGGTGGCCGCAGGCGGCAATGGCATAGCCGCCGGACTGGGCGTGGGCGTGCTGGGTGCGGCACTGGTGGGCGGCGGTCTGGCGGTGGCTTCGCGCGTGCGCGGTGAGCGTTGGCCGTGGATCGGCATCGGTGGTGCGGTGCTGAGTGCGCTGCCGCTGCTGATGTACCTGCTGCGGATGATGCTGAAGTTCTGACTGTAGAGCCGAGCCCGTGCTCGGCTGATGGCCTGCGACAGCCGAGCATGGCTCGGCGCTGCAAAGGCAACGGCAAGCCGAGCATGGGTTCGGCTCTACAGATTCGACCGCAGTCGCGCAGGATCAGCTGCGGTGGATCTCCACCGTTACATGCACCAGCTCCTCATGGATCGCCAGCGCGTTGCGCACGGTATCGGCATCCAGACCTGCGTCGCTGGTAACCACGCTGGCGCTGACCGCGTACTTGCCGCGACCGACCTGCCAGACGTGCAGGTCGGCCAGGCGCGCCGGCCAGGGACCCTGTTCGATCACTTCGCGAACTTCGGCCACCACCGGTGCGTCCATCTGCGCGTCGAGCAGGATGCGGCCGCTGTCGCGTAGCAGGCCTACAGCCCACACCGTGACCAGCGCGGCGCCGACCAGCCCCATCACCGGGTCCAGCCAGGTCAGGCCCAGCAGTTTGCCGCCGAGCAGGGCGACGATGGCCAGCACCGAGGTGGCGGCGTCGGCCAGCACGTGCACGTAGGCCGAGCGCAGATTGAGGTCGTGACCGTGCGCATGGCCGTGATCGTGGTGTTCGTGGTCATGCCCGTGATGATGGCCATGGTCATGCCCGTGGTGGTGATGCGCGTGGCCCGGGCTGTCGTGCAGCCACCATGCGCAGAGCAGGTTCACGCCCAGGCCTACCGCAGCGATGGCGATGGCTTCGTTGTAGTGGATCGGCGCCGGTACCCACAGCCGCTGCAGTGACTGCACGGCCATCAGCGCGGCGACGCCGAGCAGGGCGATGGCGCTGGTGTAGCCGGCCAGGATCTCGATCTTCCAGGTGCCGAAGGCGAAGCGCGGGTCGTGCGCGTAGCGGCGCGCGCAGCGGTAGGCGAACACCGAGAGGCCCAGCGCCAGCGCGTGCGAACTCATGTGCCAGCCATCGGCGAGCACGGCCATGGAGTTGAACCACCAGCCTCCTACGATCTCCACCAGCATCATGCCGACGGTGAGCCACAGGGCGCGGCGGGTATTGCGTTCGGCCAGCGGGTTGCCGTCGTCGAAGCGGTGTTCGTGGCGGCGGGCGGCGGCGAGGGCGTCCAGGTGCATGGGGGGACCAAGGGGGTGGAGTGGATACCCCCATAGGGTATATGATCCAGTCATGGCCCATGTACACAAGAATCGAAAGCAGCTGCTGACCCGGGTGCGCCGTATCGCGGGTCAGGTGGCGGCGTTGGAGCAGGCGCTGGACAAGCCCGAGGGCGAGGCGGGCGACTGCGCGGACGTGCTGGTGCAGGTCGCCGCCGTGCGCGGTGCAGCCCACAGCCTGTTGATGGAGCTGCTGCACGAGCACCTGCAGGAACATGTGGTGGCTGCCGACGACCCGCAGCAGCGGGCGGACGAGGCCGCGGTGCTGGTCGAGCTGCTGCGCCGCTACGGCAAATAGGCCGAGGGGCGGTAGAGTCGACTGTTAGTCGACTGCTCTTCGCCCAGGCGGCATGAGATCCCGCGCTTCGCGCGAGAGTCGACTAACAGTCGACTCTACCCCGCGTGCCGGTGCCGTGCGTTCCAGATGTGCGTGGCGGCCAGCAGCAGGCTGCCGGTGACGGTCATCGGCGTTTCCCAGTCATGCGAGGGCAGCGCCAGCGCGCCGGCCAGCAACAGGCCCAGACCGGCGCCGGCGGTGGCCCAGGCCAGCACCGGCAGCGGGTGACGGCGCTCGGCCCGCCACAGCGCGTAGCCGGTCAGCGGCAGGGCGATGGCCACGAACAGCAGATGCACCCATTCCGCTTCGGCCCAGGTGCCGAACAGGGGGAGCGCGGCGGCCAGCAGGGGCAGCGCCAGGCAGTGCAGCAGGCACAGGCTGGACAGGGCGACCGCGCCGGCATCGAGCAGGGCGGCAGAAGGCGACTTCATCGGGGGAGGCTCCTTGCGCAACAATTGTTATACAGTAACATTTCCGTTCCGCAGCCAACCCGCTCCGACATGAACACTGTTTCCCGCGCCGACCGTCGCCTTCCGGTCACCGTGCTGTCCGGCTTCCTGGGGGCCGGCAAGACCACCCTGCTCAACCAGATCCTGCGCAACCGCGAGGGTCTGCGCGTGGCGGTCATCGTCAACGACATGAGCGAGGTCAACATCGATGCGCAGCTGGTGCGCGAAGGTGGGGCCGAACTGCGCCGCACCGAAGAGACGCTGGTGGAGTTCAGCAACGGCTGCATCTGCTGCACGCTGCGCGATGACCTGCTGCAGGAAGTGCGGCGCCTGGCCGATGCGGGCCGCTATGACTATCTGCTGATCGAATCGACGGGCATCGGCGAACCGATGCCGGTGGCGGCCACCTTCGCGGTGCGCGACGAGCACGGCTTCAGCCTGAGTGACATCGCGCGGCTGGACACGATGGTGACGGTGGTCGACGGCAGCGCGTTCCTTGCCGACTTCGGCTCGACGTCGCGACTGGCCGAGCGCGGCCAGCAGGCCGGCCCGGAGGACGATCGCGGCGTGGTTGACCTGCTGTGCGAGCAGGTGGAGTTTGCCGACGTGATCGTGGTCAGCAAGGTGGACCAGGTGGATGACGAAGTGCTGCAGGACACGCTGGCCGTGCTGCGTGGCCTGAACCGCGACGCGAAGCTGCTGCTGTCCAGCTTCGGCAATGTGCCGCTGGCCGAGCTGCTGGATACCGGGCGCTTCGACATGGAGCGTGCGCAACGTGCGCCGGGCTGGGTGAAGGAACTGCGGGGCGAGCACACACCGGAAACCGAGGAGTACGGCATCGGCAGCTTCGTCTACCGCTCGCGACGTCCGTTCCATCCCGCGCGATTCGCACGCGCGCTGCAGTCGGGGATGCCTGGTGTGATCCGCAGCAAGGGCTGGTTCTGGCTGGCCAACCGCATGGACTGGGTGGGCGAGCTGAACACCGTGGGTGCCGCGACGCGGACGCAGGCGGCGGGCTTCTGGTACGCCGCGCGCGATCGCGTGCGTGCGGGCATCGAGGACACCACACCGCTGTTGCCGCCGACACCGCTGCCGTACAGCGACCTAGGATGGGCGCGCCAGCAGGCCGACTGCTGGAGCGCACCGTTGCCGGGACCGGAGGAGTTTCCGGACGCGGCCGCGCATTCGGCAATGCAGCGCCTGTGGCACCCGTTGTGGGGCGATCGGCGCCAGGAACTGGTGGTGATTGGCGTGCACATGGACGAGCGCGCCGTGCGCGCAGAGCTGGATGCCTGCCTGCTCAACGAACAGGAGCTGCGTGCGGGACCGCTGCTGTGGCAGCAGATGCCGCAGGCATTCCCGGTGTGGAAGCGCTGAGCTAACGGCTCCTGTAGATCCACGCCATGCGTGGATGGCGGTTCAACCGGTCTTTGCCCGCCTTGTAGAGCCGAGCCCACGCTCGGCTGGCGGATCATTCCATCCGCGCAGGGCGTGGATCTACAAGGCATCTCGCCACTGCCAACCCTCGGGGTTCACCTGCAGCACGTGGGTCGGTCGCAATGCCTGCAGCAGGTGCCGGTCGTGGCTGACCATCACCAGCGCGCCCGGCCACGCCGCAAGCAGTTCCTCCAGCGCCTGCAATGCGCTCAGATCCAGCGCATTACCGGGTTCGTCCAGCAGCAACAGTTGGGGCGCGGGATCGGCATACAGCACGCTGGCCAGCGCACCCTTCACCCGCTCGCCATCACTGAGGCTGTGGGCCGCCCGCTGGATGCGCTGTGCATCCAGCCCGAGCAGGGCCAGCCGCGTGCGCAGCTCGCCTGGGTCCGCGCGCGGGTTGGCGGCCTGCACGGTGTCAAGGATGCTGCGCGCGCCGGACAGCCCCAGCAACTGCTGGTCGAGCAGGGCCAGTGGTGCATGCCGTTGCACGGTGCCACTGCATGCAGGCAGCTGGCCGGCCAACACACGCAGCAGGGTCGATTTGCCGCTGCCGTTGTCACCGACCACGGCGATGCGCTGCCCCCGGCGGATCTCCAGCTGCAGCGGGGCGCTGCAGCCATGTGGCAGCACCAGCGCCTCGGCCTCCAGCAGACGCGCGCTGCCACGCTCGCCCGCACCGGCAAACAGCGCCAGTTCCGGCGCCGCATGCACCGCGGATGCCGCTGCGCGCAGCTGCTCTGCGCTGGCCTGCAGGCGCTCGGCCTGCACCTGCTGTGCGCGGCCGTGGCTGGCCTCGGCGCGCTGCTTCTGCCGGCCGAGCAGGATCGGGGCCTGGTTGGCCTGCTTCGCATCACGGTTGCCACGTGCCTGGCGCTGCTGCTGGCGTTCGTGTTGTTCGCGCGCGCTGCGTTGCTGCTGCCGGTGCTGTGCACGTGCATGGTCAAGCTGGGCGGCGGCGGCTTCACGTTCGGCGGCGCGCGCGTCGGCGTAGTGCTGCCACGGTCCGCCATAGCGATGCAGCCCGCGCGCGTCGAGCTCGACGATCTGCTGCATGTGCGCCAGCAGTTCGCGATCATGGCTGATCGCCAGCAGGCCGCCGCGCCACTGCTGCAACTGTTCATACAACTGTTGGCGATGGCGTGCGTCGAGGTGGTTGCTGGGTTCGTCCAGGATCAGCCAGTCGGCCCCGCTGGCCCAGGCACCGGACAGCGCCACCTGCATGGCCTGGCCACCACTGAGGCGCGCGGCCGGCTGGGCCGGATCGAGGTCGTCGGGTAGCTGCAGCGTACGCCATTGCTGCTGCAGGCGTTCGCGCAGATCCCAGCGGTCGCCGACGCGGGCGAAGTCGGCCTCGTCCACGCTGCCGGCTTCGATGCGTTGCAGTGCGGCCAGTTCCGCGCCGACACCGGCCAGTTCACCGACCGTGCCGGCGGGTGGATAGCCGGGCGTCGGCAACAGGAACACGCGGGCACTGCCGCGAACCTGGCCGTTGTCGGGCAGCAGCCGGCCGGCCAGCAGGCGTGCGAGCACGCTCTTGCCGGCGCCATTGGCACCGACGAGGCCGGTGGCGACCGGTTCGAAGGAAAACGTCAGATCGGAAAACAGCGGGCGGCCGTCGGCCAGCCGATACGACACGCGATCGAGCGTGAGGGAATGTGTGGTCATGCGACCTCCATGGATGCCGGGTTCTCCCCTGCGCGCAGGGGCGGGAAGAGTCAGGCCGTCTAGTGGGAAGACGGCGGCATCAATGGCGCATTGGTCGCGAGCCTCTGGGAGGAATGAGCGGCCAGTATAGCGGCAGTGGCTGAATGGTCAGGTGTGCGGCCGCCGGGCATGGCCCGGCGCTACCGATGGTCGGGCGGTTCTGTAGAGCCGAGCCGATGCTCGGCTTCCTTTCGCCGCGAGACGCATCCACGCATGACGTGGATCTACGGCACGGTACCCAGGCGGGCGCCGACGAAGTCGATGAACACCCGCAGCTTCGGCAGTACGTGTCGGCCCGACGGCCACAGCAGATGGAAGGTGCCGCAGGAATGCACGTGTTCGTCCAGCACCGTGACCAGGCGGCCGTCGGCCAGCGCATCGCGCACCGAGTGCACCGGCACGAAGGCCAGGCCGATATCGCGCAGTGCGAGCGCTACCCGCGCTTCGATGGTGTTGGCCACCATGTGCACCGGAAGCTCCTGCGGCGTTTCATCGTCGGGCCAGTGGATCGGCCACGGTTCCAGCTTGCCGGTGGTGGGGAAGCGATAGTGCAGCAGCGTGTGCTGCATCAAGCCTGCCGGCGTGCGCGGAACGCCGCAGCGCTGCAGGTAGCCCGGCGAGGCAACGACACGCCGCGGGAATACCCCCAGCCGGCGTGCGTTCATCCGCGAGTCGCTGGGTTCGCCGACGCGCAGCACCGCATCGAAGCCCTCCTCGATGACATCAACCAGGCGGTCACTGAAGTCCAGGTCCAGGCGGATATCCGGATACGCGGCCATGAACTCGGCCATCAACGGCAGGGTGAGGTCGCCCACCAGCGGCAGGCTGATGCGCAGCGTACCGCGGGGTGTGGCGTGCGGCTGTGCCAGCTCGGTGCGGGCGGCATCGCGCTCGTCGAGGATGCGCCGGCAACGCGCCAGGAACAGCTGACCCTCGGCGGTGAGCGTGATGCTGCGCGTGCTGCGGTGGAACAGGCGCACGCCCAGTGCGTGCTCCAGCCGCGCCACGCACTTGCCCGCTGCCGAGGCGGATATGCCCTGCAGGCGCCCGGTCTCGACGAAGCTGCGGGTATCGGCGGCATGCACGAAGGTCTGCAGGTTGGCGAGGTTGTCCAGGACTGACATGGGCGTGCGGGCAATGAAAGCGGCAGGGTAGGCCGGCGCGGCTGTAGCGGGCGGCTCCGCCATCGCAACACTGTGGTGCGGGGTGACGTGGGGACCGTTGCGGCCTTGCAGTTCCGGCCATCATGCCGATTGCGGACTGCACGGTCCATGATGCCCGGAGCGGCAACCGGCTTTTTGCGCTGCGCCGTGCTGCCTAACGTGGCGGGCCTCTCCCCACGGATTCCCGCGATGAATGCCGCTCCTTCCCTTGAACCCGCGCCGACGCTGCCTTCGGTGCAGCGGCTGCTGCAGCAGGTGCACCCGCAGCGCCTGGTCGGTGCGGTGGTGCTGGTGCGCGAGCACGGTGTGCTGCGCCACGCCAGCGCGACCGGGCTGGCCGATCGCGAGTCGGCCATGCCGATGCAACGCGATCAGCTGTTCCGGCTGGCCTCGGTGAGCAAGCCGCTGTTGACCACGGTGATCCTGCGCCTGGTGGCCGAGGGCGTGCTCGACCTGGATGCACCGGTGCAGCGCTGGCTGCCGGACTTCCGCCCGGCGCTGGCCGATGGCAGCACGCCGCCCATCAGCCTGCGCCAGCTGCTCAGCCACAGCAGTGGGCTGGGCTACCGCTTCCTCGAAGCCGATGCGAAGGGTCCCTACGCACGCGCTGGCGTCAGCGATGGCATGGACGCGAACCCGCTGACGCTGACCGAGAACGTGCGCCGCATCGGGCAAGCGCCACTGCTGTTCGCGCCGGGCAGCCAGTGGCTGTACTCGCTGGGCGTGGACGTTGCCGGTGCCGTGGCTGAAAAAGCGACCGGTGAATCCCTGCAGGCACTGTTCGAGCGCTTGCTGGCCGCACCCCTGGGCCTGCGGGACACCGCCTTCGCTGCGCGCAACGCGGCACGGCTGGCCACGCCCTATGTGAGCGACACACCGCAGCCGCACCGCCTGCGCGAAGGCGAGGTGGTCGCTCCGTTCGAGGGTACCGTCGGTATCGAGTACAGCCTCGCGCGTGCCACCGATGCCAGCCGTTTCCCCTCGGCCGGGGCAGGCCTGGTCGGTAGCGCCGATGAAGTGATGGCGGTGCTGGAAGCCTTGCGTGATGTGCAGCGTTCAGGCCTGTTGCCGCCCGCACTGGCAGCGGAGATGGCCAGCCCGCAGATGGGCGAACAGGGGCCGCCGGAACCGGCCGGCTGGGGCTTTGGCCTTGGCTTTGCGGTGCTGCGCGATGCGGCCGCCAGCGGTACGCCGCAGAGCGCAGGTACATGGCGTTGGGGCGGTGCCTACGGGCACAGCTGGTTTGTCGATCCTGCGCGCGGGCTGAGCGTGGTGGCGCTGACCAACACCCTGTACGAAGGCATGGACGGTGCCTTCGTCAATGAGCTGCGCGATGCGGTCTATGCCGATCTGGAGACCGCGCGATGAGCGGCCATGCCATCGATGCGGCTGGCCCGGCCGGTGAAGCCACGCGCCTGCCGTGGGCGGGACTGCTGGCGCTGGCCGGTGGCGGCTTCATCACTCTGCTGACCGAGACCCTGCCGGCCGGCGTCCTGCGGCCGATGGGCGAAAGCCTCGGTGTGAGCGACGCGGCGGTTGGCCAGCTGGTCAGCGTGTACGCGCTCGGCTCGGTGATGGCCGCACTGCCGATGACCGCACTGACCCAGCGCCTGCCGCGACGTCCCTTGCTGCTCGCCGCGATTGCCGGCTTCGTGGTGGTCAATACGCTGACCGCATTGAGCAGCAGCTACCCGCTGATCCTGGCCGCGCGCTTCCTGGCCGGCGTGTGTGGTGGCCTGCTGTGGTCGCTGGTGGCCGGCTACGCCGCGCGCATGGTGGTGCCCTCGCTGCAGGGCCGGGCAATCGCGGTGGCGATGGTCGGATCGCCGCTGGCACTGTCGCTGGGCGTACCGGCCGGCACGTTGCTGGGCCAGCAGATCGGCTGGCGCTGGGCATTCGCGCTGATGAGCGTGCTGGCAGTCGTGCTGCTGGCCTACGCGCGCTGGGCATTGCCCGCGTTGCCGGCGGCGGCGGCCGGTCAGCGTACGTCGTTGGCTACGGTGTGGCGCATGCCGGGCGTGCGCAGTGCGTTGGCGGTGATGGTGCTGTACGTGCTGGCGCACAACGTGCTCTACACCTACATCGAACCGCTGGCGGTGGAGGCCGGTGCCGGCCCGTGGCTGGACCGCCTGCTGCTGGCCTTCGGCCTGGCCGCCATCGCCGGCATCGTCATTGCCGGCTGGGGTGTGGACCGTCATCTGCGCACGCTGGTGTGGGCCGCGGTGATCGGCTTCATCGTGCCGGTGCTGACCCTGCTGTTGTGGCCGGGCGACGCGATCGCGCTGCTGCTGGCGACGATCCTGTGGGGCGTTGCCTTTGGCGCGGTACCTACGTTGTTCCAGACCGCATTGGCGCGGCGTGCCGGTGCCGCCGCGGATCTGGCGCAGTCGATGCTGGTGACCGGCTGGAACCTGGCCATTGCTGCCGGTGGCGTAGCAGGGGGTGTGCTGCTGCAGGCGGGCGGCCCGAACCAGTTGGGATGGCTGCCGTTGCTGCTGCTGTCGGTGAGCGTGGCGTGGTTGCTGGCACGGCCGAAGGCCTGGGCGTAGGCGGCGATCAGTGATGGCGCGGTGCCGGCCAGCGGCCGGCACTACCGTGGTCCACGCCATCCACGCATGGCGTGGATCCACCGAGCACAGCGACCCGCGTTTGCCTTTGCTTTTGCTTTCTTCTGTTGATTCCGTGGTGGGACGCCGCCGGAACCTGTCAGAGGCCGGGGCGGTCGGGTTCGCGGGGGTGTCCGCGGCATGGATGCCGCGGCCAAGCCCCCATGGACGGCTTTACGGCGTCCCCCGCGAACCCGACCGTCCCGGCCACCCCGGGGATAGCAGTACGCGACCCACCACGAGGGGCTCCGCCGTTCGCCGTCCTACTCCACTCCCTCACGCTCGATCGGCACGCTGCGCGGATTCTGCATGTGCTCCCGCGCCGCGCCATAGCGCTGCTGCCGCTTGTGATGGAACACCACGAACTCATCCCGTGGCAGCGGCCGCGAGAACAGCCAGCCCTGCGCGAACTCGACCTTGCGGGTATGCAGATACGCCAGCTGTGCCTCGGTTTCAACGCCCTCGGCCACCACCCACAGGCCCAGCTCCTTGGCCATGTCGATGATGTGCGGCGTCACCGGGCTGGTCGCACTCTCGGTGCCGATCGCATCGATGAACGACTTGTCGATCTTCAGCGCGTCCAGCGGCAGCTGTTCCAGGTACTGCAGGCTGGAGAAGCCGACGCCGAAATCGTCAATGGCCACGCTGTGCCCGGCCCGACGTGCCTGTGCCAGCATCGTGCGGGCGCGGTCCAGGTCGAGGAAGCCGCGCTCGGTGGCCTCCATCCAGATCTGCTGCGGCAGGATGCCGCTGCCGGCCATGTGCTTGGAGATCATCTTCAGCGCACGGCCGCTGCTGATGTCTTCGGCGGCCAGGTTGATCGCAATGTGCGCGCTGCGGTCGGCCACCAGCAGTTCGCGCATGTCGCGCACCACGTTCTCGATCACCAGATCGGTGACCGCGCCGATCATGCCGGCCTCTTCGGCCAGCGGAATGAACAGGTCCGGCCGCACCTGGGTGCCATCCGGGCGCTGCCAGCGCACCAGCGCTTCGGCGCCGACGCAGATGCCGGTATCCAGTTCGATGATGGGCTGGTAGTGCAGGTACAGCTCGCGGCGGCGGATCGCCGTGGCCAGCTCGCCGCGCAGCGACAGGCGGCGACGCGACAGCCAGATCACCAGGCCGGCACCGACAGCGGCCAGCAGAACGCCGATCGGCACGAACAGCCACGCCTGCTGGCGGAAGGTCGCGGCGAGCGCGGTACGCGGCGTGGTCGCGATCGCCAGCCACTCTTCGTTGCGGGCGGTGGCGTACAGGGTGTTGTGGTCCAGGCCTTCACCAGGCGCGCGCAGCAGGGTCTCCAGCAATGCCGGATCCATGCCGTCCTGCCTGGCCAGGAGGCGGCCGTCCGGGCTGGCCAGGGCAAGGCGCACGTTCGGGTCGGCGATGACATCGACGAAGCGGCGCGGATCGACCAGCACGTCGTAGTTGCCATACAGGATCGACAGGACCTGGCGCCGTCCGCTTGCCTCGGGGCGCACATCCACGGCGATGCCGGCACCATCACTGGTGACGTGGTCGGACTTGGGCTGGTTGACGTCGGACAGGAACGGCCCCCACGACGTACAGCGTAGCTTGCCACCCTCGAAGTAGCCCATCTGGTCGACCGACGGCGAGGTCATCACCAGCGTCTGCATGCGCCGGATATGGTCGGGCCCGCAGGCGTTGTGGGCGCCGACCTCGGCCGACTGCAGTGCCGCCAGTGCTTCCTGGTAGGACTGGTCGGCGCGGCGCAGGGCACGGCCGGCAATGTCGCGCAGGCGTTGCTGCTCGACGCTGACCGCACGGTCCCAGGTGGCATAGGCCATCACCGCGATCGGCACGGCCGCGGCCAGCAGCGCCAGTGCGGTGCCACCAATGATGACGCGCAGCCGGCTCATGGCCGGGGCTCCAGCGGGGCGGGCAGGGCAGGGCGCATGGTCGGGCCGATCCTTGGGCAGGTGCGGCTATCTGAGCATGGCGCCGGGCCGGGCGGAATGGGATGAATCCGGTATTTGGTCACATTGTGATGAAAGCGGCCAAGTTTGACGGGATTGGCTCATCCGGCGCTGGCGCTCCTGCCTGAGGAGGACTACCGTCGAACGCTTCGCCCGCCCTTTTGCCCGCGCCCATGACCGAGCCCGCAACGCCCCCCGAGCACCTGCGCCGCAGCCTGTCCAACCGCCACCTGCAGTTGATCGCCATTGGCGGTGCCATCGGCACCGGCCTGTTCATGGGGTCGGGCAAGACCATCAGCCTGGCCGGCCCGTCCATCGTCTTCGTCTACCTGATCATCGGCGCGATGCTGTTCTTCGTGATGCGCGCGATGGGCGAACTGTTGCTGTCCAACCTGCAGTACAAATCCTTCATCGATTTTTCCACCGATCTGCTCGGCCCCTGGGCCGGCTTCTTCTGTGGATGGACGTACTGGTTCTGCTGGATCGTCACCGCCATCGCCGATGTGATCGCGATCGCTGCCTACGCAAAATTCTGGTTCCCCGGGCTTGAAGCCTGGAAGCCGGCGCTGGCCTGCGTGATGCTGCTGCTGTCGTTGAACCTGGTGACGGTGAAGCTGTTTGGCGAGATGGAATTCTGGTTCGCGCTGATCAAGATCGTGGCGATCTGCGCGCTGATCATCACCGGTGCCGGATTGGTGGCGTGGGGCTTCACCTCGCCCAGTGGCCACACCGCCTCGCTGTCGAACCTGTGGAATGACGGCGGCATGTTCCCTATGGGCCTGGTCGGCTTCTTCGCCGGTTTCCAGATTGCGGTGTTCGCCTTCGTCGGCATCGAGCTGGTCGGCACCACGGCCGCCGAAACCGCCGACCCCGAGCGCAACCTGCCCAAGGCGATCAATTCGATTCCGGTGCGCATCATCATCTTCTACGTACTGGCGCTGATCGCGATCATGGCCGTCACCCCGTGGCGCCAGGTGGTCCCGGACAAGAGCCCGTTCGTGCAGCTGTTCGTGCTGGCCGGTATTCCGGCCGCGGCCAGCCTGATCAACTTCGTGGTGCTGACCTCTGCCACGTCCTCGGCCAACAGCGGCATCTTCTCCACCAGCCGCATGCTGTACGGCCTGGCTGAGGAAGGCCACGCACCGCGCGGGCTGTCGAAGTTGTCGCGCGCTGCAGTGCCGGCCCGCGGCCTGCTGTTCTCGTGCCTGTGCCTGCTCGGCGGCACGCTGCTGATCTACCTGATTCCGAACTTGGTGACCGCCTTCACCCTGGTAACGACGCTGGCCACGGTGCTGTTCATCTTCGTCTGGTCGCTGATCCTGGTGGCCTACATGGCCTATCGCCGTCGCTACCCGGAACGCCATGCTGCCTCGATCTTCAAGATGCCCGGCGGCGTCGCCATGTGCTGGGCCTGCCTTGTGTTCTTCGCCGCCGTGCTGGTGCTGCTGAGCCTGCAGGGCGACACCCGCCAGGCGCTGATCGCCAGCCCGGTGTGGTTCGTGCTGCTGGGCGTGGGGTATTGGGTGCGCCGCAGGACCGCGAAGTGATCCAGGTGTTCCGTCACATCGATTGATCCATCGTCTCCAGGCAGCTTCATCCACGCATGGCGTGGATCTACTGTCAGCCGCAGGAAACTGTCGAGGGCGGGTGGGTGTGGCCCGGCAGGACCGTTGGCGCCATGGATGGCGCCATCGAGCCCCCATGGATGGGTTTACGGCGTGTCCTGCCGGGCCACACCTATCCGACCAGCCCTCAACAGCCCAGCGCTGGCTGTTGACGTTGCCTCTGCAGGTGCAGGCCGCAGCCCTGCCGGCCCCCATTCACCCAACATTAGCGGGCGCGGCCGGATGATCCGGCCGCCATGTCCCGTCGCCCTCTCCTGCTCGCGCTGTTGCTGCTGCCCAGCCTGTGGCCCGGGCTGGCTGCCGCGCGCACCGTCTACCGCTGCGTGCAGGGCAACACCGTCAGCCTGGCCACCGCGCCGGAACCTGGTTCACGCTGCACCCCGAAGGAAATCGACGACAACGCCATCCAGACCCCGAACCTGTGGGGCAACATGGGCGTGTTCAGTGGCGTGCTGTACGAGCGCGAGCAGGATGGCGCGCTGGTCTACTCCACCCGCAACCTGCCCGGCTCGCGGGTGTTCCTGAAGTTCACAGTGGCCACGCCGCCAGGTGAACCTGCCCACGAAGGCCTGGGCAAGGTCGGCAAGCCGCAGTTGGCGCAGCACGCCAAGCAGTTCAAGGCTGCGGCCAAGGCTACGGGCGTCGATGACGCGTGGCTGCGCGCGATTGCCCATGCTGAAAGCAACTTCGATGCGCTGGCGGTGTCCAGCAAGGGCGCACAGGGCGTGATGCAGCTGATGCCGGACACCGCGCAGGAGTACGGCGTGAATGATCCGTTCTCGCCCCAGCAGTCGATCGATGGCGGCGCCCGCTACATGCGCGCGCTGCTGCGTCGCTACAACGGTGATCGGCCGCTGGCGGCGGCTGCGTACAACGCCGGCATCGGCGCGGTCACCCGCTACAAGGGCGTGCCGCCCTATGCCGAAACCCTGGCCTATGTGGACAAGGTGATGGCGCTGTACGCGCGCTATCGCGAGGCGATGGGCATCCGTACCGAGGTGCCGGCGCGCTAGGCCAGTGGCGCTGTACGCGCGGTGTAGAGCCGAGCCCATGCTCGGCTGCGCCAATTGCAGCCGAGCATGGGCTCGGCTCTACACAAAAGCTCCTCAGCGCGAGGTGGAGGTGCTGACCAGTTCGTAGCGTTCGATGCGGCCCAGGCGGGCAACCTCGGCCTGCACGTCGGCGCGTTGCTTCAGCGCACGCCAGGCCGCATCGATCTTCACGTCACCGGGCAGCGACGGATAGGTGCGCATGTCCTGCAGGGAGGCCAGTGTCTCGCCGCGCTCGACGGGTGAGCGCAGCTGTTCGATCAGCACGGCAGCGGCGCCGTCGAGATTGCCCTCGTCCAGCAGCATCTCGCGCTGGAACAGGCGCGCGTCATCGCCCTGGGCCAGGATCGCTGCACGCGCGGCCTGTTCGGCCTTCGCATCGCCACGTTCACGGGCGGCAACGAACTGCAGCAGTGCCTGGGCCGCCTTGCCGTAACCGGCCAGGCCCGGCATGTCATTCACCGCGGTGGCGGCATCCTGCATGCGGCCCAGCGAACTGAACACGAATCCGACGTTGAACTGGTGCTCGGCACCATCCGGGCCCAGTGCGCCGATGCGTGCGGCCAGTTTGGCTGCCGCCAGCGCATCATCGGTACGGCCCAACCGGCGCAGCGCCGTAAGCCGGCTGTTGAGCAGCCACGCCACCCATTCGGCTTCCGCCGCCGAGGGCGACTCGCCTTCGGCCGCCGCACTGGCCATGCCATCGGTCAGTGCCAGCACTTCCTCGTTGCGGTCCAGCATCAGCAGCGTGCTGCTGAACTCGGCCATGCGTGCATCCAGCGCCCGGTCGAGCAGGCCGGAAACCCGCAGTTCGTCGAGGTGCTTCTGTGCAGCCTGCACCGGATCGAAGCGGGCATCGGCGCGGTCGACATAGCGGTCAAACCGTTTGTCACTGCGCAGGCGGATGATTTCGGCGGGACCGGTGATGCGCGCCAGCGTGGCGGGAATATCGTCGCCACGGCCGTTGTCGGCCTGCAGCGTGGCCAGTGCCAGCCACATTCCGGTGGGTTCCAGGCCGCCGCTCTTCCAGCCGTTGTCGAACAGCGCCTGCAGCAGTTCCATGCGCTGCTGCGGCTGGTCCCGCAGGCGGAACTGCAGGTAGTTGATCGCGTGGCGGTCCACCGGCAACGGCGCGTCGGCATGCTTCAGTGCCTGCACCAGGTGCTTCGTGGCGGGCGCTGGTTGGTTCTCGGACAGTTCCACCGAGACCAGGGTCAGCAGGATCTGCGCATCGTCCGGCAGTGCTTCCTGAGCGCGCTGCAGGTAGCGGCGGGCCTGATCCGGCTTCTTCTGCACCATCGCGGTCCAGCCGGCCACCTGCGCGGCGCGGCCGCGATGTTCGGCATCGAAGTCATCCAGCATCGGATCTTCCATCAGCCGTTCCATCGCGATCAGCGCGCCCAGCGTGTTGCCACTGCGCGACTGCTGGATGGCCTCATCCCATCGCGTGGCATAGGCCTGGTGCATTGCATCGGCGGTGACGGACGGCTTCTGTGGCACCACCGTGATCGAGGCGGTGGCGGATGAACTGGCCAATGCGGCAATCAGCAGGGCGGCGAGGGGGAGGATGCGGGGCATGGAGGATCTCCATCCGTGGGAACCGCATTGAACCCGCTGCAGCCAGCGAGAACAAGCGCGATGGATGGAACTCTGGCGTTTGGCCGTACGATTGGCCATGGCGGATCGTGCGTTCAGCGTCTATTGTCGGTGCCTCTTCAGGCAGCAGGCAGGCAGCGCAGCACGATGGCACGGTGGCAATGGATGGCGGCAGGCGTAGCGTTGGCGACGGTAGTGGCATTGGCTGCGACCTGGTGGGAGACACCGCTGCATACGCTGGCTGAACCGGTGGGTCCGGTTCCAACGCCGCTGGCGTGGACCGCGCAGATCGAACCGCTGGCCGGCGATGGCCACCCGGGTAACCGCGACGGCGCCGCCGCGCAGGCACGTTTCGCCGATCCCTACGCGTTGCTGCGCAGTGCCGATGGCAGCGTCTATTTCACCGATGCCGGCGACAACAACCGGATCCGTCGCCGCCTTCCCGATGGCCGTGTTGAAACGGTGGCCGGGCAGGGCGAGGGGCGCGTCGATGGCCCGGCACTGCAGGCCAGTTTCAATACGCCCTCGGGCATTGCCGCCGACGCGCAGGGCAACCTGTATGTGGCCGACACCGGCAACCATGCGATCCGCCGGATCGGCACCGATGGGCAGGTGACCACGCTGGCGGGTGGTGAACAGGGCTATGCCGATGGGCCGGCCGCGCAGGCGCGCTTTGATGCGCCGATGGGCATCGCGGTGGACGCGCAGGGCCAGGTCTACGTGGCCGATACCTACAACGACCGCATCCGGGTGATCGGTACTGATGGCAACGTGCGCACCCTTGCCGGCGGTGAGCGCCCGGGAATGGCCGATGGCGTGGGCGCTGCGGCGCGCTTCGATACGCCGGTGGCACTGGCCTTCGATGCGCAGGGCGCGCTGCTGGTGGCCGATCTGTTCAACAACGCGGTACGCCGCATAGGCGCTGATGGCACGGTCAGCACCGTGGTCGCCGCCGGTGGCGTGATCAATGGGCCGCTGTCGCTGGCCACCACCCACGATGGCGTGCTGTACGTGGGCGACATGGATGGCCGCATCGTGCAGGTGACGCCGCAGGGCCACCAGATCGCGCTGGTCGGCAATGGTCGCCTGCCGCGCCTGGCCCGCCCCAGTGGCCTGGCGATGGATGCCGATGGCAGCGTGCTGGTGGCCGACGCCGCCAGCTACCGTCTGCATCGCCTGCGCCCACTGCCGGTAGGCGAGCTGCCCGCGCCGGCACTGGTCGGCCCGGCCGCCGATGCCGCCTTGCCCGATACCGGCGGGCGCTGGCCGTTGGCGCCGCAGGATGGCTGGCACGAAGTGGTCGGCACACTGGGTGAAGTGCGCGGCAACTTCACCGGCGAGAGTCGCCATCACCTGCACGGTGGATTCGACGTGCGCGGTGATGTGGGCCAGACCGTGCTGGCGATCGCCGATGGCAAGATCAGCAGCCCGATGGCGGCCTGGAGCCTGGGCGAGCAGGCCGAAGGCCTGGCGGTGGACCGCCTCAAGTACATCCACATGCGGGTGGGCCGCACCCCACGCAATGAACCGTTCGATGCGCGCTGGCAGGCGCTGTACGACGAGCAGGGCAGGCTGGAGCGGATGCGCGTGCGCCGCGGCATGCGTATCCACGTCGGCGATCGCCTGGGCAGCATCAACAACCAGGCGCATGTGCACCTGGCCGTGGGTACCGGTGGTTTCGAGACCAACGCCGTGGCGCTGGGCTTCAAGAACTACGCCGACCACTTCGCACCGCGCATCACCGATGTGGCGCTGCTGGACGACACCGACCAGCCCATGGCCGCCGGCAGCGACGGCGTGGTGATGGTGGCGCGGCAGGGGCGTGGCGTGCAGATCGTGATCGAGGCCTGGGACCAGGTTGACAACAATTTGCCGCGTCGACGCCTGGGCATGTACCAGGTGGGCTACCAGATCCTCGATGCGGCTGGGCAGCCGCTGCAGGGTTACGAGCAGCCGCGCTGGAACATCGTGTTCAACCGCATGCCGCCGCAGAAGGAAGCGGTGCGCGTGGCCTACGCCCCCGACAGTGGGATCACCGTGCATGGCAGCGCGGTGACCCGTTTCCGTTATCTGGCCACCAACACCGTGCGTGACGGCCTGATGGAAACCGGGCGTTGGCAGCCGTCGGCGCTGCCGCCGGGTGAGTACATCGTGCGCGCCAGCGTGCGCGACTACAGCGGCAACGAAGGCATCGGCCCGCGCGAGATCAGGGTACGGCTGCTGCCATAGCGGCAGCCGGGGCGCCGCAGCGTTCGCGCTCGGCGTCCATGTCTTCCAGCGGCCGCACTTCGATGCTGCCGAAGCGTGCCCACGGGAAGTCGCGGGCGATGCGCATGGCTTCGTCGCGGTCGCGGGCGACGATCAGGTTGAAGCCGGCCAGCAGTTCACGGGTTTCGGCGAACGGACCATCCAGTACGCGACTGTGGCCATCACGCACGCGCAGGGTCTGCGCGGTGTCGACCGGCTGCAGCTTCTGTGCGGCCAGCAGCGTGCCCTCGGCCTGCAGCTTGTCGGCGTGGGCGAGGCAGTCGCGCATCAGCGCGTTGAATTCTTCGATGGGCAGGGCCTGCAGCAGGGCAGGCTCGATGTAGATCAGAAGCAGGTACTGCTGCATGGCACGATCCTGGCGGGGGCGGGGTGCCCATGATGGCGCAGGTTTGCCTGCCGGCATGCTGCAGCGCGAAAAGCCGCCTGCGGCGGGCGATCGGCGAACGGCGGAGCCCCTCCGTGGTGGGGTGGGTTGGTCGCTGAAAGCGGGTTTCCTGAGGGTGGGCCGGGCGGGTGGGATTGGCGGGGACGCCGTGAACCCGTCCATGGGGGCTTAGCCGCGCCATCCATGGCGCGGATACCCCGCCAACCCCACCCGCCCGGCCCCAGACAGATTCCGGCGGCCGATCCACCACGGGAAATCAACAACAAGAGCAAAAGCGGGTCGCTTCGCTCGCAAAGCAGAGGCCGCCAGCCAACCGCCGTTGCTTTTGCTGTTGCTGTTGCTGTTGCTGTTGCTTTTGCTTTTGCCTTTTCTCTTGATCTTCCCGTGGTGGGTACCGGAGGCAAGAAACTGTCCAAGGCCGGGTGGGTAGGCGGGGCGGGGGTGTCCGCGGCATGGATGCCGCGGCCAAGCCCCCATGGATGGGTTTACGGCGTCCCCCGACCCGCCTACCCACCCGGCCAAACCCATGAACCCGAGCTTTCAGCGACCAACCCAAACCCGCCACGGAGGGGCTCCGCCGTTCGCCGCCTCCCGCCGAAGGCGTGCTTTCCACGCAGAAAAAAAATTTCCGGAAACGTGTCGATTCCGATGACCCTGGTTCGTTGTACCCAGTGAAGGGCACGCACCACGCGTCCCCACGGGAGACTGCAATGAAAGTGATGGTGATCGTGAAGGCCAACGCCGACTCTGAAGCCGGCCGCATGCCCAGCGAACAGGAACTGTCCGAAATGGGCGCCTTCAACGAACAACTGGTGGCCGCCGGCATCATGCTCGCCGGTGAAGGCCTGCACGCCACCCAGCGCGGTCGCCGCATTCACTTCGGCAGTGGCGCACCCAGGGTCGAGGCCGGTCCGTTCGGTCCCGCCAGCGAACAGATCGCCGGTTTCTGGCTGTGGGACGTGCGGTCGCTGGAGGAAGCTGTCGAGTGGGCCAGCCGCGCGCCGTTCGGCAGTGGCGGCACGCTGGAACTGCGCCCGCTGATCACCGCCGAAGACTTCGGTGAAGCCTTCACCCCCGACTTACAGCAGCAGGAACAGCGTCTGCGTGCACAGCTGGAAGGTTGACCCGATTCATCTCCCTGCCGGGCAGGACCCGGCACTACTGCCCTGAACCGCACAACGGAGTATTGCCATGAAACTGATTCCCTTCCTCGGCTTCAGCGGCCAGGCCCATGAGGCGATGGCGTTCTACGCCAAGGCACTCGGTGGCCAGGTCACGTCGGAAATGAAATACCGCGACATGCCGCCCTCCGATGGCTCGCCAGGCTGCAACGAGATGCCGCCGGAAACCCTCGACCACGTTGCGCACAGCCAGCTGGAAATCGGCAGCGCCATCGTGATGGCGGCCGATGGTCCCGGCGGTGGCGAGGGCGGCTCGACCACCATCAATGTCGACGTCGACAGCATCGAAGAAGCCGAACGCGTGTTCGCTGCGCTGGCCGAAGGTGGCCAGGTGCAGATGCCGATCGCCGAAACGTTCTGGGCGCACCGCTGGGGCATGCTGATTGATCGCTACGGCAAGCCGTGGATGGTCAATTGCATGAAGCAGCCCTGATCCCTCCCTCTTTCCTCTTCATCCACAAGGAGCGTTACCAATGAGTGCACCACAACCGCAGATGATCTTCGTCAACCTGCCCGTGCAGGATCTGGAGAAGTCCAAAGCGTTCTTCACCGCGCTGGGCTACAGCTTCAATCCAACCTATACCAATGACGATGCGGCTGGCATGGTCATCAGCGAGAGCATCTACGTGATGCTGCTGACCCAACCTTTTTTCCAGCAGTTCACCAACAAGCCGATTGCCGATGCGCGCACCCACACGGAAGTGATCAATGCGCTCTCGGCACCCAGTCGCGAGGCCGTTGATGTGCTGGTGGACAAGGCACTGGCCGCCGGCGCCAGCGAGCCGCAGCCGGCGCGCGACCTGGGCTTCATGTACCAGCGTGGCTTCCAGGACCTGGATGGCCATCTCTGGGAAATCGCACACATGGACGGCGAGCCGGGCTGACGGCCGCCGCAAGGGAGAACCCTCATGGCTTACGTGGATGCTTACGTGCTGCCGTGCCCGCAGGACAAGGTGGCGGCCTACCGCCGCCTTGCCCGCAAGGCCGGCGCGGTGTGGAAGGACCATGGCGCGCTGCAGTACATGGAGTGCGTGGCCGACGACGTGGAACCGGGCAAAAGCACGTCATTCCCGCGCGCGGTGAAAGCCAGGCCCGGTGAAACGGTGATCGTCGCCTTCGTGGTGTTCCGCTCGCGTGCGGCACGCGACCGCATCAACGCCAGGGTGATGGCCGACCCGCGGCTGGCGTCGCTGGGCCCGAAGGACATGCCGTTCGATACCAAGCGCATGTTCTGGGGCGGCTTCAAGCCCATCGTCGAAGCGTGAGCCATGGCGCTTGTGCGGGCCGGGCGTGCGTGCTGTGATCGGCGCATGCTCGATCCCGCACTGACGCAGCGTCTGGAAACCCTCTGGCGGATGGAGTCGCCGGTGTTGATCGCGCGCCTGGCGCGGCTGCTCGGGGGCGATGTCGGCCGCGCCGAGGAGCTGGCCCAGGACACCTGGCTGGCCGCGCTGGAGCGCTGGCCGGAGCAGGGCATCCCGGACAATCCCGGAGCCTGGCTGATGACCACTGCGCGCAACCGTGCCATCGATGTGCTGCGCCAGCACCAGCGCGTGGCGCAGCAGCATGCGCAATGGGGTGAGGAACTGCATCCGGCACCCCTGCCAGCGCCGGATGACAGCCAGGCGCTGGAAGATGACCTGGGGGACGACCTGCTGCGGCTGATGTTCGTGGCCTGCCATCCGGTGCTGCCGGCCGACGCGCGGGTGGCACTGACCCTGCGCCTGCTCGGTGGCCTGACCACGACCGAGATCGCCCGCGCCTTCCTGCAGCCCGAGCCGACCATCGCCCAACGCATCGTGCGCGCCAAACGCACCCTGGCGCAGAAGCAGGTGCCCTATGAAGTGCCGCGCGCGGAGGCGATGCCCGAGCGGCTGGCTTCAGTGCTGGAGGCGATCTACCTGGTCTTCAACGAAGGCTATGCGGCCAGTGCCGGTGACGACTGGATGCGTCCGGCGCTGTGCGACGAGGCACTGCGACTCGCGCGCATTCTGGCGCACCGGCTGCCGGTGCCGCCGGTGCTGGGCCTGCTGGCGCTGATGGAGCTGCAGGCCTCGCGTGCCGCAGCACGGACCGATGCGCAGGGCGTGCCGGTGCTGCTGGACCAACAGAACCGCGCTCGCTGGGACTGGCTGCAGATTGAACGCGGGCAGCAGGTGCTGGCGCGCGCGCTGGCCGCCGGTGGCGGCGACGATCCCTATGTGCTGCAGGCGCGCATCGCAGCGTGCCATGCGGCGGCGCGGCGTCCCGAAGATACCGACTGGCCGCGCATCGCAACGCTCTATACGCAGCTGTTGCAGGTGCAGCCCTCGCCAGTTGTCGCATTGAACCGCGTGGTGGCGATACTGCGCAGCGACGGTGCCTTCGTGGCCTGGGCGCAGCTGCAGCCGTTGCTGGTGGACGCGCGACTGCGCGAGTACGCGCCGCTGCAGGTGGTGCACGGGGAGCTACTACAGGCGTTGGGACGCGACTTGGACGCACGTCACGCTTTTGCGGAAGCCGCCAGACTCAGCCAGAACCAGGCAGAGCGCGGCCTGCTGCGGCAACGGGCTGGTCTGCCTCCCGCGGAGTGACCCCGACGAAGGCAGCACTTGTCGGCAGCCCCGTGAGCCGTTATGTTTCGCGCCCAGCGGACGCGTCAGCGTCCACTTTCCATGCGTATTGACCGAGGAGCGGTTGGATGTATTCAAGGACGAAGAGCGCATCGCGCGCTTTTGCGCGCCTGCTTGCCTGTGCCCTGTGCCTGGCCGTATGGCCGATGGCCGTGCAGGCGGCAGACAAATCACAGCAGGCCTATTGGGCCGGTTTTGCCTACACCGCTGATGCCGCCGCCGTGCAGGCGACCACGCCGCATGCGCATGCGGTGCTGGAACAGCGCGGCCTGATTCCGTTGAACCAGGCGCTGGCACAGTCGCTCAAGCGCCGCACCCCGGCCCACCTGCAGCTGATCGACCAGCCGGTGGCGATGCTCGACGGCACCACCAGCGCGACCGTGCTGGCCGCGGCACTGGACCGCGAACTGGTCTCGGTCGAGCCGATCGGTGACCAGTACAAGGTGCTGGTGGAAGTGGCGCTGCAGGCGCTGTTCTTCGACTTCCGCGAGCGCCAGGTGATCGCGTCCTATCCGCTGACCCTGCAGCGCATCGACGTGCAGGATTACCGGCCGGACAACGACGATATCGACGCGATCGTTGCCGATCTCCTGTACGGCAGTGCCGATACCAGCCTGTCGCAGGTGCTGGCCGCCAGCCTCGCCCAGGCCAAGCTGCCCGATGCCGCCGTGCGTCGCCTGCAGGTCGGTGGCGTAACCCTGTCCGACGCGGTCCGCGCCAAGCTGCCCGACCCGAGGTGGGACGCCCCGCTGCGTGCCACGCTGGCCCACGAACTGTCCAAGACGCTGTCGTCCAATACCGGCGTCGGCCTGTTGCCGCCGGCCTCGGGCCAGGCGATCGGTGGTGCGATGGCGGCGCGCTTTGCCGACGGCAAGGTCTACCAGCTGAAGATTCCCGAGCCGGACTACGTCATCAACCTGCAGGTGGATGCGTTGAAGAACGGCGTGATCGAAGAAACCCCGGCGATGAAGACGATGCTGTTCGGCGCGTTCTTCACCGCCAAGGTGACCGAGCCGTTCTCCGGCAAGGTCTATTTCGAACAGCCGCTGCGCAAGGGGGCCACCAAGGTGGTGCCGGTCACGCAGTGGCAGGTCGACCAGTGGTCGGCCAGCTACGAAACCCTGCTGGCGGGCCTCGATGCCTTCGCCGGCGCCGCCGCCAAGCGCGCCGATTCGCGCGGCTGGCTGGACGAACAGAAGCCGGGCGGCCGCCCGTTGCAGCAGCAGACCCAAGCCCTCCAGGAGTTGATCAAGTCATGTCGTTGATGCGTACCATCCTGCTCATCCTCATCGCCCTGGTGGTGGCCTCGCCGGTCGCTGCGCAGACCGCCAGTTCGCGCGGTACTGGTTCGGCCAGCTACGGCCTGCGCCTGAGTGCCGACACCCGTGCCCAGGCCCTGAACAAGGCCAAGGTCAATGCACTGGAGGCGTACATTGCCGAAACCGGTGCGGCCAAGCTGCGCCTGTTCGAAGCGCGCCGCGCCGAGTTCATCGGCGAGATCGACCGCTACGTGCTCAGTGCCGTGCAGCTGTCGGACACCGAAGACAAGAAGGCCAAGACCTACACCGTCACCGTCCGCGCCGAGATCAACACCACCCTGCTGCAGACCAAGCTGGATGCAGGTTCGGCCGTGGCCGGTGCCACCGCCGCCCAGCGCTCGCTGCTGACCTTCCTGTTCATGGCGCGCTCGCAGGACACCGTGCAGTCGTTCCAGGACAAGGAATACCGCCGCGTCGACGCCAGCAGCAGCTACAGCGAGAACACCCGTGAAGGCGACAGCTTCCGCGGCAACTCGGTCAGCACCAACGGCAGCATCAACCAGAACGGTTCGATGTCGGTCACCAGCGGTGGCAGCACCACCCAGCGCAGCGACAACATCAGCTGGAAGGTGGCCAACGCGGCCGAAGTGAACACCGCGATGACCGGTGCCTTCAGCGCCGCCGGCTACGAAGTGGTCGAAGCCGAATACGTGGAAGGCGAGTCGCGCGGCCTGCTCAGCATCGAGCGCATCCGCAAGGACTTCAGCACCGGCAACGACCTGGCTCCGGCCACCCTGCGTGATACCGCCAACGGCATTCGTGCGGCCAACATTCCGTACATCGCCGTCGGCACCCTCGACGTCGGCATGCGCGACCGCGATCCGGCCAGCGGCAACACCCGCGTGTTCGTCACCGTTACCGGCAAGGTGCTGGACGTGACCGGTCGTTTCCCGCGCACCGTGTCGTCGGTGGGCCCGGTGCAGTTCTCCGGTACCGGTCCGAACGAAACCGTCGCCCGTACCAACGCGCTGCAGCTGGCGGCTGAAAAGGCTGCCCAGCAGATGATCAACGAACTGAACGTCAAGGCGGTCCGCTGACGTTACCGCTGCGCTCGCCGGGCATGGCCCGGCGCTACCGGCTCTGGTGGGTGCCGAGCTTGCTCGGCACTGACTCGCTGCCATCCCCGATCTCGCGTGCCGCGCTGCGGCCGTCTCTCTCATAAAGGAAATCCCATGATCCGCACTACCGCTCTTGTCGTGGCCATCGCTGCCGCCACCCTGTCGATGCCGGCCCACGCTGGCCTGGGCAAGCTGAAGGACCTGGCCGGTGCCGCCACCGGCACCTCCAGCAGCAGCGCCTCCAGCGCCGCCGCTCCGGACGAAGCCGCGCAGGAAGCGCTGGTGCGTCGTTTCGTTACCTCGCAGTCGCACTCGCTGCAGGCCCAGACCTCGTTCGCCCGCGCCTTCGGCCTGGCCGAGCAGGTGCAGCTGCTGGAAGCCGAGCGTCAGGCGCTGTCGTCGGGTTCGGTCAGCGTCGATGCGATGAAGAAGTCGGTGTCGGTCAGCGAAGCGGCGCAGGCGGCGATCAACGAGCGCCAGGCCGCACAGCCGGAACTGAACGCTGAATCCAAGCAGCACTACGCCGAAGGCCTGGTCTCGCTGCTGTCCTCGGCGGCCGAAGCACAGAAGCTGGGCGGCGAAGCCAGCAACTTCACCGCCGGCATGAAGAACCTGGGCGCGACCCAGCTGGCCACCGTCGGCCGCAAGCTGGCGGCAGGTGCATGGGTGGCCAAGGAATCGCCGGGCTTCATCCAGGGCCTGTACGGCTCGACCAAGTCGGCCGTGACCTTCGCCAAGAAGAGCAAGGTGAAGGTGCCGTCCAACGCCGATTCGATGCTCGACAAGCTCTGATCCGAGGCGAATCTCCATGCGTATGACCTACCGTTTGATCGGCCTGGGCCTGGCTGCCACGCTGCTTGCAGCCTGTGGCAAGCAGGACACCCCGGCCGCCGCGCCCGCCAAGGACAAGGCAACCAGTGCACTGGCCAGCAATGCGCCCGTGGAAGCAGCGCCCCTGCGTGGCACGCCGGATTTCGGCGGCACCACCCAGGTCGCGCGCGAAGCCGACGGCATCGGCAGCACCCCGGAACTGGCGGTGCTGGCGGCATTGCAGTCGGCGGTGGCGCAGGTCAACGGCGTACGCGTGGCCAGCCAGATGCAGAGCCTGCGTGCAGGCCTGCATGTGGATGTGGATGACGAACACGTCGGCGATATCCGCGCCGACGCGTTCACCCAGCAGATGATCGCCGGCTCGCAGGGCGCGGTGCTGGGCTATGAAATCCTGTCGCAGGAAGAAGTGCGGCAGCTGGACGAGGAAACCATCGCCCGCGTGCGCGCCAGCGACGAAGGCTGGAGCTTCAAGGGCTCGGCGTCGGCCAGTGCGTCCGGCGAAGCCTCGGCCAAGGGCGGTTCGGCCTCGGCCAGTGTCAAGCAAAGCTACGACGAGAAGGTGAGTGTTGATGCCAAGCGTGGCGCCAGCTCCTACGATTCCGATGTGACCCATCGCAGCATGCGCAGCTACTGGAAGGTGCGCGTGCGCGCACAGATCGCCCAGTACCGTGCACCGGACGAGCAGGGCAAGCCGAAGATCGTGGTTGCACTGCCGCGCACCAAGGCCGGCAGCTACGCCGTGGGCGACGGCCGCGTGGACGCGGACGAAGTGGCCGACGCGATCCGCGCACGCCTGTCCGACACGCTGACCCAGACCCAGCGCTTTATCGTGCTGGACCGCGAGTTTGGTGACGAGCTGCAGGCCGAGATCGACCACATCAACAGCGGCAACGTGCGCCTGCAGGACACCGCACGCGTGGGCCAGCAGCTGGCGACCGACCTGATCCTGATCCCGACCATCGAACGTTTCGAATACCCGCGCAGCGTGCGCAACCTGCGCATGTCCGACCGCCAGGTGACCTCGTACTCCGGTGGCGGGCGCATCACTCTGCGCCTGATCAACGCCACCACCGGCCAGGTGGTGATGTCCGACAGCTTCGACCACCAGCTGGCCTCGACCGGCCCCAGCACCCTGCCGCGCGTGGTCAACGGTCGCAACATGGCGGCGGCGATGATGGAGTCGCTGTCCGGCCAGATCGGCACCACCATCGTCACCACGCTGTTCCCGGTGTCGGTGGTCTCGGTGGACGGCGACCAGGTGGTACTGAGCCAGGGCGGCGAAACGCTGCAGGCTGGCCAGCGCTGGCAGGCCGTGCGCCTGGGCGAAGAACTGAAGGACCCGCAGACCGGCCGCTCGCTGGGCCGCAGCGAACACCCGTGCTGCACCATCCGCATCGATCGCGTGGCTGCACAGACGTCCTACGGCACCATCGAAGACGGCGTCGACGCGATGCGCGGCGGCTTCCGCCCGGGCCAGATCGAACTGCGCCAGAAGCTGGGCAGCAAGCCGGCAACGGCCGCCGCAGGCGCGACCGCCTCGGCCGCTCCCGCCGCCGCCGCACGCCCGGCCGCCAAGCCGAAGCCCAAGGCCGCGGCGGCCCCGGCCGAAGACCCGAACTGGTAACAGGCTCAAGCAACACACAGATGGGGTCAGAGCCCTTTCCCGACGGGAAAGGGATCTGACCCCTTCGTGTTTCCGAGCGTGTCGACCAAGGTCGACACCTACCAACAGCAGCGGGAATCTGTCGAAGGCGGGGTGGGTCCGGTTGCGGGGGCGTGAGCCGCATGGATGCGGCGACCGAGCTTACATGGACGTACTTGCAGCGACCCCCGCAACCGGACCCACCCCGCCATCCCACGGAATGCCGCTGTTGCTTCGGCTGTTGCTGTTGCCCTGGCCTCTGCAGGTGCAGGGCGCAGCCCTGCCGAATCCCATTACACTCCAGAAGGATTTCCCTGCTGGAGAGAGCAATGAAGCGAGTAGCACTGGGCCTGCTGGCCCTGTCAGTGTCGAGCGCACTGATGGCCGCCACCCCGAAATTCGACGGCGCGCGGATCTCCGCCGACGTCAAGGAACTGGCCTCCGACGCCTACGAAGGCCGCTCCCCGGCCACCGCCGGCGAAGAGAAGACCATCGCCTTCCTCAGCAAGCAGTTCGCCGATGCCGGCCTGCAGCCGGGCGGTGCCCTCAAGGATGGCAAGCGCCTGTGGACCCAGGCCGTGCCGCTGCGCAAGGGCGACATCGTCGGCACACCGCAGCTGGCGCTGCATCAGGGCGGCAAGACCGTTGCGCTGGAGCAGGGCAAGCAGATCGCCGTGCGCGCCGCCATGAACGGCGCCAGCAACGTCGATATCAGCAAGGCGCCGCTGGTGTTCCTCGGCTACGGCGTGAAGGCCCCGGAGCGCAACTGGGACGACTTCAAGGGCGTGGACCTGAAGGGCAAGATCGCCGTCGTGCTGATCAACGACCCGGACTTCGAGACCGGCCAGGGCGACTTCGACGGCAAGGGCATGACCTACTACGGCCGTTGGACCTACAAGTACGAAGAAGGTGCCCGCCAGGGCGCGCTGGGCGTGCTGATCGTGCACGAGACCGCACCGGCGTCGTACGGCTGGGCCACCGTGGCCGGCTCCAACACCAACACCATGTTCGACGTGGTGCGTGACAACCCGGCCGACAGCCACCCGCTGCTGGAAGGCTGGATCCAGCGCGACCTGGCCGTGGAGCTGTTCCGCTCGGCCGGGCAGGACTTCGAAGCGCTGAAGAAGAAGGCGCAGCAGCGCGACTTCACCCCGGTGCCGCTGACCGGCGCCAGCCTGGACGCGAAGTACGCGGTGAAGACCGAAGTGATCACCTCGCACAACGTGGCCGCGCGCCTGGAAGGCAGCCGCCACCCGGACGAGACCATCGTCTACAGCGCGCACTGGGACCACATCGGCGTGGGCGAGCCGGACGCGCGTGGCGACCGGATCTTCAATGGCGCACTGGACAACGCCAGTGGCACCGCATCGCTGATCGAACTGGCGCGCGGCTTCGCCAAGGCCAAGCGCCCCGAGCGCTCGGTGCTGTTCCTGGCGGTCACCGCCGAGGAAAAGGGCTTGCTGGGTTCGGAGTACTACGCCACCCATCCGCTGTACCCGCTGGAAAAGACCGTGGCGGTGATCAACATGGATGGCATGGCACCGTTCGGGCCGTCGCGTGATTTCGGCATCTACGGCGCCGCGCGCTTCGAGCTGCTGGACCAGCTGAAGGACGTGGCCAAGGGCTGGGACATCCGCTACACGCCGGACCCGAAGCCGGAAGCCGGCCTGTTCTTCCGCTCCGATCACTTCCCGTTCGCCAAGCGTGGCGTGCCGGCGCTGTCCTGGTCGGCCGGCCAGGACTGGGTGGATGGCGGCGTGGCCGCGGGCAAGAAGGCCTCCGAGGACTACACCGCCAAGCGTTACCACCAGCAGGGCGACGAATGGCAACCGGACTGGGTGTTCGCCGGTGCCGCCCGCGACCTGGAAGTGCTGTACACGCTGGGTAACCAGCTGGCCAATTCGCGCAGCTGGCCGAACTGGAGCAGGGACGAGTCGTTCCGCGCCGTGCGTGACGCCAGCGCCGACCAGCGCAAATAACGGCGTTCGGTAGTGCCGGCCGCTGGCCGGCATTGCCCCCGCCCGGAAACGCCGGGCCATGCCCGGCGTTTCCGTAACGGCTTCCATCCCCGCTTTCGGGCCCTTCGTCGCAGCCCGCTTGTTTGCCCGGCGGGCCGCCCTATGCTCGGCTCACCCCCTTCCTCCAAGGCGCCGCCGTGTTTGCCAGCCTCTCTCTCCTGCTTCGTCACCTGCTGGCCTGGGCTGCGGCGCTGTTTGTCGCCGGCATGGTCTGGAGCGGCATCTTCAGCGGCATGAACGATGGCCCGGGCTGGATCTTCGGCCTGCTGGCGATGTTCCTGATGATTTCCGCGCTGGGCAGCGCGATTACCCATGTACGCCGCGTCTGGCTGGTCGCCGGCCGGCTGGATTCGACCACGCTCTCGGGCCGCCAGCGCCGCCAGGTGGAACTGCCGATGGACGCCGGCCAGGCATTCTCGGTGGTGGAAGCGGCCATCGCCGAACTGCCGCGCGTTGAAGACGTGGAAAGTTCGGCCGGCAGCCTGCAGGTACGGGCCTACGTGCGCCGCGTGGATGCCTGGAACGGCCGCCAGCCGTCGCGCTGGAATCTGCCGGCTCGGCTGGCGATCAAGCGCAACAGCGTGCTGGCGACGGTCACGCCGGGGCAGGGCACCAGTACCGTCACTCTGCTGTTTGAACCGGATGCCGGCTGGTGGGCCGACCTGCTGGCGCTGGATGAGGGCAGCAACTTCGAGAACGCCGAAGCGGTCACCCGCGCGATCAGCCGCCGTGTTGCCGACCAACGTCGCGACGAGCAGGCCGCAGCCGAGCAGACCCAGGTGGAAAAGGAACTGTCGGTGGCCCGGTTGAATCTGCTGCATGCGCAGGTGGAACCGCACTTCCTCTACAACACGCTGGCCAACGCGCAGGTGCTGACCCGCACCGACCCGGCACGTGCCGACCAGATGCTGGGCCACCTGATCCAGTACCTGCGCAGCTCGTTGCCACAGGTGGACGAATCGCTGTCCACGCTGGGCGTGGAGCTGGAGCGCACCCGTGCCTACCTGGAGATCCTGCGTATCCGCATGGGCGCACGGCTGGGGGTGGAGGTGCAGGTGCCGAACGAGCTGCACGGCGTGCAGCTGCCGGCGATGGCGCTGCAGACGCTGGTGGAGAACGCGATCAAGCATGGCCTGGAACCCAAGCCCGGCGGTGGCACGATCTGGATCCTGGCGCGTGGCTTCGATGACCATGTGACGGTGACGGTGGCCGATGATGGCCTCGGCTTCGGCCAGGGCACCAGCGGTACCGGCATCGGCCTGAAGAACCTGCGCGAGCGCCTGCGCCTGACCTGCGGTGAGCAGGCCGGCGTGGCGATCGTCGCCAACTTCCCCAGCGGCGTGGCCGCAACCATGACCCTGCCGCAGTCGAGCAAGGAGCGCAGCCATGCCGCTTGAGGCGCTCATTGCCGAAGACGAGGAACTGCTGCGGCAGTCGCTGGTCGAGCAGCTGGGCCGGTTGTGGCCGGACCTGAAGCTGGTGGCCGAGTGCGAGGATGGCGCCAGTGCACTGGAGCAGCTGGCCGAGAAGCAGCCGGACATCGCCTTCCTCGATATTCGCATGCCCGGCATCAGTGGCATTGAAGTAGCCCGTTCGCTGTCCGAGCTGAGCCCGCGCACCCAGGTGGTGTTCGTCACCGCCTACGACCAGTACGCCATCGACGCGTTCGAGCAGGGCGCGATGGATTACCTGCTGAAGCCGGTCAGCGACGAGCGCCTGCTGGCCACCCGCGAACGCATTCTGTCGCGGCTGCCATCAACGCGCCAGGACGATGCCGTACTCGAGCGCCTGCTGCGGCGCCTGGGGCCATCGCAGGGTGCGGCAGAGCGCCCGCCATTGGCCTGGATCACCGCCAGCAACGGCCGCGAGACGCAGCTGATCATGCTGGAAGACGTGGCCTACTTCCGTGCCGACAACAAGTACACCACCGTGGTGACCGCTGCCGGCGAGAGCCTGTTGCGCACGCCGCTGCGCGAACTGCTGGAAGTGCTCGACCCGCAGCATTTCCGCCAGATCCATCGCTCGACCATCGTCAACATGAAGGCGGTGGCGGCGGTCAGCCGCGACGATACCGGGCGCGGCGTGCTGCGCCTGCGTGGGCGCACGGAGACGCTGGTGGTCAGCCAACCTTTCATGAGCCTGTTCCGCGGCATGTAGCCGCATCCTGGAGGCACCATGCGCCTGTTCCTGTTTGCCTGCATCGCTGCGTTGTCGTTGGCCGGCTGCGAAAAATCCCGCAACACCTCGATCACCCGCACCCATGCCAACGGCGTGGACACGCTTTACAGCAAGGGCAGCGTGGTCGACGGCGAGGCACGGTTCCAGTGCATCGCCAGCAGTAGTGGCCAATGCCACTACCTGGTGCTGGACCCAGCGTGCAGTACCGACGCCGCGTGTGCGACGCCACCATTGCGCCGGTTTGCCGTGGCGGTGGGGAAGACCGAGGCGATGCGTGACCTGCCCAGCGGCTTCCACCAGTGCGTCAGCCAGGACCGGATAGAACACTGCCACCGTGAGTGATCACGGTGGCAGTGTGGGTCCCCCCGCTTCCCTGAAGGGTCAGTAGGCAGGCTGCAGTGTCAGGTCGTGGTGGTGCTCGTTCTCGCCCACATGGTTCAGGCGGCCGACCAGTTCGGAGTGCTGCTTCATGCGCCCGATCTCGGTCATGATGCGGATGTCCTCGTGGCGCAGCTCGCGCTTGGCGGTGACCGCCTGCTTGTAGTCCAGCACTTCCGGATAGTGCTCGGCCAGGTCAAGCGCCTCGGCCACGTGCTCGACGCTGTCGGCTTTGGAGCTGATGCGGGCGCGGCTGTTGAACGCCTTCATCCAGCGCTCGAAGCCGGCCTGCTGATCGAACATGTTGGCCATGAACCAGATCACGAACAGGATCGACACCCACGAGCCGAACACGATCACCACGCGGGTGAAGGTGATATGGAAGTCGTCGCGCCACAGGTAGTTGGCGATCAGGCCCAGGATCAGCAGCGAGGCCGCCTGCCAGCCGACGATCGAGGCGATCAGCCACTGGCACTTGGCCTGGGCCAGCACAGCCACTTCATCGCGGATCTGCTGCTCGCTGAGGTTGCGCCAGTGCGCCACCTGTTTGTCGAACGGGCTGCTGTAGAGCTCGTTGTCGCGAAGCAGAATTCCCAAACCCTTGAACAAGGCAATCATGGCTGGCTCCTTGTGGAACGTGCGTCGATCAGCATTGGACGGTGTGGCGGATCCAGTTCTAGCACTTCCAGCGAGCCGTGCAATGGGGGCAATGCCAAGCGGCGCAAGGGTTTGACCGGTGGGAGTGAAAATTGATGCGATGCATCATCGCAGTCACGGCCTGCGACAGGATGTCGCAGGGTGAAACGTGCTGCGACCGCACATGAAACCGTCGCTGAGCGGGGAGGCTCGCCGCCGGAGGCGTGATCGCCGAGAATCGGAGCCAACCGCGCAAGACGCGACTGTTCTTCCGCCTCTCCTGGACCTGTGATGCCGGCTTTGCTGCAGCGACTCTCCCGCCCCGTCACGGCGCCGATCCGACGCTGGGTACTGGACGCCTTCCCGCGCGGCCAGAGTGGTATCGACTACGACCATCCGCAGGGCGATCCGGGCTGGTTCGGCCCGGACAGCGTCACCTGGCGGCTGCACGCCGAATTTCCCTCGATGCTCGCCGGTGGCCTGTGCGCGCTGATGCTGCAGACCCTGCACCCACGCGCGCTGGCCGGGGTCTATGACCACTCCAATTTCCGCCAGGACCTGGTGGGTCGGCTGCGCCGCACCACGGCCTTCGTTGCCGGCACCAGCTATGCGCCCAGCGGCGAGGTGGAGGCGCTGGTGGCCAGGGTGCGCCGCATCCATGCGCAGATCCGCGGCCAGACCGCGCAGGGCGAGCCCTACGCCGCCGACGATCCGCAGTTGCTGACCTGGGTGCACGTGACCGAAGCCTTCGGTTTCCTGCAGGGGTTCCGACGCTACGGGCGCGAGGTGCCGGCGCACATCGCCGATCGCTATTACGACGAGTACCGTTGCGTGGCCGAGGCACTGGGCGCGGTGGATGTGCCGCGCAGCGAAGCGGAAGTGGCGGCGTACTTCTGTGCACGTCAGCCGGAGCTGCGTGTGGATGAGCGCTCGCGCGAGGTGCTGGAGGTGCTGTCCGGCGTGCGCCTGCCGGTACCGGTGCCGGGGCTGTCGCGCGAGGTGTTCCTCGGTGCGGGCGCGGCGCTGCTGCCGGACTGGGCCGAGGGCATGCTGGAACGCAGTGGCCGTCAGCGCGCCCAGGCTGCGGCGTCTGCGAAGCTGATGCAGGGTATGGCGCCGCTGTTCCGCCGTGCGCTGCCCGACGGCCTCGCCAGCCGCGCCTGTGCACGCATGGGCGCGCCGGTGGAGATCCTGCGCGAGTGGCCCGCGGTTGCCTGGTAGGTGCCAACCTTGGTTGGCACGCTTTTCGCGGTGCCGCGGAAGCGCCAACCAAGGTTGGCAGCTACCCGCAAGTGAAACGGGCGCCTTGTGGCGCCCGTTCCGGTCACATCACCACACCTTGACCCGCTTGTCCGGGGCCAGGTACAGCTTCTGGCCTTCCTTCACTTCAAACGCCGGGTACCAGGCGTCGATGTTGCGCACGGTCAGTGCGCGGAACTGGCCCGGTGCATGCACATCGGTCAGCAGCGAGTTGCGCAGCGCCTGCTCGCGGCTCTTGCTGCGCCACGCCTGGGCGAAGCCGAGGAAGAAGCGCTGGTCCGGGGTGAAGCCCTCCAGGGTCTGGCCCGGCTTGCCCTGCAGCGACAGCTGGTAGGCGTCGTAGGCGGTACCCAGGCCAGCCACGTCGGCGATGTTTTCGCCCAGGGTCAGCTTGCCGTTCACATGCACGCCCGGGAACGGCTCGTAGCTGCTGAACTGCGCGGCCAGCGCATCACCGGCGGCGTTGAACTGCTTCAGGTCCTCGGCGGTCCACCAGTTGTGCAGCTTGCCGTTTTCGTCGAACAGCGCGCCGGCGTTGTCGAAGCCGTGGCTGATCTCGTGGCCGATCACTGCGCCGATCGCACCGTAGTTCACCGCGTCGTCGGCGGCACCGTCGAAGAACGGCGGCTGCAGGATCGCGGCCGGGAACACCAGGCGGTTCTCCAGCGGCACGTTCATCGCGTTGATGGTCTGCGGCAGCATCGCCCACTCGCTGTGGTCGACTGCCTTGCCCAGCTTGGCGATGTTGCGCTGGTACTCGAACAGTTCGGCGCGCTGCGCATTGCCCAGCGCGTCATCACGGCGGATCTCCAGGCCAGTGTAATCACGCCACTTTTCCGGGTAGCCCATGCCCACGGTCAGGCCGGCCACCTTGGCCTTGGCGCTGGCCTTGGTCTGCGGCGACATCCACGCGAGCGCATCGATGCGCTTGGCGAAGGCGGCGATGATGTTCTTCGCCATCTCGTCCGCGCGTTCCTTGGTCCTGGCGTCGAAGTGCTTCTCGACGTAACGCTTGCCGATCGCTTCGCCGACGGCATGGTTGGCGTCGTCCACCGCACGCTTCCAGCGGTCGCTCTGCTGCGGCGTGCCGCTCAGCGCGGTGCCGTGGAAGGCGAAGCGGGCATCGGCGAACTTCTTCGGCAGGTAGGCAGCGGCGCGGTCCAGCGCGTGGAAGGCCAGGTAGTCCTTCCAGGCATCCAGCGGCTCGGTGGCGACCAGCTTGGACAGGCCGGCCACGGCCTTGGGCTGCCAGACGATGAAGTCCTGCTGCTTGCCCAGTGCGGCCGCGTCGAGGAAGGCGCTCCAGTCCATGCCCGGCGCCTTCGCATTGAAGTCGGCCTGGGTCCACGGATTGGCACCCTTGGTCACGTCATTGGTTTCTTCCTGGGTGGCGTGCGCCTGCGCGATCTTCGTTTCCAGCGCGAGAATGCGCTGTGCCTTGCCCGCCGGATCGGCGACGCCGGCCAGCTGCAGCATCTGTGCGATGTAGGCCTGGTACTGCTTGCGCAGCTCGGCCATGCGGCCACCGCCCAGGTAGAAGTCGCGGTCGGGCATGCCCAGGCCGCCCTGCACCAGGTACGGCGCGGTGCGGTCCGGCTGCAGCAGGTCCACCGACACCCACAGGCCGAACAGGCGGTCGGTGTAGAAGTTGGTGGCATTGAGCAGGTCGACGTCGGCGCGCAGGTCGCCGCCCAGGGCACGGGCCAGGCCGGCCTTGTCGGCGATCGCGTCGATCGCCTTCAGCTGCGGCTGTACCGGCGCAATGCCGTGCTGCTCGATGCCGGCCTCGTCCATGTAAGCAGCGTAGTAGTCGCCGATCAGCTTGTCGTCACCGCTGGCCTGGGTGTTGCCGGCGGCGCCCTCAAGAATGGCGCGGGTGTCGGCCAGGGTCTTCTCGGCGATGACGTTGAAGCTGCCGAAGCGCGAGCGGTCGGCCGGGATCTCGGTGTTCTTCACCCAGGTGCCGTTGGCGAAGCCGAAGAAGTCATCACCGGGGGCAATGCTGCGGTCCATGCCGCTGGCATCGAAGCCGAAGCTGCCCAGCATCGGCTTGGCCGCAGCGGGTGCAGCTTCGGCGGGCTTGGCGTTGCCAGCGGCCGGATCGGCCGGGCGGTCGCAGGCGGCCAGGGTCAGGCTGGCAACAATGGCCAGTGCCAGGGTGGGACGGCGCAGCTTGGACATGGACTTCTCTTGCAGCGGAAAACCCCAAGTCTAATCCGCTCCGCCCCGGCTGGCCCTCCCGTTGTGGCACCTGCCCTGTGCGGGATCTGGCTGAACGCGCGGAAGCGATCTTCACGCCGTCACCGGGGTGGTGCATGCTGGGCCCGGGAACCCTGCGCGGGCACGGGGAGGTGGCCATGCGGGGTGGGGTCAGGCGTCAAGAATGGCGTCCGCCGGCCGTTGAGGTCGGGGACGTGGAGGATTCGTTCGCGCATGAAGCCAGCCGACTGCACAAGGAACACCCGCCGATGCCCGCGCTGAAACGCGCGTTGGCCCGCCCGCTGCGCGCCATTACCTGGGGCGGAGTGCTGCTGGGCGTGCTGCTGGTAACCGGCCTGACCCTCATGCTGGTCAATGACTACCACCGCCGCCTGGAAGCGGCACAGCGGCAGAGCCGGGCGCTGGCGGTGGGCAGCGAGCGCCTGCTGGCGCTGGAACTGCGCAACCTGGAGCGGGCCATGTCCGGCATCGCCGCCGACGCCGCCGAGCTGTTCCGCAGCGTGCCCGCGCAGGCGCCGGCCTTGATGGATGCCTCCATCGGCGGGGTGCTGGGCCGGCATGCCGAACTGCACAGCATCGCCGTGCTCGACCGCCATGGCCGACCGTTGACGGCCGGCGAGGGCGACCTGCAGCTGCCGCTGTGGACCGACCCGCAGCGTCGTGGCCAGGGCAGCGCCCTGTACATCGGCCCGCCGCAGCGGGCCAGCGACGGCGGCTGGGTGGTGCCGCTGGCGCTGCCGATGGCCGGCGAACGCTGGCTGCTGGCACGGCTGCGCTGTGGCGAACTGCAGCGCATCGTCGGCGGCCTCGATGTCGGCCCCAACGGACTGGTCTCGATCAGCGATGCCGAGGGTTACATGCTGGCCCGCGTGCCTGATCCGCACGGCACGGTGGGTCGCCGCTACGGCCTGCCGCGCCGTGACCTGCTCGGCACGCAGGCGGTGGTCGAGCTGGGCAGCGTGCCGGGTGTGGTCGACGGCGTACCGCGCATCATGACCATCAGCACGCTGGAACACAGCCCGCTGGCGGTGCAGGTCGGCCTGGCCGACGAAGACGTACTGGCGCCGTGGTGGCCGTACCTGCAGGCGTCGGTGGCGATCGTACTGGCTTACATCGCGGTGTTGCTGGTGCTGCTGTACGCCGTGCGGCGCAGCACCCGCAGCCAGCAGGCGATGGCCGAGGAGCTGAAAACAGGCCACGCCGAGCTGCGTCTTGCGCACCAGGTCGGTCGTGTCTGTACCTGGTACGTGGATGAGGACGCCGCATTGCTGCGCTGGTCGCCGCTGGCGCGCGAGATCTTTGGCGTGCAGACCGATGCGCTGCCGGTGGCCGATTTCTTCGCACGCGTGCACCGCGACGATGCCGCGCGCCTGCAGCATGCCTTTGACCAGGCATTCGCCGGCGGCGCCGTGCTCGACCAGGTGTTCCGCCTGGTATTGCCCGGGGGCGAGGTGCGCTGGGTGGGCGCGCGTGGGCAGCGGGTGGAAGTGGCCGACAGCGAGCGGCGCATGATCGGCGCGCTGACCGACCTGAGCGAGCGTTACCAGGCGCGCGAGCAGGTGAGCGAAGTGGAACGGCGCTTCCGGCTGCTGTTCGACCGCAATCCTGCACCGTTCTGGGTGTTCGACCCGGATACGCTGCGCTTCATCGAGGTCAACGACGCTGCGGTGCGCCAGTACGGCTACAGCCGCGACGAGTTCCTGGCGATGAGCATCCTCGACATCCGCCCGCGCGAAGGCTGGGACGAAGTGCGTGGTGCCATCCAGCGCGCACAGGTGGGCGATCCTCCGGACGCGACCGTGCGCCTGCACCGGCGCAAGGATGGCAGCGTGTTCGAGGTGCGCGCACACCTGTCCAAACTCGATTTCGACGGACAGCCGGCGTGCCTCGTGCTGGCCGAGGATGTCAGCGAACGGCTGGCCTACGAGCGTGACCTGGCCTATCGGGCACGGCACAACCCGGCCACTGGCCTGCTGAACGTGCGCGCCCTGACCGAACAGCTGGATGAGCAGGAACAGAGTTACACCATCGCCTTCGTGCAGTTGCGTGGCCTGCAGCTGGTGGCCGATACGCTGGGCCGTGAGATCGGCGATGCGGTGCTGCAGTCGATGGCGACCCGGCTCGGTGGACTGGGCGCGCGTTGCGGCACGCTGGCATTCCAGCCGGCGGAAGACTTCGTGTTCGCGATCGGGGCCGAGCACGATACCCCGCGCGTGCTGGACGACCTGCTGCAGATCGTGTCGGCGCCGATGCGTGGCAAGGATTCGCTGCACCAGTTCGAACCGCGCATCGGTGTGGCCGTGCACACTGCCGGTGACGGCCACAGTGCCGAGCAGGTGATCGGCATGGCCGCGCAGGCCGCGCACGCGGCACGCGCCGAGGGCAACGTGGTGGTCTGGTTCGATGCGGCGGTGACCACACGGCTGGCCGACCGGCTGCGCCTGGCCGGGCGCATCCATGCCGCCATCGACAACGAATTCCAGCTCTATTTCCAGCCGATCCGGCATGCCAGCGATGGCACCCCGGCCGCCTTGGAGGCGCTGCTGCGCTGGCCGCAGGCCGACGGCAGCTTCATCCCGCCCAACGAGTTCATCCAGCTGTGCGAGGAGACCGGGCTGATCCTGGCGCTGGGCCGCTGGGTGATCCGCGCGGCGGCGAAAGCGCAGCGCCGGCTGGTCGAGGCCGGTTGGGGCGAGCTGCCGATCGCGGTCAATGTATCGGCGGTGCAGTTCTTCAACAGCGACCTGGTGGCCGAGTTCACCCGTGCGCAGCAGGACTTCGGCCTGGCCCGCGGTGCCCTGCACGTGGAGCTGACCGAGAGCAGCCTGATGCGCAAGCCGGCGCAGGCGATGCAGACCATGCAGCGCCTGCACGAGCAGGGCATCAGCGTGTCGCTGGATGATTTCGGCACCGGCTATTCCAGCATGTCCTACCTGCAGCACCTGCCGCTGGACATCCTGAAGATCGACCGCAGCTTCGTCGCCGACGTGGAAACCAATCCGCGCAATGCCTCGATCTGCCGCGCGCTGTTGTCGCTGGGCCACAGCATGGGCCTGACCATCATCGCCGAGGGCGTGGAAACGCCGGGGCAGCTGGACTGGCTGGCCGCGCACGGCTGCGACCAGGTGCAGGGTTACCTGCTGGGGCGGCCGGCACCGCTGGAACGGATCATCGATGCGCTGGACGAAGTCGCTGCCTGAGCGGATCTCGGATTTGCCGGTCGCTGGCCGGCAAACACCAGACTCGTCTACACCCCGCTTTCCACCAGATGATCGATGAAACTGCGCACCTTCGGTGCCAGGTGGCTGCGGCTGGTGTAGACCGCGAAGATGCCGATCGGCGAGGCCTCCCACTCCGGCAGGATGCGCACCAGGCGACCATCGGCCAGCGCGTCTTCCAGCAGGAAATCCGGCTGCAGGATCACGCCCATGCCAGCAATCGCGGCTTCGCGCAGCACGTCGCCGTTGTTGGCGTGCAGCAGGCTGTTCACCGCCACCTTCACCTCACCACCGGGCCCCTGCAGCGGCCAGTTGTTGCCGGCGGCCCAGTAGCTGTAGCCCAGGCACGCGTGTGCCTGCAGGTCCTGCGGGGTCTGCGGGGTGCCGCGTGCGGCCAGGTAGGCCGGCGCGGCGCACAGGCTCACCCGCGATTCGCCCAGGCGGCGGGCGATCAGGGTAGGGCCCGGCTCGCGGGTGATGCGGATGGCCACGTCGTAGCCTTCCTCGACCATGTCCACGAGGCGGTCGGACAGGGCCAGGTCCAGTTCCACCTGCGGGAAGCGTTCGCGGTAGCTGGCCAGCAGCGGGCCGAGACGGGCGATGCCCCAGCTGACCGGTGCGTTGATGCGCAGCGTGCCCGAGGGCTCCAGCGCCTGCGCACCGATGCTGGCCTCCAGTGCGTCGAACTCGGCCAGCAGGCGCACGCACTGGGCGTAGTAGGCGGCGCCGGCACTGGTCGGGCTGACCCGGCGCGTGGTGCGGTGGAGCAGGCGGGTCGACAGGCGCTTTTCCAGTGCCGCGACCTGGCGGGTGACGCCGGCGGTGGACATGTCCAGGGCCTGGGCGGCGGCACTGAAGCCGTTGCGCTCGACCACCGCCACGAACACGCGCATCGCCTCGAGGGTGTCCATTGTTGCGCCTTCTGAAATAAATACGGTCAAACGATCGTATTTATCGGCCCGTGAAGGCGCAATAACCTGTGCCCATTCCCTTCAAGGTGCTTTCCGATGCACGCCACGACCCCTCCTGTTTCGCCGCTGGCGCCGTATGGCGCCACCCTGCTGCGCCTGGCCTTGGGCGTGCTGTTCCTGGTCCATGCGCTGATCAAGTTGCTGGTGTTCACCCCGGCTGGCACGGCGGCATTCTTCGAGTCGCTGGGGCTGCCGGGCGTACTGGGCTACCTCACCATCGGTGTCGAGCTGGTGATCACCGTCGCGCTGCTGCTGGGCATCTACGCGCGCTGGGTGGGCCTGGTCGGCGTGCCGCTGCTGCTGGGCACCATCGTCACCGTGCACGGCGCCAACGGTTTCGGTTTCGCCAATGCCGGCGGCGGCTGGGAATACCCGGCGTTCTGGGCACTGGCGCTGGTGGTGCTGTTCCTGGTCGGCGATGGCAAGTGGACACTGCGTTCGCGCTGATCGCCGCCTGATCCTGCAACTGGAGCATTCCATGTCCCGCCTGCCTTCGCTGTACATCTCCCATGGTTCGCCGATGACTGCCCTGCATCCGGGCCAGGTCGGTGTGCGCCTGGCCGAGCTGGCGCGCGACCTGCCGACGCCGCGTGCCATCGTGATGGCCTCGGCGCACTGGCTGGGCCGGCAGCCGCTGGTCGGCGCGCATTCGCAGCCGCCGACGATCCATGACTTCGGCGGCTTCCCGCGCGCGCTGTTCGAACTGCAGTACCCGGCGCCGGGCGATCCGGCGCTGGCCGAAGAAGTGGCCGGCCGCATCGCCGCCGCCGGCCTGCCGGTGGCGCTCGACCCGCAGCGCGGCCTCGACCATGGCGCGTGGGTGCCGCTGCGGTTGCTGCGCCCGCAGGCCGACATTCCCGTGGTGCCGCTGTCGATCCAGCCGCTGCTCGGCCCCGAGCATCAGTTCGCGCTGGGCCGCGCGCTGGCGCCGCTGCGCGAACAGGGCGTGCTGCTGGTCGGCTCCGGCAGCATCACCCACAATCTGCACGACTGGGGCGACTACCAGGACGGCAAGGAAGCGCCTTACGTGCGGCCCTTCATCGAGTGGGTGGAGCAGCGCCTGGCCGCCGATGACCGCCAGGCCCTGCTCGATTACCGCCGGCAGGCGCCGTTCGCCGAACGCGCGCACCCGACCGACGAGCACCTGCTGCCGCTGTTCTTCGCGATGGGCGCGGCCGGCGAGGGCGGCTTCGGTGCACGCCGCATCGACGCCGGCATCGATGCCGGCTTCCTCGCCATGGATCTGTACCGCTTCGACGGGGCATGAGCCGGGGCTGACGCGCGGCGGCCCCGGCCATCGCGGTCGTGGCCGCATGTGGTAGTTTTTTCCGGGTTTCCGGCGCTGGCCTTCGAGCCTCCCCGCGCGCCGCTTCCTGGAAGAAGCATGCATACCATTGAAGTCGTCCTGGCGATGCTGGTGGCCGTTGTCGCCAGCGGCTACCTGGTTCGCGTCCTCCCGTTCTCGTTGCCGCTGCCGCTGGTGCAGATCGGCCTGGGCGCGGTGATCGCCGGGGTGTTCAACCGCGGCCACGCGCTGGAGCCGGAAGTGTTCTTCCTGCTGTTCCTGCCGCCGCTGCTGTTCCTGGATGGCTGGCGCATTCCCAAGCAGGGCCTGTTCCGCGACAAGGGCGCGATCCTCGAGCTGGCGTTCGGCCTGGTGGTGTTCACCGTCATCGGCGCAGGCTTCCTGATCCACTGGCTGATTCCGGTGATGCCGCTGGCGGTGTGCTTCGCGCTGGCGGCGATCGTGTCGCCGACCGATCCTGTGGCAGTGGGTGCGATCGCCTCCAAGGCGCCGATTCCCAAGCGCCTGATGCACATCCTGGAAGGCGAGTCGCTGCTCAACGATGCATCGGGCCTGGTCTGCTTCCGGTTCGCGGTGGCTGCGGTGATGACCGGCACGTTCTCGCTGGCCACGGCCTCGCTGACCTTCGTGTGGGTGGCCGTGGCCGGCCTTGCGGTGGGCGTGGCGGTCACCCTTGGTGTGTCGACCTTCCAGCGCTGGCTGTGGCGCCGCTTCGGCGAAGAGCCGGGCGCGGCGATGCTGGTCAACCTGCTCATTCCGTTCGCGGCCTACCTGCTGGCCGAAGAGATCCACGCCTCCGGCATCCTCGCCGCGGTCGCCGCAGGTATCGCGATGAGCTATGTCGAGCTGACCGGCCGCGTCTCCGGCAGCATGCGCGTGCAGCGTGCCGGGGTCTGGAACATGCTGCAGTTCAGCTTCAACGGCATCATGTTCGTGCTGCTGGGCGAGCAGCTGCCAGGCATCGTCGAACGCGCCACCACCACCATGAACGAGACCGGCCACCAGAGTGCGTGGTGGCTGCTGGTGTATGTGGTGGTGATCAATCTGGCGCTGGTCGTGCTGCGCCTGTTGTGGGTGTGGCTGTCGCTGCGCTGGAACCTGCTGCGCGCGCGCCGTCGCGGCCTGGAGCGGGGCGAGGCACCGAACTGGCGCATCGTGGTGGCGACCTCGGTGGCCGGTGTGCGCGGTGCGATCACCCTGGCCGGCGTGTTGACCCTGCCGCTGTTCCTGCCTGATGGCAGTGCGTTCCCGGCACGTGACCTGGTGATCTTCCTGGCCGCCTCGGTGATCCTGTTCTCGCTGCTCGGCGCCAGCATCGCGCTGCCGCAGCTGCTGAAGGGCCTGCAGCTGCCGGCCGATTCGGGTGAACGCAAGGAAGAGGACCTGGCGCGCCGGCTGTCGTCGAAGGCGGCGCTGGCCGGGGTCGAGCGCATGCGCCAGCAGCTGGTGATGAACCAGAACACCGAGAACGTGCAGCTGTACAACGACGCCGCGTCGCGGGTGAGCCTGCTGTACCAGCGCCACCTGGAGCGCGACAGCGAGGGGCCCGACGTGGACCCGGAGAAGGTGCGGCGCATGGAAATGGGCTACCGCCAGCTGCGCAGCGCCGGCCTCAATGCCGAACGCGAGGAGCTGTTCCGGCTGACCCGGCGCGGGGTGATCTCCGATGAGATCTCGCGGCGCCTGATCCGCAACCTGGACCTGCTGGAATCGCGCAAGCGCGAGTGACGCCTGGGACCGGGCGTTGCTGACGCTGACGCGGATTCCGCCCTGGCATGTAGAGCCGAGCCCATGCTCGGCTACGCTTGCTTCAGGCGTCATGAACCCGGAACGAAAAGCAGCCGAGCACAGGCTCGGCTCTACATGCCGGTGCCGGTTATTCCGGTTTCTGGTCCAGGAAATACACCTCGACCTTGCCCTTGACCTTGATCGTCATCGGGTTGCCGCGGCGGTCGCGGGCCTTGCCGGCCTGCACGCGGATCCAGCCTTCGCTGACCGAGTATTCCTCGACGTTGTCGCGCTCGACGTCGTTGAAACGCACGCCGACGCCGCGCTCCAGCGCCTGCGCATCATGGAAGGGGCTGGCCGGGTTGATCGCCAGGTGGTCGGGAGGGGTATCGCTCATCGCTTCATTCACAGTGACGGCCACCAAGGCCGGCTTCAGCGGCACAGGATAAACCGTAGAATGCCGGCCTGCCCCAGAGGAAGTTCCGCCATGCCCGACAACAGCGACTATTTCGACTTCGAGGAAGACATCCACGACTTCGACGAAGACGGCTTCGAGGCCCGGGTCTGGAACCTGCTGGTGCTGATCAACCCGGGCGACGAAGAGCTGGCCCTGCAGCAGTTCAACCGCTGGCGCGAGCACCTGGCCGAGGACGGGCAGCCGCTGGAAGCGGACAGTGACTGGGTGCCGGCACTGTTCACGGCCATCGCCTGGCAGTCCGGCTTCGAGGTCGAGCGCGATGACCTGGAATCGCTGCAGTCGGCGGTGAACGAGCTGTCGGCGCGCTTCAACCTGCAGCTGGACTGGGGCGGCGACCTGGATGACGAGGACTTCGCCGAAGGCCTGGACGGCGTGCAGCTGATGTCCACCGCCTTCGACCGCCTGCGCGAGCACAACTACACGCTGTGGAGCGTGGATGCCGGCAGCGACGGTTTCACCGGCGTGATGGCGCTGACCCGCGACGACGACGCGATGCTGGCGCTGTGCTCGCTGTTGAACGTCGAAATCCGCCTGGGCAGCGACCCGTTCTGATCGATGATCCGACCCGCCGGGCATGGCCCGGCGCTACCTGTTCCGCCAGCCCGTGGTAGCGCCGGGCCATGCCCGGCGAGCACACCACGCACTACGGCCGGTACTGCGCCCTGGCGTTGGCAATCACCGCTTTGACCAGGTCACGGTCGGCGTGCCGGGAAATCGCCCGCGCACCGAGCGCGATGGCCTGCGCGCGCAGCTCGGAAGTGACATCGTAGTGCGCACCGCTGGCCTTGTTCTGGAAGGCCCGCGGTGGAATGCCGAGCTGCGCCGCCATCGCGTGCAGCTCGGCCAGGGTGTCGGCCATCAGGTGCGCCCAGCGCTGTCCGCGCCAGGGATGCACCGCGTCATCGACGTAGACCGTCACCGCCGCGGCCGGTTCAGGCCTGCGGCTTGCTGTCGCTGTCAGCGGCCGGGGTGGCCTCGGCAGCAGCTTCAACCACTTCGCCTTCGGCGGCCTCAGCGGCTTCTTCGCCTTCTTCGGCTTCCACGGTCTCGAACTCGGCGACCAGCTTGTCCAGGTACTCGTCAGCGGTCTGCTCGGATTCGGCTGCCAGGGTGTCCAGCAGCTTCTGCAGCAGCTCGGAGTACTCCAGGTTGACCTTGCGGCCTTCCTTTTCCTGCACGTTGGACAGGTGCTTGAGCATGGCCAGCATCGGCACCGGGTTTTCGGCGTTGCCCATGGTCTGGCCGCCGATGGCCAGCAGCCACTCACGGCCCTGCAGGCCGATGGCCGCGACCACCTGGCCGTCTTCGTTGGTCAGCACGGCATGGTTCTGCACCTGCTGCTGGGCGTTCAGGCGCAGGAACGGACGCTTGGCCTGCTGCTTCTTGCGCTTGTCGCGCTTGGCCTTGGAGTTCTGGGACATGGGGTGGGATCACCTGGAAACGGAAAGACCGCCATTGTAGCGGCCGCACGCAGGTGGGGTCAGATCCCTTTCCAGGGGAAAGGGATCTGACCCCGGTTCAGTGCGCCTCACCCTGCGCGGCCTGCACATCCGGGTCGGCGGTCGGCGCCGACAGCCCCACCTGCGGGCCGGCACCGGCCAGGGCGGCCGCTTCGGCAGCCTGGGTCATCACCACGATGCTGATGCGGCGGTTGATCGGGTTCTGCGGGTCGGCCTTGTCGAACAGTACCGAGGAGGACAGGCCGACCACGCGGGTGATCTTGCCGTCGTCCAGGCCACCATCGATCAGCGCGCGGCGTGCGGCATTGGCACGGTCGGCGCTCAGTTCCCAGTTGCCATAGCCGCGAGCGGCGGAATAGGCGGTGATGTCGGTGTGACCGGTCAGGCTGATCCGGTTCGGCACATGGTTCAGGTACTCGGCCAGCTCGTGCAGGATCTGCTGCGTGTACGGCTTCAGCGTGGCGCTGCCAAGGTCGAACATCGGCCGGTTCTGCTTGTCCACGATCTGGATGCGCAGGCCCTCCGGGGTCAGGTCCAGCAGCAGCTGGTCCTTGAACGGTTCCAGCGCCTGGCTCCTGCTGATCGCTTCCTGCAGCTCCTTCATCAGCTGTTCCAGCTGCTGCTTGTCGCGCTGCTGCTGGTCAACCGGCTGCGGTACTGCTTCCTTCTGGTTCTGGAAGGGATCGTTGCTGTTGCCACGCGAAACGTCGGTGGCACCGCCCAGCTTGATCATCGAGGTGCTGGCGCCGCCCGGGCCGGCCATGCCGGGCGCAGGCGTGGCGTTCTGCCCGCTCAGCGGGCTGGGGTTGCGGAAGTACTCGGAAATGGCCGCACGATCGTTCTTGTTGGTGGTGGCCATCAGCCACAGCACCAGGAAGAAGGCCATCATCGCGGTCACGAAGTCGGCATAGGCCACCTTCCACGAACCGCCATGATGGGCGGCGTGGCCGGCCTTCTTGACCCGGCGGACGATGACGGTGGGCTTGGTCTCGGCCATGGCTTACTTGACCGTCTTCAGGTGCTGCTCGAAATCGGAGAAGGCCGGGCGCACGTTCGACGGCAGCGTCTTGCGGGCGAATTCCAGCGCGATCTTCGGGTTGTAGCCGCGCAGGCAGGCCAGCAGGGCGGTCTTGACCGATTCGTAGATGCGGCTGTCCTGCTCGGCGCGGGCCTCCATCGCGGCTGCCATCGGGCCGACGAAACCGTAGCCCAGCAGGATGCCGAGGAAGGTGCCGACCAGCGCACCGGCGACGTGGCCGCCGACCTCGACGATGTCGCCGCCGATCGAGCCCATGGTGATGACGATGCCCAGCACCGCCGCCACGATGCCGAAACCGGGCAGTCCGTCGGCCACCTTGGTCAGTACCTGCGACGGTGCCATCGCCTCGGCATGGTGCTTTTCCAGCTCCAGTTCCAGCAGCGGTTCCAGCTCGTGCGGCTCGATGTTGCTGCCGATCATCAGGCGCAGGCAGTCGGTGATGAAGTCGATCAGGTGGTGGTCGGCCTGCACCTTGGGGTAGTTGCCGAACAGCGCGCTCTCGGCCGGCCGCTCGACATGGTCTTCCAGCGCCATGAAGCCTTCGCGGCGGGCCTTGTTGAGCAGTTCATAGAGCAGGCTGAGGACATCGATGTAGTCCTGCTGCTTGTAGCGCGGGCCCTTGAACACGCCGACCATGGCCTGCAGGGTCTGCTTGACCGTCTTGGCCGGGGTACCGACCAGGAAGGCGCCGAGCGCGGCGCCGCCGATGATGACCAGCTCGTAGGGCTGCCAGAGGGCACCCAGGCGGCCGTGGGCACCGAGATAGCCCCCGATCACGCTGATGATGACGACCAGGAATCCAACGATGATGAGCATGGGGCGACGCAAGGAGAGGGGATATCTCCTTGTCGGCCCGTCGCCCGGTTTTCTGAAGAGGGAATTCTGTGAAACCGGTCAGCGGGGTGTTTCAGCCCGCCACGCCGCTTTCCGCGCCGCCACGCTGCAACGGGTCGGGCCAGGGCTCGCCATTGCCGGTGAACGAAAGTGAGACGGAGTTCAGGCAGTGGCGCTCGTAGGTGGGCGGCGGACCGTCCGGGAACACGTGGCCCAGATGGCTGCCGCAGCGCGCGCAGGTGATCTCGGTGCGCACCATGCCGTGGCTGGTATCGCGGATCTCGCGCACGTGCGCCGGGTCGAACGGGGCAAAGAAGCTGGGCCAGCCGGTGCCGGAATCGAACTTGGTGCTGGAGCGGAACAGCGGCAGTGCGCACAGACGGCAGCAGTAGACGCCCTCGCGCTTGTTGTCGAGGAATACGCCGCAGAACGGCGCCTCGGTGCCGTGCTGCAGCAGTACGCGGCGTTCTTCGCCGCTGAGGCCGGCGACCAGCGCCTCGGTCTGGGTGGCGGTGGGGGGCGTCAGGTCGAAGGCGGTCATGGCGGCGCTCCGTGGGGTCGATGGCCTGGGGATGCCGGAAAACGTGGGGGTGCCGGCGCGCGCTTGCAAGTGTGATGGCCGTTCATGGGCGGCACACAGGTGCAGGCGCAAGGTGAATGCGATCCACGCCGGAGCGTGACATGAAACCGAGCCTTCCCCTGCTGTTGATGGGCCTGCTGCCCCTGGTTGCGCAGGCCCAGGTACCGACGTCGTCGAGCCCGACCGCCACCCGCAGTGCCACCACCGTGGCACCGCAACCGGTGGCACCTCCGCCACAGGCTGCCCGCCCGCAGCCGCAGGTGCTGCCGTCGCCGCAGCCGGCACAGCCGATCAAGTCCACCGGCCCCGCCCGGATCGCGCCGGCGCCGGTACCGAAGCCGGCCGACAAGGTCTATGACCGCAATGGCCGCATCGTGCCTGGCGTGCGCCCGGCCGGCCCGAACCGCGTGTTCGACTCGCGTACAGGCCGCTATTACGACAGCGTGCCTGCCGGTGATGGCCAGCAGATCAAGCGCTGACCTATGGGCCAAGCAAGGTTGGCAGCTCCTGCGCGTCGTGCGGGCTGAACGCACGAAAACAGCCTCTTGGCGATCACTGCTTTTTCGCTTGCGATTAACCGTTTCGGGACCACCGTGGCCCTGCGCTGGCATTCCGCCGCCGCATGTCCTTCGTCCACTGGATCGCGATCATGAAAAAAGCAGCAGAACCGTCATCCCGGCAAGGAACCGCAGGGCCGCAACCCGCAGCAGCAACAGCAGCAACAGATGGACCCACAGCAGCCGCACAAGGGCGGCAAGCAGCAGGAACAGCGCTCGCAGAAGCATCCGCAGCAGCGCTGAGGGACTCCGGGGGTCGGATCCCGCACCGCGGGCTCTGACCCCATCCTGCGAGCGCCTCAATCCGGAATCGGCAGGCTCAGCGTTTCCTTCACTTCTTCCATCACGATGTAGCTCTTCGACTCACGTACATGCGGCAGCGTCAGCAACGTGCTGCCGAGCAGCTTGCGGTAGGAGGCCATTTCGCTGATCCGCGCCTTCAGCAGGTAATCGAAGTCGCCCGATACCAGGTGGCACTCCAGCACGTTGGGCAGCTTCAGCGCCGCGCGCCGGAACTCCTCGAAGATGTCGCCGGACTTGTAGGCCAGGCTGATCTCCACGAACACCAGCAGGCTGGCCTTCACCGCGGCCGGGTCGAGGTGGGCGTGGTAGCCGGTGATCACCCCTTCGCGCTCCAATCGACGCACGCGCTCAGTACAGGGCGTGGTCGACAGGCCGACCCGCTCGCCCAGTTCGGTGAAGGAGATACGGCCCTCGGCCTGCAGGATGCGCAGGATCTTGCGGTCGATCTTGTCCAGTTCGCGGGTACGGGTGGCCATGGCCGTCAACCTTGGGGAATGAATTGCAGGAGAACATCCTGCCGGTTGATTTCAAAACAGGCAAATCAACTGGGAATGGCTGTCTATACTTCCCCAATTATGGTCCCGGCACGCTCCAGTGTAGGGAATGATCGGGTTGGAGAAGTCCCATGCGAGTCCTAGTTCTCGGCAGCGGCGTGATCGGCACCACCAGTGCCTGGTACCTGCGACAGGCCGGGTTTGAAGTCACGGTCATCGACCGTCAGCCCGGCCCGGCGCTGGAAACCAGCTTCGCCAATGCCGGCCAGCTGTCGTTCGGCTACACCTCGCCGTGGGCGGCCCCGGGCGTGCCGAAGAAGGCCATCGGCTGGCTGTTCGAGAAGCACGCGCCGCTGGCGATCAAGCCGGGCATGGACCTGGCCCAGTACCGTTGGCTGTGGCAGATGCTGCGCAACTGCACCCATGAGCGCTACGCGATCAACAAGGCGCGCATGGTGCGCATGTCCGAGTACAGCCGCGACTGCCTGAACGAGCTGCGCGCGCAGATCGGCATCGAATTCGAAGGCCGCGACCTGGGCACCACCCAGTTGTTCCGCACCCAGCAGCAGCTGGATGCCTCGGCGCAGGACATCGAGATCCTGGCCCAGTACGGCGTGCCGTACGAGGTGCTGGACCGCGCCGGCATCATCCAGGCCGAACCGGCCCTGGCCCACGTCGATGGCCTGGTCGGCGCGCTGCGCCTGCCGCGTGACCAGACCGGCGACTGCCAGCTGTTCACCCGCCGCCTGGCGCAGATGTGCGTGGATGCCGGTGTCGAGTTCCGCTTCGACCAGGACATCACCGGCCTGGAGTTCGATGGCGACCGCATCACCGGCGTGCGCATCGACGGCAAGCTGGAAACCGCCGACCGCTTCGTGGTCGCGCTCGGCAGCTATTCGCCGGCGCTGGTCGCATCGCTGGGCATGCGCCTGCCGGTGTACCCGCTGAAGGGCTACTCACTGACCCTGCCGATCACCGACCCGGCGATGGCGCCGACCTCGACCATTCTCGACGAGAGCTACAAGGTGGCGGTGACCCGCTTCGACGACCGTATCCGCGTCGGTGGCATGGCCGAAGTGGCCGGCTTCGACCTGTCGCTGTCGCAGCGCCGCCGCGAAACCCTGGAGCTGGTGGTCAGCGATCTCTACCCGAAGGGCGGCGACCTGTCGCGTGCGCAGTTCTGGACCGGCCTGCGCCCGGCCACGCCGGACGGTACGCCGGTGATCGGCGCCACGCCGTTCCGCAACCTGTACCTCAACACCGGCCACGGCACGCTGGGCTGGACCATGGCCTGCGGCTCGGGTCGCTACCTGGCCGACCTGATGAGCGCGCGCCAGCCGCAGATCAGCACCGAAGGCCTGGATATTTTCCGCTACGGCCAGTACGGTCACGCGCCGCAACACGAGAACCGCACATGCGTCCTGCCCGCGCGTTGATCGATCTGGGCGCCCTGCGCAGCAACTACCGGCTCGCCCGTGAACTGGGCGGTGGCAAGGCCCTGGCGATCATCAAGGCCGATGCCTATGGGCATGGCGCGGTGCGCTGTGCGCAGGCGCTGGAAGACGAGGCCGATGGCTTCGGCGTGGCTACCATCGAAGAGGCACTGGAGCTGCGCCAGGCCGGCATCCGTGCGCCAATCCTGCTGCTGGAAGGCATCTTCGAGCCCAGCGACATGGCGCTGGTGGCCGAGCATGACTTCTGGTTCGCTGTCGGTTCGCCGTGGCAACTGGAGGCCGTTGCTGCCTTCGACAGCCCGCGCCCGTTGACGGTGTGGCTGAAGCTGGACAGTGGCATGCATCGCCTCGGCCTGGACGTGGACAGCTTCCGTGCCGCGCATGCACGCCTGTCGGCGCTGCCGCAGGTCGAGCGCATCGTGCTGATGACCCACCTGGCGCGCGCCGATGAGCTGGACAGCGAACGCACCCACGAACAGGCCGCGACCTTCGCGCGGGCCATCGACGGCCTGGGTGGCGAGACCAGCGTGTGCAACTCGCCGGCGCTGCTGGGCTGGCCGGATGTACGCAGCGACTGGGTGCGCCCGGGCCTGATGCTGTACGGCGCCAATCCGCTGCCGGACAACACGGCACTGACCGAGCGCCTGCGCCCGGTGATGACGATGCAGTCGAAGGTGATCGCCGAGCGCTGGATCGAGGCGGGTGAGCCGGTGGGCTATGGCGCACGCTTCGTGGCCAAGGCGCGCACCCGCGTGGGTGTGGTCGCGCTCGGCTATGCCGACGGTTATCCGCAGTTCGCCCCGAATGGCACCCCGGTGCTGATCGACGGCCAGCCCGGTGCGCTGATCGGGCGCGTGTCGATGGACATGCTGACGGTGGACCTGACCGCACATGCGCAGGCCGGCATCGGCAGCGTGGTGGAACTGTGGGGCAGCGCACCGACGCTGTCCGAACTGGCGCCGCGTTGCGGCGTGAGCGCGTACCAGCTGCCGTGCGCGGTCAAGCGCGTGGCCAAGGTATACGTGTAGAGCCGAGCCCACGCTCGGCTTCGGTAGCGGCCGACCTTGGTCGGCGCCGTCTAATGCGTGTCGACCAAGGTCGACACCTACCGGTGGGTCGCGTTGCCGGGCATTGCCGCGCAGCCCGGTGGGTCGCGTCGCCCGGCATTACCGCGCGGCGGTGGCCTGGCTGGCCAGCTGGCGCTTCACCCAGTCATCGATCAGGCGCTTCTCGTAGCGCAGCGGATCACTGTCGCTCTTCAGCCCCAGGTTGTGCAGGTAGCCGGTATCGCTGAGGCGCGCATCGCCCTCGCTGACGATACGGCCGCTGGCGTCCTTCAACGTGTACTGCAGGCTGATCCGCGGCGGGTAGATGTCGCGCATGATCCGGATGTCGCGGCCACGCGGGCCGTGCCACGGCTCGTAGTCACCGGCACGCTTGATGTCCACCAGGGTCACATCGAGGGTCTGCCCAGGCTGCAGCGGCTTGGCAGCGGTGGTCTGCAGGTAGCGGGCCAGCTGCTGTACCCAGTCACCGCGTTCGGCCTCGAAGCGGTTGGTGCTCTGGCGGATCTCGGTGAATTTGGCCGGATCCTCCCATTTCACGCTGACCGGGCCATCGGCCTGCAACGCGCGCGGCGCGTCCGCATCGGTCACGGTGCGCGGTGCAGCGTTGGCGCCGCCCGCCACCAGGGCGCCTGCCAGCAGGGCAATCGCGAGTGAGCGTTTCATGACGGTCTCCTGCGTCCCCGCGCTGGGGACGATGTTGATCACAGATCGAGTGTGATCCTGTGGCCGGGCCACCGCAATGGCCGATTGCGTCGTGCGCAAGGGTGGTTGCCGCCAATTCATCGACGTCAACCATGACTGACGGCGCTTGACGCTGTGAATACGCGCTTTGGAAGATGCTGTGCTTCCAATCCGGCCTGCACAGACGCCCCTTGTCCACACTGCCGCCCCTCGTGGAGCGCCCACCGATGATGGTGCCAGCGCCCGAACCCGACCTGCATCATGGCGTGCTTGAGCGCATCAACGCCGGTTTCTGCGTGATCCAGGTGCTGTTCGAGGGCGATCGCGCGGTGGACTACCGTTTCATCGAGGTCAACGATGCGTTCGAGCGCCACACCGGCCTGAAGGACGCGCGTGGCCAGCGCATGACGGCGCTGGAACCGGGCCACGAGCAGGACTGGTTCCGCATCTACGGCGAGGTCGCGCGCAGTGGCCGCCCCGCCCAGTTCGAGATGGAAGCGCGTGCGCTGGGCCGCTCGTTCGCGGTTGATGCGGTGCGCGTGGGCCGTCCGGGCGAAGACAAGGTCGGCATCCTGTTCTTCGACATCACCGCACGCAAGCAGATGGAAGTGGAGCTGGGCGAAAGCGAAGCCCGCTTCAGCGCACTGGCCGACGGCCTGCCGATGCCGGTGTGGGTGCTCGACGAGCGCGGCCATGCCCGTTTCGTCAACAGCGCTTTCAGTGAGTTCTTTGGCGGTGACGAAACACGCGTGCCGGAAGATGTCTGGCGCGGCCTGGTGCATCCGGACGATGCATCGGTGTTCGAGTACGAACTGCAGGAAGCACTGAAGGCGCAGCGGTCGATGCATGCGCTGGTGCGGGCCCGACGCGCCGATGGCGAGTGGCGTTGGCTGGAGATGAACGCACGCCCGCGTTTCTCACGGATGGGCCGCTTCATCGGCCTGGCCGGCAGCAGCCCGGACGTGACCGAACGCCGCGAGATCGAACTGGCCCGCGAGGAGCTGCTGCAGTCCGAGCGTGCCGCGCGCAGCGCCGCCGAGAACATGGCGCGGCTGAAGGACGAGTTCCTGGCCACGCTGTCGCACGAGCTGCGCACGCCGCTGACCACCATCCTCGGTTGGAGCGAGCTGCTGCTGCAGCGCGTGGACAACACCAGCCCGCTGTACAAGGGCCTGAATGTGATCGCCAACAGCGCCGGTGCGCAGAAGCGGCTGATCTCGGACATGCTCGACCTCAGCAGCATGCTGCTGGGCAAGGTGCAGCTGGAGGTGGAGATACTGGACCTGCGCGACCTGCTGGGCGAAGCCATCGGTGCGCAGGAACTGGTCGCCGAAGGCAAGGCGCTGGACGTGAGTCTGCTGCTGCCGGAGCAGCCCAGCCTGGTGCTGGGCGATGCCACCCGCCTGCAGCAGGTGTTCTGGAACCTGCTGTCGAACGCAATCAAGTTCACCCCGGCCGAAGGCCGCATCGACGTGCAGCTGCAGGCCGACGGCAACCACTGGGTGATCACGGTGCGCGATACCGGTGATGGCATCGCACCGGAGTTCCTCAACCATCTGTTCAGCCGCTTCCGCCAGGCCGATGGCACCACCACCCGACGCCATGGCGGCCTCGGCCTGGGCCTGGCGATCGTGCAGCAGCTGGTCGAACTGCATGGCGGTACCGTCACCGCCGCCAGCGAAGGCCATGGCCACGGCGCCACCTTCACCGTGCGACTGCCGCAGCACATTCCCGATGCCGAGCGACGCCCGCTGCGCGAAGTGATCAGCGGGCCGATCCTGGAGCCGGTGATCGTCGAACCGTACCCGCTGCGTGGCATGCATGTGCTGGCGGTGGAAGACCAGCCGGAAGTGCTGGAGTACCTGCGGCGCATGCTGGAAGAGCAGGGCGCGAGTGTGTCGGCCGCCAGCTCGGCCGGTGAAGCGCTGGCGTTGCTGGCCGATACCGGGCACCTGCAGTACCACGTGATGCTGACCGACATCGGCATGCCGGGCATGGATGGCTATGGTCTGGTGCGCACGCTGCGCGAGGACATGGGCGTGGATGCGATGACCCTGCCGGCGGTTGCCGTGACCGCGCTGGCACGCGCCGATGACCGGCGCCGAGCGCTGGCGTCAGGCTTCCAGGAACATGTCGCCAAACCGTACTCGGTGGCACAGCTGGTGGCTGCGGTACGCAAGGTGCAGGTGCCACGCGCGGACAGCGCGCTGCACTGAGCATTCACGGCCGATCGGCGACCCTGCACGCAGGAGGTCGCCGATGTCCCGTATAGCTCCCCGCATCCATACCGATCCGGCGCAGATCGCGCGCCTGGAAGCCCTGTTGCCGCAGCTGGAAGGCGAAACGCAGGTGCAACTGACCCTGCACGATGGTCGCCGCCTGCTCGGCACCGTGGCGGTGAAACCGACCGTGCAGCAGTACCGCAACGACGCCGGCGACGAAGGCAGCAACGGCCAGTTGCGCCTGGATGACTACGACACGCCGGTGCAGCAGCACCATGTGTGGCTGGACGAGATCGCCAGCGTCAACCGTCTGCCACCCAGGGCGCCTTGATCGGATGTAGAGCCGATCCCACGCTCGGCTGCGCCGTCGCCCGAGCGTGGGCTCGGGCGCTACCGGTGTGTCAGTGCTCGAACAAGGTCGGTGTCGCCTCGAACCGGCGCGCATAGGCGCGTTCTTCCGCCACCCGGGCCACCTCGTCATCGGCCAGGTCCGGTGCGCCGTACACCGCATAGGCCACGCTGCCGTCGGCGCCATGACCGACCTGGTGCAGCCGATAGCGCGAGTGGCCGCCGCCGGTGTCCTCGGGGTAATGCACGGGCGGATGGCTGCCTTCCAGGTCCATTTCACTGTTGTCGACCACGCCACCGACGAACAAGGCTCGCATGCAGGTTCTCCTGGGTTTCCGGGGGAGCCTCTACCCTGAACGTTTCAATGTTGCTGGCAGATCAAGGCCCCGTTCGGGTTTCGCAAAGCGGCATACCGGGGCCGGTCCGGCCAAGCCGGTACAATGGACGGCCCTCACGCTTGAAGTACCCGCGCCGATGGCCTCCAGCGACGACGCCCCCCTGCAGACCCTGTTCCTGCCGTTCTCCCAAGGCGCCCTGCGCTGGCCGGAGGGCCCGGTGGCCTTCCTGCGTGCCCGCGACGGCTGGCCGCTGCGTGAAGCGGCCGGCAGCCGCGAGGTCCACTGCGAGCAGAGCTTCGCCCCGTTCGCGCAGCCGCTGCAGCAGGCCGCCGGCTGGACCGTCAGTGGCCAGCTGGATGATGTGGCCGGCAAGGGCCGTTACCCGCTGGTGCTGGTGCTGCCGCCGCGCCAGCGTGAAGAAGCCCGCGCGCTGTTTGCCCGTGCGCTGGCGCTGGTCGCCGACGGCGGCCGCATCGTTGCCTGCCAGTCCAACAACGAAGGTGCACGCTCGGGCGAGGGCGACCTCAAGCAACTGACCGGCCTCGGCGGCAGCCTGACCAAGAACCACTGCCGCGTGTACTGGACCGCCCCGATGCAGGGCCAGCACGACGCCGACCTGGCCAAGCGCTGGTCGGCACTGGATGCGGTGCGGCCGATCGTCGGCGGCCGTTTCCTCAGCCGCCCGGGCGTGTTCGCCTGGGATCGCATCGATCCGGCCTCGGCGCTGTTGGCCGAGCACCTGCCGGCCGACCTGGCCGGCCGCGCCGCCGACCTCGGTGCCGGCTACGGCTACCTGTCGCGCGAGCTGCTGGAGCGCTGCCCGAAGATCACCGCGCTGGACCTGTACGAAGCGGAGCAGCGCGCGTTGGCACTGGCCGAGCTGAACCTGGCACCGCCGCCGCGTCCGCTGCCGCTGCGCTTCCTGTGGCAGGACGTCACCGCCGGCATCGAGCCGGGCTATGACGTCATCATCAGCAATCCGCCATTCCACACGCCCTCGCGCGCCGATCGCCCGGACATCGGCCAGCGCTTCATCGCCGTGGCCGCGCAGGCGCTGCGCCCGGGCGGACGCCTGTACGTGGTGGCCAACCGCCACCTGCCGTACGAGTACACGCTCAACGAGAGCTTTGGCGCGGTGCGCGTGATCGCCGAGCGTGATGGCTTCAAGCTGGTGGAAGCGGTGAAGGGGAAGGGCAAGTGAAGCTGGTCAAGCTCATCGCCAACCTGGGCTACGGCAGCCGCAAGCAGGTGCAGTGGATGTTCCGCGAAGGCCGCGTCACCGACGCCGACGGCGAGGTGCTGTATGCCGACGACCAGGTGCCGCACGAGGCGATCCGCGTCGACGGCGAGCCGCTGGACCCGCCGGTGGGCCTGTCGATCGCGCTGCACAAGCCGGCCGGCTACACCTGCTCGACCAAGGACACCGGCCGCCTGATCTACGACCTGCTGCCGCCGCGCTTCCGCGACCGCGATCCGGTGCTGTCTACAGTGGGCCGCCTCGACCGCGAGACCAGTGGCCTGCTGCTGCTGACCGACGACGGTGGCCTGCTGCACCGGATCATCTCGCCGAAGTCGAAGCTGCCGAAAGTCTATGAGGTCGAGTTGAGCGAGGACCTGCGCGGCGACGAGGTGGCGCTGTTCGCCAGCGGCACGCTGATGCTGGAGTCCGAGAAGACGCCCCTGCTGCCGGCTGAACTGGAAGTGGTGGATGCGCGTCGCGCGCGCCTGGTGCTGCATGAAGGCCGCTACCATCAGGTACGCCGCATGTTCGCCGCCACCGGCAACCACGTGCAGGCCCTGCACCGCAGCCGCGTCGGCGGGCTGGACCTGCAGGGGCTGGACGAAGGGCAATGGCGGCAGCTCACTTCCACCGACCTGGATACGCTGTTCGCTCCATGACCACCATCGCTGCGCTGCCGTTCCTCCCCGACGCCGTCATCTTCGACATGGACGGCCTGATGATCGACAGCGAGCGGGTCTCGCTGGCCTGTTGGAGCGAGGCCGCCGACGAATTCGGGCTGGGCCTGGACGAGGCGGTGTTCCTGCGCATGGTCGGCCTCGGTGACCGCGATACGCACGCGCTGCTGCGTGCGCAGGGCATCGAGGACAGCGTGATCGACGCCGTGGCGGCACGTTGCCATGAGCTGTACGAAGCACGCACGCAGACCGGTCTGCCGCTGCGGCCGGGCATCCTGGAGCTGCTGGAGCTGCTGAAGGCACATGCGATCCCGCGTGCGGTGGCAACCACCACGCGGCAGCCGCGGGCCAACCGCAAGCTGGCCGCTGCTGGCCTGCTGCCGTACTTCGATGCGGTGATCACCAGCGGCGACGTGGCGCGGCCGAAGCCGGCGCCGGATATCTACCTGCTGGCCGCGCAGCGGCTGGGCCAGGCGCCGGAGCGTTGCCTGGCGCTGGAAGACTCACCGGCCGGTACGCGCGCGGCGCTGGCGGCCGGCATGACCGTGATCCAGGTGCCGGACCTGGTGCATCCTGATGAAGAGCTGCGCGCACTGGGCCACCGCATCGTAGGGTCGCTGGTGGACGCGCGCGCATTGCTGGTGCCGTTGTTGCCGAGGTAACCGGTAGGTGCCGACCGTGGGTCGGCACGCCCCAATGCCCCCGGTGGGTGCCAACCTTGGTTGGCACTGAGCCGAGCATGGCTCGGCTCTACATCTATTTGGTGGGTGCCGACCGTTGGTCGGCACGCCTTCCCCATCACACCCGCCCGAACACCAGCGCGGCGTTGGTGCCACCGAAGCCGAAGCTGTTGGACATCACCGTATCCAGCTTCTGCTCGCGGCTTTCGCGCAGGATCGGGAAGCTCTCCACCTTCGGGTCCAGTTCGCCGATGTTGGCCGAACCGGCGACGAAGCCATCGCGCATCATCAGCAGGCAGTAGATCGCCTCGTGCACGCTGGCCGCACCCAGCGAATGGCCGGACAGCGCCTTGGTCGAGGACAGCGGCGGCACCGCATCGCCGAACACTTCGCGGATCGCATTGAGCTCGGTGACGTCGCCCAGCGGCGTGGAGGTGCCGTGGGTGTTGAGGTAGTCCAGCGGGCGATCGACGCCCTGCAGCGCCATCTTCATGCAGCGCACCGCGCCTTCGCCGGACGGGGCGACCATGTCGGCGCCGTCGGAGGTCACGCCATAGCCGATCAGCTCGGCATGGATGTGCGCGCCGCGCGCAACGGCGTGGTCGTAGTCCTCCAGCACCAGCATGCCGCCGCCGCCGGCGATGACGAAGCCGTCGCGGTCCTTGTCGTACGGACGCGAGGCGCTGGCCGGGGTCTCGTTGAAGCTGGTCGACAGCGCGCCCATCGCGTCGAACATCACGCTCATCGACCAGTGCAGATCTTCGCCGCCACCGGCGAACATGATGTCCTGCGCGCCATGGCGGATCATGTCCGCGGCAGCGCCGATGCAGTGCGCCGAGGTGGCGCAGGCGGCCGACAGCGAGTAGCTGACGCCCTTGATCTGGTAGGCCGTGGCCAGGCAGGCCGAGACGGTCGAGCACATCGTGCGCGGCACCATGTACGGGCCGACCTTGCGCACGCCACGTTCGCGCAGCAAGTCGACCGCGCCGATCTGCCACTCGCTGGAGCCGCCACCGGAACCGGCGATCAGGCCGGTACGCAGATTGCTGACCTGATCGGCGCTGAGCCCGGCATCGGCGATGGCATCGCGCATGGCCAGATAGGCGAAGGCCGCTGCATCGCTCATGAAGCGCTTCTGCTTGCGGTCGATCAGCGCGTCCAGGTCGAGGTCGACGCGGCCGCCGACCTGGCTGCGCAGGCCCGCTTCGGCGTGGTCGGCCAAGGCGGTGATGCCCGAGCGCCCTTCGCGCAGCGCAGCCGAAACGGTATCCAGATCATTGCCGAGGCAGGACGTGATGCCCATGCCGGTGATGACGACGCGACGCATCAGAAGCTCCCGGTTTCAGTGAACAGGCCGACGCGCAGGTCGCGCGCGCTGTAGATTTCGCGGTCATCCACGTACATGCGCGCGTCCGACTGGGCCATCACCAGCTTGCGGTTGATGACACGGCTGATATCGATCTCGTAGCGCACCAGCTTGGCCTCCGGCAGCACCTGGCCGGTGAACTTCACTTCGCCACAGCCCAGCGCGCGGCCCTTGCCGGGGGCGCCCAGCCAGGTCAGGAAGAAGCCGGTCAGCTGCCACATGGCGTCCAGGCCCAGGCAGCCGGGCATCACCGGGTCGCCGATGAAGTGGCAGCCGAAGAACCACAGGTCCGGGCGGATATCCAGTTCGGCGCGTACCATGCCTTTGCCATGCGGTCCGCCGTCCTCGCGGATGTCGGTGATGCGGTCGAACATCAGCATCGGATCGTTGGGCAAACGGCCGGCGGCGGTGCCGAACAGTTCACCGCGTGCGCTGGCCAGCAGCTGTTCGCGGTTGAACGCGTGGAGACGGGTCATGAAGCACAATCCTGGAAGCGGGGAAACAGGGAAACAAGCAAACAAGCGCTCGAGGATGCCCGTGGAAACTGCGCCGATCAAACATTTCAACCGTACGCAACCGTAGTGTTTTCAATGGAATACGCGCATCCTGTTGATGTGCAACGACCATACTTCGGCGTGTGGCCCGTCCGGCACGCCCCCGCCCTTTCCGCCTGACATGACCCGACTGCGCAAGATCATCCACGTCGACATGGACGCGTTCTACGCGTCGGTGGAGCAGCGCGACGATCTGTCACTGCGCGGCAAGCCGGTGGTTGTGGCATGGCGTGGCGCGCGTTCGGTGGTGTGCGCGGCCTCGTACGAGGCACGCGTGTTCGGCGTGCGTTCGGCGATGCCCGCCGTGCGTGCCGAGCGCCTGTGCCCGGATGCGATCTTCGTGCCGCCGGACTTCGCACGTTACAAGGCGGTGTCACAGCAGGTGCGCGCGATCTTCCTGCGGCATACCGACCTGGTCGAGCCGTTGTCGCTGGACGAGGCCTACCTCGATGTGACCGAGCCGAAGAGCGGCATCGAACTGGCCACCGACATCGCCCGCACCATCCGCGCGCAGATCCGCGAGGAAACGAACCTGACTGCTTCAGCTGGCATCGCGCCAAACAAGTTCCTGGCCAAGATCGCCTCGGACTGGCGCAAACCTGATGGCCAGTTCGTGATCCCCCCGCAGCGGGTGGACGCGTTCCTGCAGCCGTTGCCAGTGAACCGGGTGCCCGGCGTCGGCAAGGTGATGGAAGGAAAACTTGCCGCGCGCGGCATCGTCACCTGCGGCGATCTGCGGCAGTGGGCGTTGATCGACCTGGAAGAAGCATTCGGCAGCTTCGGCCGCAGCCTGTACAACCGTGCACGCGGCATCGACGAGCGGCCGGTGGAACCGGACCAGCAGGTGCAGTCGATTTCCTCGGAGGACACCTTCGCCGAAGACCTGCCGCTGGAAGACCTGGGCGAAGCGATCGTGCAGCTGGCGGAGAAGACCTGGAAGGCCACGCGCAAGACCGAACGCGTCGGCCACACCGTGGTGCTGAAACTGAAGACCGCGCAGTTCCGCATCCTCACCCGCAGCTTCACCCCGGAGCGCCCACCGGAATCGATGGAAGAACTGCGCGACATCGCACTGGCCCTGCGCGCCCGCGTCGACCTGCCGGCGGAGACCCGTTACCGTTTGGTCGGCGTCGGGCTCGGCGGCTTCCGCGAGAAGGAGCCGGTGGTGCAGGGGGAATTGTTCGAGCACGACATGAACAAACCCACAGATACCTAATCATCAAACAGTGGGGTCAGAGCCCGTTGCGCAGCAACGGGCTCTGACCCCGTGCCGACCAACGGTCGGCACCCACCATCAGCAGCAGGTTCCGACAGATAGCGGGAAACTGTCGAAGGCGGGGTGGGTCCGGTTGCGGGGGCGTGAGCCGCATGGATGCGGCGACCGAGCTTACATGGACGTACTTGCAGCGTCCCCCGCAACCGGACCCACCCCGCCAACCCTCAGGAGACCAGCTTTTGCTGTTGCTTCGGCTGTTGCCGTTGCATTGAGCAGGTGCAGGGCGCAGCCCTGCAAAAGAAAACTCCCTACCTCATGGCCACTGCATCTCGCCCTTGGCCACCTTCGCACTCAGCTCCAGCGATGCGACGCCATCCAGCTTCGGGTAGCGCGACTGCATTGCTTTCACCAGTGCCGCACTGTCCTTGGCCTTCGCCGCCTCGGCATCGAACGCGCGGATGTAATCTGCGGTGAAGCGCAGCGCACTCGAATCCAGTGCGGCACCCGGTGCGTAATGCCCCGGTACCACTACTTTCGGCTTCAACGCCTGCAACCGCTGCAGGGTCTGCAGCCAGTCGGTGTGCGACTTCGGCGTCTGCGTGTCGGCCATCCACACGTGCTCACCGGCCACCACCGGAATGCCACCGACGATCGCGCGCAGCGACGGCACCCACAGCACCGTGCGGTCCGGGGTCGGTCCGTCCAGGCCGATCAGCGGCAGGCGCTGGCCTTCCAGTTGCAGGGCATCGCCATCCAGCACCTGCGGTACCACAATGCGCGCGGGCACGTCGGCACCCATCTTCGGTCCCCAGTAGGCCAGCTTGCCGGCCTGGGTCTGCTGGATATGGGCGACGGTCTGCGCGGTGGCGACGATGCGTGCCTGCGGGAACGCGTCCTGCAGGGTGGCCAGGCCGAAGTAGTAATCCGGATCGCCGTGGCTGATGTAGATCGTGGTCAGCTGCCTGCCGCTGGCGCGGATCAGCTCGACCAGCTTGCGCGCGTCGCTGGCACCGAACTGCGCATTGACCAGGATCGCGTCGTGGCGGCCTTCGATCAGCACCGAGGACACCGAGAACATTGCCTGCGGGCCGGGATGGAAGGTCTGCAGGTGCAGCTGGGATTTCGTTGCCGCCGTCGGCGCCGTGGTGGCCGGGGCGGCCAGCAGCGGCGCACTGGTGAAGCTGGCGGCCAGGGCGAGGGGAAGCAGCAGGGCAGCGGTACGCATGGGAATTCCTTGTGTAGAGCCGGGCCAATGCCCGGCTGCATGTTCGCGTAGAGCCGAGCGCGGGCTTGGCTCTACATGGGACGTGCGTGGATCAATACGCTGCGGTGATGATCTGCTTCGGGTACTGGTGCGCTTCCAGCTCGGCGACGAACGCTGCACCGTAGTCGGCGTAGCTGATGCGGCTGTGGCCGCTGGTATCGGCCAGGAACGCTTTGGGCTGCACGCGGTACTGGCCGCGCTCTTCGCCCGGGCCGATTTCTGCGGCCGGCGAGAAGAAGGTCCAGTCCAGGTCGTCCACTGCCTGCAGGCGGTTGAACGCCTCGCGATGGGCCAGCGCGTACGGCTTGTAGGCCTCCGGGAAGTCGGGGGTATCGACCAGCTGCACGCCGGGCGCGACTTCCAGGCTGCCGGCACCACCGACCACCACCAGGCGCGGTACACCGGCCTTGCGTGCGGCGGCGGCCAGCTGCGCGGCGACCTCGCCCACACGGCCGATGTCATCGCCGGGGCGCGGGCCGTAGGCACTGGCCAGCACGTCGTGGCCGGCAATGGCGGCGACCAGCGCATCCAGGTCGTCCAGCGAGGCGACCACCGGATGCGCACCGGCCAGTTCAGCCGGAAGGTCCTGCGCGCTGCGCACGATGACAGTGAGTTCGTGGCCGCGGGCCAGCGCGTGGCGGGCGATCTGGCGGCCGATGTTGCCGGTGGAACCAACGAGGGCGATCTTCATGGCAGGACTCCGTGGGGCGGTGTGGGGTGGGAATGGGGTCACTCTAGGCTGCTGCAGTTGATCGAAAAACAGCGTATAACGCGTTTGTTTGTTGCAGGAATCGAGCAGATGGACCGACTGACCGCCATGACCGTGTTCGTCGAGGTGGCCGAGCGCGGCAGCCTCACCGCCGCCGCCGAGGTGCTGGACATGTCGCGGGCGATGGTCTCCCGCTACCTGGCCGAGGTTGAAGGGTGGCTGGGTGCGCGCCTGCTGCACCGGACCACGCGCCGGATCAGCCTGACCGGCCCCGGCGAGGCGGCGCTGGCGCGCTTCCGGCAGATGCTGGCGATCGGCGAAGAACTGCAGGGCGAGCTGGCCAGTGATGATCCCGAGCCGCACGGCACGCTGCGGGTGACCGCCAGCGTGTCGTTCGGGCAGAGCCACCTGGCACGGGCCGTGGCCGGCTTCGTTGCGCGCCATCCGGCGGCACGCATCGAGCTGCTGCTGGTCGACCGCACGGTGAACCTGGTGGAAGAGCGGGTGGACCTGGCCGTGCGCATCGCGCGCCAGATCGACCCCAGCCTGATCGCACGGCGCCTGGCCACCTGCCGCTCGGTGTTGTGCGCGACGCCGTCCTACCTGCAGGCGCGTGGCACGCCGACCGCCCCCGAGCACCTGGCCGCGCACAACTGCCTGACCCACCATTACGTCGGTAAAAGCCTGTGGCAGCTGCACCGCGATGGACGTTCGCTGTCGGTGGCGGTGGGCGGCAACATCAGCGCGAACGAGGCCTCGCTGCTGCTGGAGGCGGTGCGGGCCGGTGCCGGTATCGCCATGCTGCCGACCTACCAGGTGGCGCCGCTGCTGCGCAGTGGCGAGCTGATCGAACTGCTGCCCGAATTCAGCCTGGACGAACTCGGCATTCATGCGGTGTACGCGTCACGGCGCCAGCAGCCCGCTATCATGCGGCGATTCCTGGATTTCCTGGGCGAGTGTTTCGCCAGCCCGGCCTTCCAGGATCTGGATTGGCGCCCACCGGGCAAGGAGAACACATGAACCATGGACAGGCCTTGATCGACCACAACCGTGCTGCCTGGGACCGCCAGGCCAGCGAAGTGCGCGAATGGTCGCGCCCGGTGGAAAGTTCAACGATCGCCGCCGCGCGCGAAGGCCGCTGGCAGGTGCACCTGACGCCCCGCGCGCTGCCGCTGGACTGGATGGGTGATGTGCGCGGCCGTCGCATCCTGTGCCTGGCCTCGGGCGGTGGCCAGCAGGCACCGGTGCTGGCCGCTGCGGGCGCTGACGTCACCGTGTTCGACCTGTCCGACGGGCAGCTGGAACAGGACCGCAGGGTCGCTGCGCGCGATGGCCTGCAGCTGCGCACCGTGCAGGGTGACATGCGCGATCTGCACGTGTTCGCCAACGACAGTTTCGACGTGGTGTTCCACCCGATCTCGAACCTGTACGTGCCTGACGTGCGCCCGGTGTGGACCGAATGCCGCCGTGTGCTGGCACGCGATGGCATGCTGATGGCCAGCTTCTACAACCCGGTGCTGTTCGTCGGTGCGCGCGATCCGCAGCTGGATGCACAGGGCCTGATCCGGCCGCAGTACGCCATTCCCTATTCGGACCTGGAAGACCTGCCGCCAGCCGAGCGCGAGGCGAAGCTGGCACGGGGCGATGCACTGACCTTCGGCCACAGCCTGACCGAACTGATCGGTGGCCAGCTGGATGCCGGCTTCATCATCGATCGCTTCATGGAGGACTGGCAGCCGCAGCCGCGTTTCCTGATCGACCGTTACTTGCCCACGTTCCTGGCTACCCGCGCGCGCCGGATCGGCTGAGGCGGATCGGTGCAAAAACCAGCGGCGTACAATGGACGGCCCCACGTCATGCAGGTGCCGTCCCTTGTCGTATCCCTATCCACTGGTCGTGTTCGACCTTGATGGCACGCTGGTCGACAGCGCAGCTGATATCGCCGAAGCGCTGAACCGCACGCTGGAGGACATCGGTGTGGCACGCGTACCGGAAGCCACGGTGCTGGGCTGGATCGGCGACGGTGTGCGCCGCCTGGTCGAGCAGGCCGTGCATGCCGCGGGTCGTGAGGTCGACCTGGCCGAGGTCATGCCGGTGTTCATGGTGCACTACCGCGAATGCCTGCTGCGTAGCCCGCGCCTGTTCGATGGCGTGGGTGAAGCGCTGGCGCAACTGCGTGCACGCAACGTGCCGCTGGCGATCTGCACCAACAAGCCCGAAGCGCTGGTGCCACCGCTGCTGCAGCACCTGGGCATCGGTGATGCGTTCGCGCTGATACTGGGCGGCGATTCGCTGCCGCAGCGCAAGCCCAGTGGCGAACCGCTGCGGCACATCGCTGCGCACTTCGGGCTGCCGGTGGATGCCTGCCTGATGGTGGGTGATTCGTTGACCGACTACCGCGCCGCCGAAGATGCAGGCATGCCGATCGCGCTGGTGCGTTACGGCTACCCGCGCGGCCTGGACATGGCCACCGCGCATGCCGTGGCGGTGATCGACGATCTGCGTGAATTGCCGGGGTTGGCCGCCGGCGTCCCGGTGTAGAGCCGAGCCCATGCTCGGCTGCTTTGCTGCCTGAGCCGAGCATGGGCTCGGCTCTACAGAGAAAGCGCCGGGAATGCCCGGCGCGTTTCCTCATTTCGGCTGGTAACGCACGCTCAACTGGTACTCACGGCCCGGCTGGTTGAACCACGCCACCGTCTCATACCTGCGGTCGAAAACGTTGGCGGCACGCGCCAGCAGCGACCACTCCGGTGTCAGCGCGTACTCGGTGCGCAGGTCCAGCGTGCCGTAGCCGCCAACCTTCACCGAGTTGCTGGCGTTGTCAAAGCGCTTGCCCGCGCCCTGTACGGTCAGGCCGGCGCGGAAATCGCCGAAGCGACGGTCAATGTCCAGGCGCGCAGTCTGCTGTGCACGGCGCGGCAGCCAGTTGTCAAACTGGGTGCTGCCGTGGGTGCGGTTGCGCGGGTCGGTGTAGCTCAGCTGCGCGTTGATGTCGAAGCCGGCCAGCAGCACGCCACCGGTCAGCTCGGCACCACGGATGCGCGCCTTCTCCACCTGCTGCATTTTCATCGTGGACGCATCGTAGGTGATCAGGTCATCGATGCGGGTTTCGTACACATCCATGCCCCAGTGCCAGCCCTGGCCCTGCTGCGAAACGCCGAGGTTGGCGCTCTTGGACTTCTCCGGATTCAACGTCGGCACGCCGCTCCACGGGTCGTACAGGTCGCTGAAGGTCGGTGCCTTGAACGCGGTGCCGTAGCTGGCGTTGACGCGCAGGCCGTGGCCCAGTTCCATCGCCCAGCCAACGCTGCCGGTGGCGTGGTTGCCGAACTGCTGGTTGTCGTCGTTGCGGGCGCTGGCCTGCAGTTGGTGGCGGCCGAAGCGGCCCTGGTACTGCACGAACACGCCGGTGTTGCGGCGGCTGTCGACGAGATACCCGGCGCTGCTGCCGTCCAGATTGTCTTCGCTCCAGTCCACGCCGGCACTCAGCAGCTGGCCCTCGGCCACACCGAAGTCACCCTGCAGCGAGGCGCTGTCACGATGAGTCTGCGCGCTGCCAAACACCCCCGGTGCGCCGAAGTTGTCGGACTCATTGTCGCTGCGGCCGACGTTGGCGGTGAACGCCAGGCGCTCCGACGGGGTGTAGCGCACCTTGCCGGCCAGCACCTGCTGGCGGGTCTCGGAGTAGTTGTAGTAGCCGTCGTAATGGTTCTTGCCATCGGCGCGCAGTGCGCTGCCTTCCACGTTCCACTGGTCGTTGAAGCTGTAACCGCCGTGCAGGCTCTTGGACAGGTTGCGGTAGCCGTCGCGGTCGTGCTCGTCGGCAAAGCAGCCCGCGGTGAACACCGAGGAAGAACCGCGGCAGGCATCGATGCCGTCGGAATGCTGGTAGGCGATGTCGGCACCGAACCAGCCGCGCTCGGTGCCGCCACCAATGCCGCCGCTGGCTTCGCGCAGCCCGTTGCTGCCGCCACCGAGCTGGAAGTGCGGAGCGAAATCGCCCTGGTTGCGACGGGTGAAGATCTGGATCACGCCACCGATGGCGTCGGCACCGTACAGACTGGACTGCGGGCCGCGAACGATTTCGACGCGCTCGATCTGCGCCAGCGGCAGGTCCTGGTACATGGCCAGGCCGAGGTCGGCACTGTTGATGCGCACGCCGTCGACCAGCACCACGGTGTGGCCCGAGTTGGTGCCGCGCAGGAACAGCGAGCTCTGCTTGCCGAGGCCGCCGGCATTGGTCAGGTTGATGCCGGCGCGGCCGCGCAGCAGCTCCTGCAGCGAGGTGGCCTGGCTGGATTCGATCTGCGCGCGGTCGATCACCTGCGCCGGCGCGATACTGTCCTGCAGCGCGATCGGGGTGCGGGTGGCGGTGACCAGGATCTGGTCGAGCGCAGTGGTGTCATCGGCGGCCTGGGCCAGCGCGGGCAGGGTGGCCAGCACGGCCAGGGACAGCATTCGGGACTGCAGCTTCATGGGGGACTCCAGGTGCCACGCACGCCCGCGTGGCGAAGGGGAGGAGCCGCGAAGGCAGGCATGCGCCGACGCCGCAGCGCAGGCTGCGGTCATCCAGCGCCATGCCCACCGCATCGCGACCTGAGGCTTCCGGGCCGGTCTCCGGGCTTGCCGCCGGGTGGCCTGGGGCCACCGTCCAGGCGCCTTCCCATGCCTGCGGCACAGTGGCGGTGTTGCCTGGAACTGACGTGCTTACCGTTGCGGGGGCAGCGCCGGCCTGGCGTGGAATCACGCGTCACCGGCTTCCCGTTTCAACCTGCCGGCCACGGCCGCAGGTCACCTGGAAGTGCGCGCAGTCTACGGCATCGCAGGCGGCCCGTAGCGCCGCGCGTGCTCGACTGCCTTTGCCGTGCCTTTAGAATGGCCCCTTGATCCCGTGGTGCCGTTGCCGATGTCCGCCTGTTTTCCGCTGTTCCCGCGTCGCCTGTACAGGACGCGCGCATGATCCTCGACCTGGTCCGCCATGCCGGCAACGGTCGCGATGAGTTCCTCGATGGCCGCAACGATCCGCCGCAGCTGGCCCGCCTGCCGCAGGAACTGGTCGACGCCTACGCCGCGCAGCCCTGGGAGCGGGTGATCAGTTCGCCACGGCTGCGCTCGCTGCACACGGCGATGGCCCTGGCCACCCCGCGTGGGCTGGACGTGGAAGCGGACGAGGAATGGGAAGAGCTGGATTTCGGCGATTGGGACGGGCAGTCGCTGTTCGACCTGCCGGAGGATGCACTGGCGGCCTTCCACGCCGATCCGCATGCATTCCCGCCGCCCAACGGCGAAAGCTGGGGCCACTTTGAACGGCGCATCGCGCGCGCGCTCGATCGCCTGCTTGATGAGGACGATCCGGTGCCGACGCTGGTGGTCAGCCATGGTGGCCCGCTGCGCATGGTGCTGTCGCAGGTCTGCGGCCTGCCAATGTCGTTGTGCTGGGCCCTGCGCATCGACCACGGCACGCGGCTGCGGGTGTGGCTGGAACGCGGTGAGGTCGGGCTGGTGGGCGAGCTGCTGGAGCTGCAGCAGCCCTGATCTGCTCTTGTAGAGCCGAGCCATGCTCGGCTGCACTTCGATCAGAAAAGCCAGCCGAGCGTGGGCTCGGCGCTACAGAAGGGCGCGGCTCAATCCTCGTCCGCGCCCTCGGCAACGCTGTCTTCAGCGTCATCGTCGGCATCGAAGCGCTGCTCATGTACCGGGCCCGACGCCGGGCCGGCCGCCTTCAGCGGATGCGCGGCGATGCGTGCTTCGTAATCCTGCACCAGCGCCTCACGCTGCGGCTCGCTCAGTTCCTGCCAGTGGCAGTCCAGCAGCGCGCCTTCCAGCGAGTACAGCAGGTTCAGGCTGGGCTTGAAGCCCGCGCGCTTGACCTTGACGAAGGCGCCGACTGCGCCGGTCGCAACCAGGTCCTCGCGGCTGCGCAGGCCGACCTGGCGCAGCCACGCCGCACTTTTCGGGCCGATGTTGCGCAGCTTCGGTGCGCTCATCCCAGCGCCTCGACGAACACGCGGGCGATGGCTTCCAGGCCGGCCTGGTCGTCGGCATCGAAGCGTCCGACCTTCGGGCTGTCGATATCGAACACGCCGATCAGTTCATCACCGCGCAGCAGCGGCACCACCAGCTCCGAACGCGAGGCAGAATCGCAGGCGATGTGGCCGGGGAAGGCATCGACGTCGTCCACGCGCTGGGTCACGCGCTGGCTGGCGGCGGCACCACACACGCCCTTGTCCAGCGGAATGCGCACGCAGGCCGGCAGGCCCTGGAACGGGCCGACCACCAGCTCCTTGCCGTCGTACAGGTAGAAGCCCACCCAGTTCAGGTCGGGCAGGGCGTGGTAGACCAGTGCCGAGAGGTTGGCCGCGTTGGCGATGCGGTCGGACTCGGCGTAGACCAGGCCACGGGCCTGTTCCAGCAGCTGGGCGTATTGTTCCGGCTTGCTGCCGGTGAGCGAGGCATTGGCGAACATGCCTGCAGTCTAGCAAGCGCGCCGGGCCGGCGATAATGCACGCACTGTTGCCCTGTTGGAGCCCATCGATGCCGTTGCCCGCTACGCTGCCGCCCGCCCTGTTCGTTACCGGCACCGACACCGAAATCGGCAAGACCGCGGCCAGCACCGCGCTGCTGCATGCACTGCGCCAGCGTGGCCTGCGCGCGGTGGGCATGAAGCCCGTGGCCAGCGGCAGCGAGGATCTGGGGCAGGGCCTGCGCAACGAAGACGCATTGGCGCTGCAGGCGGCCAGCTGGCCGGTACCGGACTACGCGGATCTGAACCCGTACGCGCTGCGGCAGCCGCTGGCACCGGAGCTGGCTGCTGCCGAGGATGGTGTGCAGGTTGAACTGGCGCCGATCTTGGCTGCGTTCGAACGACTGCGTGCGCAGGCCGATGTGGTGGTGGTGGAGGGCGTGGGCGGTTGGCTGGCGCCGGTTTCGGCCACGCTGGATCAGCTCGATCTGGTGCGCGCACTGAAGTTGCCGGTGCTGCTGGTGGTGGGCATGCGGCTGGGCTGCGTGAACCACGCGCGGCTGACTGCGCAATCACTGCAGGCCAGCGGCGTGGACTGTCTGGGCTGGATCGGCAACCACATCGACCCGGCGATGCAGCGCCAGGTCGAGAACGTGGCCACGCTGCAGCAGCGCCTGCCGATGCCGTGCTGGGGGCGGCTGCCCAATCTTCCGGGGGCGGATGGCCAGATCCTGAGCACGCACCTGCTCGATTGACCTGCCTACTGTAGAGCCGAGCCCATGCTCGGCTCAGTGGGGGACCATTGGCGAAGGGCAGCCGAGCGTAGGCTCGGCTCTACAGGAGCTGGCGCGCCGCCAGCTCCCGCGCAATCGCACCCAGCCGCTCCACCGCGCCGATGAAGCGCGCATCCAGCGTCTGGCAGCACGACAGCCGCAGGCAATGCCGGTAGCGCGCGCCGCGCGAATACACCTGGCCGGGCATGAACGCGATATCCTCCTGCAGTGCACGCTCGAACAGCTCGCGCGTATCCACGCCCGGCAGTTCCAGCCACAGCAGGAATCCGCCCTGTGGTTCGGTGGCGCGGGTACCGGGCGGGAAATGTTCGGCCACCAGCTGGCGCAGCCGCCCCACCTGTTCGCGATACAGACGACGCATGCGATGCAGGTGGTGCTCGTAGCTGCCCGCTTCCAGATAGGCCGCCACCGCGTCGCCAAGCAGCTGCGGCTCGCCACCGGTGGACTGGAATTTCAGCAGCGCGATGCGCTCGGCGAAGCGGCCGCCATCCAGCCAGCCGATGCGGTAATCCGGCGCCAGCGTCTTGGAGAAACCACCGACCACCATCACCCAGCCGTCGCGATCAAAGGCCTTCAGCAAGGGTGCCGGCGGTTCGCAGAACTGCAGCTCGGCATACACCGCATCTTCGATCAGTGGCAGCTGGCGCGCGTTGACCAGTTCTGCCAGGCGTTGCTTGGCCACTGTCGGCATGGTGCAGCCCAGCGGGTTGTGCACGGTCGGCATCACCACCAGTGCGGCCAGCGGCGTGTGCTCGAGCAGCGCATCCAGCGCATCCACGTCGAGCCCGTGCTGCGGGTGTGTGGGCAGTTCGATGGCCTGCAGGCCCAGGTTGGCCAACAACGGGTAGAGGTTGAAGTAGGACGGCGCCTCGATGCCCACCGCATCACCTGGCTGGGTGACTGCACGCAACGCCAGCTGCAGCGCTTCCATTGCACCGTGGGTCAGCAGCAGGCGCTCGGCGTGGGTGTGCAGGCCCATGCGCGGACCACGGCGCACGATCTGCGCCAGCAGCCGCGGCGAACCATTCGGGCGCGCGTAGGTCTCCACCGTCTGCTGGCCATGGCGCAGTACCTGCGCGGTGTGCCTGGCCAACTGCGCGCCGGGGTAGAACTGGCGACCGCGCGGGCCGGCGAAGGCCAGGTCGATCACGCCCGGGCGGCGCTGTGCTTCCAGCACGCGGGCCATCAGTACCTGCTGCAGTGGTGCAGTGGGCGCGGACGGGGTATCGCGCAGCGAACGCTCCGGCACCGACAGTCGCGGCGCCACCTCGAAACCGGCCTTGGGCCGCGGAATCACCAGGCCGGCGTCCTCCAGCTGGCGATAGGCGGCAATAACCGTGTTCAGGCTGAGCCTGCGCTGCAGGGCCATCTGTCGCAGCGAGGGCAGGCGGCTGCCTACTGGAAGCCGGCCGCCGTGGATGGCCTCGGCCAGTTCGTCGGACAGCCGTTGGTAGCGGGGTGGGATCATCGCGCTCTGGTCATCTGTATCCATCGAATTTCCCGCCATCTGGTGCTGTACCCATGATGATGGCGAGACTAGCATGTCGTTGTCGGCCGGGCTTGATCGGGGCGCGGCCGATACTTCCCAAGCGCACGGCTGGATGGCCGTGCGTCTTTTTTTTTGTGTGTAGAGCCGAGCATCGATCAGCCCTAGGGGAAATGCCGTCAGCGCATCGGCACCAGCGCCGCATCGCGCCGGTACAACGCCGGGAACTGCTTGCCCAGCGCGGCCAGCTTCGGTGCGTCGTAGTAGCGGATGTAGGCCGCCTGCGGGTAGTTCGTCATGTAGTTCTGGTGGTAGCTCTCGGCCGGGTAGAAGTGCTGGCCGCTGACCAGCTGGGTGACGATCGGCGCACGGTAGCTGCCGGTCTGGCCGAGCTGGGCAATGTAGGCGCGGCTGGCAGCCTGCTGGCGTGCGTCGTCAGTGAAAATCGCCGATCGGTACTGGCTGCCGTGGTCCGGCCCCTGGCGGTTGAGCTGGGTCGGGTCGTGCACTACCGAGAAGAACACCTGCATCAGCTGCCCGTAGCTGACCTGGCGCGGGTCGTAGTCGATTTTCACCGCTTCTGCGTGACCGGTACGTCCGCTACTGACGCGCTCGTAGCGTGCATCGGCGCCGCTGCCACCGATGTAGCCGGACACCGCATTGCTCACGCCTTTGACGTGCTGGAACACACCCTGCACGCCCCAGAAGCAACCACCGGCGAACACCACGCTGGCGTGGGGGGCGTCATCGCGGAACGCGGCGTCGCCCGTGGGTGCCGGTAGCGCCTGGGTCTGCGCGCTGGCTTCGAGCGGTGCCGCGATGGCGCCGTGGTCAACGAGTAGCACACCGGCGATCAATGCCGTGGCCACCAGACCTGCAACACCGGCGGCGATGCCCTGTTCAAAGGAGAGTTTCATCGTGTCCTCCCGGTTCAACCGAAGGTGAAGGCATAGGCCTGCACGCCCGCGTCGAGGAACTCGATCTCGAAGCGGTGCGGGCCGACCGTGCCGCGTTGGCGCACCAGCTGGTACAGACGGTGCTCGTTGACCACACCGCTGCCATCGGCACCGACATCGCTGCCGGCATCGGCGGCAGGCAGTGGCTTGCCGTCCAACAACACGCGGAAGCGCACCGGCTTTCCTTCCTGGGTCGGCGCCAGCACCAGGTGCAGGTCGCGCGCATGGAACTGGAAGGCGATGCGGCCACCGGCCTGCTGCAACTGCGCAGCCTCGTCGGTGACGGTCCAGCGCCCCGACAGTCCCCACTGGTTCAACGCCAGGGTGGCCGGCAAGGTGTAGTCGAATGCCGCATCGTTGCGCTGCCCGCCGGGCGAGGCGAACTGCTCGGCGCGGGCGTGGCCCAGATAGGTTTCCGGTGAGCGCAGATTGCCCATGTCGGCCTGCGCGGCCACGCCCTTCAGGTCGGCGGCAGCGGGATCGGCCGGTGGTGGCAGATTCGTCTGTCCGGCTTCGGTCAGCAGTCGACGGATCATCTGTTCCGAGCGCGCGTAGTTGCCTTCGCCGAACTGGTGGCCGCGGATGTTGCCCTGCGCGTCGACGAAGTACTGCGCCGGCCAGTAGCGGTTGTTGAACGCACGCCAGATCGTGTACTGGTTGTCGAGCGCTACCGGGTACTCGACCTTGAGTTGCTGCACGGCCTTCATCACATTGCGCGGGTCACGTTCGAAGGCGAACTCCGGCGTGTGCACGCCGACCACCACCAGGCCGTGGTCACGGTAGCGGCGTTCCCATTCGTGCACGAACGGCATCGCGCGCAGGCAGTTGATGCAGGAGTACGTCCAGAAATCGACCAGTACCACCTTGCCGCGCAGCTGCTGGGCCGCCAGCGGTGGGCTGTTGAGCCAGCCGGTGGCGCCGTCCAGCGCGGGCAGGGTGCCTTCCACCGGCAGCGGTGCATCGGCTGCGGCGTTGGCACCGGCCATCATCATCATCGGCGGTGCCGCCGGCTGCGCGCCGGGTACCGCATCCAGCAGGCCCTGCTCGATGCGTGCGGTGCTGACCGTCGAAAGACGGGTGAGCAGGCCGGTATCCCAGCCCATGCCGATCGCCACCACCGCCAGCAGCGCGGCTACGCCCAGCACCTTGCGTAGTGCGTCGCCGAGGCCAAGCCGCGCCTGCAGCGCACGGAACACACGACCGCCCACCCACACCGCCAGTGCCAGCGCGGTGATCGCGCCCAGAGCATACGCCAGCAGCAGGGTGCTGGTGCCGACGCTGGCACCGTGCAGGGCGGCGCCGGTCAGCACCAGACCGAGGATCGGTCCGGCGCACGGTGCCCACAGCAGGCCAGTGGCGATGCCGATCAGCAGCGAGGTCCACGCGCCGCCACGCCCTGCGGCATCAGCCGCGTCGGCACGTGCGCTCAGGCGGGCACCCACGCGTTGGAATGGCGCCAGCAGATGGTCGGCCAGTCGTGGCCACAGCAGGGCGACTGCGAACAACGCCATCAGCAGCAGGGCGATCCAGCGTCCAACCTGGTTGGCCTGCGCCACCCATTGGCTGCCCACCGCGGCCAGGCTGGCGACCACGGTGAACGTGATTGCCATGCCCAGCAGCAGCGGCAGCGTGCTGCGCAGGAAGGGGCGGTCGGCACGTGCGAACACGAACGGCAGTACCGGCAGGATGCACGGGCTGAGCAGGGTCAGCGCGCCCCCCAGGTAGGCAAGCAGCAACAGCAGCATGGTCAGGCTCCGGAAGTGGTGGAAGAACCGACCGGCACGCGCCAGCCGTCAGCGGTGCCATCTCCGGCACCGGGAACGAACACCATGGCTGCACCGTTCATGCAGTAGCGCAGCCCGGTCGGGCGCGGGCCGTCGTTGAACACGTGGCCGAGATGGCCGCCGCAGCGGCGGCAGTGCACTTCCACCCGCAGCATCCCGAAGGTGACGTCGCGGTCTTCGCCGATGGCGTTGTGCAGCGGCGCCCAGAAGCTGGGCCAGCCGGTGCCGCTCTCGAACTTGGTGGAGGAGGAGAACAGGGGCAGCGCACAGCCGGCGCAGGCAAACGTGCCCTGGCGGTGTTCCTTGTTGAGCGGGCTGCTGTACGGGCGCTCGGTGGCTTGCTGGCGCAGCACCGCGTACTGCGCCGGGGTCAGGCGCTGGCGCCATTCGGCATCGCTGTGCATGACCTCGAACTGTCGTGCCGGACGTGCTTCAGCGGCGGCCGGGGCGGCACGGCTGCAGGCCCCCAGGCCGAGCAGGCCGGCGGCGGTGGCAACACCGCCCAGGCCCAGCAGGTGGCGGCGGGTGAGGGACATGGCGGACTCCGGGATGGGGCGACGGGGCCATGCTGCGCCCGCCCGGGTCAACGAATCCTCACGCAGGATTCAATTTTTCGTGAGGTATCGACGGCCGTCCCGCGCCACAATGCGGGCAGCCTCCCCACTGGCCCCGAGCTGCCGATGTCCACCAAACGCGTGCTGATCGTTGAAGACGACGCCCACATCGCCGACCTGCTGCGCATGCACCTGGGCGATGAGGGCTACGACGTCGCCCACGCCGCCAGCGGCGATGCCGGCCTGCGCCTGCTTGAGCAGGAAGGGCCATGGGATGCGCTGGTGCTGGACGTGATGCTGCCCGGCGTGGACGGCCTGCAGGTCTGCCAGCGTGCACGCGCGATGGCGCGTTATGTGCCGATCATCATCATCAGTGCGCGTGGCAGCGAAACGCAGCGCATCGTTGGCCTGGAACTGGGTGCGGATGACTACCTGGCGAAGCCCTTCTCGATGCCGGAACTGGTGGCCCGCGTGCGTGCGCTGCTGCGCCGGGCCGAGGCGATGGCGCAGAGCGCGCGCATCGATGCCGGTGCGATCGAGCTGGGCGGGCTGCAGCTGGACCCGGTCGCGCGCACCGCTTCGGTGGATGGCAACGCGCTGGAACTGACCCCGCGTGAGTTCGACCTGCTGTTGTTCTTTGCCCGTCATCCGGACCAGGTGTTCGCGCGCATGGAGCTGCTCAACCAGGTATGGGGCTACCAGCACGACGGTTACGAGCACACGGTCAATACCCACATCAATCGGCTGCGCAGCAAGATCGAGCCGGACCCGGCCAACCCGCGGCGGCTGCTGACGGTGTGGGGGCGCGGCTACAAGCTGGTCGATCCGGCCGGGGCGGCGGCATGATCAAGCCGAACCTGTGGCAGAAGCTGGCAGCGGTGATCGCCGCGCTGATGCTGATGTGCTGCATGGCGCTGCTGGCACTGCAGATGCGTGCCAACACCCGCCACGAGCAGGAGGTGGTGCAGCGGCTGTCGCTGGGCCTGGCCGAGCACATCGCCCAGCGCAGCGAGCTGATGGATACCAGCGGCATGCGCGATGCCGCGGTGCGCGCGCTGTTCGGCCAGTTGATGGCGGTCAACCCCAGCGTCGAGGTCTACCTGCTGGACGACCAGGGCCGCATCCTCGGCCACGATGCGCCCAGTGGGCACCTGGTGCGCAACCGGGTGGACGTGGCGCCACTGCGCCGCCTGCTGGCCGGTGCGCCGTTGCCGATCCTGGGCGATGACCCGCGCAGTGCGGATGGGCGCAAGGTGTTCAGTGCAGCACCGCTGATCGTGCAGGGCCGGCAGGCCGGCTATGTGTACGTGGTGCTGGTCGGCGAGCACCGGCAGATGCTGGCCGACGATCTTGCCGCCGGCAGCCAGTGGAACACCACCTGGTGGTCGGTGGTGCTGGTCGGCAGCCTGGGCCTGCTGGCCGGGCTGGTGGCGTTCTACTGGGTGACCCGCCCGCTGCGACGGCTGACCCGGCGCATCCAGGCGTTCGACATCGACGCACCCACGCCATTGCCGCCGCCGGAGCCGCTGCGCCCCGGCGAGCGCGACGAACTGGTGATCCTCGAACACGCGCACGCACAGATGGCGCAGCGGCTGGGAGAGCAATGGCAGCAGCTGCGCCAGCAGGACCTGCAGCGCCGCGAGCTGGTCGCCAACATCTCCCATGACCTGCGTACGCCGTTGTCGTCACTGCACGGCTATCTGGAAACGCTGGCATTGAAGGACGCCACGCTGTCGCCGGATGAGCGCCGCCGCTACCTCGGTATCGCGCTGGCGCAGAGTGCCAAGGTAGGTCGGCTTGCGCGTGCACTGTTCGAGCTGGCGCGGCTGGAACATGGCGAAGTGCGCCTGGAGTGGGAAGTGTTCGCGCTGCCGGAACTGCTGCAGGACGTACTGCAGAAGTTCGAGCTGGCCGCGCAGGCGCGCAACCAGCGCCTGCACGCCGGGTTCCCGCCGGGCCTGCCGCTGGTGCGTGCCGATCTGGGCCTGGTCGAGCGGGTGCTGACCAACCTGCTCGACAACGCGTTGCGGCATGCGCCGGAGGGTGGCCGGATCGAGGTGTGCCTGCGCGCGACGCCGGACAGCGTTGAGGTGAGTGTTGCCGACGACGGCCCCGGCGTAGCCCCCGCGCTGCGTGCGCAGCTGTTCCAGGCGCCGGCCGCGCTGGGCGCACGACGCGGTGACAACGGTGGCCTCGGCTTGCTGATCGTGCAGCGCATCGTGCAGCTGCATGGGCGCCGCATCGAACTGCGCGACAGCGAGCGGGGTGCGCTGTTCGTGTTTGCCTTGCCGCGCGCGGAACCGGCGGTCTAGCAGGTCGTCTCGCTCTCCACGGCACCGCCGCTTTCCAGTGGCAGGTGCAGGCGGATGCAGGCACCGCCCAGTTCGGAGTCGATCACTTCAACGTGGCCGCCATGCTTGTCGGCCACCACCTGCACCAGCGCCAGGCCGAGGCCGAAACCGGGGCTGCCCGGATCCAACCGCACATAGGGTTGCAGCACCTGGCCGCGCAGTTCGGGCGCGATGCCGGGGCCGTCGTCCTCCACCTGCAGGCACAGCCAGCCATCGTTGACGGTGCTGGCGATGCGGATCTGCCGCCGCGCGTAGCGCAGGGCATTGCCGAGCAGGTTGCGCAACGCCAGTTCCAGCATGTGCCGGTTGACGTTGACCAGCCCTGCCGGCGACAGCGCCTGCTGCACGGGCATCGGCAGCGGCGCGAACTGGGCCACCACGCCGCGCACCAGTGCCGCCAACTGCAGGCGCTGGCGGGTCAGCTGGTGACAGCGACCGAGTGCGGCGTACTCGACGCCGGCGTCGGTGAGGTGCTGCAGCCGATCGACATCGGTGCGCAGGCCGCCCAGCGCATCGCGCTGTATCTCGTCCAGCGCAGTGTCCTCCAGGTCGGCCAGGCCGAAGCGCATCCGTGCCAGCGGCGTGCGGACCTCGTGTGCCACCGCCTGGGCCAGCACGCGCTGGCTTTCCAGCAGCTGCTGCAGCTGCTCGGCCATGTGATTGAAGGCATTGGCCAGCGGCCGCACCAGCGCGGTGCCGGCGCGTGGCGCGCGCGTGTCCAGCTGGCCGTCGCGCATCTGCCGGGCGGCCTGGGCCAGCTGCGAGACGTCGCGCCACAGGCGGTAGACCATCACGTACATCGGCAGCGCCACGGCCACCATCAGGATCAGCAGCAGGATCGCCACGCCGGACACTTCGCTGTCCTGCCACCCCTCATCGGGCAGTGCTTCGTCCAGTGGCCCCAGCATCACGGCATAGTCGCTGTCACCGATCCGCTGCAGGCTGCGCATGTGTTCGAGGTCGATCTGCACCCGGCCGTTGTTGAGCGGCGGTCGCTGGCTGGCCGACAGCTCCTTTTCCGCCTCGGCCAGCGGCACCATCCGCAGGGCATAGGCGAAGTCGGCGTCGAGCCCGCGTGCCAGCGCCGGCCATTGCTCGCGCGGTGTTTCCGCGAAGCGTTGCTGCAGCAGCGCATGGGTGCCACGCATCTCGGCCAGCAGGCTGGCTTCGGTGCGGTCTTCCAGCAGCGCATCCCAGGCCCACAGGCCCAGCACGATCAGCAGCAGGTGGGCGACCAGGAAGCCGATGCCGTAGCGCAGGAAGTGGAAGGCGTGGCCGCGCATCGCCGAAGGCGTGCGCTTCATCCCCATGCCGAGCGGCTGAACAGGTAGCCGCGTCCACGCACGGTCTTGATCCGCTCCGGTTGTTCAGGGTTGTCGCCCAGCTTGCGGCGCAGGCGCGAGATGCGTGCATCGATCGAACGGTCCAGGCCATCAAAGGCGATGCCACGCAGGCCGCGCAGCAGTGCATCGCGGTCCAGGATCTGGCCGGCGTTGCTGGCCAGCAGGAACAGCAGGTCGAACTCGGCCGTGGTCAGCTCCAGCAGGCCGCCCTGCAGGTGCACATTGCGGGTGGACGGGTCGATGTTCAGCTCGCCGAAGCGCAGGCTGCCGTCGCGCGGTTCGACCCGGCGATGGCGGCGCAGGTGCGCACGCAGGCGGGCCAGCAGCACCCGCGGTTCGATGGGTTTGCCGATGTAGTCGTCGGCCCCCAGCTCCAGTCCCAGCACCTGGTCGATGTTATCGGTGCGGGCGGTCAGCACACAGATGATGCCGTCATAGTGGGGCCGGATCTGCCGACACACTTCGAAACCATCCTGGTCGGGCAGGCCGACATCGAGCAGGACCAGGGCCGGCTTCTCGGCCAGGATCCGGGCCACCGCGCGCTCACCACTGCGCTCATGGGCCACCTGGTAGCCATGCCGCTGCAGATAGTCGCTGACCATCGTACCCAGGCGGGCATCGTCTTCGACCAGTACGATATCCAGCATTTTCAAGGCCTCCGTGGGGCATACGTACCGCCACGGCACGAGCGCGGCGATGCTATCCCAGCCTTCGGGCCACCCGGGTCCAGGGGGCGGGCGCCATTCAGCCGGGGTTGCTGGCGCGCGGGCCGGGCCTCAGGCCTGGCAACAACTTGGCGTCCAGCATAGCTTGTTGCCGTTACAAAACGTTACCTTCGTGATACGTCTGGTGACCATCGCTGACAGCAAAGCGACTGACGCGGGGCAGGTGCGGCGCCGAGCATGGAGTCTCCTCCGCTCCGCGTGCCGTTCCCATGTCGCCCGCCGCCCCCTGCCTGCTGAACCCGTCCCGCCGCTGCCGCTGCGGAGGTGCCCGATGAGCGGCGTGGTCGGCGCCTGGCTGCCTGCCGCCGAGGACGAACAGCTGCTGCAGCAGCTGGCGCCGATGCTGCGCGCCCTGCAGCAGCGCGGCCGGGGCCGCATCGGCTACTGGACCGACGCCGAGGCCGGCCTCGCGCTGGGCCACTGCCGGGCACCCACCGATACGCCGTTGCAGCCGCTGAGCTCGGACTGCGGCCGTTACGTGCTGTGCCTGGACGGCCGGCTGTACAACCGTGGCGACCTGCAGGCGCAGCTGCGCGATCTGCCGCGCAGCTGCAGTGATGCCCGGCTGCTGCTGCAGGCGATCGTTGAATGGGGCGTGGAGCGCGCGCTGTCGCGTGTCGAAGGCGCCTTCGGTTTCAGCGTATGGGACCGTGAGTCGCGCGCGCTGTGGCTGGCACGTGACCCGGTCGGTGAGCGGCCGCTGTACTACGGCTGGTTCCAGGGCCAGTTCCTGTTCGCCTCGGAAATGAAGGCGCTGCAGGCCTTCGCCGGCTTCGCGCCGAGCATCGACCAGGATGCGCTGAGCCTGCTGCTGCGCCACGACTATGTGCCGGCGCCGCACACCATCTACCGGGGCATCCACAAGCTGGTGGCCGGCGCGGTGCTGCGCGTCGACCTCAGCGATCACGCGGCGGGTGGTTCCAGCCAGGCGGCGCAGGGTGGTTCGCGCTACTGGTGCGCGCGCGACGCGATGCAGAGCGCACTGCAGGAGCCGCTGCAGCCGACGCCGAGCCTGGAACAGGCCACCGACCAGCTGGAAGCCGTACTGCAAAAGGCCATTGCCGCACGCATGCATTCGCCATTGGCGTGTGGCGCGTTCCTGTCCGGCGGCACCGACTCGTCGCTGGTGACCGCGATGATGCAGGCCCAATCGACCTTGCCGATCGAGGCGTGGACGGTCGGTTTCGACGATCCCGGCCACGACGAAAGCGATTGGGCCTCGCAGGTCGCGCGCCATCTGGGCGTGCAGCATCATCTGCACCGGATGGATGCGCGGCAGGGCCTGGACCTGCTGCAGCGGCTGCCGCAGGTCTGGTGCGAGCCGTTCGCTGATGCCTCGCAGCTGCCGACCCTGCTGGCCAGTGAACTGCTGGGTGCGCGCAAGCCGGTGGCGCTGACCGGTGACGGCGGCGATGAGCTGTTCTTCGGTCACCCGAGCTATGGCCGCGCGCTGCGCAATGCACGCCTGTGCGGTGGCCTGCCGGACTGGGTGCGCGACCTGGCACGGCGCAGCGGCAACCGCATGAACGTGGAGCGTGGCCGCCTCGGCGGTTGGCGTGCGCTGGTGGCCGAGGTCGCTGCCAACGATGTGGAAGGGCATTACCTGCAGCGGGTCACCCGCTGGCGCCAGCCGGCGCAGGTGGTGCTGGGCGCGCGCGAACCGATCACGATCTTCCAGCAGCAGGACACTGCGCTGCCGGCCGAGGCGCGTATCCAGCTGCTGGATTTCCGCATGGACCTGGCCGAGGGCATTCTCGCCAAGGTCGATCGTGCCGGCATGGCAGCGGGCGTTGAAACGCGTGCGCCGCTGCTGGACATGGAGGTGGTGCGCTTGGCCTGGCGCCTGCCGCAGCATCTGAAGTACCACGACGGCGAGCACAAGCGGATTCTCAAGCACCTGCTGGCACGCTACCTGCCCGAGCCGCTGGTGTACCGCCCCAAGCGCGGTTTCGGTCCGCCGATGGCACGTTGGTTGGCAGGCCCGCTGCGCGATTGGGCGGAGGCGCTGCTGGATCCGCAGCTGCTGCGCAACCAGGGCTGCTTCGATGCGGCGCGCGTGCGCGGTATCTGGGAAGCGTTCCTGCGCGGCGAGCGCAAGTGGCACACGCACCTGTGGAACGTGCTGATGTTCCAGGCGTGGCACCAGCACTGGCACGGTGGTCGCGGGCGCTGAGGTTCCTTTGCGGTGTGTTCTGCGTGGCGTGTGGCGGATTCGTTCTGCGTGGCGCAGGGCGGAGACCCTTGCGTACGAATGTCCTCCGGCGCCGGCCGTTGGCCGTCACCTCCCCCTTTACTTCGTACGCAAGGGCCTCCGCCCTGCGTTCGGAGTTCGTCGGCGCCTCCTTGAAAGGCTGCCGCGCGCGCTGCGCTCTCCTCACCGCACGCCGAGCCTCGTCGGGGCGGGCAGGGGTTTGGGCAAAGTAAAGGAGGAGGTGACGGCCAACGGCCGGCGCCGGGGACATTTGCCCAGGCCCCTGCCTGTCCCGGCGGGGCCAATCAGTTCGCAGAAAAGTGAGACGAAGAAGTGCTCTGCAATCCGGACGCCAGGCAAAAAAAAGACCCGGCAGAGGGAGGGATCTGCCGGGTCCGGATTGCGTGGGGGGAGGGACCCACGCAATGAGCGTTGCGTCGCGTCAGTGGTTGTTCGCGTCCGCCGTTGATTCGTTGTAGCCCTGTGCCAGTTCGGACCAGGCCTTGCTGGCCTGCAGGCCGAGCCCGACCATGTCCTGCTGGGCCTGACCCAGCCGCTGCAGGTTGTCCTGCCACAGTTGCGCGCCCTTGGAGAGCGTACCGGCCGCGTCTTCACTGCGGGCCAGTTCGCCCAGCCAACCGCTGGTCGCGGTCAGGTTGCGCTCCATCACCTTCAGCTGCACGCCGAACATGCTTTCCGCGTTCTCCAACGCCAACCGGTTCGCGCGCGTTGCCGCGGCGGCGAGCTGGCGGGTGGCATCACTGAAGCGATCGCTGAAGGCGGCGGCCATGGGGCATCAGGAAGTGGCTTGATGCATTGCAGCATACGCCCTTGATGCCGCATTGCAACAAAAATAACAAAGGCGCCCAAGGCGCCTTTGAAAAACCTTTCAGATCAATGGGTTGATCAGATCTCGGGGCCGCGGTAGCGGCAGCCCGACGTGCAGGTTTCGTGCACGGTGATCTCGCTCAGCGCTGGCAGGCTGGGCTTGAGCTCGTTCCAGATCCACACCGCCAGGTTCTCGCTGGTCGGATTCTCCAGGCCGGGGATGTCATTGAGGTAGTGATGGTCCAGGCGGTCGTAGATCGGCTGGAAGGCCGCCTTCACGTCGCCGAAGTCCATGATCCAGCCGGTCTGCGCACCCGGCTCGCCCTCGACCTTCAGTTCCACCCGGAACGAGTGGCCGTGCAGGCGCGCGCACTTGTGCCCCGGCGGCACGTTGGGGAGGCGGTGCGCCGCCTCGAGCATGAAGACTTTGAAGATTTCCATGGCGCGATTGTACGCCGCAGGTGGCCGGCCATCCTGAGCGGATGTTGGCCTTTCGTGAAGTAACTCTTTCCATCCGGATGAAGAGATGATAGTTTCTCTTATATCCGTATGAAGAGATGTTATTGGCCGGACCCCGGCCAGGCATGGACTACTGCGGAACTTCGTCGTCCTTACCACCTCCCCACATCGTCATGCCCAAGCACACCCTGCTCGTGGCGGCCCTGGCCGTCGCTCTGGCCGCGCCTTTGCCTGCCGCCGCCGAAACCTCCGCCGACGCCAGTGGCGAAGCCAGCACCCTGGCCGCCGTGCGCGTCACCGGTTCCAACATCAAGCGTACCGATACCGAAGCCTCCAACCCGGTGCAGGTGATCGGCCGGCAGCAGCTGGAACAGACCGGCAAGGCCACCGTGGCCGATGTGCTGCGTTCGATCTCGGCCAACACCGGCAACGCCAGCAACGAAACCACCAACAACGGCTGGGCCTCCGGCTCGGCCGGCATCGGCCTGCGCGGCCTGTCGCAGAAGAACACGCTGGTGCTGCTCAACGGCCGCCGCCTGGCCAACTATGGCTTCCCGGCCGGCGGCCTGTCCGACACCTTCGTCGATCTCAACGCGCTGCCGCTGGTGGCCGTCGAGCGCATCGAAGTGCTCAAGGACGGCGCCTCGGCGGTGTACGGCTCCGATGCCGTGGCCGGCGTGGTCAACATCATCACCCGGCAGAACTTCGAAGGCGCCGAGATCGGCGGCAGCTTCGGCGGTGCCGACCAGGGCGGCCTGCACGAGCAGAACCTGAAGTTCGTCGGCGGCCTGGGTGATCTCGACACCGATGGCTACAACATCCTCTTCAGCCTGCAGGGGTACAACCGTGAGCGCCTGGACCAGGACGAACGCAACCTGACCAGGAGCGGCATCTACACCGACAAGCCGGGTGGCCGCTGGAACGGCTGGTCGGCCAAGGGTGCGCGCTACCTGGTCAACGGCGTGTCGGTACCGATGCTCGACGCCAACGGCAACTGCCCGGCCGGCACCACCCGCGTTGCCAGCGCGCCGATTGATGGCCTGTCCGGTGACACCTGCGGCTTCAACCAGGCGCCGTTCACCACGCTGATCCCCTCGACCAAGCGTTACCAGGCCTATGCCAACGGCACCTTCCGCCTGAACGACAACGTCGAAGCCTTCGGCGAAGTGCTGTACAGCCAGATCAAGAGCGCCGCGTGGTTCGGCAGTAGCCCGTTCTTCACCCTGGAGAGCGGCCGCTTCGCACTGAACGCCAACAGCGGCCTGGCCGAGCCGGTGTCGTCGCTGCTGCCGGCCAACAATCCGTACAACCCGTACGGCCGTGCGATCCCGATCGAGTACACGTTCTTCGACCTTGGCGGCACCATCAAGACCAACCGATCCACGGCCTATCGCGGCGTGTTCGGCCTGCGCGGCACCACCGCCAACTGGGACTGGGAAGTGGCTGCATTCGGTGCGCGCAGCAGCGAACGCGAGAGCGTGTCCGGCGGCTTCGCCAACCGCTGGGCGCTGGCCGATGCGCTGGCCACGGGCAGCTACAACCTGCTCAACCCGGCGGCGACGCCGCAGTCGGTGCGCGACTCGATCAACATCGCCACGCTGCGTCCGGCCGAATCCAAGCTGCAGGGCATCGATGCGAAGATTTCCGGCAGCCTGGGCCACACCTGGGCCGGCGAGATCGGCTTCGCTGCCGGTGCCGAGTGGCGCCGCGAGAAGCTTGATTCCAACAACCCATGGCAGATCGATGCCGGCCTGCAGGTGCGCCCGGCCATCGCCGAAGTGCACGGCAAGCGTCAGGTCAGTGCGGCCTATGCCGAAGTGAACGTGCCGCTGGCCTCGACGCTGGAGCTGTCCGCCGCCGCGCGTGCCGACCATTACGATGATTTCGGCGATGCCTTCTCGCCGAAGATTGGCCTGCGCTGGCAGCCGCTGGACTTCCTGCTGGTACGTGCATCGGCCTCGAAGGGCTTCCGTGCGCCGTCGCTGTCGGAGAACTCCAACAGCACCAGCATCGCCTACGGCAGCGTGGTCGACCCGCGTGATCCGGACGTGCCGGGCTCGCGGCAGAACCCGACCTTCTTCACCGTTGGCAACAACGCGCTGAAGCCCGAGCGCACCAGGAGCGTGAACTTCGGCGTGGTGCTGTCGCCGTGGGCCAACACCAACCTGAGCGTGGACTACTACCGCATCCAGCTGGACAACCTGGTCGGCACCAACAACACCCAGACCCTGGTCAACGACAACGTGGCCGGCGCGGTGCAGCGCGATGAGCGTGGCAAGCTGCAGGCGGTCTACAACCGCTACCAGAACCTGAGCGAGCTGAAGACCTCGGGCATCGACGTCGAGCTGCGCCAGCGCATCCCGACCGCAGCACTGGGTGACTTCACCGTGTCCTCGGCCTACACCCACGTGCGCGACTACCGCCGCCCGACCGTGGTCGGCGGCCCGCTGGTGGATTACGCCGGCAGCAACCTGGGCGCGACCCTGCCCAAGGACAAGGCCACCACCACGCTGGACTGGAAGTACGGTGATTTCAACGCCGCCGTGACCTGGTACTACACCAGCAGCTACCGCCAGGAAGCCAGCACCGCCGCCAAGGCCGTGCAGCAGCGCGTCGGCAGCTACAGCCAGTACGACCTGTACCTGGCCTACACCGGCATCGACAAGCTGACCGTGTACGCAAAAGTCCAGAACCTGGCCGACAAGACGCCGCCGTACGACGCCTCGTTCCCGGGCATCCGCGCGCCGTACGACTTCAGCCAGTACGACCTGCGTGGCCGCTACTTCACGCTGGGCTTCGATTACCGCTTCTGATCCATCCGCCGCGGCCGGTCACCTGAAGGGACCGGCCGCGCGACTGTCTGCCGTTGTGTTCCAGGGGAGTCACCGTGTCCTTGCATCGCCGTGCCGTTCTTCCGTTGCTGCTTGCCGCCGCCACCGCACTGTCCTCGCCGCAGCCGGTGCAGGCACAGAGCGCGTACTTCTTTCCGCAGGTCACCGACGCAGCGGCGTTCGATGCAGCGGTGCCCACGCCGGAGCAGTTCCTCGGCTACCCGATCGGCAGCCGTTACACCCGGCACGACCAGCTGGTGGCGTACTTCCAGGAACTGGCGAAGCGTTCCGACAAAATCAGCGTGCGCGAGATCGGTCGCAGCTATGAGGGCCGCCCGCTGCTGATCGCCACCGTCACTGCTGCAGGCAATCATGCGCGGCTGGAGCAGATCCGCCAGCAGCACGCGACCCTGGCCGATCCGGCGCAGCCGCGCAGCGCCGCCGGTGACAGCCCGGTGGTGGTGTGGCTGGGCTACAGCGTGCACGGCAATGAGACCTCCAGTGCCGAAGCGGCGATGCTGACCGCTTACTACCTGGTGGCCAACCGCAGCGCGGAAACCCAGCAGTGGCTGCAGCAGGCGGTGGTGCTGTTCGACCCGGCGCAGAACCCGGACGGCCGTGATCGTGCCGCCAACTGGCACAACGCCTGGGCCTCCGACCCGGCCTCGGCCGACCCGGCCGACAAGGAGCACGTCGAGCCGTTCCCGCAGGGCCGCACCAATCACTACTTCACCGATCTCAACCGCGACTGGCTGGCCCTGACCCAGCAGGACTCGCGGCCGAAGGTGGAGGTGTTCCACCAGTGGTACCCGAACGTGCAGATCGACTTCCACGAAATGGGCAAGGACAGCACCTACTACTTCGAGCCTTCGCCGAAGAGCATGCACAGCCCGCTGATTCCGGCGGCATCGTATGAATTCAACAAGACCCTGGCCAAGTACCACGCTCAGGCGCTGGATGCCTTGGGTTCGCTGTACTACACCGGCGAGAATTTCGACAATTTCTCGCCGGTGTACGGCTCCACCTACCCGGACTTCCATGGCGCTGTCGGCGTTACCGTCGAGCAGGCCAGCTCGCGCGGTCGCGTGCAGGAATCGGTGAATGGCCTGCTGACCTTCCCGTTCACCATCCGCAACCAGGTCGCCACCGGTCTGGGCACGGTGCGCGGCGCGGTGACCGAACGCAACGGCCTGTTCGACCTGCAGAAGCAGTTCTTCCAGAGCGCGTTGAAGCAGGCTGCGCAGCAGCCGGTGAAGAGCTTCGTGTTCGGCGACGCGCATGACCCGGCACTGACCCGTCGCCTGCTGGAGCTGTTGCTGTTGCATCGCATCGAGGTGCGCGCGCTGGATCGTGCAGTTACTGTCGATGGGCAGCGCTTCGATGCCGGCAGCGCCTACGTGGTGCCGGTGCAGCAGGCGCAGTTCCGCCTGGTGCATTCGATCTTTGCCGAAACGCCGCCGATCAAGGGGGATGTGTTCTACGGCAGCACCAGCTATGCGATCGCACCGGCCTACGGTGTGGCCTTCGCCGGCAGCCGCAGTCGTATCGAAGGTGGCGCCCGCGTGGCCGCGCTGCCGGAGGAGCAGGGCGCGGTCTTGGGTGGCCAGGCCGGCTTCGCCTATGTCATCGACTGGCGCGACTACAACGCCGGGCGTGCGCTGGCGGTGCTGCAGGCCAAAGGTTTGAGCACACGCGCAACGTTCCAGCCATTTACCGCTTCGACTGCACAGGGCGAGGCCGATTTCGCCGCTGGCAGCATCGTTGTTCCGGTGGCCGGGCAACCGCTGCAGGGCGCGGCGCTGCTGGATGCGGTGAGTGCTGCTGCACGCGATGCCGGCGTACGCGTACATGCGTTGTCCAGCGGCCGCAGCCGCGAAGGCATCGACCTCGGCAGTGATGGCGTCAAGGCGCTGCGCAAGCCAGCGGTGGCACTGGTGATGGGCGAGGGCGTGGCCGCCACCGAGATCGGCTCGGCCTGGTTCCTGCTCGACCAGCAGCTGCACCTGCCGGCCAGCAAGCTGGATCCGCAGCAGCTGGGCAAGGTGCCGCTGGACCGCTACACCACGATTGTGTTGTCCGGCGGTACCTATACGGGCGTCGATGCCACGGCAGTGGCTGCACTGAAGCGCTGGGTGCAGGCCGGTGGTTCGCTGGTGACCTACGGCAGTGCCTCGAAGTGGGCGATCGAACAGAAGCTGGCCGACGGCGAGAAGCTCGGCAAGGAAGAAGACGCTGCTGACGAAAGCCGCCGCGCGTTCGGCGACCAGCGCGACATCGCCGCGATCGAGCGGGTGAGCGGCAACATCCTCAGTGCCGATGTTGATACCAGCCATCCGCTGGCATTCGGCGTGCCGCGCCGGCAGCTGGCGATCAACAAGGAGAACACGGTGACGCTGCAGCCGAGCACGAATCCGTTCTCGACGGTGGTGCGCATTGATACGCCACCGCGGGTGAATGGTTACCTGTCCGAGCGCAACCGTACGCGGGTGGCGGGCAGTGCATGGTTGCTGGTGTCGGCGCAGGGGCAGGGTAACGTTGTGCTGTTTGCCGATGATCCGGCGCACCGCAAGTACTGGCACGGGACGGACCGGCTGCTGATCAACGCGATCTTCTTCGGGAATCTGGTGAATCCGAGTAAAGCGCGGGGTTGAGGCGTTTGGCGCCGAGTCGTTGTTGTGCTTGGGAGGCAGGGGGCCTCAGCCAGGACACGCCGTGAACCCATCCATGGGGGCTCGATGGCGCCATCCTTGGCGCCAACGGTCCTGGCTGAGGCCCCCTGCCTCCCATGACAGTTTCCTGCGGGCGCGGACGCATCAGACCCCAAGGCGGGAGCAAGGGCAAAAGCAAAGGCAAAGGCAAAGGCAAAGCTAGGAATTGCGGCTTCGGCTTTTGACTTTGAATTTGAATTTGAATTTGAATTTGATCTTTCTTCTCCCGGCTACCCGGCGGGAGAAGAAGGCGCGGGCAATGCTTGAAGCGGATGGGCGTGGGGCCAGCGCAAAACCGTGAGGCGCATGGATGCGCCGACCGAGCCCCCATGGATGGGTTTACGGCGTGTTTTGCGCTGGCCCCACGCCCATCCGCCCTCAGCGCAGCACACCGCCGGCTTCTACTCACGGTAGCCAGCAACAAAAAAGGACGGCGCGTCAGCGCCGTCCCTCGATAGCCCCCCGCGCAGCGGGAAGCACCCTCCATGTCAGCTGGGATCAGCCAGCGCGACCACCGCCGCCACCCTGGCCACGACCACGGCCACCACCATTGCCACCACCGCCACGGCGCTGGCCCTGGCCGGCACCGGCACGCTGCTGGCCATTGCCACCGCCCTCGCGACGGCCGCCTCCGGCCTTCTTCGGGCCGGCATGCGCATGGCGCGGCGCATCGCCGTGCGGACGGCGCGCGTGGCTCTTGCGCGGTGCGCGCTCGCCCGTATCGTGCTCGGCCTTGCCCGGTGCGCTGTTGCCCCAGCGGATCGGCGTCTGCAGCTCGAAGCCCGGCACGTCGCGGATGTCCATGTCGCGGCCCAGCAGGCGAGTGATCGCACGCAGCAGCTTCACTTCGTCCTGCGCCACCAGCGAGATCGCCTGGCCGGTGGCACCGTTACGGCCGGTACGGCCGATGCGGTGCACGTAGTCCTCGGCCACCATCGGCAGATCGAAGTTGATCACCTTCGGCAGCTCGTTGATGTCGATGCCGCGCGCGGCGATGTCGGTGGCCACCAGCACGGTCACGCGACCGGCCTTGAAGTCACCCAGTGCACGCAGGCGCTGGCCCTGGCTCTTGTTGCCGTGGATCGCCGCGGTCTTGATGCCGGACTTTTCCAGGAACGTGGCCAGCTTGTCGCTGCCGTGCTTGGTACGGGCGAAGACCAGGGTCTGCTCGCGGCTGTCCTGCGCCAGCAGGTGCAGCAGCAGGTCACGCTTGCGGCTGCCGTCGACCGGGTGCACGCGGTGGGTGATGGTCTCGGCCACGGTGTTCTTCGGCGTCACCTGGATCTGTTCCGGGTTGCGCATGAACTCCAGCGCCAGCTGGCGGATGTTGTCCTCGAAGGTGGCCGAGAACAGCAGGGTCTGGCGGTTCTGCTTCGGCAGCTTGGCCAGGATGCGCTTGATCGACGGCAGGAAGCCCATGTCGAGCATGCGGTCGGCTTCGTCCAGCACCAGCAGTTCAATGCCGGACAGGTCGATGCTGCGACGCTCCAGGTGGTCGATCAGGCGGCCCGGGCAGGCCACCAGCAGGTCCACGCCACGGCGCAGGATGTCCAGCTGGTTGCCCATGCCGACGCCGCCGTAGATGCAGGCGCTGGGGATGCGCAGGTACTTGCTGTAGCCGCGCAGGCTGTCGTGCACCTGGGTGGCCAGCTCGCGGGTCGGGGCCAGGATCAGCGCGCGCGGCTTGCGCGGGCCACTGCGCACTTCCTGCGAGGCGGTGCCCAGGTGCTGCAGCAGCGGCAGGCCGAAGGCGGCAGTCTTGCCGGTGCCGGTCTGTGCGCCGGCCAGCAGGTCGCGACCGGCCAGCGCCAGCGGGATCGCCTGCTGCTGGATCGGGGTCGGGTTTTCGTAGCCCTGCTCGGCAAGCGCACGCAGCAGGAAGGGCGCCAGGCCCAGCGATTCAAAAGACATTGAGATTGCTCCAAGTACAAGAAACGCCTGTCCAAACGGACAGACGGGGGCAGATCAAACTGATCGGCTGACTCGGAGCGTTCCCGTGAACCGCGCTGCGAGAATTGGGTGCAGCCGGCACGAAGCGCAGGCTGGAATGCGTGACGAACGGCGTCGGAGTGGGGGCGGGCGAAGAGGGCGGACCCTGGTCGCCGGCGATCCCGGAGGGAAACGGACGGCCGCTGCAGACCCCGCAAGTCTAAACGATGTTTGAGACTTCACGCAAAAAGGCCTGTTCAGGTAAGGGGCTCTCTGCAGGGCTGCGCCCTGCACCCGCAGACGCCCGAGCCAAGGCCAGAGCAACGTCAGAAGCCGGGTTCCTGCGGGTAGGCGGGGTGGGTCCGGTGGCAGGGGACGCTGCAAGTACGTCCATGTAAGCTCGGTCGCCGCATCCATGCGGCTCACGCCCCTGCAGCCGGACCCACCCCGCCTTCGACGGTTTTCCGCGATCTGTCGGATCTCATTCGATCAATTTCGATGTCTGAAGGATCTCGACGGTGAATGATGTGGATGTTCGATCCGTCATCGGGAAATTGTCGGGGGTGGGGCGGTGTGGGTGGGCAGGACCGTTGGCGCCATGGATGGCGCCATCGAGCCCCCAGGGACGGGTTTACGGCGTGTCCTGCCCACCCACACCGCCCCACCCAACTCACAGGAAACCAGAGCCGCTTTGGCATTTGACGTAGCCCTGGCTTGACGCAGGTGCAGGGCTGCAAGCCCTGCCGACCCCCCACTACGGTAGGGTGGACCGATGCCGCGCTGCAGCTTGGCGCCGCCGCAGATTTGATTACACTTGAAACTTGTTTGCCCACGACTCCGGACACCCACCCATGAAGCTTGGTTCTTTGAAGGAAGGCGGCCGCGACGGCACCCTGATCGTCGTCTCGCGCGACCTGCGCCACGGCGTGCGCGCCACCGGCATTGCCGCCACCCTGCAGCAGGCCCTGGAAGACTGGAGCCACATCGCGCCGCGCCTGAACGCCCTGTACGAATCGCTCAACGCCGGCGACGCCGATGGCGTGTTCGACCTTGACCCGCAGGCGCTGGCCGCGCCGATGCCGCGCGCCTATGAGTTCGTCGATGGCAGCGCGTACCTGCCGCACGTCGAACGCGTGCGCCGTGCCCGTGGCGCCGAGGTGCCGGAGAGCTTCTACACCGATCCGCTGATGTACCAGGCCACCAGTGCCGGCTTCCACGGCCCGCGCGATGCGGTCAAGGTGGTCAGCGAGGACTACGGCATCGACCTGGAAGCGGAGATCGTGGTGATCACCGACGACGTGCCGATGGCCGCCACCCCGGAGCAGGCGGCGGGCCATATCCAGCTGGTCGGCCTGGTCAACGATGTCTCGCTGCGCAACCTGATCCCGGGCGAGCTGGCCAAGGGCTTCGGCTTCCTGCAGTCCAAGCCGCGTTCGGCGCTGTCGCCGGTGTTCGTCACCCCGGATGAGCTGGGTGCGGCCTGGCAGGACAGCAAGGTGCACCTGCCGCTGCTGACCCACATCAACGGTAAGTGGTTCGGTGCGCCGGAAGCGGGCGTGGACATGCAGTTCAACTTCGCCGAGCTGGTCGCGCATGCGGCCAAGACCCGTCCGCTGGGCGCCGGCACCATCGTCGGCTCGGGCACCATCGCCAACGAAGACACCAGCAAGGGTGCATCGTGCTTCGCCGAGCAGCGCGTGGTGGAAACCCTGCGCGACGGCAAGCCGAGCACACCGTTCATGTCCTTCGGCGACGTGGTCCGCATCGAGATGCTTGATGCCGCGGGCAACAGCATCTTCGGCGCGATCGAGCAGCGCATCGAACAGGCGGCCAAGCCCTGAGCATGGAGGCGGCGATGGAGATCCTGGTTGACGACGGCCCGGTCGACGACGGCATCGTGCTGTACACCTACTGGCGATCCAGCGCCGCCTACCGCGTGCGCATCGGCCTGGAGCTGAAGGGCCTGGCCTGGGAGGCGCGGCCGGTGCACCTGGTGCGCGAGGGTGGCGAGCAGCACCTGGACGCCTATCGCACGCTCAATCCGCAGCAGCTGGTGCCGACGCTGCTGCATGACGGTCAAGTGCTGACCCAGTCACTGGCGATCGTGGAATATCTGGATGAGCGCTTCCCGCAGGTACCGCTGCTGCCGGCCGACGCCGCCGGCCGCGCGCGGGTGCGGGCGCTGGCCCAGCTGGTGGCCTGCGATATCCATCCGATCAACAACCTGCGGGTGATGCAGTACCTGGAGCGCGACCTGCAGCTGCCGGCCGACGCCCGCGCGCAGTGGACCCTGCACTGGATGGCCGAAGGCTTCCAGGCCATGGAAACGCTGCTGGCCAACAGCGGTGACACAGGCACGTTCTGCCACGGTGATCGTCCGGGCCTGGCCGACCTCTGCCTGCTGCCGCAGCTCTACAACGCACACCGCTTCGGCCTGGACCTGACGCCGTACCCGACCCTGCGCCGCATCGAAGCGGCCTGCCAGGCGCTGGACGCCTTCGACCGCGCCCGCCCGGAAAACCAGCCCGACGCCGCCTGAACCCAAAAAAGGGGCGGAGTGGATTACGTCGTAAATGCATATACGACTTAATCCCCTCCGTCCCCTTCTTGCAGAAGTTGCGCGAGATCATCGCGGAACAGCGCATAGGCCTGTTCGCGGCGGGCGCCATCGCCCTGCCGCAGCACCCACGCCGGATGCACGGTGGCGTAGCCGCGGGTGCCGTCCTCCAGCGTGTGCCAGCGTCCACGGTCGCGTGACAGATTGACATCACGGCCAAATACCGAGGCTGCCGCGGTTGCGCCGAGGCAGACGATGACCTGCGGCCGCACCCGCGCGATCTCGCCCATCAGCCATGGCCGGCAGGCCTGGATGTGGCGGCTTTCCGGACGCTTGTGCAGCCGGATCTTGCCGCGGCGCTCATGGTGGAAGTGCTTCACCGCATTGGTCAGGTACAGTGCCGCGCGATCGATTCCCAGTTCAGCCAGCGCACGGTCCAGCAACTGGCCGGCCGGGCCGGCGAATGGCTGGCCGCGCAGATCCTCGACGTCGCCCGGCTGCTCGCCGACCACCATGATCGGGGCATCGGCCGGGCCTTCACCGAACACCCCCTGCGTGGCCGCTTCCCACAGCGGGCACTGGCGGCAGGCCAGCGCCTGTTGGCGCAGTGTCTGCAATCCCTTGGCGTCGGCGGCGGGCATTGGCGCCAGCGCCCGCGCAGGTATCTTCCGTTGCGGTGCCTGCGCGGGCCGGTCATGCATTTCCTGCACGCGATCGCCCGCATCGCGCACCAGGCGCGGCAGCAGCTGCGCCTCGGGCAGGTGGCGCCAGTACTTGGCCGGCATCTCCTGCATCATCATCCGGGTATTGAGCCGCGCCGGATTGAAGATGCTGGCGTAATAGGTCTGCCACAGCGCCTCCCGTGCATCCTCTGCCGGGGCGTCCTCGCGCCGTGCGCCGGGGCCGAAGGCCAGCGCTTGTCCATCCCATGCCACGCTGCGTGACGGCGTCAGGATGGCCCAGTGCATGCCGGTGAAGCGGCGCGCGGAAAACGGCGCCACCCGATCGACGATGTGGTGCTGTGGCTCGAACCACGCGATGAACGCCTCGGGCTGGCCGGGCACCTCGCGGAAGCGCACGAACGCCTTCATCTTGTGGGTATCGCGGCGAACGGCCTGGGCGAGCGCGGTTGCGCGCAGCACGTCGGCATCGGCGGGATTCGACAGCACCGAGCGCTCGCCATGGGTGATGCGCCACAGCAGCCGGTACAACAGGGCCATGCGCTGCATATCGCGGTGGCACAGGCAGGTGGCCGCCAGTTCAAGGAAGTCGCGCGGTACGTTCGGCACGCCGGCATCGGCCAGCACGGGCGCGGAGCTGACCGCTGGCGCATCCAGCAGTGATGCGTCGCTGCCCTCCAGCCAGTCCAGCTGTTCCGGTGCGATGCCGCGCAACAGGGCATCGCGCGCACCGTTGCGCCAGGCCTCCAGCGACCACGGCGGCTCCACCCGCAGCGACCAGCGCTGTGCGTCAGGCTGGCGGTGGGGCATCGAACAGCGATCCCTGACGGGGCGGTGGGGCCAATTGGGCGCGCAGCGCCGCCGGATCGTCCAGCGCCCTGCGCGGGTGGTGGTCGGCCAGCAGCACGAATGGCAGCAGTTTGCTCATCGGCGCCTTCAGGCGTGCCACATCGGCAACCCGCAGGCGACCGTGGCGGCGCGCCATCAGCACCCGCTTCACATTGCGCACGCCCAGCCCGGGTACGCGCAGCAGCATTTCCTTCGGCGCTCGGTTGAGATCCACGGGGAAGCGTTCGGGGTGGCGGATCGCCCAGGCCATCTTCGGGTCGATGTCCAGATCGAGCATGCCGGCCTGGGTGGTATCGGTGATTTCATCCACGCCATAGCCGTAGAAGCGCAGCAGCCAGTCGGCCTGGTAGAGGCGGTGCTCGCGCTGCAGGGGCGGCGGCTGCAGCGGCAGCTGGCGGCTGGCATCCGGAATCGGGCTGAAGGCGGAGTAGTACACCCGGCGCATCCGGTAGTTGCCGTACAACGCATCGGCGCTGGCGAGGATCTGCCGGTCGTTGGCGCCGTCGGCGCCGACGATCATCTGCGTGCTCTGCCCGGCCGGTGCGAAACGGGGAGGGCGTGGGCGTGCGCTGCGGGTGGACACCGGCGCGACCACCGCTGGCGCCTTGCGCGCTTCCTTGGCTTCCTCGATGCGCCAGCGCAGCTCGCCCATCGCACCGCGGATGGACTGTACGGTCTTCTCCGGTGCCAGCGCGCTCAGCCCGGCTTCGGTGGGCAGCTCCACGTTGATCGACAGCCGGTCGGCGTAACGCCCGGCGCTGGCCAGCAGTTCCGGCGACGCTTCGGGAATGGTCTTGAGGTGGATGTAACCGGCGTAGCGGTGTTCCTCGCGCAGTTGCCGCGCTACTTCCACCATCTGCTCCATGGTGTAGTCCGCATTGCGGATGATGCCGCTGGAAAGGAACAGGCCCTCGATGTAGTTGCGCTTGTAGAAGTCCAGCGTTAGCGCGACCACCTCGTCCACGCTGAAGCGCGCGCGGGGCACATTGCTGGACACGCGGTTCACGCAGTACGCGCAGTCGTAGACGCAGAAGTTGGTCAGCAGGATCTTCAGCAACGAAACGCAACGGCCATCCGGCGTATAGCTGTGGCAGATGCCCATGCCTTCGGTGCTGCCGATGCCGCCGCTGGCGCGTGAGTCGCGCTTGCCCGAGCCGCTGGAGGCGCAGGAGGCATCGTATTTGGCGGCGTCAGCCAGGATGGCAAGCTTGCGGATGGTTTCCATTGCGGAAACCTACGGATCGGCGGTCTCATTGGATGAGACCGCCCCTGAACCCTTCAGGTCAGAACCCGTGGGTGATGCTCGGCGCGCCGGCCGAGAAATCCGCGTACGGGTCGTGTTCGCCGCTGCTGCCTTCGGACAGGCGGAACTTCAGCGCCAGGCCATCGCGCGAGTCGGCCGCGCGCAGGGCTTCCTCCTGCTCGATGGTGCCAGCCTTGGCCAACCGGAACAGGCACTGGTCGAAACTCTCCATGCCTTCCTCCAGCGAGCCTTCCATTGCCGCCTTGATCTCGTGCACCTGGCCGCGGCGCAGCAGGTCGCGGATCATCGGCGTGTTGATCAGCACCTCGGTGGCCGGCAGGCGACGGCCTTCCTTGTTCTTCACCAGGCGCTGGCTGATCACTGCACGCAGGTTCAGCGCCAAGTTCATCAGCACGTTCTTGTGCGCGCTTTCCGGGAAGAAGTTGAGGATGCGCTCGATGGTCTGGTCGGCGTTGTTGGAGTGCAGGGTGGCCAGGCACAGGTGGCCGGTCTCGGCGAAGGCGATGGCGGCCTCCATCGTTTCCGCGTCCAGGATCTCGCCGATCAGGATCACGTCCGGCGCTTCACGCATCGCGTTCTTCAGCGCGTTGTGGAAGGCATGGGTGTCCAGCCCGACCTCGCGCTGGTTGACGATCGACATCTTGTGCTTGTGCAGGTACTCGATCGGGTCCTCGATGGTGAGGATGTGACCGGTGGTGGTGCTGTTGCGGTGGTCGATCATCGACGCCAGCGAGGTGGACTTGCCGGAGCCGGTGGACCCCACCACCAGCACCAGCCCGCGCGGGGTCATGATGACGTCCTTCAGGACCTGCGGCAGGTTCAGCTCCTCGATGCTCGGGATGCGGCTGCGGATGGCGCGGATGACCATGCCGACCTCGCCCCGCTGCTTGAACACGTTGACGCGGAAGCGCCCGGCATCGGGCAGGGCGATGGCCATGTTGAGCTCCAGCTCGCGCTCGAACTGCGGCACCTGGCCTTCGTCCATCAGCGAGTAGGCGATCTTCTTGACCATGCCCGGCGGCAGGCCGGTGTTGCCCAGCGGATAAAGCTTCCCCTCGATCTTGATGTAGACCGGTGCTCCGGTGGTCAGGAACATGTCCGAAGCGTTCTTTTCGGTCATCAGCTTCAGGAAGTAGCCGATATCCATTGCGAATTTTCCCCAACGAAACGGCCGACGCCCGTTGCCAGCACGGTGTCGGCTTGACGACAATGGCCGTGAACCGACAACCGGTACGGCCTCCCCAATGAAACGACTTAGCTTCGCACGAATGCGCCATGGCCTGTATGTGATGGCGTTTGCATTCGCACTGTCTGCCCCCGCCTGGGCGCAGGACGGCGCACTGGAACTGGCCCAGGCCCGGCAGGCGGTCGACAAGGCCACCCAGGCCGACGCCGACCAGTACGCCCCGGACCTGATCGGGCTGGCCCGGCAGGGGCTGGAGCAGGCCCAGCGTGCTGCCGGCGACCGCCGCGAGCGCAAGAACGCCCCGGCGATCGCCCTGCGCGCCGCCGCCGATGCCGACCTGGCCCGCGTCCGCAGCGAGGAAGCCACCGTGACTGCCCAGCTGCAGCTGCGCCGCAACGAGGTCAACCAGCTGCAACGCCAGCTGTCGACCGGGGAGGACCGCCGGTGAAGCCGATGACTGCCGCAACCCTGGCCGCGCTGCTGGCGCTGCCGCCCCTGGCCGTGGCCGCCGACAACCCGATGGTGGCGCAGCTGAGCCAGCGCCTGATGGCCATCCAGGCCAATCCCGACACCGCTGAGCTGGGCGCCTTCGAGCGCATGCAGGCCCAGCAGGCCATCGCCACCTTGGACAAGGCCAAGCGCCGCGACCAGGAGCTGGCCACCTACCTGGCCGAGCGCCGGGTGGAGATTGCCGAGACCGCCGTGCGTACCGCACTGGCCGCGCGTGAGGTCGATCGCCTTGATCGCACCCGCAGTGACCTGCTGATCGAGGCCAGCCGCCGCGATGCCGCCCGTGCCCGCCAGGAGGCCGAGCAGCTGCGCATGCAGGCACAGATGCAGGCCGAGGAGGCCGAGCGCCTGCGCCAGGCCGCCGAGGCCGAAACCCTGGCCCGCCAGGACGCCGAGAACGCCTTGACCAGCGTGGCTGGCAAGCAGCAGCAGCGCCTCAGCGCCGCCCAGCAGAACGCCGCCAAGCTGGCCCGCGAGGAAGCCGAGCTGGTGTCCGGTCAGAAACTGCCGGCCTCGAAGTTCGATGGTCGCGGCGAGGTCTTCACCTTCCGTGGTGACGCGTTCACCGCCGGCGCCTCCAGCCTGTCCGGCGGGGCCCGCAACCAGGCCAAGGCGTTGGCCGAATACCTGAACATCGGCAAGAAGGGCCGCCTGCGCATCGAGGCCTACGACAACGCGAACGGCGTAGGCCAGAAGCGTGCCGAAGCGCTGCGCGATGCCCTGGTCGCGGCCGGTGTCGCCAGCAACCGGATCCAGCTCGCCGGCAAGAAGGCGGCCTCCACCCAGGCGCGCTCGGCCGAGGTCATTATTGCCCCGTAATTGATTGATATTGTTTGTTTTTCGTTGTGATGAGCATTCAGCCTGAACCCCGCCCCGGCGGGGTTCGGTCTTTTTGCCGCAGGGGTCTTGTACCCCGCCTTGAGCAGGCGTAGGGTCAATCGTCCGGGACGCAATGCCGCGGACCGGACGATGGGAGGGCCGGGCCGATGCAAACAGGGCGCGAACCGCAGCGAATCGACGTGCGCAGGCCAGTGCCGCAGGTCGTTGCAGGCGTCCAGGTGGCCATCGACCGGCGCTCCTCCATGAACAACGCCCCGTGCCTTGCGGCCGGGGCGTTCGTGTATCTGTCGAAGGAGGTCCATCATGTTTGAAGATCAGCCCCAGAGCGAGATCGACGCCCGCCGCGCGCGTGATCCGGAGTTCAGGGCACTCCATGACCAGCACCGCAAGTTGAACAAGAAGTGCATGGACGCGGAGTTGGGTGTACTCCCGATCGATGATGTCACCCTGGGTCGCATGAAGCGCGAGAAGCTGCTGGCCAAGCAACGACTTCTGCGAATGTACGAAACACCGCTCCCAACGACGTCCCCCACGCTTTGACGCACCCCGTCACGCCCGGAACGGCGTGACCCGGCCATCGATGGCCCCGCCGGGCGCTTCTGCCCCGGCATCGCGGCACCGCCGATGAGGCGGCCGCGCCAAGGCACCACAAGCGGTGGTGCCTTGGCCTGCAGGCACAACTCACCGGTGCGGGCGGTACCGGTCTCCTCGTCGATCCGGGGCCGTCCGCATCTCTTTTTTACGGCGGGCACGCCGCTGCCGCAGCGACCTGACTTTCATCGCCATCCGTCGGATAATCATCGGTCCGGCCCTGCGTGGCGCGAACCGAAAGTCCTCCGAATGCCCATCCATTCTTCCGTCCTCGAACTCATCGGCCAGACCCCGATCGTCAAGGCCCAGCGCCTGGACACCGGCGTCTGCGAGCTCTACCTGAAGCTGGAGAGCGCCAACCCGGGCGGATCGATCAAGGATCGCATCGGCCTGTCGATGATCGAAGCGGCGGAGAAGCGCGGCGACCTGAAGCCTGGCGCGACCCTGGTCGAGGGCACCGCTGGCAACACCGGCCTGGGCCTGGCCCTGGTGGCCCAGCAGAAGGGCTATAAGCTCATTCTGGTCGTTCCCGACAAGATGAGCCGGGAAAAGATCTTCAACCTGAAGGCGATGGGCGCTGAAGTGCGTCTGACCCGCTCGGACGTGGCCAAGGGCCACCCCGAGTACTACCAGGATCTGGCCAAGACCATCGCCGAGCAGACCCCGGGCGCGTACTTCATCAACCAGTTCGGCAACCCGGACAACCCGGCCGCGCATGAATTCGGTACCGGCCCGGAGATCCTGGAGCAGATGGGCGGCGACCTCGATGCCATCGTGTTCGGCTGTGGCAGCTCCGGCACCATGACCGGCCTGTCGCGCGCCTTCGCCAAGCTGTCGCCGAAGACCGAGCTGGTGCTGGCCGATCCGGTCGGCTCGATCCTGGCCGAGTACATCAACGACGGCAATCTGAACGACAAGTCGGGCAGCTGGCTGGTGGAGGGCATCGGCGAGGACTTCCTGCCGTCGATCTCCGACTTCAGCCGCGTCAAGAAGGCCTATGCCATCAGCGACGCCGAGAGCTTCCACACCGCGCGCGAGCTGCTGGGCAAGGAAGGCATCCTGGGCGGTTCGTCCACCGGCACCCTGCTGGCGGCGGCCCTGAAGTACTGCAAGGAACAGACCACGCCGAAGAAGGTGCTGGTGCTGGTGTGCGACACCGGCAACAAGTACCTGTCGAAGATGTACAACGACTACTGGATGCTGGACAACGGCTTCCTGGAACGCCCGCAGCACGGCGACCTGCGCGACCTGATCCTGCGCCCGTACGGCCAGCGCGACACTGTCGTGATCGGCCCGAACGACCTGCTGACCACCGCGTACCAGCGCATGAAGCTGTATGACGTGTCGCAGCTGCCGGTGATGGACGGCGACCAGCTGGTCGGCATCGTCGACGAAAGCGACGTGCTGCTGCATGTGTATGGCGATGAGGCACGTTTCCGCGACACCGTCGCCACCGCCATGGTCAGCAAGCTGGACCGGCTGGACGTGAAGTCGCCGATCGAGGCCCTGCTGCCGGTGTTCGACCGCGGGCAGGTGGCGATCGTGATGGACGGTGATGCCTTCCTGGGCCTGATCACCCGTATCGACCTGCTGAACTATCTGCGCCGTCGCGTGCAGTAAGCCGCTGATCGCTGCAGATCACCACTGAATTCCGGTTTATTTGCGTCAAAGCTCGTTAAGGCTGCGCTGATAGACTCCCGATCCTTTGACGGCGCCGCACGTCGGCGCCATTCAGGAAACGACATGTCCAACTCCTCTTCGCCCGACCGCGCGCTGGCCCTGGCTACCCTGGCCATTCACGGCGGTCAGTCGCCCGACCCCAGCACCGGCGCGGTGATGCCACCGATCTACGCCACCTCGACCTATGCGCAGTCCAGCCCGGGCGAGCACCAGGGCTTCGAGTACTCGCGTACCCACAACCCGACCCGCTTTGCCTATGAGCGGTGCGTGGCGTCGCTGGAATGCGGTACCCGTGGCTTCGCCTTCGCTTCGGGCATGGCGGCCAGCTCGACCGTGATCGAACTGCTGGACGCCGGCAGCCACGTGGTGGCGATGGACGACATCTACGGCGGCAGCTTCCGCCTGTTCGAGCGTGTGCGTCGCCGCACCGCCGGGCTGGACTTCAGCTTCGTCGACCTGACCGACTTGGCCGCGTTCGAGGGAGCCATCACGCCAAAGACGAAGATGGTCTGGATCGAGACCCCGACCAATCCGATGCTGAAGATCGTGGACATCGCTGCGGTGGCCGCCATCGCCAAGCGCCACGGCCTGATCGTGGTGGTCGACAACACCTTCGCCTCGCCGATGCTGCAGCGCCCGCTGGAGCTGGGCGCGGACCTGGTGCTGCACTCGGCCACCAAGTACCTCAATGGCCACTCGGACATGGTCGGTGGCATGGTCGTGGTCGGCGACAACGCCGAACTGGCCGAGCAGATGGCCTTCCTGCAGAACTCGGTGGGGGGCGTGCAGGGCCCGTTCGACAGCTTCCTGGCCCTGCGTGGCCTGAAGACCCTGCCGCTGCGCATGAAGGCGCACTGCGCCAACGCGCTGGCCCTGGCCCAGTGGCTGGAAAAGCATCCGGCGGTGGAAAAGGTGATCTACCCGGGCCTGCCGTCGCACCCGCAGCATGAGCTGGCGACCCGCCAGATGGGCGGCTACGGCGGCATCGTCTCGATCGTCCTCAAGGGCGGTTTCGAGGCGGCCAAGCGCTTCTGCGAGAAGACCGAGCTGTTCACCCTGGCCGAGTCGCTGGGTGGCGTGGAAAGCCTGGTCAACCACCCGGCGGTGATGACGCATGCCTCGATTCCGGTCGCGCGGCGGGAACAGCTGGGCATCAGCGATGCGCTGGTGCGGCTGAGCGTGGGCGTGGAGGATCTGGGGGATCTGCAGGTGGATCTGGAACGGGCGCTGGGTTGACTCGATGAGCACTGTCGACGGACGTGGTCCGCTGCGCGATCTCTGGAATCATCGTGCGCTGTTGGGACGGATGGTCAAGCGAGATGTCCGGGGCCGATACCAGGGATCGATCTTCGGCACGCTGTGGTCATTCGCTACCCCCCTGCTGCTGCTGTGTGCCTACTGGTTTTTCCTCGGTGTCGTGCTGCAGGCGCGTTTTGGCGCAACGCCGCAGGTCGCCTTTCCCGTTGTCCTGTTCTCTGGATTGATCACTCATCTGTTTTTTGCTGAAGTTCTGGGGCGGGCCTCGGGGTTGATCTTTGAACATGCTACTTATGTGAAAAAGGTGGTCTTCCCGCTCACGGTACTGCCGTGGATGACACTGGCAACCGCTTCGTTCCATCTATGCGTGAACCTGTCCATTCTGCTGATCGGCCAGTTCCTCATTGTAGGTAGCATCCCTCCGACCTGGCCGTTGATCTTCCTGGTGATGTTGCCGGCGCTGCCCCTGCTGCTGGGGCTGTCCTGGATGCTCTCCGCATTCGCAGTATTCCTGCGTGATATCCAGCAGGTCGTGCCGTTGATTCTTACCCTGATGATGTTTGCCAGTCCCATTTTCTTCCCCATGGAGATGGTTCCTGAGCAGTATCGACCGTTCCTGGTCCTCAATCCCACGACCGTGATCATCGAGCAGGTGCGTGCGGTTGCCATTCACGGCGAGCTCCCTGATTTCCGGGTGCTGGGCATTTATTCGATCGTGGCTTTGGTGGTGATGAGTCTCGGCTACGGGGCATTTGTGCGCACACGCAAGGGGTTTGCCGATGTGCTCTGACCAATTGATTGTCGATGTCGATCATGTCGACAAGAGCTTCCTGCTGTACGACAAACCTTCGCATCGTCTTTGGCAGATGCTGCTGGGGAGTCGGCGTACCTTCTACCGGGAGCATCGTGTCCTCAAAGACATTGATTTCAAGGTGCCGCGAGGGCAGACGCTTGGCCTGGTAGGTCGCAACGGTGCAGGCAAGTCTACTCTGCTCAGCATACTGTGCGGAACGCTGGCGCCGAGTGCCGGTTTTGCGCGAGTGTATGGCCGGGTGGCGGCGCTACTCGAGCTGGGCGCAGGCTTCAATCCGGAGTTGACGGGTCGCGAGAACATCGACCTCTGTGCACAGATCTATGGCCTCTCCGAGGAGCAGATTCGTGAGCGGCGAGATTCGATCATTGAGTTCGCCGACATTGGTGATTACATTGATCGTCCGGTGAAAACCTACTCAAGCGGCATGTTCACCCGCTTGGGGTTCTCGGTGGTCGCGCACGTCGACGCGGACGTGCTTATCGTGGATGAGGCTCTGGCGGTAGGAGATGCCTTCTTCGTGCAGAAGTGCATGCGCTTCCTCCACGCATTCCGCGACAAGGGCGGTACGTTGGTGTTCGTCAGTCATGATATGGGTGCAGTGACCGCGCTGTGTGACCGGGTCATCTGGTTGAAGGATGGCTGCGTGTTCATGGATGCACCGCCGAAGCAGGTGGCGGCCGCCTATCTGGCAGATCTATACGAGGTAGAGCCTGTAGCAGACCTCCCTGGCCTGGATCAGTTTGTCCTAGACGATTCTGAGGAAAAGGAGGAAGAGGTGGATGGTCGCCTTTCCTGGTTGAATCACACCCAGTTTCGCAATGACATCCGGCTCGGAGCATTCAATGCCTCGCACGACTTCGGGGTGCGGGGCGCCGAGTTCATCAATGGCGGGTTCTATGATCGCCAGGGACGCCGGCTTACCTGGGTAGTCGGCGGGGAGTGGGTCGAGCTCCGGTTGCGCGTGCGTGCCATGGCGCCGATTCGGTCATTGATCGTTGGTTTTGTTGTAAAGGATCGACAGGGGCAGCCTCTATTTGGAGACAACAGCTATCTGACCCATCGTGATGATCCAGTCAGTATCAAGGCAGGCGATGCGGTCGAGTTTTACTTCCGGTTCCGGATGCCGGTGCTGCCCGCTGGGGACTATGCGGTCAGTGCTGCCATCAGCGATGGTGTGCAGGAAGATCACGTCATGCACCAGTGGGTGCATGATGCTTTGATTCTCAGTAGTCGTGCCAGTAGTGTCGCGACGGGACTGATCGGAATTCCAATGCTCGAGATTGGTCATTCGAGGATGGCAACAACAGGGGCGTGCAATGACGCGGGAAAATAACTTTGATGCAATGCGCATTATTGCGGCATTGGTGGTGATCTTCGGGCACGCGCATCCGCTTTCTGCGCAGCCCGATCCGACGCTGCTTGGCAATGCCGTGCAAAGCGTAGCAGTCAAGATCTTCTTTGTTGTGAGTGGTTTCCTGGTCGCAAAGAGCTGGTGGTCCGACCCGCATTTCGGGCGCTTCCTGATCCGACGCGGGCTTCGCCTGTTCCCGGCACTGTTCGTGCTGCTCGCGTTGACCGTCCTTGCGCTGGGGCCGTTGTTCACGACTCTTCCGATTCATGAGTATCTTGTCAACGAGGGCACCATCCGCTACTTCGTCTACAATATTGTCCTCTATCCGGTGTATGCGTTGCCGGGGGTATTCGCGGGCAATACGTATCCCGGGGCGGTCAATGGATCCTTGTGGAGTCTGCCGGTAGAAGTATCGATGTATCTGCTTCTCCCGGTGCTTGCGACCATTGCGGCGATTGCCAGAAGCCGTATCGTGTTTGTCGCGATCTCGCTCATAGGGATCGCGCTGAGCCTCTACTATCTGATGATTGTTCCGGCAGAGAGCCAGATTGTTTGGTGGGGAACGGGTTCCCGCTCAGTGGCGGATGTCGGCCCCTACTTCTTCCTCGGTGCGATTATCGCAGTCACGCCGATGGAGCGCATGCTTAACCCAGGGATTGCACTCTTTCTGGTCGCCATTGCTGCGTTGTTTCAGTTGCCGCACTACTGGATGCAACAGCTGGTGCTGATGGTGGTGCTGCCCTACGTGGTCCTGTCATTCTCTACGATTGCCACGCCCATGATTTCGCGGGCCGGTCGATTCGGTGATCCTTCCTACGGCATCTACCTCTATGGGTTTCCGGTGCAGCAGGCCTTGTTTGCCGTTGGGGGCAATAGCATGGGGCCATTGGAGAACACTGCTTTTGCAGTGCCCATTGTCGTCGCACTGGCGTATTTGTCGTGGCACTCGGTCGAAAAGCGTGCCTTGTCGTTCAAGCCGGGCAAGCGCATCTCTGGCCGAACCGTAAACTCGAAGGAAATCCCCTCATCATGAAAGATTGCATCCTGATTACCGGTGGAGCTGGCTTCATCGGTAGTGCTCTATCTCATCTCCTTCGCGCTGAAGATCAGCGTCCCATCGTTGCCATCGACAATCTACATCCGCAAGTTCATCCTAAGCGGTTGCGCCCGGCGGACCTGCATCGGGACGTTGAGCTTGTGGTGGCCGATGTCTGTGAGCCAGACACCTGGGAGGCCTTCATGGCTCACTGGAGGCCTTCGCTTGTTGTGCATCTCGCTGCAGAGACGGGAACTGGCCAGTCCCTCAGTGAGGCATCCAGGCACACGCATGTGAATGTCACTGGCACGGCACGCATGCTCGATGCGTTCGCCGCGGTGGGTCATGTTCCGGATCGAATCGTGTTGACCAGTAGCCGGGCCGTGTACGGAGAGGGACTTTGGGAAAAGGCGACGGGGGAGCGCTTCCAGCCCGGTCAGCGTTCCAAGCGTATGCTTGATGATGCGCAGTGGGATTTCCCCGGCGCGACGGCAATTCCTTTCCGTGCTGACGTCACGCCGGCGAATCCGACCAGTGTCTATGGCGCCACCAAACTTGCCCAGGAACACATCATCAGTGCTTGGGCGCTCAGCTTCGGCACTGATGTTGCCATCCTGCGATTGCAGAATGTCTACGGTGCCGGACAGTCCCTCCACAACCCCTACACCGGGATCGTCTCACTGTTCTCCCGCCTCGCTAAAGCTAAGCAAAGCATTCCACTGTACGAAGACGGATTGATGCGTCGGGACTTTGTGTATATCAGCGACGTGGCGCGCGCCGTGCTCGCTGCGACGAAGGAGGCCGCAGCGGTCGGCCGGGTTTACGACATCGGATACGGATTGCCCTCGACGATCAAAGACCTTGCTGACGAGGTCGCACGCCATTATGGGGCACCTGCGCCTCATGTCTGCGGCAAGTACCGGAATGGTGACGTTCGCCACGCGGGCTGCGACGTGTCCCGGTCTCTTGAACTTGGTTGGTCGCCAGAGGTCACTATGTCGCAAGGAGTCGCCCATCTCTGCGATTGGATTGATGTTCGTCTCTCGGGGGAGGGCGGATGATGACAAAGGATAATCTGCCACGCCTGGGCCGCCTTAGAGTTCACTCGATCCTTTACGGTAATGAACCTCATCGAATCAGCCAGGCGGTCGCTCATCTGGAACGTGCAGCTCACGTGGCCTTGGAGCAGGGCGTCTTTGACAGTGTCGAGCTGGCCTACGGGGACTGCTCGCCCGGCGATGAGTTGCGCGGTACCGTGCTTGCACAGGCGCGTGAGAACTCTGCGCTGGCCGGGGTCGAGTATCATTTCTTCGATGCCAACCTAGGTTCTGCGCACGGGCACAATCGACTGCTCAACATCGGTAATTCCGAGTTCGTGATCATCATGAACCCTGACATTATGATGGCGCCGAATGCGATCGTTGAGCTTGCCCGAGTTTTTTCTGACGAGAAGGTCGGAATGGCTGAGGCAAAACAGCTGCCAATCGAGCATCCGAAACAGTACGACGTAGCAACCGGCGATACCTCCTGGGCGGCGACTGCCTGTACCCTCATTTCGAGAGAGGTGCTCAGGGTGCTCGAAGGCTTCGATCACCAGACGTTCTTCCTGTACTGCGATGATGTGGACTTCTCGTGGCGAGTTAAGCTTGCAGGCTACCGTGTTCTCTATTGTCCTGCCGCCGCGGCGTTTCATGACAAACGACTTGGTGACGGTGGTGAATGGAATGTTGGTTGGGCGGAGAAATACTACTCGGCCGAAGCTGCCATGCTGCTCGCCTACAAGTACAGCAGGCAGGATCTGGCGGAAGAGATCTATTCTTACTTCAAGAACAGTGGCGATGCTGTCTGGCTGAAGGCTGCTGACGAATACGCCCGGCGAAAGGTCGCCGGCGAGCTTCCTGCACAGCTTGATCCCGCGCACAAGGTTGCTGTTTTCACCAATGGCGCGTATGCCAACCATAGGTTCGGAATGTGATGGAAATCTACGACAACAGTTTTTCAGACCATAACGTCTATGGCCACATCGCCAGTCTTTTCGCCCGCTTCGAGCCAGCCGCGGGAAGCTATTTCCTCGATTTCGGCTGCGGTTTTGGGCGCCTCGCTGAGGTCGTGGAAGAGCGCTTCGGTGTCAAATACGTAGGTTTTGATATCAATGAGCCCGGCTTGGAGTCTCTTCGTGCGCGCGGATTTTCCGCGCACTATGCTGATCTTGGAGATGACGAAGCTGCGTTTGAGTTGGTGCGGCGCGTGCTTCCTGAAGGTGCTGCAATCGCTGCGCTATGCACGATTGACACGCTCGAACATCTTCCTGATCCACTTGCTGCGCTTAGGCTCTACGCTCGCATCGGGCGCGGGCATTCAGTTCCGCTTCTTGTGTCGGTGCCCAACGTCGCGCACACTGACATTGGCGCAAAGCTAACGGTCGGTCGCTTCGATTACACCGAAGCCGGCCTGCTTGACCATACTCACATGCAGTACTTCACCAGCGACCGATTCACCTCGTTGATGAAAGACGGTGGATGGCATGAGGTTCATCGTCACGATGTGTCGCTGATTCGCAGCGACCAGCATTTCCCCGCTCAGTTGCCTGTCCTTGCCCCGAAAGCACCGCTGGCTGAGCTACTTGCCGGAATTCGTCAGCAGGCCGACGGTTATGGGTACGTTAATCAGTTCGTACGTGCTTACCTGCCGGGGCCGGAAACTGGCAAGGTACACGTGCCTTACGTTGCTGCGCGTGAGCGTGAAGATGCTCCGTTCCTATCCGTCGTTATTCGCACTGTGGGGCGACGGATCGAAACCCTGCGCGAGTCATTGCTCTGCTTGACCGCGCAAACGTGCCAAGACTTCGAGATTGTTGTCGTCGGCCATAATCTGGATGTCCAGCGCCAGATCGCGGTGGAGCAGCTGATCGCTGAGCTTCTGGAGAGCGTCCGTCTTCGGACCCGGCTGGTCACAGTAGACGGAGGTGGGCGCTCCGCACCACTGAACGTTGGCTTTTTGTCAGCCGAAGGCCGTTATGTTGTTGCGTTCGATGATGATGACCTTGTGTTCGGTAACTGGGTCGAAACCTTCAAGGGACTGGAAGAGGGCAACTCTGGTCAGCTGCTGAGGGTAACGGCGGCCGCTCAGGATTGGGAGCGCATCAGGCGGGGCGACGCGGTGGCTTCTCGTGCGACCAGTGGGATGCGCATGCTCTATCCAGACAAATTTGAGTTGATTGCCCACCTGGCGGAAAACAGAACTCCTCTGCATTCCATCGCGTTCCCGCGAGTACTATTCTCTAATCTAGGTTATCGATTCGATCCGGAGCTGAGCACGGCAGAGGATTGGGATTTGATCATCCGAGTTGCTCCGTTGTCGGGTGTGGCCTCATCCAAGGTGGTTACAGCGCTGTATCGCCTCTGGAAGAGTGGTGATAATTCCACTTCTGCCCATGATCAGTTCGAATGGCAAAGCAACTATTTCAAGACACTCAAGAAGATCAATGCTGTTCCGCTTCTTCTGCCAGCAGGCTCGGTTGTCAAACTCCGGAAGATGTATCTGACGTTGGAGCGATTGCAGGGGCATGTCGAGGTTGATGTCGACAGTGCAATTGTGGTTGATCCGCAGATTGAAGACGATGCAAGGATCGAGCAACTTCGTCTGCGATATCATGAGTTGATAAATTCACTCTCGTGGCAGATGACCGGACCCCTGAGGCAGATCCGTCGAATCTTGCGGCGGCAGCCTCGATCCCGGAATCCTAGGATTTGGACAATGAATGAGCAGGATTTGGAGTTCCACATCCGTCAGATCCTTAACTCATCTTCCTGGCGCCTGACGAGAGTCCTGCGATCGCTTCGACGTAAGTAGCGGAAAGTTACTGCGCGATAGCCGATGGGCTATCGCGCGCCGTTTTCGCGCGAGGGGCCGAACGTCGATGATGATGATCTCGGAAGTGTAGCGTGCGGCTTCGCAAATAGATTCAATTGGCATCTGAACGCCTCACAATGAACTACGTCTTGTGGGTGGCCGTCCGACGGGAATCGGAAATGGGGTCATCTGCGTATCTCCTCCCCCGATGAAGTCGATTGGGCACAAGCAGGCGCTTAAGGGCCAAGTCGGGCATGCCGCGCTTGTAGTCGCGCCGGGCCCCGCACTCAATCAACGTGACGCCGTCATTCCACGATTGCTTGTCGGGGAGATAAGGAGCGGTAATCCCCCCCGCTTTTAGCAGTCGCCAAAAGTGAAACTATGCTGCCAGTGCAAGTCTCTGCATTGGCGTGATGCCGCCGAGCGCCATGTTCGGCCGCTCATGGTTGTAAGCCCATAGCCAACGAGTGGCGATGTCCTGGCAAGCCAAGCGTAACGCACGGTCCGGTTATAGCGCTCAATGTAGGCGTTCTGCTGAGGATTGCCTGGCTGGATGTAGAGCAGCACGATATCGTGCCGCTCGGCCCATGCTTGCAGGGCTCCGCTGATCTACTCGGGCCCGTTGTCGCAGCTTATGGCGCGGGGCTCTCCGCGTCATTGAATGACCTGTTCCAAGCTGCGGATGACGCGCACCGCAGGCAAGGAGATGTCGACCTCCATCACTAGTCCTTCGCGGTTGAAGTCATCCAATACGTTGAGCATCCGGAAGCTGCGCCCATCAGCCAGCTGATCATGCATGAAATCCATCGACCAGGTCTCGTTGGCCGCCTCAGGCACCGCCAAAGGCGCCGGCACTTCCCGGACGATGCGCTTGCGCGGCTTGATGCGCAGATTCAGCTCCAACTCGCGATAGATCCGATACACGCGCTTGTGGTTCCAAGCGAAGCCCTTCACGTTGCGCAGGTGCAGGAAGGACAGCCCAAAGCCCCAATCGCGGTAGGCGCTGGTCAGCCTGAGCAACCAGTCGGCGATCATCGCGTTCTCCTGGCTGGCCTTGGCCTGATAGCGGTAGCAGGTCTGACTCACCTCGAACGTCCTGCACGCATGAACGATGCTGGTGATGCCTGCCTGGACCGCCTGCCTGGCCATCTCGCGCCGTTGAGATGGCATCTCCATTTTTTGAGAGCGCTTCCTTCAGCAGCTCGGCGCTAAGCTGCGCATCGGCGTACATCTTCTTCAGCCGCCGGTTCTCGTCCTGCAGCTCTTTGAGCTGGGACACCATGGACACATCCATGCCGCCGAACTTGCCGCGCCATTTGTAGAACGTCGCTGAGCTGATGCCATGCTGCCGGCAAAGGTCAGGGACAGGCGTGCCGGCCTCGGCCTGCTTGAGTACGGCGATGATCTGGCTGTCGGTGAATCGTGACTTCTTCATGGGATCTCCTCGGGTTAGGTTACGAGAAAATTCCACTTCTGGCTGCGGCTAATCTGTGGGGGGGGTACCAAGGCACAGCAGTGCCACTATGGCCAAAGGATGAATTCCGCCAATCTGAGCCTCATTGGCTACGATGCTCGGTCCATCGAGCTGCGATCGTGCGCCCGTGCGCGCGTAGCGGCACTTCAATGAATCTGAAGTTGGCTTCGGCCAATAGCAGGGCTGTCCCCAGCGCTGCACATACGTAAACGACATGGCTGACTGGAGACGAATGCGCTCCGACGCCGGCCCACTCGGAAACTGGCTTGGCGAGATAGTAGACGGGCACATGGGTGAGATAAAGGGCGTAGGACCTGCTCCCGATGTAGGCAACAGGTCGTCCGGCACGTCCGCTGATGCCCAGGTAGGAGTTGCCGTAGGAGGCTGCCCATACCAGCACGGCCGCCACTAACATGATGCAGGTCGTATGGAGCTGGATCACATGCGACTTTGCTGCAAGCATGCCGATGGACAGGATGCACAAGGCAAAGAAGGTGAGACCGAGTGGCCTCCACCCGAGGAATTTTGGCTCTATCTTCTTCAGAAGCCCTCTGTCCGCTGCCAGCGCGATCAGGACGCCAGCTGCAAGCGCGTCGGTTCTGACGAACCAGAGAAGTGAAAGGATGGGGCGATACAAGAGTGCCTGGGCTGCAATGATGAGGACCAGGGCAACGGGTAGCCTTTTCCAGCCAAGCGTATAGACCAGTACCGGTAATAACAGATAGCACTGCTCTTCAAGCGACAGGCTCCAGTACACCTGGTTGATTCCGCAGCCTTGACTCTCGCCCGCATAGCAGGACCAGAAATGGACATTGGCGACATAGAGTGTGGCGGAGGCCAGATCCATCAGGTTCTGGCTCACACTTCGCAGGTGTCCATCATTGATGGGGAGTGCGCTCATGAGGACCACCACCAGCAGCCAGAAAATGGCAGACGGCGTCAGACGCCAAAATCGTCGGATCCAGAACGGAATGGCCAGCTTGGAAAATGATGGGATTCGGGGGTGTTCACGAAGCAGGCTGGCGGTAATCACATAACCTGAGATGCAGAAGAAGATGTCAACGCCACCCCAGAAAAAGACGACGTCGGTGATCTTTCTGAAGGCAGGGCTCTGCCAATACAGGAGGATCTCCAAGTGCGCAAATAGGGTCAAGCCCACCGCAGCTGCGCGAAGGATCTCAATGTCGAGGTTGTGGGGTTGGCATTCGCAATGCGACTTCTCTGAATACCTGCACGGTAGTGTTGTCTTTCAGCGGGCGGCCGTGCTCACAGGCCTACGGGTCCGCGGCAATACCTGCGTCCAAGCGGTCGTACCAGTCCGATTCACCTGAGACGTCGCTTTCTATTATGAGCAATGAGGTCCTACGCCAGATATTCCTGGCGTCGCCGCATAGGGGGCTCATTCCCTTCAGGATGCGCCTGCTTCGGGTTGACGCAGGACACCCGGTTTTCGGCGTCCTCCATTTGCAAACTGAATGGCTACAAAAGCTGGAGTCAACATGATGTACGGCGCCATGTGCTTTTCGAATTCGTAGTACCCGTCGCCCAGGACTACAAAAAGCGGAGCAATCAATCCAAAGCAGATAAGGGCGAAGAATGAAGTCGCCGTTCGGCGGACTGCAACAATGACTACCAGCAGAAGGGCGCCAAGCTGAAACGCCCACCCAGACAATCCAACTGCATTGAATCCGCGGTCTGCGATGGTTTTGTCCGAACGTAGATGGCTAAGGGAATAGTCCGACTTCCACGCTGTTGCCACTGTGTTCCGAAGCAGCGCCCATGCCAAAGCGGGTTGGCTGGCCACTCTCATCACGTACATGTGGGGTTTGCCTGCGTCAAATGCATTCTGGATCTGTACCGCACGGGTAGCGGCAGTCGCAGGGGACCATCGCTCGGTCGAAATCTCGGCTCCCGTTGGCCAATAGCTGGTCCCAAGCAGAGGGAGGCTCGGATCAGGTTCGTAGATTGAACTTCGAGCCTGCATGTCCAGCCGATTCTCGCTGAAGTAATGCAGACGCTGCTCGAAGGTCTTGGCAGGCCAGTCGGCAGATCGCTGTAATGCCCATCCGATACCATTGTAGGTTCTGTTGTAATTGTTGACCGCACTCATCTCGCCGAAATGAGCGAGATACGCTTGGTATGAGAATCCGCAAACTGTCAGGAAAAGACAGGTGGCCAGTTTTTGGCGGTAGCGGCCTCCCCGCGGATCCATCCAGAGCACCGTTACTAGCAACACCGGCAGCATCAGTATCATCTGTGCTTTGCATACAAGGATTGCTGCCGAGCTGAGTGTGAAAAGTCGATACTTGCCTTCCTGGGTGAGGGCGATGATCCCTGCTGCAAGCGTTGGGGCGAGCGCGAGAACCATTGCTTCTTCATAAAGTGATCTGAAATAGACTGCGTAAATCCCAGCGAACACAGAAAGCGAGGCCACGGTTACCGTGATCGTTCGACGGAGCTGAGGGCTGGCCAGTCCCATTCGTACTAGGATGAAGGTCCCTGACAGGAAGACGGCAAGAAGCACGCTGGAGACCGTCCACATCGGCATGGATTTGGGGCTGCCGACTCGACTTGCAAGGCCTGTCAGTTGGGCGACACCAGCCATGAGAGAGTCTGGGGAAACCTGCTGCTCATTGCGGTAGGCGTACTCTTCCTTCAAGGGCTCCCATCCTTTGGTGAGGATCGGCATCGACTGGTGGACGCGAAGGAAGTCGCCATTGTTGATCATTCCCTTACCTGGGAATGTCAATCCGAGCGTCATAAGCAGAACAGTTGCCGCGACGAACAGGGCGGCGGGGCGGCCTGATGTTTTCCAGAATCGCATTACTTGAACACCAGTCGTTTATCGAGGTGGTACTTGATGATGTAGCCGGCTATGAGCCCTATCACACCGCCGACATATCTCATTGAATCTGAGTCGAATGCAAGTTCGAATGCGTACTCCGTAGCCCAGAAGACAGCTGTTGTTGCGAGTCCCATGACGCTATACAGCAGGAATGTCTTTGCTTCCTGGTTGGCGCTCTCGCTTGCGTAAAGAAAGATGAACTTCTTATCGAGGACGTACTTGGTGACTAGGCCGACGGCGGTCCCAATCAGCATGGAAATGGCAATTGAGGACGGTCCGGTGTAAACATATATGGCAGCCGCCTGCGCCCCGATATTTACTGCGATCGAGATGGCTGCAAATGCCATGTACAGGATTACAAGACGTTGAACTCTCACAGTCGAATCCTGCGGAATACGAATTCCGGGATGTTAACGATGATCTTCATGATCACGTACCAGAAAGAAGGCAGGTAGGCCATCGAGCGCCGCTTGTCGATGGCAGTGAGAATTCCTGCAGCGACCTGGTCGGGCGTGGCCCACATTGCGCCCTTCTTGAAGCTCGCCGTCATAGGGGTATCAACGAAGCCTGGCTTGATCGTCAGCACATTGATCCCGGCCTTGAACAGCCGCTGGCTTAGCCCGCTGAGATAGGCTGAGACTGCGGCTTTGGCGCTTCCATAGAGATAGTTGCTCGCGCGACCACGGTCTCCCGCCACGGACGAAATGACCGCCAGTGTTGACCCGGGCGTCAGCATGGGCGCCAAGCGATTACTCAGTGCGATCGTGGCGGTGCCATTGATGTGGAACTCTTGAAGCGCGTAGGCAGTATCCGTGTCGCATGTTGCCTGGGCCGGGAGTGTTCCGTGTGCAATGAGAACGATGTCCAGTCCGCCGAGATTCCTGGTGGCGGTTTCAATCATCGCCTCATGCGCGGACAGATCCGCAACGTTGAGCACGCTTATTGTCACCGCATGGGCTCCACGGACGCTGAGATCTGCCGCTAAGTCCATCAGGCGCTCTTCACTGCGGCCAACCAGGTGGAAAGCGGCCGCGCGAGCGGAGAGGCGGCGAGCAACGGCTACGGCAATGGCCGACGTCGCACCAATGATCAGTACTTTCTTCATCTTTACTCCATCACGCGTCGCCAGAAATCAGACGATATTCGAGGGTCGATATGTTCCTGGAAGGCCTGCAACGCTGCTCCATATCCCTGCATGAATAGCGATGGCGCCATGCGTGCATCCTTGGCGGGGTACAGCGTGCCCCCTGCTTCGGCGACGATAAGATCGAGGCGCCGTAACAGTTGGAAAACCGATGGGCCGGTATTGGGAAAGTCCAGGGCAAGTGTTGTACCAGGGCGTGCAAAGGACAGCATCCCGGGCGAGGGGCGATCGCCAAATTCCTTCAACACAGCGAGGAAAGAGCCTTGGCCGCTGTATGAGATTTGCCTAAGCAGGGCGGGGACGGCGTCCTGTGCCGCGCCTGCTGGCAGCACGCACTGGTGCTGCAGGAAGCCGCGCGGACCGTACATCCTGTTCCAGTGACCGATCCCGTCCAAGGGATAGAAATAGCTTTGATAATGCTGTTGGCTGCGTACCTGTCTTGCACTCTGTCGCCAGTAGTACAGCGTATTGAAAGGACGCAACGTCAGGCGGTTGACAAGCGACACCGGTGGCGTCACGGGGAATGTCAGCCTTTGACCATTGCCGGGCACCGGGACGGATGAGTCCCCGGTGGCGTGGTTGCTGCGGATGAAGTGACCTCGTCCTAGGGCTTTCCCTTTGGCCAGACAATCGATCCATGCCACGGTGTACTCATGGCTCGCCGCGGATGTGGCTGATAGCCGGAAAAAATCTGAAAGCGAGTCAAAGCGGATGCTCTCGGTTTCCAGCCATGGGCCAGGAACACGCTTAAGCTGGATTTCGCACCAGGTAATCAGGCCGGTAAGCCCAAGGCCGCCGATCGTAGCCGCCAAACGAGCCGACGGTGCCTCCTTGCTCAGGACCTCTCGCGTGCCGTCAGAGCGCAGCAGTTCCAGCGCGCGAACATGGTGGCCGAAGGTGCCGGCGACATGGTGATTCTTTCCGTGCACGTCATTGCTGATGGCACCCCCAAGCGTCGCCCATCGTGTTCCAGGTGTCACCGGCAGGAACCAGCCCTTTGGCAGGGTCAGGGCAATGACCTGCGCGAGGGTCACTCCAGCTTCGGCGCGTAGGATGCCGCTGACTGGATCGAAGCTAATGAATCGGTCCAGCGGTCGGGTGCACAGCAGCGTGCCAGCCGAGTTCAAGCAACTGTCGCCGTAGCTGCGTCCATTACCCCGTGGCAGCGCCTTGCCCTCAAAGTCGGGCAGAGCGGCGCGCCGGCTGTCAACCATGACCAGCCGCTGGTCCCGGGCTTCGGGGTATCTCCCCCAAGACGCGCCGTCCACTGTTAGATGGCCCCCAGCACGACCAGAACTCCCACGGCTCCTACGATCTGGCTGGCGCGGTCCGTCACGGCGAACACTATTGGATCGTCATGCATATGACCGCGGTGCGCAACCAACCAGACCCTGCTGATCCAGTACAGCAGCACGGGGCAGAGAAGCCAAAGAACTTGGGGGTGGTGGTAGAGCACTAGACTGGCGGGACTATTGATATAGAGTGCGAGGACCATGACTGCGATGTAACCAGCGCTTGTGCCGAGGGACTGGATGAGAGACAGGTCGCTGACGTTATAACCCCGGCCGATGGCGGTCTGCTTCCCGCTGAGCTTGGCCGACTCGAGCTCGGCAAAGCGCTTCAACAGTGCCAGGCTGAGGAAGATGAACATCGAGAACGCAAGCAGCCAGAACGACATTTCCGCGCCGATCGCCACGCTTCCGCCGATGATCCGGACCGTGTACAGCGCCGCGAGCAGAATTACGTCGATCATGACGATTCGCTTGAGCTTCAATGAATAGCTCAACGTCATGGTGTAGTAGCCCGCCAGCACCGCCGCGAACTGCCAACTGCAGGCAAATGCAATTGCCAAGCCGCCGATTGTCAGCAAGGGAGCTGCCAACAAGCCGTGCAGAATGGGTATGCGGCCCGCTGCAAACGGTCGATTCCGCTTGCGTGGGTGCATGCGGTCGGGGGTGAGGTCCAAGAGATCGTTAAGTACGTACACTCCGGAAGCGCAAAGACCGAAGGCAAGGAATGCAATGATGGCTTGCGCGCCGGCCTCTGGATCCAGGATGCGATGGGCCGTGAACAAGGGGACCAGCACCAGGAGATTCTTCATCCACTGGTATATGCGCAGTGCCTTGACCCACGTGCGCAGGCCGGCCGTGGCTGGGGGAAGAACGTCTGTTACTTCAACAACGTCACGAGCACGTCGTGACAGCGCTGCCGGACCATTGACCACCATCGCAGAGGCGGCATGGCGCCAGACATCAAGATCGACGGAGCCATTGCCGAGATAGTCGAAGCCTTTTTCGCCGAAGCGCGCTACGAGTGCCTCGGCCTTGCGATGCCCGGCTAGGTTCTGTCGCCCGTTGCTACACATCACTTCTTCGAACAGGCCCAGATGCTCTGCAATGGGCGCCACCAGCAGTTCGTCGGAAGCGGTGCATAAAACGCGCGGGCGTTGGGAGGTCGTCCGCAGTATCTGCAGCACGCGCTCATCGTAGGGGAGTGATTCGGGAGGAAGCGCCACTCTCTGAGCGAGCTCGCGCTTCAGGGCTGCTTTTCCCTTCAAAAGCCAGAAAGGAATAAGGAGCACGTAGAGAGGATTCTTGGCAAGAAGCGCTAGGAACGACTCGTAAAGCACGTCTGTACGCAGTAGCGTACCGTCCAGGTCGACGCACAGCGCGCGTTTTTCGAGGCTCACGTGATGAGACCTCGACTCGACTGGAACACGTTCAAGTACATTCAGGCCACTCCGCGGGCAATGGTTGGCAAGTATAGCGACTGGAGGTAGCAATGGCCCCGGCGACAGTTGCCGGGGCCAGCTATTGGCAATCGTCCGAAGGTCGGTTACAGCGCCTTTTCCAGCGCCGGCAGGATCGCAAACAGATCTCCCACCAGACCGATATCGGCAATCTCGAAGATCGGCGCATCGCCGTCCTTGTTGATCGCGACAATCGTGCCGGCATCCTTGATGCCGGTCAGGTGCTGGATGGCACCGCTGATACCCACGGCCACGTACAGCTCCGGCGCGATGATCTTGCCGGTCTGGCCGACCTGCAGGTCGCTGGGCACGTAGCCGGCGTCGACCGCGGCACGCGAGGCACCCACGGCGGCACCGAGCTTGTCGGCCAGCTGGAAGATGACCTTGAAGTTCTCTTCCGAACCGACGCCGCGGCCACCGGAGACCACGCGCTTGGCGCTCTGCAGGTCCGGGCGGTCGCTGGCACCGGCGGCCAGGCCGATGAAGCGGGTGTGGCTCGGCAGGGCAGCATCGACGCTGGCCGCTTCAATGGTGGCACTGCCGCCCTGGGCGGCTTCCGGCCACGACGCGGCGCGTACGGTGGCGACCACGATCTGGTCGGCGGGGGCTTCCACGGTGATGATCGCGTTGCCGGCGTAGATCGGGCGCTTGAAGGTGTGGCTGCCTTCGACGGTCATCAGGTCGGAGACCTGGTTGACGCCCAGCAGGGCGGCCACGCAGGGCATCAGGTCCTTGCCGAAGGTGGTGGACGGGCCGAACACGTGGGTGTAGCCCTTGGCCAGCTGCGCGATCTGCGGCGCCAGCACCTGGGCGATGGCCTGCGCGTTGGCAGCGTTGGCCACGGTCAGAACCTTGGCGACGCCAGCGATCTTCGCGGCCTCAGCGGCAACGGCGGCCGGGTCGGCGGCCAGCACCAGCACGTCGATGCTGGCACCGCTGATGGCGGCAGCAGCGCTTACGGTCTTGGCGGTGGCGGCGTTGAGCTTGCCGTCGTGGTGTTCGGCGATGACGAGAATCCTGCTCATTACAGCAACCCCTTCTGCTTGAGTGCGGCCACCAGTTCAGCCGCGTCCTTGACCATCACACCCTTGCTGCGCTTGGACGGCGCGGCATACTGGGTGGTCTTGAAGGTATCGGCGGCTTCAACGCCCAGATCGGCCAGCTGCAGGGTCTCCAGCGGCTTGGCCTTGGCCTTCATGATGTCCGGCAGCTTGATGAAGCGCGGCTCGTTCAGGCGCAGATCGGTGGTGACCACCGCCGGCAGGTCCACTTCCAGCGTTTCCAGGCCGGCGTCGACTTCGCGGGTCACCGTGGCCTTGCCATCAGCAATCTCCAGCTTGCTGGCGAAGGTCGCCTGCGGGCGGCCCCACAGCGTGGCCAGCATCTGGCCAGTCTGGTTGGCGTCGTCGTCAATGGCCTGCTTGCCGAGGATCACCAGATCCGGTTGTTCCTTCTCGATCAGCTTGAGCAGGGTGCGCGACGCGGTCAGCGGCTGGATGGCCTGGTCGGTGACGACATGGATGGCGCGGTTGGCGCCCATGGCCAGGCCGTTGCGCAGGTGCGCCTGGGCGTCGGCCGGGGCGATGGTGGCAACCACGACTTCGCTGGCGATGCCCTTGTCGCGCAGGCGCAAGGCTTCTTCCAGAGCGATTTCATCGAAGGGGTTGGGGGACAGCTTGACGCCGTCGGTGACCACGCCGGAACCGTCCGGCTTGACCTGAATGCGGACGTTGTAGTCCACCACGCGCTTGTACGCGACGAGGATTTTCATCTGGTACGGGATCCTTCAGTAACAGGGAGAACGTCCGGTCCTGGAACAGCAACCGGTTCGGGGGTGGGACCCCGATTCTAGCTGGCTTGGGGTGACCATGCGAATGCGTATGGTTATGTTGCGGCGCGGCAAAAATGCACCTCCGCGAGCTCGTGTTCACGTCACGCAGGCGGTCGTGAAGGCCATCGGGATGTATCCTGTCACGCTGCACTGGGGCGCCCGTGGGCGCTCCTTGGATGAATTTCGATCAGGAGAACAGGTAGTGCCCACATGGCTTGTCACCGGCGGCGCCGGATTCATTGGCGGTAACTTCGTTCTCGAGGCCGTCGCGCGCGGCGTCAAGGTCATCAACCTCGATGTGCTGACCTACGCCGGCAACCTGAAGACCCTGTCCAGCCTGGACGGCAACCCCAACCACCTGTTCGTGCAGGGCGATATCGGCGACCAGGCCCTTGTCGCGAACCTGCTGGCCGAACACCGGCCGGATGCCGTGGTGAACTTCGCCGCCGAAAGCCACGTTGACCGCTCCATCGACGGTCCCGGTGCCTTCATCCAGACCAATGTGGTGGGCACCCTGGGCCTGCTGGAAGCGGTCCGTGACTATTGGAAGGCGCTGCCGGCCGAACAGGGCGCGGCCTTCCGCTTCCTGCACGTGTCCACCGACGAGGTGTACGGCACCCTGGGCGAGACCGGCAAGTTCAGCGAAACCACCCCGTACGCCCCGAATTCGCCGTACTCGGCGTCGAAGGCCGCTTCGGACCACCTGGTCCGTGCCTTCCACCACACCTACGGGCTGCCGGTACTGACCACCAACTGCTCCAACAACTACGGCCCGTACCACTTCCCCGAGAAGCTGATCCCGCTGGTGATCGCTAAGGCGCTGGCCGGCGAGCCGCTGCCGGTGTACGGCGATGGCAAGCAGGTGCGCGACTGGCTGTTCGTGTCCGACCACTGCGAAGCGATCCGCACGGTGCTGGCCAAGGGCCAGGTCGGCGAGACCTACAACGTCGGCGGGAATTCGGAAAAGCAGAACATCGAAGTGGTGCAGGCCATCTGTGCGCTGCTGGACCAGCGCCGCCCGCGTGCGGACGGCCAGCCGCGCAGCAGCCAGATCACCTACGTCACCGACCGCCCCGGCCATGACCGCCGTTACGCGATCGATGCCTCCAAGCTGAAGAATGATCTGGGCTGGGAACCGGCCTACACCTTCGAACAGGGCATCACCTTCACCGTCGACTGGTACCTGGACAACCAGGCATGGGTCAACGGCGTGCTCGACGGCAGCTACCGCCTGCAGCGCATCGGCACCGCGGCCTGAACCAAGGACACGACATGACCCAACGCAAGGGCATCATCCTCGCCGGTGGCTCCGGCACCCGGCTGTATCCGATCACCAAGGGTGTCAGCAAGCAGCTGCTGCCGGTGTACGACAAGCCGATGATCTACTACCCGCTCAGCGTGCTGATGCTGGCGGGCATCCGTGAAGTGCTGATCATCAATACCCCGCACGAACAGGCGTTGTTCCAGCAGTTGCTGGGCGACGGTTCGCAATGGGGCATGGAGATCCAGTACGCGGTGCAGCCGAGTCCCGATGGCCTGGCCCAGGCCTACCTGATCGGCCGCGACTTCGTTGCCGGCAAGCCGAGCTGCCTGGTGCTGGGCGACAACATCTTCCACGGCCACGGCCTGCGCGAGGTGCTCAAGCGTGCAGACGAACGCGTGGATGGCTCGACCGTGTTCGGCTACTGGGTCAATGATCCGGAACGTTACGGTGTGGCCGAGTTCGACACCAGCGGCAAGGTCATCGACCTGGTGGAGAAGCCGGAGAACCCGCGCTCCAACTACGCCGTGACCGGCCTGTACTTCTACGACGGCAACGCCAGTGCGCATGCTGCCGAACTGCAGCCGTCGCCGCGTGGTGAGCTGGAGATCACCGATCTCAACAAGCGCTACCTGGAAGAAGGCAATCTTCACCTGGAAGCGCTCGGCCGTGGCTACGCCTGGCTCGATACCGGCACCCACCAGTCGCTGCTGGAGGCATCCAACTTCATCGAGACCATCCAGACCCGCCAGGGCCTGCAGGTCTGCTGCCCGGAAGAAATCGCATTCGGCCAAGGCTGGATCACCGCCGAGCAGCTGGAAGCATTGGCTGCACCGCTGATCAAGAATGGCTACGGCCAGTACCTGCACACGCTCGCCCTGCGAGGAGTTGTTCCGTGAAAGTGATTGAAACCAAGTTGCCCGGTTGCGTGGTGATCGAACCGGCCGTGTTCGGCGATGCCCGTGGCTATTTCTTCGAGACCTGGAACGCCGAGCGCTTTGCTGCACTGGGCCTGCCGGATCGCTTCGTGCAGAGCAACGTGTCCACCTCGGCACAGGGCGTGCTGCGTGGCCTGCATTACCAGTGGCCGCGCCCGCAGGGCAAGCTGGTGAGCGTGCTGGAAGGCGAGGTCTACGACGTGGCCGTCGACATCCGCCGCGGCTCGCCGACTTTCGGTCAATGGGAAGCGGTGGTGCTGAGTGCGGAAAACAAGAAGCAGTTCTGGATTCCGGAGGGTTTCGCGCATGGCTTTGCCGTGCTCTCCGAGCGCGCGGTGTTCAGTTATCTGTGCACCGAGGTCTACCTGAAGGACTTCGACGCCGGTGTGCGCTGGAATGATGCCGACATCGCGGTCGATTGGCCGGTCAGTGCACCGACGCTGTCGGCCAAGGATGAGAGCGCGCCGTTCCTGAAGGACATCGCCGAAGATCGCCTGCCGGTCTACGTGCCATGACTGTTCTGGTGTTCGGCGGCAACGGCCAGGTCGGCCAGGAGCTGCTGCGCGCGCTGGTGCCACTCGGTGAGGTGATTGCCACCACCCGCAGCGGGCAGCTGCCCGACGGCAGTGCCTGCGAGGTGGCGGATTTCGGCCAGCCCGACAGCCTGCCGGCGCTGCTGGATCGCCTGCAGCCATCGGTGGTGGTCAACGCGGCCGCCTACACGGCGGTGGACCGTGCCGAGCAGGAGGTCGATGCGGCCTTCGCCGCCAACGCGCAGGCGCCGGGCGTGATCGCGCGCTGGTGCGCGGCCCATGGCGTGCCCTTGGTGCATTACTCCACCGACTATGTGTTCGACGGCCAGGGCCGTGCGCCCTACCGCGAGGATGAGCCAACCGCGCCGCTGGGCGTCTATGGCACCAGCAAGCGGGATGGCGAAGACGCCGTGCGCGCCGCCGGTGGCCGCCACCTGATATTGCGCACGGCGTGGGTGTATGCCTCACATGGCGCCAATTTCCTGCGCACGATGCTGCGAGTGGGCGCCGAGCGCGATCAGCTGCGGGTGGTCGCCGACCAGATCGGCACGCCCACTCCGGCGGCGCTGATCGCCGATGTCACCGCGCAGGCGCTGCAGCACCCGGGCCACTTGTCGGGAACCTGGCATCTGACGGCCAGTGGCCAGACCAGCTGGCATGGGTTTGCCGAGGCGATCTTCGCCGAAGCGCTGGCTATCGGTGTGCTGGCGAAGGTGCCGGCCGTCGAGGCGATTCCCAGTTCCGAGTATCCGACGCCGGCCAAGCGCCCGGCCTGGTCGGTGCTGGACAACCGCAAGCTGCAGCAGGATTTCGGCATCGTGCTGCCAGCGTGGCAGGACGGGTTGAAGCGGGTGATGGCTGAAATTGCCTGACCGGGTAGGCGACCACCGTTGGTGGTCGCGTGCATCCACAGTGTGCCGACCAACGGTCGGCACCCACCCCGACCAACGGTCGGCACTCGCTGCAGGGCGTCGGCTCAACTGCGCCCGTACGTGTCCTCGAACCGCACGATGTCATCCTCGCCCAGGTAGCTGCCCGACTGTACTTCGATCAGTTCCAGCGGCAGTTTTCCGGGGTTGCGCAGGCGATGCGTCACGCCCAGCGGGATGTAGGTGCTCTGGTTCTCGCTGAGCAGGATCACTTCGTCGCCGCGGGTCACTTCAGCGGTGCCGCTGACCACGATCCAGTGCTCGGCGCGATGGTGATGCATCTGCAGGCTGAGCGTGCCGCCGGGCTTGACCGTGATGCGCTTGACCTGGAAACGCTCGCCGTTATCGATTGAATCGTAGGCGCCCCACGGGCGGTAGACCTTGCGATGCCAGGTGGCCTCGCTGCGGCCTTCGGCTTTCAGCTGCGCCACCACGGTCTTGACCTCCTGCATGCGATCGGCCTTGCCGACCAGCACTGCATCGTCCGTCTCGACCACGATCACATCGTCCAGGCCGACCAGTGCTACCAGACGCTGTGCATAGGCATAGGTGTTGCGGCAGTCGATGGCGATCACATCACCCTGATGCGCATTGCCATCACCGTCCTGCTGCGAGACATCGCGCAGGGCTGTCCACGAGCCGACATCGTTCCAGCCGGCGTCCAGCGGAATCACCACGGCGTCTGCGGTTTTTTCCATCACCGCGTAGTCGATGGAGTCGGAAGGAACCGCAGCGAAGGCGTCCTTGTCCAGACGGGTGAAATCCGAATCGCGACGGGCCTGCTGCCAGGCCTGGCGGCTGCCGGCCAGCATGTCGGGCTGGAAGTGCTTCAGTTCCTGCAGGTAGCGCGAGGCCTTGAACAGGAACATGCCGCTGTTCCAGTAATACTGGCCGCTGCTGACGTAACCGGTGGCGGTCTCAAGGTCGGGCTTTTCGACAAAGCGCTCGACCGCACGCAGGCCCTGGCCATCGGCGGCCTTGATATAGCCGTAGCCGGTTTCCGGACCGCTCGGCACGATGCCGAAGGTCACCAGCTTGCCGGCCTCGGCAGCGCTGGCTGCAGCCTGCACGACTGCGCGGAATGCGGCCTCATCGGTGATCACATGGTCCGAGGGCAGCACCAGCAGCAGCGCATCGGCGCCGTCGCGGGTGGCCTCCAGGGCTGCGACCGCGATCGCCGGCGCCGTATTGCGGCCCACCGGCTCCAGGATGATGGCAGCCGGCTCGGCGCCGACCTGCTGCAGCTGCTCGGCAGCGACGAAGCGGTGCTCCTCGTTGGCGATCACCAGCGGGCCATGCGCGGCGATGGGAGCGACGCGCTGCCAGGTGGCCTGCAGCATCGTCAGCTCGCTGGCCAACGGCAGGAACTGCTTCGGATACGCCTCGCGCGACAGTGGCCAAAGGCGAGTGCCGGAACCACCGGACAGGATGACGGGCTGGATGTTGCTCATGATCTTCCTTGATTACTGCAGGATGAGGCGGGAGATTTCGTCGGTGCGGGCCTGCATCAGCGCTGCGTCGCCGCGGGCTTCTACGTTCAGGCGCAGTAGCGGCTCGGTGTTGGAGCTGCGCAGGTTGAAGCGCCAGTCGCCGAAGTCGGCACTGATGCCGTCGGTGTGGTCCAGTACCGGCGCTTGTGCCGCGAAGTGCGCCATGACGCGGGCCACAGCAGCCTTGGCATCGGCCACCTTGAAGTTGATCTCGCCACTGCACGGATAGGCCGCCATGCGGTCTTCGACCCAGTCGGCCAGCGAGCGGCCGCTTTCGGAAATCAGCTGGGCGATCAGCAGCCACGGGATCATGCCGGAGTCGGCATAGGCGAATTCGCGGAAGTAGTGGTGGGCGCTCATCTCACCGCCGTACACCGCATCCTCGGCGCGCATCTTTTCCTTGATGAAGGCATGGCCGCTCTTGCACAGCACCGGTACGCCGCCCGCCTGCTCCACCATCTCCACGGTGTTCCAGACCAGGCGCGGGTCATGCACGACCTTGCCGCCGGGATTGCGCGCGAGGATGGCCTTGGCCAGCAGGCCGACCAGGTAATAGCCCTCGATGAAGCGGCCGGTGTGATCGAAGAAGAAGCAGCGATCAAAGTCGCCGTCCCAGGCGATGCCGAAGTCAGCACCGTGCTCGCGCACGGCGTCGGCAGTGGCGGCACGGTTTTCCGGCAGCAGCGGGTTGGGAATGCCGTTGGGGAAGTTGCCGTCGGGTTCGTGGCAGATGCGGATGAACTCGAACGGCAGGTGCGGTGCCAGCAGGTCGACGATGGCGCCCGCGCCGCCGTTGCCGGCATTCACCACCAGCTTCAGCGGCGTGAGCTTGCTGGCATCGACATAGCTGAGCAGGTGCTGGATGTAGGCGCTCTTGTCATGCTGGGCGGTCTGCCCGGCGCGCGGCGGCTGGGCCTCGGACATATCGACGGCGACCGCGTCGGAAATCGCGAACAGGCCGGTATCGGAGCTGATCGGACGGGCATTCTCCTTGACCAGCTTCATCCCGTTGTAGTCCATCGGGTTGTGGCTGGCGGTCACCATCACGCCGCCGGCCGCACCGAGGTGATCGGTCTGGAAGTAGACCTCTTCGGTGCCGCACAGGCCGATGTCGATCACCTCGCGGCCGGTACCACGCAGGCCTGCGGCCAGCGCATCCTGCAGCGCCGGGCTGGTCAGGCGCACATCGTGGCCGAGGACCACCGGACCGGGAGCGAGCTGTGCGGCCAGGGCGACGCCGATGCGGCGGGCCAGGTCTTCGTTCAGTTCTTCCGGCACACGGCCGCGGATATCGTAGGCCTTGAAGGCGGGCAGGGGCATCGATCAGATCCTTTGTGAGCTCAGCCTCCAATTGTAGTCCCAGTCCCGTATGGGAATCGTTTCCATCGGGGAACGCCACCTGACTGGCGTTCGGGGGTCAGGCTCGCGTCGACCGTTTGCCCGCTTTACGGGAACGTTTGCCGGGCAGGCCCGGCAACGGCGCCAGCAGCGCCTGCACGTCTTCCTCGCTGAAGCGTGGCCACGTAGCGCCGCCGCCTTCGAGAATCGAGTCGGCCAGCGTGGCCTTGCGTTCCTGCAGCTCGGCGATCCGTTCTTCAATGCTGCCTGCGGCGATCAGCCGGTAAACGAACACCGGCTGCTGCTGGCCGATGCGATGGGCGCGGTCACTGGCCTGGTTTTCGGCCGCCGGGTTCCACCAGGGGTCGAAGTGGATGACGGTGTCGGCGGCGGTCAGGTTCAACCCGACGCCACCTGCCTTCAGGCTGATCAGGAACACCGGCACCTCGCCCTGCATGAAGCGCTGCACCGGCGTAGCCCGGTCCTGGGTGTCGCCGGTCAGGGTCACATGGGCGAGCCCGAGTTCCTCCAGCGCCTGCGCGATCAGTGCCAGCATGCCGGTGAACTGCGAGAACACCAGGACCCGCCGGCCTTCCTCGACCATCGACGGCAGCATGTCGCGCAGCAGCTCCAGCTTGGCCGAGCCGGCATTGCGTGCCGGGGTGTCGCCCGGCAGCAGGCGCGGATCGCAGCAGACCTGGCGCAGCTTCAGCAGGGCATCCAGCACCACGATATGGCTGCGCGCCAGCCCGCTGCCGCTGATGGCCTCGCGCACCTGCTTTTCCATCGCTGCACGCACGGTTTCATAGAGATCACGCTGGCCGCCTTCCATGTCCACCGCGCGGGTAATGAGGGTCTTGGGCGGAAGCTCTGACGCGACCTGTTCCTTGCGCCGGCGCAGGATGAAGGGACGCAGGCGCTGCGCCAGCAACGTGGCGCGACGGTGGTCGCTGCCACGTTCGATCGGATGGCGCCAATGCTGGTTGAACTGCTTCTCGCTGCCGAGCAGGCCGGGCAGCAGGAAGTCGAACTGCGTCCACAGCTCGCCCAGATGGTTCTCCAGTGGCGTGCCGGTCAGGCACAGGCGATGGCGGGCCTGCAGCGTGCGCAGGGTGATGGCCGCGCGAGACTTCGGATTCTTCACCTGCTGGGCTTCATCCAGAATCAGCAGATGGTAGGCATGTGCCTGCAGCGCCTGCTCGTCGCGCCACAGCAGGGGATACGTGGTCAGCACAAGATCATGCTCGGGAATCGCCTCGAACAGTGCTTCGCGCGTCGGTCCGTGCAGGGTCAGCACCCGCAGGCCAGGGGTGAAGCGTGCCGCTTCGCTCTGCCAGTTGTGCAGCAGCGAGGTCGGCACCACCAGCAGCGCCGGCTGGTCCAGGCGGCCACTTTCCTTTTCGACCAGCAGATGCGCCAGCGTCTGCAGGGTCTTGCCCAGCCCCATGTCATCGGCCAGCACGCCGCCCAGACCCTGCTGGCGCAGGTACTGCAGCCACGACAGGCCTTCACGCTGATAGGGACGCAGCGTCGCCACCAGCCCCGCCGGTGGCGGCACTTCACCCAGTGCGGGTGCCTGCATCAGGCGCTGCACCAGCGCCTGGGTATCCTTGCGCCCCCGGAACTGCAGGCGCGCCGTATCCCGCAGCGCCTGCAGGCGGCCACGGTCAAGCGCTGACAAGCGCAGCGGCGCGCCACGCTGGGCGAACAGGTCCGCCAACAGCGCCATGATCGGCTTCAATCGAGCGGCCCGCAGTGCCAGGCGGGTGCTGTCGCCTGCCATCAACAGGATGTTCTCGTCATCGCCGATGGCGTCCAGCTGGCCACGCATCCAGCGGGGATCGGACTGCAGCACCTGCTGCAGCAGCGGAACCATCGACACGTTGCGGCCTTCCACCTGGATGTCCAGGCCCAGGTTGAACCAGCCCGCATCCGCCGGGTCGGTCTGGATGTCCAGGCCGATCTCATCCACGCGGGTGATGCGATGGCGGAAATCGTCGTCCGTCTCCACTTTCCAGCCCAGGGCTTCCAGGCGCGGCACGTCGTCCAGCAGGAACCGTGTCCAGTCATGGGTGCGCAGCTGGAACTGCGGGCCTGCGCCGTCCAATGGCGCCCGTGGCTCCGTGTCGCGATGCAGTCCCACCGTGCGCAGCTCGGCCTCGCGCCGTGACTCCTCAACCAGGTCGCGGGGCAGCAGGGCGAGCTGGCCCTCCGGATCGTGTGCGAACAGGCTCGGATCATCCAGGAACCGCACGTGCTCGTCGTATTCGAAGGCCACGGTCGCGATATCGGCCCATTGCGAAGGGTCGCGGGGGCCGAGCCACGGCGGACGGAACTCGACCGTGTGCAGGCGCAGGACGGGCGTCATCGAACGGATCAGCAGCGTTGGCAGCGTGCTGCTGTCGTCGGGCATGGGGGGCGTATGGTCGATCTGCTGCAGCATCTGCGCCAGCACAGCCGCCACGTGCATGCAGTCGTGGCCGAGCAGGCAGGAACACCGGTTGCGCAGCAGGCTGCGCGGATGGCGAAGGCTGGCGGCCAGGTCGATCTCCACCCGGTAGGAGTACTTGGCCGGGATCTTTACCTCAGCGACCAGAATGTCACCGAACAGACGCATGCTGTGGACTTCCGACAGGCCATGGTCACTCATTTCCAGCGTCCGGCCTTCCATCCAGCGGAGCAGGTCTTCTTCGGTGTAGGTATGGGCCATCAACGAGGGTGGGGCGGGCACGGGGCCGGCCATTGGCAGGGGAACCCGGCATTCTACGGAACCCTGTGCGATGCCCGTGCAATGCTGCGGCGCATCCAGGCCCTTCGCCGCCCTCCAGCTAGAATGCGGTCATCCTCAACGTGCAGGGTAGTACAGCAATGCAGCAATCGACTTCCACCGGCAAGCGCAGCAAGCGCTTCGCCAGTGCGGCGGAGGCCCTGCAAGGGGTGGTCGCCGATGGCCAGACGCTGGCCGTGGGCGGCTTCGGCCTGTGTGGCATTCCCGAGGCATTGATCGCCGCGCTGCGCGACAGTGGCGTCAAGGGCCTGACCGTGATCTCCAACAATGCCGGCGTTGATGGTTTCGGACTGGGCCAGCTGCTGGAAACCCGGCAGATCAAGAAGATGATTTCGTCCTACGTGGGCGAGAACAAGGAATTCGAGCGACAGTTCCTGGCCGGCGAGCTCGAGCTGGAATTCAACCCGCAGGGCACCCTGGCCGAGCGCCTGCGTGCCGGCGGTGCAGGCATTCCGGCGTTCTTCACCGCCACCGGCTACGGCACGGTGGTGGCTGAAGGAAAGGAAACCCGCGAATTCGACGGCAAGCACTACGTAATGGAAACCGCGCTGCGCGCCGACGTGGCGCTGGTCAAGGCGTGGAAGGCCGACGAAGCGGGCAACCTGGTGTTCCGCAAGACCGCGCGCAACTTCAATCCGGCCTGCGCGATGGCCGGCAAGGTCTGCATCGTGGAAGTGGAGGAGGTGGTGCCGGTCGGCGCGATTGATCCGGACCAGGTGCACCTGCCGGGCATCTACGTACACCGCATCGTGCACAACCCGCATCCTGAAAAGCGTATCGAACAGCGCACCATCCGCGCGGAGGGCAACTGACATGGCGTGGACCCGCGATGAGATGGCGGCACGTGCCGCCCGCGAACTGACCGATGGTGCGTACGTGAACCTGGGCATCGGCCTGCCGACCCTGGTTGCCAACCACATCCCCGAAGGGGTGGACGTGTGGCTGCAGTCGGAAAACGGCCTGCTCGGCATCGGTCCGTTCCCGACCGACGCCGAAGTGGACGCCGACCTGATCAATGCCGGCAAGCAGACCGTCACCGCGCGTGCCGGTGCCAGCTATTTCGGCAGCCACGACAGCTTCGCGATGATCCGCGGTGGCCATGTGAACCTGGCTATCCTCGGCGCCATGCAGGTCACCGACAAGGGTGACCTGGCCAACTGGATGGTGCCCGGCAAGATGGTCAAGGGCATGGGCGGTGCGATGGACCTGGTGGCCGGCGTGCAGCGCGTGGTGGTGCTGATGGAGCACACCGCCAAGAACGGCGAGCACAAGATCCTGACCGAATGCACGCTGCCGCTGACCGGCGTGGGTGTGGTCGACCGCATCATCACCGATCTGGCCGTGTTCGACGTGACCGATGCCGGTCTGCAGCTGGTGGAGGCGGCGCCGGGTGTCAGTGATGAGGAGCTGAAGGAAAAGACTGGCGTCGCGTTCCGTCAGTAAGGCCTGCTCACGGCTACGCTGCCACGGCCACTGAAGTCATCTTCGGTAGCCAAATCCTGCAGCCAGGCGCCTGCCTGCCAGCTTCCCTCGGCAAGCAGGCGCAGTGGTTCCAGCACACTGCGTTTATCGAGGGTGATGCTGGCAACGTCCGTGTCGACCGCCGAGCAGACATCAGTGATGAATGCGAGCGCGCCAGCCTGCACTGCGGCGAGAGCTTCCAGTCCACGCTCCCCCAACGTCTGTTCGCCAAATTCGCCGTGCACTATTCCATTCTTGTCGCGGAAATAGCCGTTGAACTGACCGTGCGGGGCACTTAGCAGTGCTTCCAGCAAGAGGTCGTGCTGAAGGATCAAGGATGAGCCTGAGGGATCCTGGCGGCCGTCGAAGTAGCGCGCTTCAGCCCAGCCCAATCCGTCTAGCTGCTTGGCCGTTTCCCGCAAGGCGAAGTACTGGCCGCCAATCGGTTCGCCGCTAAGGCGGATCAGATTGCGCTGGATGGTTCCTGCATAACCCAGATCCACGACCATGGCTGGCTCTCCGCCAGTGGCCTCTGACAGGCGCGCTTGCCAGATTTGTCGGCTCTGCTCGGCCAACTCAAGGAGGGCGGGAAGTGCAGGTTGCAACCACAGCGAGACCGTGTCTGCCATTTCAGGCAAAAAGACGTCGCGCTCCAGCAGCGTAGAGTCAACTTGGGCAATGACGTCCATGGCCTGCGTGCCAAGGCGTGCCACAAGAAGTTGCCGCATGTTGCCGTTGAAGCTACCGGCCAGCACAGCGGATAGATCTGCATCCGCTGCCAGCGCCGGCAAGGCGGTGGAGCGGCGCGATGCAAGAAAATACTCTGTGCGCAGTGCTCGCATCCCAGGATGGACCCTGGCCAACAGTGTCCAAGCCTGCTCCAGCAGATAGCCCTCACGAGCGAGCAGCAGGATTGAACCGATATCCCGCCGCCGCGCGGTAGCAGCGGTCGTCAACAGGAAATCAAGCAGGATGGGGCCCAACACGCAGTAGCCCGCGTCATCCGCTGCAAGTTGTGGCGTCGGGTACACGCGATTTGGAGCAGTGTCGGCCAAGTACGTCAAACGATTGGCCAGCAAACCACGCCATAGCTGCTCAGGCCAAGGTGCCTGCGCTGTTGAACGATGGCGCAAGGTGCGCAGAGCGGGGACCATGTCGAACAGTGCGACAGGACGTAGGACATGGACCGGATTGATCAGGCCGGCGCGTTGCGGCAACTGGATATCCGAATGTTCGTTGTCGCCCACATGCAGCCAATGATCCGGAGCTGTTGCCAGCTGCTCCGCCCATCGCGCCCAGCTGGCGTCGGCATCCTTACGTTGCCCGGTTTCACAGGAGATCCACCAGGTGTCGGTAACGGCTTCCACCTCTGGCGGCAGTATACTGCGTAGTACAGTTGCGGGCAGGTACATGTCCGACAGAGCGATCAGCCGTTTGCCGGCCAACACCGGTAGTGCTTCCAGAAGCCCCTGGCGCGGGCGCAACAGCTCCTGCTCTGTCTGCACTTCCAGTGCCAGCAGACGTTGGGCCATGGCGCCGTCAAGGTGCCCGACGCGTCTCACCTGCTGGTAGATTTCGGCCAGTTCCGGATCGCGGCCCAGGCGCTGCCGTTCTGCGATCTCCGCGTCCTCGCGAATCTCGGCGAACGCGGTCAATCCCGATATGCGTTCAGCACGAAGTGCCAGCAGTTGGCGCGCGCCATTTGGCGTCGTGAAGGGGCGCAGAACCATGGTGTCGAATACATCCAGCGTCACCGCCCTGGCTTCGATGACCGCCATCCGTAGTTGCTCTGCCAGCGGATACCTAAAGGCAGCACCGGCATTGCGCTCACCTTCTGTGGCCATGTGGCGACTGCCATCGGCCGGCAGTACGCCGATTCGATAGCCGCGATCGCGAGCGATCAATGCGAAAAGACGTTCGATCGCATGCTGCAGAGTGCCATCGATCTGGCCCTGCTCTGCCGGAAACTCATCCCACGAAAGTCTCAGCTCGAACAGGGGCCGCAGGGCATCCACTCGCGCCCAGAACATCGAGCCTGCGGGGTAATCGAAGTAGCCGGTGCCGTCCCACCCCAGACCAAGGCGAGCGCTCAAAGTGCGACCTATTGAAGCGTTGGAAAGCCATGTATGTGCCCACGGCGGTAGCGACGCATGGGTTTCTGGATAGACCAGCCCCAGATCCGGGGCCGCTTGCAGCACGCCGAACAACCAAGCCAAGCGATCGCGGTCACCAAATAGCGATGCCAGTAGATAGCGCCGCCACTGCTCCTGGGTGCTACCGGTGTAAAGCGATTTCTTGGTATGTACGTGGCCCACCACGTCCAGCTCACGGATGCTGGCTTCAAATGCGAGGATCAGTGGCGCGATGTCACGGCCACGGTTGGCTACCTTCGCTATCTGCAGGTCGATCAGCAGGGGAAGCTGCCCAAACCGTGCACGAACCTGTTCTGCAGCGACGTCATCCACCACCGAGACCATAAGCCGATAGGGAACGGGCATCTGTTCCAGCGACAAGGCCAACTCTTCAATCAGGTCCGGATAGAAGACATGCGCCATCACTCCGACCTTCAATGAAATCCGCTCCAGTGGTACTGGCGCCGGCAATGGTGTGTCGCATACTGGTGGAGTACCCACGTGATGAGTTGCGCCGGAAGTGCGCACGCGGCGCAGCAGTCCACCAATACCCATGACACGTGCAATCTTCAGCGCGCGACGGACCACCGACCAGAGCCCCGGAAGTCCGCCTCCGTGGCGCTGAACCGAGCGTTGGATTGCATCAAGGTAACGACGGAGCTTCACCGTTCACTCCGTTGGTCAGATGCAGAGCTGGACTGGCTGGGTTTAAGGCGCGGCATCAGTTGAATTGGAAGGATATGTCGAGATAGAGCATTGTCCCGCCTGTGACTGAACCGGGCAAATCGGGCAAGCTGGGGGCTGACTTCATCTGAGGGCATAGCGCCATGCTGTTCCCCCACGACCTGCCCGATGCCGACGTCCAGCACCTGCCGGGCTGGCTGGCCGCAGCCGATTCCGACCGGCTCCTGCCCGCCCTGCAGGCCGAAGTCCGCTGGGAGGTCCATCGCATCCGCATGTTCGGCAACTGGGTGGATTCGCCGCGGCTGAGTTGCTGGATCGGCGATCCGCTGGCGCGCTACCGCTATTCCGGGGCTGAATTCGTGCCGCACCCTTGGCCACCCGCGTTGCAGGCCATGCGCGGGCGCCTGCAGGCGGAGGGCATCGGCCGCTTCAACAGCGTGCTGCTGAACCGCTATCGCGGCGGTGGCGACTACATGGGCTGGCACAGCGATGACGAGCCAGAGCTGGGGCCGACCCCGGTGATTGCTTCGCTGAGCCTGGGCGCGGCGCGCCGCTTCCTGCTGCGCCGGCGCGATGACCCGGCGCGGAAGGCCGAGTACCTGCTCGGCCATGGCGATCTGCTGGTGATGGCGGGGCAGACACAGCGGTTCTACCAGCACGCGCTGCCGAAGATGGCACGGGTGCAGGGCGAACGGATCAACCTGACGTTCCGCTGGATTACGCCACGCTGACGGTCAGCGCGCGACGGTCGGCTGGTCGGCCTGTCCGCTTGTCAGCGTCCAGCCCACCATCTCCTGTGCCAGCTGCTGCAGGCCGCGCTCGAACGCAGCGGCAACCGCCGGCACGTCGGTACTGCCGACCGGCTGCGCCTGGCGGAAGGTACGGTCGGCGACCACGCGCTGGTCGGCCACATGGATCAGCTTGGCGTTGACCTCGATCACCACGGTCGGCGTGGCCTGGCCCAGGTAGTCCGATTCAAAGCGGCGCACGTCGGTGGACAGCTTGTAGTCGGCACGGATGCCGGCACTGCTGCGCGCCACGCCACGGATGCGGCCGGAGTCCTCAAAGCCACGCAGCAGGGTGTCCTCGATCATGTCGGTGGCCGGCTGTGCCCAGCTGGCCCCCTTGTAGATCTCCATCTGCGACGGCGTCGGCCGCACGTTGATACGCGGGCTGTCGACCATGCGCGCGGCGCTGGGCTTGGCCAGCACCAGCTGCCAGCCCACCTGTGGCCACGCCGGGTCGGCCTTCACCTGCACGGACGGCGAGTACAGCGTCACTGCGGTTTTCTCGCTGCTGCCAAGGATGGAGCAGCCGCCCAGCAGGGTGACCATCGAAGCGGCCAGCAGCAGGCGCGGAAGGGCGGTCGGGCTCATTTGGGTTCGAACTCCTTCGGTGCGTCGCGGCCCAGCAGGTAGCGCGCGGGGTTGTTCTCGAGGCGGTCGCTGACCCGGCGCAGATCGCGGATCAGGCCGCGCAGTTCGGTCAGCGTCGGGCCGAGCTGGCCGAGGCCATCGTTGGCGAAGCTGTTGATCGCGGCACGGTTCTCGCCAAGGATCGAGTCGGCGTTGCCAGCGGCCGAATCAAGCTTGGCCAGGGTGGCGTCGAGCTTGTCGATGATGCCCGGCAGCTGCTGCACCAGGTTCTTGTCCAGGCGCTCGATGGTGCCATTGGTGGTCTTCAGCGTGGTGTCCAGGCTGCGGGCGGCATCGCGCGCGCTGAGCAGCAGCGCCTGCGTGCCCTGGTCGCGGTCGGCCAGGCCGCCGCTGATCGTTTCCAGGTTGGCCAGCGTCGCGTTGATCGAGGCCACGTTGCGGTCGCTGAGGATCTGGTCCATGCGCTCGACGATGCGGTTGGCAACGTCGGTGATGTTCTGCAGCGCCGACGGCGTGGTTGGAATGATCGGCGCCGGGTCCTTGTTGACCGTGGTCAGTGCCGGCGACTGCGGCGTACCACCGCTGAGCTGGATGATCGACGGGCCGGTCAGGCTGGTGATCGCCAGCTTTGCACGGGTATCGGTCTTGACCGGGGTGGTCGAGTTCAGGCGGATGCGTGCGACCACCTGGCGCGGGTCGTCCGGAACCAGGTTCAGTTCGATGATCGAACCCACCGCGATGCCGTTGTACTGCACCGGGCTGCCCACCGACAGGCCGGTTACTGCCTCGCGGAACACCACGCGGTATTCCTGCCAGGTACGGTCGGAGGAGTACTTGGCCGCCCACAGGCCGAAGGCCAGCAGGGCCAGGCCGGTGATCAGGGTGAACGCGCCGATCAGCACGTAGTTGGCTTTGGTTTCCATGGCTCAGGCACTCTCGATCTGTTCGCCGCGCGCGGCACGCGCACGCGGTCCGTGGAAGTATTCCTGGATCCACGGATGATCCAGTTTCTCGATGTCCGGCAGTGGCGCGTTGGCCACCACTTTGCGGTCGGCGATCACCGCCACCCGGTCGCAGATCGCATACAGCGTGTCCAGGTCGTGGGTGATCAGGAACACGGTCAACCCCAGTGCTTCCTGCAGGGTCTTGATCAGTCGGTCGAAGGCGGCCGCGCCGATCGGGTCGAGTCCGGCGGTCGGTTCATCCAGGAACAGCAGCGGCGGGTCCAGTGCCAACGCGCGGGCCAGGCCGGCGCGCTTGCGCATGCCGCCGGACAGCTGCGAGGGCAGTTTGTTGATCGCATCGGCGGGCAGGCCGGCCAGCTTCACCTTCAGCAGCGCCAGTTCGTAATGCCAGCGCTCGGGCAGTTCGCGGTGGTGCTCCTTCAACGGTACCTGCACGTTCTCGCCTACGGTCAGCGACGAGAACAACGCACCGTCCTGGAACAGCACGCCGGTGTTGCGCTCGATGTGCAGGCGGCTCTCGGCATCGTCGGCACGCGCGTCGCGGCCCAGCACCTCGATCCGGCCTTCGTCGGGCGTGCGCAGGCCGAGGATGGAGCGCATCAGCACCGACTTGCCGGTACCCGAACCACCCACCACGCCGAGAATTTCGCCGCGGCGCACGTCCAGGTCCAGGTCCTCGTGCACGGTCTGGCTGCCGAAGCGGTTGACCAGCCCGCGCACGCGGATGGCCAGGTCGTGGCCATCGTCGTCCTGCATGGGAATGTCGTCGGGCGTCGGATGCGTGCTCATGTCACCAGTCCATGTGCATGAACCACAACGCCGCGAAGGCGTCGATGATGATCACCAGCGAGATGGTCTGCACCACGCTGGAGGTGGTGCGTTCGCCCACCGACTGCGCCGTGCCTTCCACCTTCAGGCCTTCCAGGCAGCCGATCAGGCCGATCACCAGCGCGAACACCGGCGCCTTCGACAGGCCGACCAGCATGTGCCGCACTTCCATCGTCTCGTGCATGCGCGCGATGTACATCTGCGGCGGGATGTCGAGGTCGAACGCACCGACGGTGATGCCGCCGGCCAGGCCGGCGACCATCGCAATGAAGGTCAGCAGCGGCAGGGTGACCAGCAGCGCCAGCAGCCGTGGCAGCACCAGCAGGTCGATCGGATCCAGGCCCAGGGTGCGCATCGCATCGATTTCCTCGCGCGCTTTCATCGCACCGATCTGTGCGGTGAAGGCGCTGGCGGTGCGGCCGGCCAGCACGATGGCGGTCAGCAGCACCGCGAACTCGCGCAGGAAGGCGATGTTGACCAACTCGACCACGTAGATCTCGGCGCCGAAGTCGCGAAGGATGGTCGAGCCGAGGAAGGCGATCACCGCGCCCACCAGGTAGGACAGCAGCGCCACCAGCGGTACCGCGTCCAGCCCGACCTGCTCCATCTGGTGCACGGTGGCGGTCAGGCGGAAGCGACGGGGTTCCTTGACCAGGCGAGCTCCCTTGACCAGGTTCTCGCCGAGGAAACTGCACAGCGCCTTGATGTTGTGGCCGGTGGCATGGACGCTGACACCCAGCCGTTCCAGCGCCGCCAGCACGCCGAAGTCGCGCTTGGGCTTGGGCCGGTCGTCGGCCACTTCCTCGATGGTGCACACCAGTGCCTGGTGATCCGGGCGGAACTTCAGTGCGTCCTCGCCGAGGTCGGCGCGATGGGCTACGCGCAGCACCTGCAGCACGCCGGCCGAATCCATTTTCTCGATGGCGGTGGCATCGATGCCGGTCAGCGTGTCGGGAACGCCGCGCAGGACTTCGGCCGCGGCCAGCGCGGTCTTCAAGGTCCAGGTGCCGGACAGGCGGATCACGCCCGGGTCATGGGCATCCTGTTCGAGCTGGGGGGCGTGGTTCGGGGTCACTTGGGCCATTCGGGTCGCAGCATAACCGTTCTGTATTGGGCTTCGCGTCGAACTCGGATGAATTTCTCCGGTAAGGCCCAGCCTAGGTAATACTACGGCGCATGTCCGCAGACGCTCACACGATCCCCACGCCCCAGGCCAGCTACGCACAGCGCGTGGCCTTCGTTTCCGAGATCGCCGGACGCCTGCACAGCTATGGCACAACGGCCCAGCGCCTGGAAACAGCGGTGGTGGCACTGGCCCGCCAGCTCGATCTGGATTGTGAACCGTGGTCGAATCCCACCGGTATCATCCTCAGCTTCAGCGACCCGGCGCAGGCGATCGGCTCCAGTGACATCACCCGCGTGATCCGCTTGGCGCCCGGCGAGAACGACCTGCACAAGCTCAGCGTCGCCGACCATATCGCCGAGGAAGTGGCCAATGGGCGGATGAGCATCGCCCAGGGCCACACCGCATTGCGCCAGCTGGACAAGGATCCGGGCCGGCGCGGCAAGCTGCGCACCATCCTTTCGTTCACCCTCGGCGCGGCCGGCGTGGCCGGCATGTGGAAGCTGCCGTGGCTGGACATCGCCACCGCCGGTGTCATCGGCCTGATGATCGGCCTGCTCGGCATGGTCACCGACCGTCGCCCGGCCACCCGCGAAGCAGCCGAGGCACTGGCCGCGCTGCTGGCCGGCCTGGTCGCCACGCTGGTCGCGTCCTTCATCGGCGCGCTCAACCTCAACACAGTGATCATCGCCTCGCTGGTGGTGCTGCTGCCGGGCATGTCGCTGACCAATGCGGTCAATGAACTGGCCAGCCAGCACTGGGTGTCGGGGACCGCGCGCTTCGCCGGTGCGCTGACCACCATCATGAAACTCAGTGTGGGCGCGATGATCGCGGTGACCTTGGCCGACGTGCTCGGCCTCGACCCGGTGATCCGCGCGGCGCGGCCGCAGGGGCCCTGGGTGGAGTGGGGCTCGCTGCTGACCGCGGCGTTCGCCTTCGCGATGCTGTTCAAGGCCAACCGCCGCGATTACCCGTGGGTGATCGCCGCCTCGGTGGCCGGCTATGCGATCTCCAAGTTCGGTGGCCACGCCTGGGGCGCGCCTGCCGGCATCTTCCTGTCGGCGATGCTGCTGACCGCCGGTGGCAATCTGTTCGGCCGTCTCGTTGGCCGCCCGGGTGCGATCATCCGCCTGCCTGGCATCATCATGATGGTGCCAGGCAGCACCAGCCTGCGCGGCGTGCTGACCCTGGTCCAGCAGCAGGACGTGGGTGCCGGCCAGAGCGTGTTCCTCACCGTGCTCAACGTGGTGATGGCCCTGGTCGCCGGCCTGCTGTTCGGCAACCTGCTGATGCCGGCGCGCAAGACTCTGTAGAGCCGAGCCCATGCTCGGCTTCGGATATGGATAGCCGAGCGTGGGCTCGGCTCTACAAGCAAAAAACGCCGGCTTTCGCCGGCGTTTTTCATTGCATCCCGATCCGGCCTCAGGCCTTCTTGATCAGGAAATCTTCCGGCTTCTTGTTGCCCTTGGCGGTCAGCTCGGCCATCCAGCGCGGCTGCTTGCCACGACCGGTCCAGGTTTCCTTGGGGTTGGCCGGGTTGCGGTACTTCGGAGCAACCTTGCCCAGCTTGCGGCCAGCGGTCTTCGACGGTGCCTTGGCGGCCTTGGCCACCTTGCGCGCGCGCGGGGCCGGGGCGTCGCCGAACAGTTCCTCGATGGTGTAACCCTCGGTCTTGGCCAGCTTGGTCAGCTGTGCCCGGACCTTGGTGATCGGCCGGCGCTTGGCGACGATGGTCTGCTGTTTCTTGGCGGTACGGATCAGGGCGCCCAGCTCGCGTGCCGACAGGCCGGTCAGGTCAATGCTCATTTACGGTTACTCCGGAAACTAATAAGTGGACGGGACGAGCCAGTCCATGGCGTCGCGGGACAGAATAAAGATGAATTAATCCCAGCACAAATGCAGGCGGGTCATGGCCTGGCAGCATCCCGGCTGCATTGCGTCTATTTTGACCGGATTATGTCCGCTGCAATATTGCTCAAATGGGCGTCAGCTAGAAAAAGACCGGGGCATGCCCCGGTCTTTTCCTGATCAGTCCTGCAGACGCTGCAGCAGGGTGGCCTTGTCCAGGTTCTCGGCTTCGCTGGCGCGGCGCGAGCGGTACTCGTAGGTACCGGCGGCCAGGCCACGTTCGCTGACCACCACGCGGTGCGGGATGCCGATCAGTTCCATGTCGGCGAACATCGCGCCCGGGCGCAGGCCACGGTCATCCAGCGCGGCATCGAGGCCGGCGTCGCGAAGTTCCTGCAGCAGGTTGGACGCTGCATCGGCGACGGCAGCGTCGCCCTTCGGGTTGATCACGCACACCACCACCTGCCACGGCGCCATCGCGTCCGGCCAGATGATGCCGGCATCGTCATGGTTCTGTTCGATCGCGGCAGCCACCACGCGCGAGATGCCGATGCCATAGCAGCCCATCGCCATCACCGCCGCCTTGCCGTTCTCGTCCAGCACCGTGGCATCCAGCGCTTCGGCGTACTTGCGGCCCAGCTGGAACACGTGGCCGACTTCGATGCCACGGGCGATCTTCAGTTCGCCGCCGTCCAGCGCGCGGTCACCGGCACGCACGTTGCGGATGTCGGCCACTTCCGGTTCCGGCAGGTCGCGGCCCCAGTTGACGCCGGCCAGGTGGAAACCGGCTTCGTTGGCGCCGACGACGAAGTCGGACATCGCCGCCACTTCGCGATCAGCCACCACCCGGATGGCCTTGGCCGGGGCGACCGGGCCGAGGAAGCCCGGCACGGCGCCCAGATGGTCGGCGATTTCCGCTTCGCTGGCGAAGCGCTGTTCGTCCAGGCCGGCAACCTTGGCCAGCTTGATCTCGTTGACCTCATGGTCGCCGCGGACCAGCACCAGCACGAACTGCTGTGCCTTGCCTTCGCCAGCGATCAGCGCCACCGACTTCACCGTGCGCTGCAGGGCGATGCCGAGCAGGGCCGCGACGTCCTCGCAGGTCTTCTGGGTGGGGGTGTCGACCTTGCGCATGGCTTCGCTGGCGGCGGCACGCGGTGCCGGATCGGCGGCAATCGCCGCTTCCATGTTGGCCGCGTAGTCCGAACCGGTGGAGAACACCAGCGCGTCCTCGCCGGAATCGGCGATCACGTGGAATTCCTGCGACGCATCGCCGCCGATCGCACCGGAGTCGGCCTGCACCATGCGGAAGTCCAGGCCGAGGCGGGTGAAGATGCGGCTATAGGCCGACTTCATGTTCTCGTATTCGCGCACCAGGCACTCATCGTGCAGGTGGAACGAATAGGCGTCCTTCATCAGGAACTCGCGCGAACGCATCACGCCGAAGCGCGGACGGATCTCGTCGCGGAACTTGGTCTGCACCTGGTAGAAATTGACCGGCAGCTGCTTGTAGCTGGACAGCTCGCTGCGCGCGAAGTCGCAGGCGGCTTCTTCGGCGGTCGGGCTGTAGCAGAACACCTGGTCCTTGCGGTCCTTGATCTTCAGCAGCTGCGGGCCGAACTTCTGCCAGCGGCCGGTCTGCTCCCATAGTTCCTTCGGCTGGATGGTCGGGATCTGGAATTCCACGGCACCGGCGCGGTCCATTTCCTCGCGCACGATGCGCTCGACCTTGCGCAGCACGCGCAGGCCCAGCGGCGACCAGGTGTACAGGCCCGATGCCAGCTTGCGGATCATGCCCGCGCGCAGCATCAGCCGGTGGCTGGTGAGCTCGGCGTCGCTGGGGGTTTCCTTGGTGGTGTGCAGGTGGAACTGGGAGAGGCGCATCGTCGGCTTCGGATAACGGCAGAGACGCCTATTCTGCCAGCCCGGCCGGGGGGAGGGGTATCGGCAGGGCTGCGCCCTGCACCCGCCTCAAGCAACGTCAACTGCAACTGCCGAAGCAACGGCAAAGGCGAGTTTACTGGGGGTTTACGGCGTCCCCGCAAACCCACAGTGCCCCGCCATCCCTCAGGAAGCCGCTTTGGCGTTTGACGTTGCCGTTGCTTGAAGCAGGTGCAGGGCTGCAAGCCCTGCCGATACCCTCACTCCGCCGGGCAGTAAGCCTTGATCGCCGCTTCAGCCAACCCCTTCTGCGCACTGCGCTGCTCCGGAGCCAACGGGGTATCGGCCTTGCCATCGCCATCGGTGTCCTGCATCACCTGGCCGCCACCGTCCAGCAGGGCCAGGTTGGCCCGGGCCGTGCTGCACTGCTCAGGCACCGGTGCGGCGGGGGTCTCGGCGCTGGCCGCAGCCTGTGGGCTGCGCGCCTGCGCACGGGTCTCGAATTTCCTGCCCGCCGGAGGGGTCTCCGAATACTGGGTCACGCCATTGGCGTCCTTCCATTTATAGACCGGGCCGGCCACGACGTTGGCACTGGCCAACAGCAGCAGGCATCCAAGGCAGGACAGGGCACGCATGGCAAACTCCACGGAATGGGCGTAGAACGCCGATTGCAGCATTGGCGCCGAGCACTGGCAAGTCGATTAAACTGGATTCCATGGACCCGATCACACCGCCGCCGCGTTCGCGCACGATTTACCTGCTGCCCAACCTGTTCACCACCGCCGGCCTGTTTGCCGGCTTCTACGCGATCATCGCCGCGGCCAACGGGGACTTCGTCAACGCCAGCATCGCCGTGTTCGTGGCAGCGGTGATGGATGGCCTGGATGGGCGCGTGGCGCGCCTGACCGGCACCAGCAGTGAATTCGGCGTGCAGTACGACTCGCTGGCCGATCTGGTCAGCTTCGGCATGGCCCCGGCGCTGGTGATGTACCACTGGTCGCTGTCATGGCTGAAGTTCGATGATCCGCTGCTCGGCCGCGTCGGCTGGGCCGTGGCCTTCCTGTATGCGGCCTGCGCGGCACTGCGCCTGGCCCGCTTCAACACCCAGGTGGCGGTGGTCGACAAGCGCTGGTTCGTTGGCCTGGCCAGCCCGGCCGCAGCGGGCCTGATGATGTCCTTCGTCTGGGCGTTTGCCGATGGCAACCTGGGCTGGGACGGCAACCAGCTGCGCTACGTGGCGCTGGCGGTGACGATCATCGCGGCGCTGCTGATGGTCAGCCGTATCCGCTTCTGGAGCTTCAAGGGCGGCGCTGCCAAGGGCACCCGTTCGGATCGCGTGCCGTTCCTGGTGCTCGCCCTGGTGCCGGTGGCCATCGCCATCGCGGTGATCGACCTGCCGCGCGTGCTGTTCGCGGTGGGCATCCTGTACGCCTTGTCCGGCCCGGTGATGTGGGCCGTGCAGCGCCTGCGCAAGAAGCCCGAGGCCGCGTGAGCCAGGACCTGCCCGTGCTGTGGTCACCGGCCCAGCAGGCCTGGCTGCAGGCCATGGGCTACACCGTCTACCACGACGGCCAGTTGGCCGCGGAACTGGATGCCGCGCTGCAGCTGAGCGTGGCCCAAGCCGAGACGGCTGCCGCGCCAGCGGCGGAGCAGGCGCGGGCATCCACCGCACCCGCGCGTGAGCCTCTGGCTGCGGCCACACCCGTTTCCCGCCAGGAGCGTCCGGCACCCCCGCGTCGCGAGACCCCGGTCAGCGCACCGGACACCGCGCCCGCCGCTGCCCGCCCGCTGCCCGGCGGCAATGCCCGGCAGCCGGTGGTGCGGCTGCCGGATCGCCTGCAGATCGCCTTGCTGCGCGCGTCCGGCTGCAACCCCAACGATCCGGCCACGCAGGCGCTGATGGACAGCTGGCCGCTGGACCAGTTGCGCCAGGACCCGGCCGCCAAGCGCGCGCTGTGGCCGCAGCTGCGCACCCTGCGCAAGCGGGGCACGCCATGAGTGCGGTCAGCCAGCCCGGTCCGGTCAGCCTGCGTGCGCTGCGCGAGAGCGACCTCAACGCGGTGATGGCGATTGAAGTACGCGGCTATCCGTTTCCCTGGACCCGCGGCATCTTCGTTGACTGCCTGCGTGCCGGTTATCCCGGCCTGGCGATGGAGCGCGATGGCCAGCTGATCGGCTACGGCGTGCTCAGCATCGCCGCCGACGAGGCCCATGTGCTGAACATCTGCATCGACCCGTTCACGCAGTCGCGTGGCCTCGGGCGGCAACTGCTGCGGGCGCTGGTGCAGCTGGCCGGCGACCGTGGCGCGCAGCGGGTGTTCCTGGAAGTGCGTCCGTCCAACACGCCGGCGCTGGCGCTGTACCACAGCGAAGGCTTCAACGAGATCGGCCGCCGCCCGCGTTACTACCCGGCCGCACAGGGCCGCGAAGACGCGGTGGTGATGGCGATCGAACTGGTCGACGGCGACCTGCAGGCGATGCCGCCGCTGTAACCGGGAAGGGTTGGCGGCCAGACCTGCCGTGGTAGGTGCCAACCTTGGTTGGCACGCATTGCTCACGCCAACCGCAGTGCCAATACACCGCCTACGATGAGCGCCGCCGCCAGCCAGCGCGCACGCGGAATGCGCTCGCGCAGCAGGAACACCGAGATCAGCAGCGCGAACAGGATCGAAGACTCACGCAGCGCGGAGACCATCGCCACCGGCGCCTGGGTCATCGCCCACAACGCCATCGCATAGGACGCCGTGGTGCCGACGCCGCCGGCCAGACCGAGAGGCCAATGCTGCCGCGCATAGTCCAGCACCGCGCCGCGCCGGGTGTACAGCGCCCACAATGGCAGGGGAATGCCCGACAGCAGGAACAGCCACAGCGTGTAGCTGAGCGCACTGCCGGACTGGCGCGCACCCTGCGCGTCGACCAGGGTGTAGGTGGCGATCATCGCCGCGGTCAGCAGTGGCAAGCGCAGTTGGCCGCCACGCGCACCCAGTGCCATGCACAGGATGCCGGTGCTCACCAGCACCACGCCCAGCCACGCGGCAGCTGGCAATTGTTCGCCCAGCAGGGTGCCGGCCAGCGCAACCAGGATCGGCGCGCTGCCACGCATCAGGGGATAGGCCAGGCTCATGTCGACCTGCTGGTAGCAGCGTGCGACCAGGCTGTAGTACGTCACCTGCAACAGCACCGACGCACCCAGCCACGGCAAGCAGTGCGCGGCCGGGAACGGCAGGAAGGGCAGGGCGGCCGCCGACAGCAGTGCGGCGCTGCCCGTGACCAGCACGGTGCCGAGGAATTTGTCTGGTCCGCGCTTGACGATCGCATTCCAGCTGGCATGCAGGGCCGCGGCCGCGAGGACCAGCAGGAAAATGGGCAGAGGCATCGGGCGATGATGCCATGTCGGGAAAATGTTCCGGGTTTGGTGGGTGCCAACCTTGGTTGGCACATCGCTCAGTGCGGACCGAGGTCCGCACCCACCAGCATGGTGCTTACAGCTTCGCGCGCTGCTCGCGCAGGCCGGCCAGCTGGGTGTTCCAGTCGACCAGGCGCACGCGTTCCTGCTCGACCACCGCCGGTGGCACCTTGTCGGTGAACCTGGCCAGCTTGGTCTCGCTCTTTTCCTTTTCGGCTTCGACGCGGGCGATTTCCTTGTCCAGGCGCACGCGCTCGGCGTCGAGATCGACCAGGCCTTCCAGCGGCACCAGCAGCTTCAGCTCGCCCACGATCGCAGCGGCAGCCGGCGGTGCGCTTTCGCCTTCGGCCAGCCACTGGATGCTGTCCAGCTTCAGCAGGAACGACAGCGAAGCGCTGAAGCGTTCGATGCGCACGCGGTCCTGTTCCAGGCCGGCCTGCAGGCGCAGCGGCACCAGCTTGGACGGGGCGACGTTCAATTCGCTGCGCACGCGACGCACCGCACTGATCACCGCCTTCAGCCATTCCACGTCGGCCTCGGCCTGGGCAAAATCGCCCTCGAACTCGGCCGCGGTCGGGTACGGGCGCAGCGACAGCGTGGTTTCGGCCAGGCCCAGGCGCGGGGCCAGCTGCTGCCACAGCTGTTCGGTGATGAACGGCGTGAGCGGGTGCAGCAGGCGCAGCAGCGCTTCCAGCACGTACAGCAGGGTGTGGCGGGTGCTTTCGGCATCGGCGCCGTCGGCACCGTTCAGGGCCGGCTTGCTCAGTTCCAGGAACCAGTCGCAGAACGCGTTCCAGGCGAACTCGTACAGGCACTGTGCCAGCAGATCGAAGCGGTAGGCGGCGAAATGGCCCTGCGCTTCGGCAGTGGTGGCGGCCAGGCGCGCGAGGATCCAGCGCTCGGCATCGGTGCGCGGCTTGGGCACGCCGGTGAACGCGGCACCTTCAGTGTTCATCAGCGCGAAGCGGCTGGCATTCCACAGCTTGTTGCAGAAGTTCTTGTAGCCCTCGGCGCGGTTCATGTCGAACTTGATGTCGCGGCCGTGGGTGGCCAGCGCGGCGATGGTGAAGCGCAGCGCATCGGCACCGTGGGCAGCAATGCCGTCCGGGAATTCCTTGCGGGTGGCCTTTTCGATCTTCTCCACCATCTTCGGCTGCATCAGGCCGCCGGTACGCTTGGCGACCAGGTCGTCGATGGTGATGCCGTCGATGATGTCCAGCGGGTCGAGCACGTTGCCCTTGCTCTTGGACATCTTCTGGCCCTGGCCGTCGCGGATCAGGCCGGTGAAGTAGACGTCCTTGAACGGGATCTTCCCGACCAGGTTGTCGGTGGCCATGATCATGCGCGCCACCCAGAAGAAGATGATGTCGAAGCCGGTGATCAGCACCGACGACGGCAGGTAGCGGTCGAAGCCGCGCTCGGCCATCGCCTGTTCGTTCGGCCAGCCCAGGGTGGAGAATGGCCACAGCTGCGAGGAGAACCAGGTCTCCAGCACGTCGCTTTCCTGGTTCAGCACCACGTCGCTGCCGAGGTTGTTCTTCGCGCGCACTTCGTCTTCGCTGCGACCGACGTAGCAGTTGCCGGTGGCGGCGTCGAACCACGCCGGAATGCGGTGGCCCCACCACAGCTGGCGGCTGATGCACCAGTCCTGGATGTTGTTCATCCAGTGGCGGTAAGTGTTGATCCAGTTCGGCGGAACGAAGGCGATGCTTCCGTCCTCGACCAGTTCCAGGCCACGCTTGGCCAGGTCGTCCATCTTCACGAACCACTGGTCGGTCAGGTACGGCTCGATCACCTGGCCGGTGCGATCACCGCGCGGCACCTGCAGCTTGTGCGCCTTGGTCTCGACCAGGATGCCCAGGTCTTCCAGCTCGGCCAGCACGGCCTTGCGCGCGGCGTAGCGGTCCAGGCCCTGGAAGCGTTCGGGTGCGTTTTCATTCAGCGCCGCCACCGGGGTGAACAGGTTGATCATCGGCAGGCTGTGGCGCACGCCCACTTCATAGTCGTTGAAATCATGCGCCGGCGTGACCTTGACCACGCCGGTGCCGAACGCACGGTCCACGTAATCGTCGGCGATCACCGGCACGCGGCGGCCGGTCAACGGCAGCACCACCTGCTTGCCGATCAGGTGCGCATAGCGCTTGTCTTCCGGATGCACCATCACCGCCGTATCACCCAGCAGGGTTTCCGGGCGCGTGGTGGCGACCACCAGGTAGTCGCGGGTTTCGCGCAGGGTTTCCACGCCGTCGGCATCGCGCTCGACGTGCTCGTAGCTCAGGCCTTCATCCAGCGTGTAGGCGATCGACCACAGGAAGCCGTCTTCCTCGGCGCTCTCCACTTCCAGGTCGGAAATGGCGGTCTTCAGCACCGGGTCCCAGTTGACCAGGCGCTGGCCACGGTAGATCAGGCCCTGCTCGTACCAGCGCACGAAGGCTTCGTTGACGGCGGCCGACGGCTGCGGGTCCATGGTGAAGGTGCTGCGCGACCAGTCGGCGGAGGTGCCGAGGCGGCGCATCTGGCGCTCGATGGTGTCGCCGGACTGCTGCTTCCACTCCCAGACCTTGCCGATGAAGCCCTCGCGGCCCAGCGAATCGCGGGTCTCGCCCTTGCCTTCCAGCGCCAGGTTGCGGCTGACCACCATTTCGGTGGCAATGCCGGCATGGTCGGTACCGACCTGCCACAGCGTGTCGTAGCCACGCATGCGGTGGTAGCGCACCAGCGCATCCATCAGGGTCTGCTGGAACGCATGGCCCATGTGCAGGGTGCCGGTTACGTTCGGCGGCGGCAGCAGGATGGTGTACGGCTCGCCCGTGCCGGACGGCTTGAAGTGGCCGGCCTTCTCCCAGGCCTCGTAGAGGTCGGTCTCGAAGGACTTCGGGTCGTAGCTGGAGGCGAGTTGGGTCATGCGGGGGAACCAGGAGGTAATCGTTGAAGGATCAGGGCGCGGCGGCGGCCCATCAAGGGGGCCGGGGCGCGCTTACATGTCGTGCTTGTTCAGGTCGTAACCGGCGGCCTTGTACTGGCGCCAGCGTTCGCGCAGCGGTTCGCGTGCTTCCGGGTCGGCCGGAACCACTTCCAGCACGCGCTCGCACTCGCCCAGCCAGGGCTCATCACGCAGGTTGATCACCAGCGGACGCGCCGGTGCCCCGGTGCCGGGTACGGCGATCAGCACCAGCGCCTCTTCCTCGTCCATGTCCTCGCCGGCGATCTGGTGCGGGATGTAGGCATCGTTGTCGAACGCCCACAGCAGCTCGTCCAGCTCCTCGGCCTGGGCCTGGTCGCGGGCCAGTACCAGGGTGAACAACCCGGCGTCGTTGGCCTTGCGCGCCAGTTCGCAGACCAGGCGCAACGGCTCGGTCAGGAAACGGGGCTTGGCGATCAGGTAGAAGTCGGCGCGGGGCATGGCAGGGTCCGGGTCAGGCAGGGTTCCGGCGGTGCCGGGCGAGGCCCCGGCCGGCGGGCGCCAGCCAGGGTCGGGTACGGCATCAGGCGCGGGCGGCCTGGTCCAGCAGCCACTGGCTCAGCAGGCCGACCGGGCGGCCGGTGGCCATGCCACGCTTGCCTTCATCGCTGGCCACGCCGGCGATGTCCAGGTGGGCCCAGCGCTGGCCTTCGGTGAAGCGCGACAGGAAGCAGCCAGCGGTGATCGCGCCGGCCCAGCGGCCGCCGATGTTGTAGACGTCGGCGAAGGTCGAATCCAGCATCGGCTGGTACTCGTCCCACAGCGGCAGGCGCCAGGCGCGGTCGAACACGTGCTCGCCGGCGGCCAGCAGCTCGTTGGCCAGGTCGTCGTGCTTGCTCATCAGGCCGGCGGTCTGGTGGCCCAGGGCGACCATGCAGGCACCGGTCAGGGTGGCCACGTCGACCAGCGCGGCCGGCTCGAAGCGCTGCGCGTAAGTCAGCGCGTCGCACAGGATCAGGCGGCCTTCGGCGTCGGTGTTGCCCACTTCGATGGTCTTGCCCGACATCGAGGTGATCACGTCGGACGGACGGTAGGCGTTGCCGTCGATGGCGTTTTCCACCGCCGGCACCACCACCACCAGGTTCAGCGGCAGCTTGGCCTTGACCGCAGCGACGAAGGTGCCGATGACGTTGGCGCCACCGCACATGTCGTACTTCATTTCTTCGATGCCGCCCTGGGTCTTCAGGTTGACGCCACCGGTATCGAAGGTGATGCCCTTGCCGACCAGTACATAGGGCTTGGCGTCGCCAGCACCGGTCCACTTCAGCACCACCAGGCGCGGGCGGTTGGCCGAACCACGGGCCACGGCCAGCAGCGAACCCATGCCCAGCGCTTCCATCTGGTGCTCGTCGAGGATCTCGGCTTCGGCACCGTCATGCTCGCCGGCGAACTTCACGCCCACCTCGGCCAGGTAGGCCGGGGTGCAGTAGTTCGGCGGCAGGTTGCCCAGCTCGCGGGCGAACTCGACACCGGCGGCGATGGCCTGGCCCTGGGCCAGGGCCTGCGCGTCGTCACCGGCGATGGCCAGCTGGGCCAGGCCGGCGTCGTCGGCCTTCTTCTTGCCCAGGGTGGCGGTGTAGCGGTAGGCGGCGTGATCGGCGGCGATCACCGCCTGGCGGATCGCCCAGGCCGCGTCGCGGTCCTTGATGGCCACTTCGGACAGGGTGAACAGTGCGCTGCGGGCAGCACCGGCCTTCAGCGCGCGCACGGCGTCGCCGACGGCCTTCAGGTACTGCGGCACGCCGAAACGGGCGACTTCGCCCAGGCCGACCACCAGCACGCGCGGGGCGGTCACGCCCGGCAGGTCATGCAGCAGGGTGGTGGCGCCGGTCTTGCCGGACAGGTCGCCGCGCTGGGCCAGGGCGGCCAGGCGGCCACCGCTGGCGGCGTCCAGGGCCTGTGCGGCCGGGGTCAGGGTATGGTCGGCATACGCGCCGACCACCAGGCAATCAACGGTGGCGGCGGCCGGAGCAACGTGGTTCAGGGTGAATTCGAGGGCCATTGAGCAGATTCCATTGGCGAGTCCGTACAATCGCAGGCCGTTTACGCCCAGACAGTAGACTGGGCGGCACCGCGAACGAACCCCAGAGTTTAAACCACCGCCCCATGCTGAAGCTCGACCGATACCTGCTGGGCGATTTCGTCCAGAGTTTCCTGGCTACCCTGATCGTCCTGCTGGTGGTCAGCGTGGGCGGCGTGCTGGTGGACATCCTCGGCAACATCGCCGACGGGCGGCTGCCGGCCAAGCTGCTGTTCTCGCAGCTGGGCCTGCAGTTCATCGCCTACCTGCCGCTGATCCTGCCGCTGGCACTGATGCTGGGCCTGCTGCTGGCCATCGCCCGCCTGTACCGCGATTCGGAAATGGCGGTCATCACCGCCATTGGCGTGGGCCCCAAGCGCCTGCTGCGGCCGCTGTTGATGCTGGTGGTGCCGGTGGTGGTGCTGGTCGGCACCTGCTCGCTGTGGCTGGGCCCCTGGGCCGGCCGGGTGGCCGAGCAGATGATCATCGAGGCCAACCGCAGCGTGCTGATGGCCGGCCTGGAGCCGGGCCGCTTCACCCCGCTGCCCAATGGCGGCGTGGTCTACCTGTCCTCGATCTCGCCCGATGGCACCCAGCTGGGCAAAGTGTTTCTGCAGCGCCAGAAGGATGACCGCCTGGAGGTGGTGTCGGCCAATGGCGGTCGCATGTTCTTCGAGGGTACCCGCCAGCGCTTCCTGGAGCTGGATGACGGCCACCAGGTGGAAGGGCCGGTGGCCGGTGCGCTGGACTACCGCCTGGCGACCTTCGCCCGCAATGACGTGGCCCTGCCCGATGGCGCGCAGACCCGCACCGAGGATGACCCGGAACTGATGCCGACCCTGCAGCTGATCGGCGATGAGCGTCCGCAGGCACAGGCGCAGCTGCACCGCCGCCTGGCCCCGCCGCTGATCGCGCTGGCGTTCGCCCTGCTGACCGTGCCGCTGGGCCGCAGCTCGCCGCGCCAGCAGCGCTACGGCCGCATGATGCTGGCGCTGATGGCCTACATGGTCGGCACCAACCTGATGTTCATCGGCAGCGGCTGGATCGCCAACGGCAAGATCCCCGCTGCGCTCGGCCTGTGGTGGTTGACCCTGCCGCTGCTGGCGCTGGCCATCTGGATGTATGCACGTGATGGCCGCCTGGGCCGCCCGAAGGGAGCCCGCGCATGAGGCTGCGCCCGATGCGTTTCGACCTGTACCTGGGCCGGTCGGTGTTCACCACCGTGTTGCTGACGTGGGCCGTACTGGTCGGTCTGGACGTGGTGATGGCGTTCTCCGGCGAGTTCAAGGACATCGGCAAGAACGGCTACACCCTGGGCCATGCCGCCGCCTGGGTGCTGTATACGGTGCCACGCCGCGCCTACACCATGTTCCCCACCGCCGCGGTGATCGGCGCACTGATGGGCCTGGGCCAGCTGGCGGCGACCTCGGAGCTGACCGCGCTGCGTGCACTGGGGCTGTCGCGCAAGCGCCTGAGCGTTTCAGTGGCGATCGCGCTGTCGCTGCTGACCGCGGTGATGGTGCTCAGCGCCGAGACCCTGGGCCCCTGGGGCCAGGACCGTGCCGATGCGTTGAAGTCCAGTGCCAAGTGGGGGCGGGATATCGCCACCAGCCGTTATTCGGGCCTGTGGGCACGCGAGGGCGATACCTTCCTCAATGCGCAGAGTGGCGAGGAGCAGCTGGTTGGCGACAAGGGCACGCGCCTGATCCTGCGCGACGTGCGCCTGTATCACATCGCTGAAGACGGCCGGATCGCCTCGCTGACCCATGCTGCCACCGTCGAGCATGACAAGGATGGCTGGGTATTGACGGGCGTGCGCCGGGACACCTTTGGTGAACGCTCGGCCACGCGTGAGGAAGTGGCGCGCGAAGCGTGGAATTCTTCGCTGGATCCGGCGGCGCTGGCCACCGGCATCGCCAAGCCGCGCAACCTCAGCGTGGCCGAACTGAGTACCAGCATCGCCTATCGCCAGCGCAACGGGCTGGATGCGCGCGACTTCGAGGATGTGTACTGGAGCCGCTGGTTCTACCCGGTGAACGTGCTGGCGCTATGCCTGGCGGCGGTGCCGTTCGCGTTCGGTTCGCTGCGCAGCGGCGGCATGGGCAAGCGCCTGTTCCTGGGCATCCTGTTCGCGCTGGGCTTCTGGCTGCTGCAGCTGTTCTTCGGGCGCATGGCCGGCGCGTTGAAGTTCGATTACCGCATTGCCTATGCGCTGCCGCCGATCGTGATGCTGGCGGTGTCAGGACTGCTGTTCCGGCGCAAGTCGGGCTGATTCTGGTTGTTGTAGAGCCGAGCCTGTGCTCTCGGCTGTCACGTACAGTGCGGAAAGCAGCCGAGCACGGGCTCGGCTCTACAGACAGCGCCTTACCGTTTCGGCATCCGCACCAGGCGGGTACCGCTGGCGCGGTCATGCCAGGTCAGGCGTCCGCGATCGACCCACGCCCACCAGAATCCCAGTCCACCCAGCAGCAGGGACAGCGTGCCCACGGCGAAGCGCAGCCACAGCTGGCTGCGCCGCAGCGGCGCGCCATCGCTGGCGTGCAGTTTCAGCCGCCACGGCCGCATGCCCAGCGTCTGCCCGCCGCGGCGCCAGCTTGCCGTCGCGTACCACCCCGTGATCGCCCAGCACACCGCCCACAGCAGCCACTGCCAAGCACTGAACGGCGCGATGTTCTCGCGCTGGGCATGGCCGCTGAAGGTGTAGGCAAGGGTGAACAGGGTGCCGGCCAGCATCCACAGCGCCAGCACCGGCAGCGCGTCGTAGACCATCGCCAGCGCGCGCCACAGCAGCAATGCGCGCGGGCGGGGCAGCTCTGTAGCAGCCGCAGGGGCCGTATCAATGACGGGGCGGGACATGCGCCGAGCATACGCAATGCTGGCCGCATCCGCAGTGGCCCTCGTATCCTGCACGCATGGCCTCTGTTTCCACCCCCGCCGAGCGCCGCCAGCTGGTGCAGCAACTGCCCGAGCTGCGCGCCGATGACAGCGTGCGCATCCAGCGCTTCCTCGATGCGATCTGGGCCGAGAACGGCCTGGCCCGCGCCACCCTCGACAGCTACCGGCGCGACCTGGAAGGGCTGGCACGCTGGATGGACGGGCGCGATGGTGGCCTGGCCGGCATCGAGCGTCCCGGCCTGTTCGACTATCTGGCTTGGCGTACCCGCCATGGCTGGTCACCGCGCAGCAATGCGCGGTTGCTGTCGGCGCTGCGGGCGTTCTTCGCCGATGGCGTGCGCCGCGGCGAACGCAGCGAGGATCCCAGCGCGCTGCTGGATCCGCCCAAGCTGCCACGATTGCTGCCCAAGGCGCTGGCCGAGAGCCAGATCGACGCGCTGTTGGCAGCACCGGATGTCGACAGCCCGCTGGGCCTGCGCGATCGGGCCATGCTGGAGCTGATGTATGCCGCCGGCCTGCGCGTGAGCGAGCTGGTGCTGCTGCCCGCCACCGCGGTCAACCTGCGCCAGGGCGTGCTGCGGGTGACCGGCAAGGGCAGCAAGGAACGGCTGGTGCCGCTGGGTGAGGAGTCGCAGCACTGGCTGGAGCGTTACCTGCAGCAGTCGCGCCCGCTGCTGGTCGGCAAGGGCAAGGTGCACGCGTTGGCAGACGGGCAGACACCGTTGTTCGTCGAGCCGACGCTGCATGCGCTGACCCGCCAGGCGTTCTGGCATCTGGTCAAGCGCCACGCCCAGGTGGCCGGCATCGATCCGGCGCGGATCAGCCCGCATGGCCTGCGGCACAGCTTTGCCACGCATCTGCTCAACCGCGGTGCCGACCTGCGCGCGCTGCAGATGCTGCTCGGCCACAGCTCGCTGTCGACCACCCAGATCTACACCCTGGTGGCCCGCGAACACCTGCAGAAGCTGCACGCACGCCACCATCCGCGCGGCTGAGCGCAGGCCTGAACCCCGGCCTCAAGCGTCGGGCGGTGTCGCGGCCCGGTCGCGGCAGCTGTGTCAGAATCCGGGGTCTTCTTCTGCCGCGGACCGCTCCATGCTCCGATTTGCCATCGCCGCCGTGTTCGGTGCGCTCAGCCTGACCGCCTGCGCCCAGCCGGCCCCGCCAGCTGCCAAGGCACCCGCCACCGCTGCGGCCAAGGCCAGCCCGGCCGCCAACGCGTCGGCCGATCAGGCCGTGCGCGCCGCGCTGACCGCGCTGAACCCCGGTTTCCAGGTGGACTACATCGGTGCTGCACCGTTCCCCGGCTTCCGTGAGGTCGTCGTGTCCGGCCAGCTGCTGTACGTGTCCGATGATGGCCGCTACCTGTTCCAGTCGCAGCCCTACGACACCCGCGCCAAGGGCCCGGCCAACAGCGAAGGCCTGCTCGGCTACCGCCGCGATCTGCTGGCCAAGGCCAACCATGGCGACCGCATCGTGTTCGCCGCGCCGAATGCCAAGTACACCATCAGCGTGTTCACCGACATCGAGTGTGGCTACTGCCGCAAGCTGCACCAGGACATCGCCGAGCTCAACCGCAACGGCATCACCGTCGAGTACCTGGCGTTCCCGCGCATGGGGCTGGGCAGCAAGGACTACACCGACATGATCTCGGTCTGGTGTGCAGCGGATCGCCGCCAGGCGCTGACCAATGCCAAGCGCGGTGGCAATGTGCCGGCCAAGAACTGCACCAACCCGGTGGCGATGCAGTACGCACTGGGCCAGCAGCTGGGCGTGAACGGGACGCCGGCGATCTTCGCGCCGGACGGTACCCAGCTGGGCGGTTACCTGCCGCCGGCGCAGCTGCGCGCGGCGCTGGAAAAGCTGTCGGCCAAGCGCTGATCGTCGCATGTCATTCGCTGTAGAGCCGAGCCCGTGCTCGGCTCCGGCAACATCAGCCGAGCATGGGCTCGGCTCTACAGGTCAGGGGCCGGGGACGCGTTGCGCCCCCGGCTTTTTTCTTATTTCAGGCCATCACTGACCGCCTTGGTCAGCGTGCCCTGTGCATCGTCACCACTGAACTCCCAGACGAACGCGCCGCCCAGGCCCTGGGTCTTCACGTAGCCCATCTTGCGGGTGATGTTGGCCGGGGTGTCGAAGCTCCACAGCGTGCTGCCGTTGTAGATCCAGGTGGCACCGGCGGTATTGTCGGTGTAGCCCTGCCACGCCAGGTTCTTCAGCACCTTCCAGTCTTCGATGCCGGCTTCATACGTGCCGGGCGCCGCACCGGTGGCGCTCTGGTACAGGCCGTTGTTGGCGTTGGCCACACCGGTCCAGCCGCGCCCGTAGTAGCCGATGCCCAGGTTGAGCTTGGCGGCGGGAACGCCTCGGCTGATGAAGGCCTCGATGGCGTCGTTGCTGTTGTACAGCTTCTGGTCGCCGGTGGACGGATCATTCGGCGAATCAAACAGCGCCGACTGGTGATTGGTCTTCGCATCCCACGCACCGTGGAAGTCGTAGGTCATCACGTTGATGTAGTCCAGGTACGGGTGGTACGCGGCCGGATCGGTGACGCGGATCTTGTCGATGCCGGCGCCCACCGCCACCGTCAGCAACAGGCCCGGACGCACCGCATCGAGCTGGCGGCGGAACTCGGCCATCAGTGCGGTGAAGTTGGCGTTGTCTTCCGGCTTGCCGCATTCGATGCCGCAGGCCACCGGGTATTCCCAGTCGATGTCGATGCCGTCGAACACGCCCAGCGCGGCACCGGCGCCACCGGCACCGTCGGTTACCGGCAGGTTGCCCTTGATGTAGGCGTCGATGCACGAGGCGACAAAGGCCTGGCGGTTTTCCGGGCGCGCCGCGCTGGAGAAGCCGCGCGACCAGGTCCAGCCACCCAGCGAGATCAGCACCTTCATGCCCGGGTACTTGGCCTTGAGCTGCTTGAGCTGGTTCCAGTTGCCGCGCAGCGGCTGGTCCCAGGTATCGGCGCTGCCGCTGACACTCTCGGCGGCACTGAAGGCCTTGGTGTAGTCGGCGAAGGCGTCGCCACCGGCACCGCTGTTCGGATCCGACGGCTGGGTGATGCCCACTTCGCAGCGGTTGTTGCGCACGTTGCCGAACGCGTAGTTGATGTGGGTCAGGCGTGCGGCCGAGCCGCTGCTGTCGATGTTCTTGACCCGGTAGTTGCGGCCGTAGATGCCCCACTGGGTGAAGTAGCCGATGACCCGCTTGACGGTGGTGCCACCGTCACCGGCCAGCGTGGTGGCGCTGATCTCGGTGCCCTGTGCCGACGCGTTGCCGGCGTTGTCGCGGGCGCGCACGCGGTAGCGGTAGGTGGTGGAGGCAGTCAGCCCGCCGTCGACATAGCTGGCACTGGACGGTGAACCGACCAGGCTGCCGTTGCGGTACACGTCGTAGCCGGCCACGCCGCTGCCGCCGGTGTTGTCGGTGGACGGGCTCCAGCTGAGCGCGATGCTGTTGGCGGTGCGCGTACCGACCGCCAGCCCGCCCGGCACGCTCGGTGCGGTGGTATCGCCACCGGCGGCGTTGACGGTGATGGTGATGGTCGCGGTGCTGCTGGTGGCGTTGTTGTTATCAGTGGCCACCGCGCGCAGGGTGTGGCTGCCGGCGCTGGCATTGGCCCAGCTGGCCGCGTACGGCGCACTGGTGGCCACGCCCAGCGTGCTGCCATCGCGGAAGAACTCGACCTTGGCGACGCTGCCGTCCGGATCACTGGCGTTGGCAGTCACGTTGACCGTGCTGCCGGCACTGAAGGTGGCGCCGTTGGCCGGCGAGGTCAGGCTGACCACCGGCGGCTGGTTGGCGCCGCTGCCATCGCAGGCGCCGAGGTTGGTGTAGTAGGGCGCACCGGCCGGATGGTCCGGCGGCGCGTTCCAGATGTCCTGGTTCGCCCGATAGAGGACGCCTCCTTTCTGCAGGGTATCGCCGGCCCGGTAGATCTTGGCCTGGTCCCATTGGGCCACCCCGGCACAACTGGCGGCCTGCGCCAGGCCGGGCAGGGCGGCGGCACCGGCGGCCAGGGCAAGCAGCCAGGCCAGGCGGTGGGGACGACAGCTTCGGGTCGCACGTTCGGCACTGCGCACAATCGGGTCGTACATGGGTAAGTCTCCGATCAAAGGGCGCGCGGGCCCCGATGGCGCCGCGCGTGACGCAGGTCCGGGCGTCGCCCGGGAAGGCGACGGAGGGGCCGGACGGAAGTACCTGGGAGGCCGGGGAGAGAGTCCGGCGCCAGGTAGGGACAACGTTGTCATCAATCGTGTGGTCAATCCGTGAGCAAGCGCATGGTTCCGGGAATCGGGCGGAGAGCGGCGCTGCGCGCGGCCGGCGGCCATCGGCGGAGCCCCTCGTGGTTGGTCGGCACGCGAATTCAAGGGTTTGGCCGGGCGGGTGGGCATCGCGGGGGACGCCGTAAACCCGTCCATGGGGGCTTGGCCGCGGCATCCATGCCGCGGACACCCCCGCGATGCCCACCCGCCCGACCCCTGACAGGTTCCTGCGCGGCCCAGCCACGAAAGACAGAACAGAAAATCAAAATCAAAAGCCGGTCGCTTCGCTCTTCAATGCCTGATTTCTGACTTCCTCTGGTTGCCGGCCAGCGGCCGGCACTACCGGGAACATCCACGCTTGGCGTGGATCTACCGCAGATCGCAGAAATCTGTCGAAGGCGGGGTGGGTCCGGTGGCGGGGGTGTCCGCGGCATGGATGCCGCGGCCAAGCCCCCATGGACGGGTTTACGGCGTCCCCCGCCACCGGACCCACCCCGCCATCCCACGGGAAGCCAGCTTTTGCTCTGGCCGTTGCCGTTGCCCTGGCCTCGGCGGGTGCCGGGCGCCGCCCGGCAGAGCCCTTCCCCCGCTTCCGGTACAATGTCGGGCCCGTTTCCCAACTACGGTTCCCCGGACATGATGGTCCTCGAGGGCGCGCCCGCCCTGTCGCCGTTCCGCCGCGAACGTCTTGAATCCCGCCTGCAGTCCATCGCTCCCTCCCTGCGCATCAGCGGTGCCTGGCACGTCTACTTCGTGCAGCCCGAAGGCAGCGCCGCCCCCGACCTGACCACGCTGTGCCGCATCCTCGAAGCGGCGCCGCAGGCCGAGGCCCTGGCCGAAGGCGCGGTCAGCCGCATCGTGGTGCCGCGCCTGGGCACGCTGTCGCCGTGGTCGAGCAAGGCCACCGAGCTGGTCCGTGGTGCCGGGCAGCCGGTGAGCCGGGTCGAGCGCGGCCTGCGCATCGACGTGCAGGGCTGGCCGGCCGATGCCGCCGCCCAGCAGGCGCTGGTCAAGGCGCTGCACGACCCGATGACGCAGTCGGTGCTGGAGACCGTGGAGCAGGGCCAGGCGCTGTTCTCGGCGCCGGCCCGTGGCGAACTGGAACGCGTGCCGGTGGACCAGCTGGAGGCCGCCAACCAGCGCCTCGGCCTGGCCATGGCCCAGGACGAGATCGACTACCTGCGCGAACGCTTCACCGCGCTGGGCCGCGCGCCGTCCGACGTCGAACTGATGATGTTCGCGCAGGCCAATTCCGAGCACTGCCGCCACAAGATCTTCAACGCCAGCTGGACCATCGACGGCCAGGAGCAGGACCGCTCGCTGTTCCGGATGATCAAGAACACCCACCAGCAGACCCCGCAGCACACGCTCAGCGCGTACAGCGACAATGCGGCGGTGATTGAAGGCCATCCGGCCTCGCGTTACCGCCCGGACCCGGCCAGTGGCGAATACCGCCGCGAAGCACAGGTGCCCAGCGCGTTCCAGATCAAGGTGGAAACGCACAACCACCCGACCGCGATCGCACCGTTCCCGGGCGCATCGACCGGCAACGGTGGCGAGATCCGCGACGAAGGCGCAACCGGCCGCGGCGGCAAGCCGAAGGCAGGCCTGTCCGGTTTCTCGGTCTCGCACCTGCGCATCCCGGAGCTGCCGCAGCCGTGGGAAGCACCGCGCGCGCTGAACCCGCGCATGGCGCCGGCGCTGGAAATCATGACTGACGGCCCGCTGGGCGGCGCTGCGTTCAACAACGAATTCGGCCGCCCGAACCTGCTCGGCTACTTCCGCAGCTTCGAGCTGCCGGAAGGCGCCGATCTGGTCCGCGCCTACGACAAGCCGATCATGCTGGCCGGTGGCCTCGGCGCGATCGATCGCGTACAGGTTGACAAGATCCCGCTGCAGGCCGGTGATGCGGTCATCGTGCTCGGTGGCCCGGCGATGCTGATCGGCCTGGGCGGCGGCGCCGCCAGTTCGGTGGCCTCCGGTGAAAGCGCCGAGGACCTGGACTTCGCCAGCGTGCAGCGCGACAACCCGGAAATGGAGCGTCGCTGCCAGGAGGTCATCGACCGCTGCGTGGCAATGGGTGCCAACAACCCGATCAAGTTCTTCCATGACGTCGGTGCAGGTGGCCTGTCCAATGCCATCCCCGAACTGCTGCACGACTCGAACGTCGGTGGTGTCATCGACCTGGGCAAGGTGCCCACCGATGACCCGTCGCTGTCGCCGATGCAGCTGTGGTGCAACGAATCGCAGGAACGCTACGTGCTCGGCGTGGCCCAGGAGCGCCTGGCCGAGTTCGCCGCGCTGTGCGCGCGCGAGCGCTGCCCGTTCGCTGCCGTTGGCGTGGCCACCGCTGAAGAGCACCTGGTGGTCGCCTACGGCGCCGTGCCGGGCCACACCCCGGCCGATGCGCCGATCGACCTGCCGATGGACGTGCTGTTCGGCAAGCCGCCGAAGATGCACCGCGACACCGCGCACCCGCCGGCACCGCGCTGGCCGGCGCTGAAGACCGGCGGCCTGGACCTGCAGGACGCCGGCCTGCGCGTGCTCGCGCACCCGACGGTCGCTTCGAAGAACTTCCTGGTCACCATCGGTGACCGCAGCGTCGGTGGCCTGACCGCGCGCGAACAGATGGTCGGCCCGTGGCAGCTGCCGGTGGCCGACGTGGCGATCACCCTGGCCGACTTCGACGGCGTGGCCGGCGAAGCGATGTCGATCGGCGAGCGCACCCCGCTGGCCCTGCTCGATGCGGCTGCTTCGGCACGCATGGCGGTGGGCGAAGCGCTGACCAACCTGTGCGCGGCCCCGGTCGATGCGCTGGATGAGATCAAGCTGTCGGCGAACTGGATGGCCGCGGCCGGCCACCCCGGCGAAGACGCGCTGCTGTACGACGCGGTGAAGGCGGTGGGCATGGAACTGTGCCCGCAGCTGGACATCAGCATCCCGGTCGGCAAGGACTCGCTGTCGATGCAGGCGCAGTGGCACGACCAGGGCGAAGCGCACAAGAGCGTGTCGCCGGTGTCGCTGGTGATCTCGGCGTTCGCGCCGGTGGCCGACGTGCGCCAGCAGCTGACCCCGCTGCTCGATCGTGATGTGGACAGCGAGCTGTGGTTGATCGGCCTCGGCGCCGGCAAGCAGCGCCTGGGCGGTTCGATCCTGGCGCAGGTGCATGCCGACCACGGCGACCTGCCGGCCTTCGCCGGCGCCGCACCGGACCTGGATGACCCGCAGCGCCTGCGTGGCTTCTTCGAGCTGATCCGCGATGCGCGCCAGGCCGGCCTGCTGCTGGCTTACCACGACCGCAGCGACGGCGGCGCCTTCGCCGCGCTGTGCGAAATGGCCTTCACCTCGCGGCTGGGCCTGGACATCACCCTCGATGCCTGGGGCGACGATCCGTTCCGCAGCCTGTTCAATGAAGAGCTGGGCGCGGTGGTGCAGATCGCCCGCGAAGACCGCGCCGCCTTTGCCGACCTGGTCGAGCGCCATGCACTGATCGAGTGTGCACAGCGCATCGCCAAGCCGACCACCGCACCGGTGGTGCGCGTGTCGCTGGCCGGCGAGAACCTGGCCGAATGGCGCTGGGAAGCGCTGTTCGACGCCTGGTGGTCGGTCACCCACGCGATGCAGAAGCGCCGCGACAACCCGGCCAATGCCGATGCCGAGCGCGAGATCGCCCGTGCCTTCACTGCGCCGGGCCTGAAGCCCAAGCTCAGCTTCGACCTCAATGAAGATGTGGCCGCCCCGTTCATCAGCACCGGCGCGCGTCCGCGCGTGGCGGTACTGCGCGAGCAGGGCGTCAACGGCCAGATCGAAATGGCCAACGCCTTCGAACGTGCCGGCTTCCGCGCCTTCGACGTGCATATGAGCGACCTGATCGAAGGCCGCGTGGCATTGCAGGACTTCACCGGCCTGGTCGCCTGCGGTGGCTTCAGCTACGGCGACGTGCTGGGTGCCGGCCGCGGCTGGGCCACCTCGATCCTGGAGCGCAGTGCGCTGCGTGATGCCTTTGCCGCGTTCTTCGCGCGCGAGGACAGCTTCGCGCTGGGCGTGTGCAACGGTTGCCAGATGATGAGCCAGCTCAAGGGCATCATTCCGGGGGCCGAGCACTGGCCGCAGTTCCGCCGCAACGCCAGTGAGCAGTTCGAAGCCCGTACCGCGCTGCTGGAAGTGGTGGAGTCGCCGTCGATCCTGCTGCGTGGCATGGCTGGTTCGCGCCTGCAGGTGGCGGTGGCGCATGGTGAAGGCCAGGCCCTGTTCGACAATGCCGTCGACCAGGCAGCCGCTCGCGTTTCGCTGCGCTACATCGATGGCAACGGCAACGTGGCCAGCCAGTACCCGCTGAACCCGAACGGTTCGCCGGACGGCATCACCGGCCTGACCAGCAGCGACGGCCGCGTCACCATCATGATGCCGCACCCGGAACGCACGCCGCGCGCGCTCAACATGAGCTGGGCGCCGGCCGAGTGGCAGGGTGACTCGCCGTGGATGCGCATGTTCCGCAACGCGCGGGTATGGTGCGGCTGATCGCATCGTTCTGCGCAGGCCGCAATGCCGCTGCGTACGGAAAAACCCGCCGTTGATCGGCGGGTTTTTCTATGCGCGCGTGAAACTCCTGTCCCGACCGCTAGTTACATCGATTTTCATGCGGCGGAACTTCGTCACGCTTGCCTAACAAAACACTTTCATAAACAGGTGAAAGGGTGAACTGCTTCACGGCAATAGGATTTGTCGTGTCAAAGTCTTGACGATTTGGAAAGTTGCCGTTAACACTTGAACCCCGTTTCAGAATCATTCATTTCGCAGTAACCGGTTGGCGCACGCGCTCGGTTTTCTGTCGCTGCGCGCCGTTCGGCAATACCCCGCAGTAAATCACGCGAATAAACGCCCCCAGGGGACGTTGGGCCGGAAAGCCCAGCGGTGGCGTTGCTTTGCCCAAAACCAGTCCAATCAGGAGCCGTACCGATGAATCGGATTTATCGCAAGGTCTGGAACAAAGCATTGGGTCAGTTGGTGGTGGCCTCGGAACTGGCTTCCTCCGACAGCAGCAGTGGCGGGGTCGTCGACCAGCGCCGCGATGCGACGCAGGCCACGCCCGCACTGCTGGCGGTGGCACTGGGCCTGGTATTGGGGTTGGGCATGAGCGGCACCGCCGCAGCACAGTCGGTGCAGATCGGCGGCAGCGCCACCTGCGTGGCATTCAGCGGCAAGCTGCTCGAAAAGTGCCTGATCGAGGGCTCGGCCAGTGCCAAGGGCAGCAACGCGGTGGCGATCGGCAGCAACAGCAGCGCCACTGCCGCCAACAGCGTAGCGCTGGGCGCCGGCTCCAAGGCCACGCGGGCCAACACGGTGTCCGTGGGTGATACCGGCAAGGAACGCCAGATCACCAATGTTGCCGCAGGCACCCAGGCCACCGATGCGGTAAACAAGTCACAGCTGGATGCGCAGGCGCGCGCCACGCAGGCCGCGCTGGCCGATGTCGCCGCAGATGGAAACCGCTATTTCAAGGCCGACGGCGCAGGTGATGACAGCGACGCGGCGAAGATCGACGGACAGGGCGCGGTTGCGGCGGGTGCGGGTGCACAGTCGCTGGCCAACGCCACCACCGCCATCGGTACCCAGGCCATTGCCGCGGGCCTGGGCGCAAGCGCGTTCGGCCAGGGCGCATTGGCGATCGGTGACGCCAGCGTGGTGGTCGGGCAGAGTGCTGCCGCGTTCGGTCTTGGTGACACCGCCGTCGGCGCCAGTGCCTATGCCGCAAGCGAGAATGGCGCGGCCACCGCACTGGGTGCCTTGTCCGAAGCCACCGCCGATGGCGCGACCGCTGTCGGCGGCGGTGCCGTGGCGATGGGCCCGGGCAGCACCGCATTGGGCCGCGGCGCCACCGCCGCCAACGAAGCATCGATCGCAGTCGGTGCGTTCAGCACTGCTGTCGGTGAATACAGCACCGCGCTGGGTTCGAATTCCGCTGCGGTTGCCACCGGCAGCGTGGCGCTGGGCGCGGGTTCGCTGGCCGACCGCGTCGATACCGTGTCAGTCGGTGCCGCCGAATACGGCCTGACCCGGCAGATCACCAGCGTTGCCGCAGGCACCGAAGACAACGATGCAGTCAATGTCGGCCAGCTGAAGGACGTGGCCGCCGTGGCCGATGCCACCGCCAAGCGCTTCCAGGCCACCGGCAGCAGCAACAGCGATGCCGGTGCACTGGCCGAAGGTGACGATGCACTGGCGGCCGGCGAGGCCGCCAATGCCCTCGGCAACGGCACCACGGCCGTCGGTGCAGGGGCAGCGGCCGTCGCGCAGAACGCGACCGCCGTGGGCAACAACGCACTGGCCTCGGGCCAGAACAGTGCCGCGTTCGGCAACAACGCGCAGGCCAACGGTCCAGGCAGCGTTGCCGTGGGTGGTGCTGCGGTGGATGCCGACGGCAACCCGCTGATCACCAGTGGCGGCGTACCGGTGGAAACCGGCGCGACCAGCGCAGGCGTCGGTGGCACCGCGGTGGGCGCCAGTGCCGAAGCCAGCGGATTTGCGGCGTCGTCCTACGGTGTGGGTGCCTATGCGGCCGGCGCGCAGGCATCCGCGTTCGGTGCGGTGGCCAATGCCATCGGCGACTATTCCACCGCACTGGGTACCCAGAGCAATGCGACCGGCACCAGCAGCGTCGCCATCGGTGGCCCGGCCGACCTGATTCCCGGCCTGGGCTTCTTCGTGCAGACCCAGGCCAGCGGCGAAGCCGCGACCGCCGTCGGTGCCGGCGCCATCGCCAGTGGCGATCGTGCGGTGGCCAACGGCAGCCTGAGCGAAGCCTCCGGTGCTGAAGCCACCGCTGTTGGCTACTTCGCCTATGCACCGGGTGAGAACGCCAGTGCGCTGGGCGCGCAGACCTGGGCCAGCGGTGCGCAGAGCACTGCAGTGGGTTACTACGCCACCGCACGCGGCACCAACAGCGTCGCGCTTGGCGCGAACTCCGAAGCAGTGCGTGCCAACAGCGTGGCCGTTGGCAGTGCAGGCAACGAGCGGCAGATCACCAGCGTTGCTGCGGGCAGCGAAGCCACCGATGCCGTGAACAAGGCGCAGCTCGATGCCGTGGCCAGCACCGCCGACAGCACCGCGCGCTTCTTCCAGGCACAGCCGGAAGCCGACAGCGATGCCGGCGCGCTGGCCGAGGGCGAGGGCGCCGTCGCCGCCGGTTCGTCGAGCAATGCGATCGGCGCCGGCGCAGTAGCCCATGGCGCGGCTGCGTCGGCCATCGGCGATGACAGCGTGGCCGTGGGCCGCAACAGCGCAGCCACCGGCAATGGCGGTGTCGCCATCGGTGGCCTCGGCCAGGCCCACGACGAGTTCAACCAGCCGATCATCGGTGCCGATGGCACGGCACAGCAGGTGGGCACCACTGCCGTCGCCGATGCCACTGCGGTGGGCAGTGGCGCGCAGGCCACCGGGGCTGCCAGCAGCGCCTTCGGCAACGCGGCCAAGGCCAGTGGTGACAACAGCTTCGCCGCCGGCGGCAAGTCGCGCGCCACCGGCAGCTATGCGGTCGCGGTCGGCGACAGCGCCTTCGCCAGCAGCGATGACAGCACCGCAGTAGGCGGCTACAGCTGGGCCACTGCCAGTGGTGCAGCAGCATTCGGTTCGGGGGCGTGGGCCACCGCCACCAACGCCGCGGCGTTCGGTAATGCGGCGTGGGCCAGTGGCAGCGGCGCCACGTCCATCGGTTACAACAGCTGGGCCAACGGCGCCAGTTCCACGGCGGTCGGCCGCGGTGCCTTCGGCTATGGCGACAACAGCGTGGCACTGGGCTTCCAGGCGCTGGGCAACAGCATCAACAGCATCGCCATCGGCACCAATACAGTGGCCGGTGGTGAAAGCGCGATCGCGCTTGGCGCCGGCAGCAACGCCAGCGCCAGCAACGCTGTCGCGCTCGGTGCCGGTTCGGTTGCCAGTCGTGCACGTACGGTATCTGTGGGTAGCAGCGGCAACGAACGCCAGGTCACCAACGTCGCCGCGGGTACCCAGGCCACCGACGCAGTGAACAAGGCACAGCTGGATGCGGTTGCGACCACCGCCACCACCACCAGCCGCTTCTTCCAGGCCAGCGGCAACGGCGACGACGTAGCCGGTGCACTGGTGGAGGGTGACAACGCACTGGCGGCCGGTGATGCCGCCAACGCCATCGGCAATGGCGCCACCGCACTGGGCAGCGGCGCCAACGCGCTGGGCAGCAACGCACAGGCGCTGGGTTTCAACGCATTGGCAACTGCGGCCAACGCCAGCGCGGTCGGTGCCAACGCACAGGCCACGGGCGAGTACGCAACTGCGCATGGTGCGGAAAGCGAAGCCAGCGGCGAGCAGAGCGCGGCGTTCGGTGCGGCCAGCATCGCCAGCGGCGCCGGTAGCACTGCCAATGGCGTGCTGTCCGAAGCGTCCGGCGAAGAAGCCGTGGCCGTGGGCTACTTCAGCAATGCCAGCGGCGACGCGGCCACCGCTGTCGGCAGCGAGAGCGTGGCCAGTGGTACGGCGTCGGCGGCCTTCGGTATCGGTGCCGAAGCCAGCGGCGGTTACAGCACTGCCATCGGTGGCTATGCACAGGCCTCGGCCTTCAATGCCACCGCGTTCGGCAACTTCGCCAATGCCTCCGGTTCCAACAGTGTGGCGGTGGGTGGCGATTCGGAAGCCTCCGGCGCCTACAGCACCGCCACCGGCCAGGGCAGCCTGGCGACCGGCACCAACAGCGTCGCCGTGGGTGGTTCGTTGTTCGGCGTGCTGGCCACCGAGGCCTCGGGCAACTACTCCACCGCGGTGGGTGGTGGTGCCTGGTCGGGCGGCATCAACAGCACCGCGCTGGGCAATGCCGCCGAATCGCGCGGCGCCAACAGCGTGGCGCTGGGTGCCGATTCGATCGCCGATCGCGACAACACCGTGTCGGTGGGCGGCGGTGGCAACACCCGCCAGATCACCAATGTGGCCGATGGCACGCAGGGCAATGATGCGGTCAACAAGAACCAGCTCGACGCCGTCGCCGCGGCAGCGGAAAAGACCCGCCGGCAGTTCCAGGCCAGTGGCAACGCCGACGGTGAAACCGGCGCGTTGGTGGAGGGTGACAACGCGCTGGCGGCCGGTGATGCGGCCAACGCGATCGGCAACGGTGCCACCGCGCTCGGCAGCGGTGCCAATGCGCTGGCCGCCAACGCCACCGCCGTGGGCATCGATGCGCTGGCCACCGGCAGCAACGCGGCTGCCCTGGGCAGCACGGCACAGGCCACCGGCGAGGACAGCCTGGCCCTGGGCAGCGGTGCCGGCGCCAGCGAGGTTGGTGCAAGCGCGGTGGGGGCGCGTGCACAGGCCAGCGGCGCCTACAGCACGGCCACAGGTACAGAAGCCAATGCCAGCGGCGGGCAGGCGCTCGCCAGCGGTTTCCGCAGCGCGGCTTCGGCTGATGGCACCACCGCAGTGGGTGGCTACGCCGAAGCCAGCGGCCGCCTCGGCACCGCCCTGGGCTATGGCTCGGCGGCCAGCGCTGCCAACACCACTGCAGTCGGCTTCGGTGCCGCGGCGGCCGGTACCGGTGCCGTTGCCGTAGGTCAGTCCAGCGAGGCCAGTGGCGAGGAGAGCGTGGCCATCGGCGGCAGCACCTTCTTCGGCCTGATCCCGTCGCGTGCCAGTGGGACCGGTGCGGCGGCGTTCGGCGCCGGTGCATGGGCCACCGAAGACTACGCGACCGCGATTGGCTGGAACTCGTGGGCGGCAGGCAGCAGCGCCACCGCGCTGGGGGCCAACGCCACCGCCAATGGCAGCAACAGCGTCGCGCTCGGTGCTGGCTCCAAGGCTGACCGTGACAACACCGTAGCCGTCGGCAAGGCCGGCGGTGAGCGCCAGGTGACCCACGTCGCGGCGGGCACTGAAGCCACCGATGCGGTGAACAAGGGCCAACTGGATGCGGTCGCCAGCGTCGCCGACAAGACCAGCCGGCAGTTCCAGGCCAGCGGCAATGCCGATGGCGAAGCCGGTGCACTGGTCGACGGCGACAACGCACTGGCAGCCGGCAATGCGGCCAATGCCATCGGCAACGGCGCCACCGCGCTGGGCAGCGGCGCCAATGCCATGGCCGCCAATGCCACTGCCGTGGGCTTCGATGCGCTGGCCACCGGCAACAATGCGGCGGCGCTCGGCAACGCGGCGCAGGCCGGAGGTGTCGACAGCGTAGCCGTGGGCAGTGGCGCCAGCGCCAGCGAACTCGGCGCCAGTGCTACCGGCGCCGGTGCCCAGGCCAAGGGTGCCTACAGTACCGCCAGCGGTGCGCAGGCCACGGCCAGCGGCACCCAGTCGCAGGCCAGTGGTTTCCGCGCCAATGCCTCGGCCGATGGTGCGTCTGCGCTGGGCAGCTATGCCGAGGCCAGCGGTCGCCTGGGTACCGCGGCCGGCTACGGCAGCAAGGCAACCGGCGCCAATGCCACGGCGGTAGGTGTGAGTGCCACCGCCAGTGCCGCAGGCAGCGTGGCGCTGGGCGCGGGCTCGGTCGCCGACCGTGCCAACACTGTGTCGGTCGGCAGCGCGAGCAGTGATCGTCAGATCACCCGTGTCGCTGCCGGTACCGAGCGCACCGATGCGGTCAATCGTGGCCAGCTCGATGCGGTCGCGGCGACCGCCGACGGCACGGCCCGCTACGTCAAGGCCACCGGCGCAGGTACCGCCAGTGCCAACGGCAGCGATGCCGCCGCGATCGGTTCGGCAGCCACTGCCAGCGGCGCACGCAGCAATGCCCTGGGTGCCAATGCGATGGCCATCGGCAACGGTGCCCTGGCACTGGGCACCAGCGCCGGCGCATCGGGCGCGAACTCGGTGGCGCTGGGTGCCGGTTCGCGTGCACTCGATGCCAACGTGGTGTCGGTCGGCGGTGGCAATGGCACCGATGGTCCGGCCACGCGCCGCATCGTCAATGTGGCCGATGGCCGCATCGCCGCCGGCAGCAGCGATGCCATCACCGGTTCGCAGCTCAACGTCACCAACCAGCGGGTGGGCGCGGTGGAAACCCGCGTCGGTGATTTCGATTCGCGCATCGCCACCGTGGAAACCACGGCGGCCAGCGCGGTCAGCTATGACGACGCCAGCCGTGACCGCCTGACACTGTCCGGTTTCCAGGGCACCACCATCGACAACGTCGGTGCCGGCAGCATCGCTGCGGGCAGTCGCCAGGCGATCAACGGCGGCCAGCTGTTCCAGTCGCTCAGTGATGCCGCCAGCTTCCTCGGCGGTGGTGCCAGCGTTGGCATGCAGGGTGTGTTCGTGGCGCCGAACTATGTGATCCAGGGCGCCACCTACAGCAATGTCGGCGATGCGCTCGGCGCGCTGGACCGCAAGGTCAGCGAGATCGACCGCCGCACCGCCGGTGGCACGCGTGCCGGGACTGCCAGCCTGCGCGCAATGAGTACCCCGCTGGATGACAGCCCGCTGGCCAGCGCCGCCGATGCACCTGCAACGGCCGACGCGGCACCGGCCAGCACCGCGCGCGTGCAGGGCACGCCGACCGCTGCCGCCGCCGGTGCCGGGATTCCGGTCGGCACTCCCGCGACGGGCTTCAATGCCGTCGCCATGGGCGAGGGCGCGGTCGCCAGCGGTGCTTCGTCCACCGCCATCGGCCAGGGCGCCAATGCCACCGCGGCGAACGCGGTGGCACTGGGCCAGGGCTCGGTTGCCGATCGTGCCAACACGGTCTCGGTGGGCAGTGAAGGCAACGAGCGCCAGGTCACCAACGTGGCGGCCGGTACCACGGCCACCGATGCGGTCAACAAGGGCCAGCTCGACCGTGGCATGGCCACGGCCAACAGCTACACCGACAGCCGCGTCCAGGCCGTCGCCGACAGCTTCGATGTGTTCAAGGGCGAAATCGACGGACGCCTGCGCCACATGGATCGCCGCATCGACCGCCAGGGGGCGATGAGCGCGGCGATGCTCAACATGGCCACCAGTGCCGCCGGTATCCGCACCCAGAACCGGGTCGGCGTCGGCATTGGCTTCCAGGGCGGCGAGTCGGCGTTGTCGCTGGGCTACCAGCGTGCGATCAGCGATCGCGCCACGGTGACCTTCGGTGGTGCCTTCAGCAGCGACGACAGCTCGGTTGGCGTCGGTGCCGGCTTCGGCTGGTAAGCCACTCCATCGCGCCGGCGGCCACCCACGCCGGCGCAGCACCTGCAATGAGGGCCTGGGGGGAGGTCACGGCAATCCCGGCTGGGCCGGCCGGGAGTCGTCAAGGAATGATGGCCGCAGTGTTGGTTCGATCCATGACCCAGAAGAGGAATTCGACGTGATCAAGAAGCAGAACCTTCGCATCAATGTGCTTGCCGCCGCCGTGCTGTCGATGACGGCTGTCGGTGCCGTCCACGCCGCTGGACTGCCGACCCGTGAACCGGTGCGCCAGGCCAGCACCGCCCAGCCGGGAACCGAGCGCATCATCGTCAAGTACCGGGCCGGTGCTGCTGCCGCCACTGACCGCTCGGCGAAGCTGTCCACCGTGCAGTCCGCACTGACCCGTGCCAGCCTCTCCGGCGGCACATCCCGCGCCAGCACGCTCGGCCCGCAGGTGGTCCGCAAGCTGTCTACCGGGGCGGACCTCATCCGTGTGCAGGGCCGCCTGGCCCCGGCCGAACTGCAGCGCGTACTGAAAGAGCTGAAGGCCGACCCGTCGGTGCAGTACGCCGAAGCCGACGTGAAGCTGCGCCGCACCGAACTGCGTGCCGGCAACGTACAGCCGGCGCTGGTGCCGAACGATCCCTTCTACCAGCAGAACCAGTGGCATCTGCACAATGCGGTCGGCGGCATCAACGCACCGGCGGCATGGGATGTCTCGCAGGGCGAGGGCATCGTGGTGGCGGTGATCGATACCGGCATCCTGCCGCAGCATCCGGACCTGGTCGGCAACCTGCTGGAGGGTTATGACTTCATCAGCGACGCGGAGACCTCGCGGCGCCCGACCAACGATCGCGTGCCGGGTGCGCAGGACTACGGTGATTGGGTCGAGAATGACAACGAGTGCTATGACGGTTCGCTGGCCGAGGACAGTTCCTGGCACGGCACCCACGTCGCCGGCACCGTGGCCGAGCAGACCAACAACGGCGTCGGCATGGCCGGTGTCGCCTACAAGGCCAAGGTACTGCCGGTGCGCGTGCTCGGTAAGTGCGGTGGCTACCTGTCCGACATCGCCGATGCGGTGGTCTGGGCATCGGGTGGCACGGTGGCCGGCATTCCGGCCAACACCAATCCGGCCGAGATCATCAACATGAGCCTGGGTGGCGGTGGCGCCTGCGCCAGCACCTACCAGGACGCGATCAACGGCGCGATCTCGCGCGGTACCACCGTGGTGGTGGCGGCCGGCAATGAAGCCGACAACGCGTCCAAGTACCAGCCGGCCAGCTGCGAAGGCGTGGTGACCGTGGGTGCCACCCGCATCACCGGTGGCATCACCTACTACTCCAACTACGGCACCCGCGTGGACCTGTCCGGTCCGGGTGGCGGTGGCAGTGTGGACGGCAACCCGGGCGGCTACATCTGGCAGACCGGCTCCAATGCGGCCACCACGCCGGAATCGGGCACGCCGGGCTACATGGGCATGGGCGGTACCTCGATGGCCTCGCCGCATGTGGCCGCCGTTGCCGCGCTGGTGCAGAGCGCGCTGATCGCCAAGGGCAAGGATCCGTTGACCCCGGCCGCGATGCGTACCCTGTTGAAGGAAACCGCACGTCCGTTCCCGGTCACCATTCCGGCGGCGACCCCGATCGGTACCGGTATTCTCGATGCCAAGGCCGCGCTGGCCAAGGCACTGGAAGAACCGTGCACCGAGAACTGCGGGCCGGTGGCCACGCCGCTGACCAACAAGGCCGCCGTCGGTGGCCTGAACGGTGCCGCCGCCAGCAGCCGCCTGTACAGCTTCGAAGCCGTCGCCGGCAAGCAGCTCAGCGTGATCACCTACGGTGGCACCGGCAATGTCTCGGTCTACATCGCGCAGGGGCGTGAACCGAGCGCCAGCGACAACGACGCCAAGTCGACCCGTCCGGGCACGTCCGAGACGGTGCGGGTGAACAAGCCGGTGGCCGGTACCTACTACATCAAGGTAGTCGGCGAAGCGGCCTACAACGGCGTGAGCATCCTTGCCACGCAGTAAGCTGGAACTGTCGTAATTGAATGGCCGAAGCCCGTCATCCCGTGTGACGGGCTTCGTCTTTTTACGAAAGGTGGTGGAGGGGCGGCGGAAATCATGGCTTAACTGTTAAAGTCGAGCCGATTGACAGGAGAGTCATGTGAACGCGCTTGCTGCTACCGCCGCTGCCGACAACGCTGAAGGCCGCATCCTGGATGCGCTGCTGGCGCGCGGCCGGCTGAAGGAAGGCGATCTGGCACGTGCGCGGCCGCTGCACGCAGAGGCCGGCGGCAGCCTGCTGGGCCTGCTGGTGCGGCTGGGGCTGGTGTCCGAGCGTGACCAGGCACAGGCCAGCGCCGAAGTGCTGGGCCTGCCACTGCTGGAAGGCAAGCAGCTGCCGGAAGCACCGCCACAAGGGCTGGCGGAAGGCCTGCCGTTGTCACTGCGCTTCCTCAAACAGTTCCACGTCTGCCCGCTGGCCCTGGATGAACAGGGCGTACGGCTGTGGCTGGCCGACGCCCATGATCCCTACCCGCAGCAGGCGGTGCAGCTGGCACTGGGCGTGCCGGTGACGCCGGTGCTGGGCATGCGTGCGGAGATCGATGACCTGGTCGAGCGCTGGTTCGGCCAGGGCCGCAGCGCGATGGGCGCGATCGTCGAAACCGCCGATGGCGAGGGCGGTGCGGTCGATGACATCGAGCACCTGCGCGACCTCGCCTCGGAAGCGCCGGTGATCCGCCTGGTCAACCTGGTGATCCAGCGTGCAGTGGAGCTGCGCGCTTCGGACATCCATGTCGAACCATTCGAGAGCCGGCTGAAGGTGCGCTACCGCGTCGACGGTGTACTGGTGGAGGGCGAAAGCCCGCCGGCCAACCTCACCGCGGCGGTGATCAGCCGCATCAAGATCATGGCCCGGCTCAACATCGCAGAGCGCCGCCTGCCGCAGGATGGCCGCATCATGCTGCGCGTGCAGGGCAAGGAGCTGGACCTGCGCGTGAGCACGGTCCCGACCGCGCACGGCGAAAGCGTGGTGATGCGATTGCTGGACCGCGAAACGGTGGTGTTCGATTTCCACCGCCTCGGCTTCACCGATGCGTTCCTGCCGCAGTTCCGCAAGGTGCTGGAGCAGCCGCATGGCATCCTGCTGGTGACCGGCCCCACCGGCTCGGGCAAGACCACCACGCTGTATACCGCGCTGAGCCAGCTCAATACCGCCGACGTCAAGATCATCACGGTCGAAGACCCGGTGGAATACCAGATCGAGGGCATCAACCAGATCCAGGCCAAGCCGCAGATCGGCCTGGACTTCGCCAACGCCCTGCGCAGCATCGTGCGCCAGGATCCGGACATCATCATGATCGGCGAAATGCGCGACCTGGAAACCGCGCGCATTGCGATCCAGTCGGCGTTGACCGGCCACCTGGTGCTGTCCACCCTGCATACCAACAACGCAGCGGGTGGCATCACCCGCCTGCTCGACATGGGCGTGGAAGACTACCTGCTCACGTCCACCATCAACGGCATCCTCGCCCAGCGCCTGGTGCGCCAGCTGGAACCGACCCACGCCGAGCGCTATGAGGCCTCGCCGGAGGAAATCGAACGATTCGAGCTGCGCCGCCTGCAGCCGGAAGGGCCGATCCACCTGTATCGCCCGAAGCCCTCCGCGCTGGCGCCGACCGGTTATCTCGGCCGCACCACCATCATGGAATTCCTGGTGATGAACGATGCGCTGCGGCGCGCGGTGATGCGCCGCGATGGCATGGGCGAGATCGAACGCATCGCCCGCGAAGCGGGCATGCGCACGATGTACGAAGATGGCCTGTCCAAGGCCCTCAGTGGCCAGACGACCATCGAGGAAGTCCTGCGTGTCACCGAGGAAAGCTGATGCGCGCAGGACGCCGGGGCTGACATGCCGACCTACCGTTACAAGGCACTGAATCCGCACGGCGAGATCTTCGACGGGCAGATGGAAGCGGCCAGCGAGGCCGAACTGGTCGCGCGCCTGCAGGACCAGGGTCATCTGCCGATGGAGACCCAGCTGGCCGATGGCGGTGCGATCGGTGGCAGCAATTGGCGCAACCTGTTCCGCCAACGGCCGCTGCAGGGTGCGGCATTGCTGCAGTTCACCCAGCAGCTGGCGACACTGCTCGGTGCAGGCCAGCCGCTGGATCGCGCGCTGTCGATCCTGCTCGGCCTGCCGGAAGACGAACGCTCGCGCCGCGCGATCACCGACATCCGCGATGTGGTGCGCGGTGGTGCGCCGCTGTCGACCGCACTGGAGCGCCAGCATGGGTTGTTCTCGCGCCTGTACGTGAACATGGTGCGTGCCGGTGAGGCCGGCGGCAGCCTGCACGAAACCCTGCAGCGCCTGGCCGACTACCTCGAACGCAGCCGGTCCCTGCAGGGCAAGGTGATCAACGCGCTGGTGTACCCGGCCATCCTGCTGGTGGTGGTGGGCGGTGCGCTGCTGTTCCTGCTCGGCTACGTGGTGCCGCAGTTCGCGCAGATGTACGAGAGCCTGGATGTTGCGCTGCCGTGGTTCACCAACGCGGTATTGCAGCTGGGCCTGTTCGTGCGTGACTGGTGGGTGTTGCTGCTGGTGGTGCCGGCGGTGCTGGCGCTGTTCTTCGAACGCAAGGCACGGCAACCCGCCTTCCGGCTGGCGCTGGATGGCTGGCTGCTGCAGCGTCGCAGCATCGGCCGCCTGCTGGGTGAACTGGAAACCGCGCGGCTGGCCCGCACGCTGGGCACCCTGCTGCGCAATGGGGTGCCGCTGCTGGGTGCCCTGGGCATCGCCCGCAACGTACTGGGCAACCGCGCGCTGGCCGCCGATGTGGAAGCTGCCGCGGATGAAGTGAAGAATGGTACCGGCCTGTCGCTGGCACTGTCGCGCGGCAAGCGTTTCCCGCGCCTGGCGCTGCAGATGATCCAGGTCGGCGAGGAATCCGGTGCACTCGATACCATGCTGCTGAAAGCGGCCGATACCTTCGAACAGGACAGCGCCCGGCGCATCGACCGCCTGCTGGCGGCGATGGTGCCGGCGATCACCCTCGTACTGGCCTCGGTGGTCGGCGCGGTGATCGTCGCCGTGCTGGTGCCGCTGTACGACCTGACCAATGCCATCGGTTGACGATGGATCCCTACGCAACCCCGACACTCCGCAACTGAAAGGACCGACCATGATTGCTTCCCGTCGACCGATCCGCCTTTCCTTCACCGCCGCGCGCAACCAGTCGGGCATGAGCCTGCTGGAGATCATCATCGTCATCGTGCTGATCGGCGCAGTGCTGACCCTGGTCGCCAGCCGCGTGCTGGGTGGCGCCGACCGCGGCAAGGCCAACATCGCCAAGGCACAGGTGCAGACCGTCGCATCCAAGGTCGACAACTACCAGATCGATACCGGCAAGCTGCCCGGCTCGCTCAACGATCTGGTGACTGCACCGGCTGGCGTCGGTGGCTGGTTGGGCCCGTATGCCAAGCCGGCCGATCTGAACGATCCGTGGGGCCATGCGCTGGAATACCGCACGCCGGGCGAAGGCCAGCCGTATGAGCTGATCAGCCTGGGCAAGGACGGCAAGGCCGGCGGCAGCAGCGTCGACGCTGACATCCGCTACCAGCCGTAACCGGGCATGTCGCATTTCCTGCCGCGCCGGTTGCTACGCCCGCGCCTGCACGGCAGGCGCGCAGCGGGCCTTTCGCTGCTGGAAATGCTGCTGGTGATCGCGCTGATCGCCGCGATCGGCCTGATCACCGCTGCCGGCCTGTCGCGCGGTTTCGCCGGCATGCAGCTGCGCAGCGCCGGCAAGGACATCGCCAACCAGCTGCGCGTGGTGCGCGCGCAGGCGATCGCCCGGGGCGAACCGCAGCGCTTTGTCATCGAGCCGGCCAAGCGGCGCTGGGAAGGCGCCAACCAGCGCCACGGCGACGTGCCGGCACAGCTGCAGGTGCAGTTCGAAGGCGCCGCGCAGCTGGCCACCGCGCCAGGGCAGGGCGTGATCGAGTTCCATCCCGACGGCGGCTCCAGCGGCGGTCGCATCCGGCTGCAGCGTGATGATGCCGAATGGCGCATCGACGTGGGCTGGCTGACCGGTGAGGTCCGCTCCGGCCCCTGGCGGGCGCAATGAAGCGGCGCGCCCGCGGTTTCACCCTGCTGGAAGTGATCATCGCCTTTGCCCTGCTCGGGCTGGCGCTGACCCTGCTGCTGGGCAGCCTGTCCGGGGGGGCCAGGCAGGTGCGTGAGGCCGAACTGCGCACGCGCGCGATACTGCATGCGCAGTCGTTGCTGGCCGAAACCGGCGTCGCCACGCCGCTGCAGGTGGGCAGCCAGCAGGGCGACTGGGAACAGGGACGCTACCACTGGGAACTGCAGGTGCAGCCGTGGGTGGAGCCACGTGCAGGCAGCGTCGTGCAGTCACCGTCGGCCGGTGCCCCCTGGCTGGCCGAACTGCAGCTGCAGGTGCGTTGGGGTGACAGCGAACGCGAGCAGCTGCGCTGGCGCAGCCTGCGCCTGCTGCCGCCGGATCTGGAGCGTGCGCGATGACGCGCCGTGCTGCAGGTTTCACGCTGGTTGAAGTGATGCTGGCCACGGTGCTGTTGGCCGGTGGCCTGGCGCTGGCGTTCGCCAGCGTGCGCTCGGCGATGGCGGTCAGCCAGCGTGGCGAGCAGATTGCGGCCGAGAGTGAGCGCATGCGCGCGGTGCAGGCCCTGTTGCGGCGGCAGCTGGCCGGTGCGCTGCGCACGCCGCTGGAAGTCCCCGATCCCACCCGCGAACCGATCTTCTTCCAGGGCGAAGAACAGCGCATGATGTTCGCCGCTGATCTCCCGGGTTACCTCGGCCGTGGCGGAGCCTACCTGCACGCGCTGCAGGTGGACGGCCGCGATGGCCAGCAGCGCCTGCTGCTGGACCTGGTGCTGCTGCAGGAAGGCGAGCGCATCGCCGAAAATCCGCCGCGCCCACCGGAAGTGCTGGTGGAGAACCTGAAGTCGGTGCAGCTGCGCTATCGCGGCATCGATGCCAGTACCGGCCAGATGAGCGACTGGATGCCGCGCTGGGACGATACCCGTCGCCTGCCGATGCTGGTGGAGATCCAGATCGTGCCCGCCAAGGGGGCGCCCTGGCCCACGCTGGTGGTGGCACCGCGCGCTGGCGGCAGCGGAGGCGCGCGATGAACCGGCAACACGGTGCGGCACTGGTCCTGGTGCTGTGGTTGATCGCATTGATGACCGCGCTGGTCGGTGCGTTCGCGCTGAGCGCACGGGTCGAGCATCTGCAGCAGCGGGTGCTGGATGACGACGCACGCGGCCAGGAACGGGCGCGCGCCGGCCTGGAGTACGCGCTGCTGCGGCTGTCCGCCGATCCGCTGCGGGCGCCCTGGCGTGCCGATGGCCGCACCTACCGCTGGCAGTTCGATGACGCCAGCATCGAGATCAAGGTGCTGGACGAGAACGGCAAGATCAACCTGAACCTGGCCGACGTGACCCTGCTGACCGCGTTCCTCAAGGCGCTCGGCGAAGACGAAGGGGCGGCCCGGCAGATGGCCGGCGCCATTGTCGACTGGCGTGATGAAGACAGCCTGCTGCAGCCGGGTGGTGGCGCCGAAGCGCCGGACTATGCGGCGGCCGGGTTGCCGTATGGCCCGCGCAACAAGCGTTTCGAGACGCTCGGCGAACTGCAGCGGGTACTGGGGATGCGCGGTCCGCTGTACAAGGCCATGCTGCCGCACCTGACCCTGTACAGCCGCCAGGCGCGCCCGGATCCCCAGTTCGCCAGCGCGCCGGTGCTGACCGCACTGGGCCTGGATGCGGATACCGTGCTGGCGCAGCGCGCGCAGCAGGAGCGTGACGCAGATACCGCTGGCGGTGCGACAACGCTTGCCAGCAGCAGCGGCACCTATAGTATCGAGTCTCGTGCAACCGATGGCAGTGGACGCCGGTCGGTGTTGCAGGCAGTGGTACGCAATGGCTCGGGCGGGGTTCCCGGGCGGTCCTACACAGTGCTTCGCTGGGAGCAGGGAATGACAGCAAGATGACGGCATGGCAGGACAGTGTGCGGCAGGTGCAGGGCCGGATCGGCCCTGGCGCCGGCCGTTTCCTGCGCTGGTGGCGGCAATCGCTGCTGGCCTGGGTGCCGGCGCGTTGGCAGTGGGCACTGGGCTGGGCACAGGCGCGCCTGCTGCTGCAGCGCCAGGGTGACCAGCTGCAGGTCTGGCGAGAGGCCGGTGAGCGCCGCGAAGCGGTGGCCAGCGTGCCGTGGCCGCTGTCGCCGGCCGAACTGGACCGCGTGCTGGAACCGCGACTGCGCAGCCTGCCGCGGGCGTGGCTGCTGCCGGCCAGCGAAGTACTGCGTCGTCATCTGCGCCTGCCTGCGGCTGCGGCCGACCGCCTGCGCGCCGTGGTCGGTTTCGAGATCGACCGCCAGACGCCGTTCGAATCCAGCCAGGTCAGCTATGACGTGCGTGAACTCGGGAGCGCGGCCGAAGGCCAGCTGCAGGTCGAACTGGTTGCCTGGCCATTGCGCCAGCTTGAAGCGTGGCGCGCCAGCGTGGGCGAGTGGGCCGATGCGCTGGCCGGTGTCGATGCCATCGACGCCCACGGTGACCCCCTGCAGGTGAATCTGTTGCCGCCGGGGCAGCGCCAGCTGCGGGTGGATCCGACGCGGCGCTGGAATGTGCTGCTGGCCGTGGCCGCGCTGGTGATGCTGGTGCTGGCGGCCCTGCAGCTGCTCGACAACCGCCGTGCCGCCGCCGATGAGCTGCGTGCGCAGGTTGAACGCAGTGCGCGCAGTGCGCGTGGTGTCGCCAGCGAACGCGCGCAGCTGCAGGCACTGATCGATGGTGCCGCATTCCTGGAAAAGCAGCGCAGCCAGCGCGCCGGAACGGTGGAAATCTGGAATGAACTGACCCGGCGCCTGCCGGAGGGCACCTACCTGGAAAAGCTGGCCATCGAGAACAACAACCTGCAGCTGATCGGCCTGAGCCGCGAGGCCTCGCAGCTGGTGCAGCTGCTGCAGGATGCGCCGCAGTGGCGCAAGGTCAATCTGACCGGCGTACTGCAGGCCGATGGCGCCGCCAGTGGCCGTGACCGCTTCACCATGACCGCCGAACTGCAGCCGTTGCCGGCTGCGGCCCCGACCCGGGAGGCGGCCGATGCCGATGCCAAGCGCACGCCGTGACCGCTGGCTGGCACTGGCGCTGCTGCTGGCAGTGCTGGGCCTGGCCTACCTGCTGCTGGTGCACCCCTGGTTCACCCAGCCGCTGCGCGAAATCGATGCCGACGTGGCCGCCCTGCGCGAGCGCGAACAGCGCGTGCAGGCGCAGCTGCAGCAGCAGCCGCAGATCGAACAACGCCTGCGCGCCACCCGCGAGGCACTGCAGCAGCGGCCGGGCTTCCTGCGTGAAGCCACCGCCGAAGCGGCAGCCGCTGCGCTCGGCGCGAAGCTGCAGGATGCGGTGGCGATGGCCAGCCCGGGCAACCGCAGCTGCACCATCAGCAACCGCACGCCACTGACCGACAACCGTCGTGACGCCGAGTTCGTGCGCGTTGCCATGCAGGTGCGCCTGCGTTGCGGTGTGGCCGAACTGGCCACGGTGCTGCACAGCCTGGAAACCGGCAGCCCGCGCCTGTTCGTCGACAACCTCAACCTGATCGCGCAGCGCTTTCAGCAGTCGCCGAATGAATCCGGGCTGGGCCTGGACGTGTCGTTCGAACTGGCCGGCTACCTGCTGCCCGGCGCCGCTGCCGATGGCGCTGCGCCGGCACCTGCAGCCGAGCCGGGCGCGGCGCCGCAACCGCCTTCGGCTGCACCGGCACCCTCACCGGCTGTGCCGGAAGAGGGGCAGGAGGTGGCCGATGAAGCTTGAGCAGATCAGCCTGCGCACCGGTTTCCTGCTGGCACTGGCCGGCTGGGCGGCAGCGGTCTGGCTGGCCACCGGCTTCGGCCTGGGCAGCCAGCTGCCAGGTGCGGATGGCGATGCCGATGCAGTGCCTTCGTTGCCGGTGCTGCCGCCGTTGGCCGCAGAACGCATGGCCAGCGCCGACAGCTACAGTGCCATCGGCGAGCGACCGCTGTTCGCCGAGGACCGCAGGCCGAAGCCCTACCTGCTCGGTGGCAGCGAGCCTGCCGCCAGCGCCGCGCTGCGCCTGACCGGCGTGCTGCTGACCGGCGACTTCGGCATGGCCACCTTCACCACCGAACAGAACCGTTCGTTGCGCCTGCGCCTCAACGGTGAAGCCGTCGACGGCTGGCAGCTGGTGGCACTGCAGCCGCGCCAGGCCACCGTGATCGGCCCCGGTGGCAACCAGGTGCTGGAACTGGCGGTCTTCAACGGCCAGGGCGGTGAGCCGCCGACCGTGCTGCGCGGCGCCAACGGTGTGCCGCCGGCAGGTGCGATCGTTGTGCCGCCCCCGGCAGGTGCTCCGCCGACACCGCCGCCGGCTGCGGCAACTCCATCGCCGTCGCCTGCTGCCAGTACGCCCGCGCCCTCGGCTGCGGCGGCCGCCACACCGCCTGCCACCAACAACGGCCCCAGCGAAGCGCAGATGCAGGCCATCCGCGAACGCATCCAGGCCCGTCGCCGCCAGCTGCAGCAACAACAACAGCAGCAACAACCGTCGCCGCCCCCGGGCGATGGCACCAACCGATAGAGTGAATGCATGAACCTGCGTTTCCTTCCCTGGTCCTTTGCCCTCGCGCTGCTGGTCGGCTGCAGCACCGTGTCCGCGCCGCACGTGCAGCGCAAGGGCAATCTGTCGCCCACTGCCGAGGCCGGCCAGGCGGCCAACGTCGCCGCGGATGCTGCCCGTGACGCCCAGGGCGCTCCGCAGGCAGTGATCCGCCGTGGCACCGGCACCATGATCAACCGCGAAGCAGCACGCGCACCGGCACCGGCACTGCATGGCGCCAGCACCGGTGAAGCAACCTTCAATTTCGAAGGCGAATCGGTGCATGCGGTGGTCAAGGCCATCCTCGGTGACATGCTGGGCCAGAACTACGTGATCGCACCGGGGGTGCAGGGCACGGTCACCCTGGCCACGCCCAAGCCGGTGTCGCCGGCGCAGGCGTTGAACCTGCTGGAGATGGTGCTGGGCTGGAACAACGCACGCATGGTCTACAGCGGTGGCCGCTACAACATCGTCGCCGCCGACCAGGCGCTGGCCGGTACGGTCGCGCCGAGCACGGCGCCCGCTGCCAGTGCGCGAGGCTTCGAGGTACGGGTCATCCCGCTGCAGTTCATCTCCGCCACCGAAATGAAGAAGGTACTGGAGCCGTATGCGCGGCCCAATGCCATCGTCAACGTCGACAGCGGCCGCAACGTGATCACCCTGGGTGGTACCCGCGCCGAACTGGAAAACTACATGCGCACCGTCGAGATCTTCGACGTCGACTGGCTGTCGGGCATGTCGGTGGGCGTGTTCCCGATCCAGTCGGGCAAGGCCGAACAGGTGGCTGCCGACCTGGAGAAAGTGTTCGGCGAGGAGAGCAAGACGCCCAGCGCCGGCATGTTCCGCTTCCTGCCCCTGGAAAACGCCAACGCGGTGCTGGTGATCACCCCGCAGGTGCGCTACCTGGACCAGATCCAGCAGTGGCTGGACCGCATTGATACGGCCGGTGGCAGTGCCCGCCTGTTCTCCTACGAGCTGCGCTACATCAAGGCGCGTGACCTGGCCGAACGGCTCAGTGAAGCCTTCGCCAGCAGCGGCAACCGTGGCGGTTCCAGCCCGGCCTCGCTGGCCCCGGGTGCGATGCCGTCGCAGCTGGGCAGCGACGGCGACCGTGGCATGGACAGCAACAACAACAGCAGTTTCGGCTCGACCCCGGGCAGCGGTTCCAGTGGTGCCGGCAACGGCAGCATGAACCTGCCGCAGCGCCAGTCCGGCAACGTCAGCGTCAGCCTGGAAGTGGAGGGCGATCGCGTGGGCGTGTCGGCGGTGGAGGAAACCAATACCCTGCTGGTGCGCTCGACCCCGCAGGCCTGGCGCTCGATCCGCGAGGTGATCGAGAAGCTGGACGTGATGCCGCTGCAGGTGCACATCGAAGCGCAGGTGGCCGAAGTCTCGCTGGACGGTGACCTGAAGTACGGCGTGAACTGGTTCTTCGACAATGCCGTGGCCGGGCGTGCACTGACGGGAGCCCTGGGCGGCGTGACCCTGCCGGCAGCAGCGGGTGGCTCCTGGAGCAGCTTCGCCGGTGCCGCGACCGGTGGCGAAGGCCTGGGCTGGGCGTTCACCGGCCACAATGGTGCGGCGGTGGTGAGCGCGCTGGACAAGGTCACCGATGTACGCCTGCTGCAGACCCCTTCGGTGTTCGTGCGCAACAACGCCGAGGCCACGCTCAACGTGGGCGACAAGGTGCCGATCAACACCACCACGGTGAACACCGGCCTGGGCACCGGCACCTACAGTTCGGTGCAGTACATCGACACCGGCGTGATCCTGAAGGTGCGCCCGCGCGTGACCCGCGATGGCACGGTGTTCCTCGACATCGTGCAGGAAGTGAGCAGCGCCTCGAACGTACCTGACAACTGCAATCCGACCGAGCGTAACTGCAACCCGAGAATTTCCACCAAGAAGCTCTCGACCGAAGCAGCGGTGCAGAGCGGCGACACCATCATGCTGGCCGGCCTGATCACCGATTCGGCCACTGATGGCAGCAGCGGCATTCCCGGCCTGAGCCGGATTCCGGTGGTGGGCGCGCTGTTCGGGCAGAAGAGCCGCACCAGCCGCCGTTCCGAAGTGATCGTGCTGCTGACCCCGAGCATCGTGCGCAACAGCCAAGAAGCACGCAATCTGACCGACGAGTACAGCCAGCGCTTCCGCGCGATGGAACCGCTGAACCAGCCGCGCGCAAAGAAGTAAGGGGTTACGGCCGGGCTGCGCCCGGCACCCGCAGAGGCCAGAGCTGGAGCCGGAGCAACAGCGACAGCGACAGCGGGTCTACTGAGGGATGGCGGGGCACTGTGGGTTTGCGGGGACGCCGTAAACCCGTCCATGGGGGCTTGGTCGCCGCATCCATGCGGCTCACACCCCGCAAACCCACAGTGCCCCGCCTTCGACAGTTTCCTGCTGCTGTTGGTAGGTGTCGACCTTGGTCGACACGATCCACGCCATGCGTGGATGACTCTCCATCGAAATCGAATATTTCGATATCTGTGAGATCTGAGCCGAGCATGGCTCGGCTCTACAGAAGAGCAGGCAGGTCGCGGAAATCTGTCGAAGGCGGGGTGGGTCCGGTTGCGGGGGCGTGAGCCGCATGGATGCGGCGACCGAGCTTACATGGACGTACTTGCAGCGTCCCCCGCAACCGGACCCACCCCGCCAACCCCCAGGAACCCAGCTTTTGCTTCGGCTGTTGCTGTTGCCCTGGCCTGAGGCGGGTGCCGGGTGCAACCCGGCCGATACCCTCCCAGTGCTAGGCTGTGGCTACCGACAACCACGGAGGCGGGATGGGGGCGATCGTGTTGTTGCCGCTGTGCGTGGACGATGCCGCGCTCGACCGCTGCCTGGCCGCACTGGATGCGGGCACCGCGCCGGGCACCGCGGTCTGGCTGGCCGACGATGCACAGACCGGGCCACGTGCGCAGGCGGTGGTGGAACACTGGTTGGCGCACACGCCACTGCAGGCCGAGTACACCCGGCGTGCACGGCCACTGGGTGAAGTCGCCCACCTGGACGAGATGCTGCGCGCCTGCGATGGCATGGACGTGGCGGTGCTGGCACCGGACAGCGTGCCCGCACCGGGCTGGCTGCAGCAGCTGCAGGACGCCTTCGCCCGCGATGCCGCCATCGCGACCGCAACCCCATGGTGCAATGCCGGCGAAACCGCTGCGTGGCCCCGGCTGGGCGAGATCAATCCGGAACCCGACGATGCCGCGCTGCTGGCGCAGACCTGTGCCGGCCTGCCAGCGCTGCACCCGGAGCTGCCGTCGGCGGTCACCCACGCGGTGCTGGTGCGGGGCAACGCGCGCCGGCGTGCCGGCGGCCTGGACGTGGACAGCTATGCCGGCTGGAACGCGGCGCTGGTGGACCTGAGCCTGCGCATGGCCGGCCTGGGATGGCGCAACGTGTTGTGCGAGACCGCCTTCGTCAGCCGGGCAGGGGAGGCGGTCAGCCGTGATGGCGATCTCGAGGCCCTGGCCGCGCGCTGGCCGGGCTGGGTGCCTCGGCTGGCTGACTTCCTGATGCATGATCCACTGCACGGGCTGCGTGCCGACCTGCAGCAGCGCATGCGGCAGGCGATAATGCCGAAGGAACAGGGGGACCTGTTCGTCCCGTCTTCCGCGCCGGAGCCTCCTGCTTGAATGTTGCCATTGCCGCCATCGTCGTCACCTACCAGAGTGGCAGCACCATCGATGCCTGCCTCTCGCGCCTGCGCCAGGCGCAGGACGTGGCCGAGATCCGGGTGATCGACAATGGCTCGATGGATGGCACGCTGGATATCGTGCAGCGCCATGCCAGCCACGACAAGCGCGTGCGTTTCGTCGGCAATCCGGACAATCCCGGCTTTGCCGCCGCCAACAACCAGGGCGTGGCCGATTCGCACAGCCCATGGCTGGCCTTCATCAACCCGGACCTGATGGTTGAACCGGAAACACTGGCCGCACTGCGCGCCCGTGCCGAAGCGTTGGGCGACTGCCTGCTCGGCGTCGAACAGGTCGACGAGCAGGGCCATGCCGACGAGGCCGTGCGCCGCCGCGATCCGGACTTCCTGATGATGCTGCGCTCGCCAGGCAAGGGCTCGAAGCTGGCGGTGCCGCGTGACCCGCAGCAGGTGCTGCAGCGGGTGCCGGCGTTGTCTGGCGCGCTGCTGATGATGCCGCGTGCATTGTTCGACTGCATCGGAGGCTGGGACGCGGGCTATCGTCTGCACGCCGAAGACCTGGACCTGTGCCGGCGCGCGCGCGAAGCCGGGGCGGTGGTGGCGATCGCCAATGACCTGCAGGTCACCCACGTTCGTGGCGTCTCCAGCCGCTCGCGGCCGTTCTTCGTTGAATGGCACAAGCACAAGGGCCTGTGGCGCTATTTCCAGAAGTTCGAGGCCAGGCAGCGTTCGCTGCCGGTACGGGTGGCGGTGTGGGGCGCGATCTGGGCGCACGCCCTGATGCTGGTGCCGCGCCTGCTGCGCAGGTCGTTGTAGAGCCGAGCCCACGCTCGGCTCAGGCAACAATCCGGCCGGGCGTGGGCCCGGCTCTACGGAAGGCGGGCGCGCCCACGGTTCACTCCGCCGGGCGCATAATCCGCCCCATGCCTATCATCCAGTCCCTGCTCGACACCGATCTGTACAAGTTCACCATGATGCAGGCGGTGCTCCACCAGCACCCCGGTGCCCAGGTGCAGTACCGGTTCAAGTGCCGCACGCCCGGCGTCGACCTGGCCCACTACATCGACCAGATCGACGAAGAGATCGACCACCTGTGCAGCCTGCGCTTCAGCGACGCGGAGCTGGACTACATGCGTGGCCTGCGCTTCGTGAAGCCGGATTTCGCCGATTTCCTCGGCCTGTTCCACCTCGACCGCAAGTACATCCAGCTACGCGCGTCGAAGACCGTGCCCGGTGAGATCGAACTGGACATCACCGGCCCGTGGCTGCACACCATCCTGTTCGAAGTGCCGCTGCTGGCGATCATCAACGAAGTCTGGTTCCGCAACACCACCACCGCCGACTTCGCCGAGGGTGAGCGCCGCCTGCAGGCCAAGGCTGCGCTGCTACGCGATACCCCTGGTTTCGAGCAGTGCCGCATTGCCGACTACGGCAGCCGCCGCCGCTACTCGCGTGACTGGCACGCCCGTCTGCTGCCGCTGCTGCGCGACGCGCTCGGCCCGCAGCTGGTCGGCACCAGCAACGTGCACTTCGCCCGCCTGTACGGCATGACCCCGCACGGCACCATGGCCCATGAGTATCTGCAGGCCTTCCAGGCGCTGGGCCCGCGCCTGCGCGATTCGCAGGTGGCGGCACTGGAATCGTGGGCACGCGAGTACCGCGGCGATCTGGGCATCGCGCTGTCCGACGTGGTCGGCCTGGATGCGTTCCTGCGCGACTTCGATATGTACTTCTGCAAGCTGTTCGACGGTGTCCGCCACGATTCGGGCGATCCGTTCGACTGGGGCGACCGCATGCTGGCGCACTTCCAGCAGCGCCGGGTGGATGCACGCAGCAAGGTGCTGGTGTTCAGCGATGGGCTCGACATCGCCAAGGTGATGCGCCTGTACGACTACTTCCGTGGTCGCTGCCAGGTCGCCTTCGGCGTCGGCACCCACCTGACCAATGATCTGGGGCCAAAGCCGCTCAACATCGTCATCAAGATGGTCCGCTGCAACGGCCAGCCGGTGGCCAAGCTCAGCGATTCGCCGGGCAAGAGCATGTGCGACGACCCGGGCTACCTGGCCTATCTGCGCCAGGTCTTCGAGCTGCCGCCGGCGTAAACGCGTCGGCTTGCAGCACGCCGGCTTACAGGTAGTCGACCACCACCAGGTAGGCTCCCTGCAGCGGCTGCTGCTTCGAAGCCTGCACGCTGTAACGCTCGGAGAAGGCGATATCGCCGGCGCGCATCGCGCTGGCCGACACCGACAGCTTCTGGCCCTGGCGCTTGCCGTCGCGCAGCGTGGCGGCCTGGCCATCGGCAAGGGCCGTCACGGCAACCGTCGAGCCCTTGGCCGACGGCGGGCAGGCGGCCAGGCTCAGCTCACCCTGGGACAGGGCCGTCGTGCAGCCCGGCTCGGCGATGCGGCCGCTGAAACGGATGCTGCCGCTGCTGGCCTGGGCCAGTGCGCTGACGGACATCAGGGCCACGCACAGCAGAATGGAGTTCCTCATGACACGTTCTCTGGTTCGGTGTGTCCTAGTTAGCGACAGGTTCGATCCGTCTTTAATAGGACAAATCCGAATCTGCTAGGGCCATCACCAAGAAAGAGTGATGCGCATCAAATAAGGCGATTTCCACTTGAAAAAAGCCTGTTTCCGCGCATGCCGAACGCGTCACCAGGAGCGTCATGCAGGGTCGTTTGTGACCTGATCCGGCCACCGTCACGTTCCCCGCGCTCCCTGAATCTCAATTTTGCCTATCACGTCACATTTAAAGCGTCAATGAATTGGCGTTCAGAAAAATAATGAGACTTTCATCACAGTTGTGCCTATACTTGCGTCACGGATTCAGGGGAAGGTATGTCCGAGTCCGGCCACAGGTGAGACGCAAGGATGGGTCTTGATAGCCCGGCAGTGCTCCTTGCTTCCTCCTCTACTTCTCATCTCTTCAGTAGGGTTAGGTAAAAGCGAATGCACAAGATCAATATCATCGCCGCTCTGATGCTGGCCGCCGCTCCGCTGGCCGCCAACGCCGCCGACGGCACCATCACCTTCAACGGCAAGGTGACCGACAAGACCTGCACCATCTCGACCCCGGGCGGCAAGGACTTCGCCGTCAACCTGCCGACCGTGTCCAAGAACACCCTGGCCACCGCCGGTGCCGTTGCGGGCCGTACCCCGTTCGCCATCAACCTGAGCAAGTGCAGCGCCGGCAACGTCGCCACCTACTTCGAGCCGGGTTCCACCGTTGACTTCAACAGCGGCCGCCTGGTCAACCAGGCTTCGGCCAACGCTGCCACCAACGTGCAGCTGCAGCTGCTGGGCTCGAACAACACGTTCCTACCGATCAAGGCGGCTGGCACCGGCCTGGCCCAGGACAACTCGCAGTGGGTGACCGTGGCCGGCGACGGCACCGCCAACCTGAACTACTACGCTGAGTACTACGCCACTGCCGCCGCCACCCCGGGCGACGTCACCAGCAGCGTCAAGTACACGATCATCTACAACTGATCGTAGTCGTACCCGCACTGGCCGGCGTACGCGCCGGCCAGTGCATCGCGGCCCCAGGCCACATACCTCGAGCGTAGTACTTCCGATGAAAGCAATCTTTCCCCGGGCGCTGCTGCTGGCAGCGTTCACGCTGCCCTTCTGCCAGAACGCTCTGGCCGGCGTGGTGGTCAATGGCACGCGAGTGATCTATCCGGCGCAGGCGCGCGAAGTCACCGTGCAGGTCGACAACGTGGGCGATTCGCCGGCGCTGGTGCAGGCCTGGATCGACAGCGGCGACGCCAACCAGACCGCCGATACCAGCGATGCCCCGTTCGTGCTGACGCCGCCGATCGCGCGCGTCGAACCGGGCCGCAGCCAGGCGCTTCGCCTGATCTTCTCCGGCGCGCAGCTGCCGACCGACCGTGAGTCGGTGTTCTGGCTCAACGTGCTGGATGTTCCGCCGTCTCCGGACAACGCCGACAGCGGCGAACAGAATTACCTGCAGGTCGCGTTCCGTTCGCGCCTGAAGCTTTTCTACCGGCCGCAGGGCCTGAAGGGCGTCGCCAACGACGCGCCCGCAGCGCTGCGCTGGACCCGCACCGGCGACCGCCTGCGGGTGGAAAACCCGAGCCCCTTCCACGTCACTCTGGCCGAAGTACATGCCGTGACCGGCAGCAGTGAAAAGGCCGTCGAGGACAAGGGCGCGATGGTCGCGCCGAAGCAGAGCCTGGAGTTCGCCGCACCGGCGGGCACTGACCAGGTCCGCTTCATCACCATCAACGACTACGGCGGCCGGGTGGAACACACCATCCGCCTCGGCAGCACCGGGGGCTGAACGCGCCGCGCTGGCCCTTGGCCTGCGCATCCCGCCACCGCCGCTGTGCGGCGAATTGAAGGAATGTCAGTGTGATCGGAAACAGATTGACATTGTCGATCCATCAGGCGCTTTGCCTGCTGGTTGCTGGCGTGGCCTGCCCAGGATGGGCGCTGGCTGCCCCGGCCAATCTCGGCGAACAGGCGCTGATGGCGCAGAGTGGTGCGGCCAATGCGCGCGCACCGGAGTCGGCCCAGTTCAATTCCAGCTTCCTGTCTGGCCAGGCCAAGCAGGTCGACCTGGCGGCCTTCAGCAACGGCAACCCGATGGTGGCCGGCAACTATCGTGTCGACGTCTACGTCAACGGTGCCTGGCAGGGCCGTCGCGATCTGCAGTTCAAGGCCGATGCGCAGGGCCGTGTCGACGCCTGCCTGCCGCTGCCGATGCTGGAAGAAATGGGCGTGGACAGCGAAGCCGTGCTGCTGCAGCAGGATCCGTCCGTGCCGACCGACAAGACCAGCTGCGTGCCGGTCCAGCAGCGCATGGCCAATGCCTATGGTGTCTATGACAGCGGCAACCTGCGCTACGACCTGAGCATCCCGCAGGTGTTCCTGCGCCGTGAGGCACGCGGCTACGTCAACCCGGCGCTGTGGGACCGCGGCATCAATGCCGGCTTCGTCGGCTACAGCTTCAATGCCATCGACAGCGACAGCCGTGTCGAAGGTGGCCAGCGCAACCGCAGTGCCTACCTCGGCCTCAACGCCGGCATGAACCTGGGTGGCTGGCAGTTCCGCCACGACTCCAACCTGACCTGGACCGAGGGTGACGGCCGCCATTGGCAGAGCATCGCCACCTATGCGCAGCGCGGCATCCCGCAGGTGCGCGGCATGCTCACCATCGGTGAGGCCTACACCACCGGTGAACTGTTCGACTCGATCGGTTACCGCGGTGCCAGCCTGGCCAGCGACGACCGCATGCTGCCCGATTCGCTGCGCGGCTACGCGCCGGTCGTGCGCGGCATCGCCGAGACCAATGCACGCATCGAAGTGCGCCAGAACGAGCAGCTGATCTACTCCTCCACCGTGTCGCCGGGCAGCTTCGTCATCGACGACCTGTACCCGACCGGCTACGGCGGCGATCTGGAAGTGAGCGTGATCGAGGCCGATGGCCGCCGCCGCGAATTCAAGGTGCCGTTCGGTTCGGTGCCTCAGATGCTGCGCGAAGGCGTGTCGCGTTACTCGCTGACCGCCGGCCAGGTGCGCAACAAGCTGCTGGCCGATGAGCCGTGGCTGGTGCAGGGCACCTACCAGCGCGGTATCGGCAACCAGCTGACGCTGTACGGCGGGAGTGCACTGAGCGACGGCTACCTGTCGCTGCTGTACGGCGTCGGCCTGTCCACGCCGGTTGGCGCGTTCGCCGCCGACGTCACCCACGCACGTACGACGTTCGACCACTACGGCAACCACACCGGTGCCAGCGTGCGCTTGAGCTACAGCAACATGATCGGCGAGACCGGGACCAACCTGACCCTGGCCGCCTACCGCTATTCGACCGAAGGCTTCTACAGCCTGCAGGATGCGCTGTACGGCCGTGATTCGGACAAGCGCGGCATCGATCCGACCACCCGTGGCCGCCAGCGCAGCCAGTTCCAGGTGACCCTGAACCAGCCGTTGGGCCGTCGTGGCGGCGCGCTGTACGTGACCGGCTCGGTGCGCGACTTCTACGACCGTTCCGGCACCTCCAAGCAGTACCAGGTCGGCTACAACAACGCCTGGCGTTCGGTGAACTACGGCTTCTCGGCGCTGCGCACCGAAGAGGGCGTACTCGGCCGCTCGGATACCCAGTACCTGCTGTCGATGAGCGTGCCGCTGGGCCGTGGTACCCACCCGGTGTCGTTCAGTGCTGATCTCGGCGTGCGCGACCGCGGGGGCTACGACAACAGCCGCGTTGGCATCACCGGTTCGGCCGGTGTCGACAACAACTTCAGCTATGGCGCGGCCCTGTCCGATTCCCGCGAGGGCAGCACCACCGCGATCGGCAACGTCGAATACCGCAGCCGCTATTCCGCATTGAACGCCAGCTACAGCCACTCGCGTGACTTCCGTCAGGCTTCGGTGGGTGCCAATGGCAGCGTGGTCGTGCATCCGGGTGGTTTCACCTTCACCCCGCAGCGTGGCGATACCATGGTGCTGGTGGAAGCACCGGGCGCGCGCGATGCGATCGTCAGCAACGCCCCGGGCCTGCGCGTCGATGGCCGCGGCTACGCCGTGGTGCCGTACGTGTCGCCGTACCGCCTCAACACCGTCACCCTCGACCCGCAGGGCATGGCCCACGACGTCGAGCTGGAAAGCACCAGCCAGTCGATCGCGCCGTTCGCCGGTGCCATCAGCTACCTGCGCTTCGATACCCGCAAGGGCAACGCGCTGCTGATCCAGGTGCGCAACCCGGATGGCCGCACCATGCCGTTCGGTGCGCAGGTCAAGGACGAGCAGGGCCAGCCGGTGGGCATGGTCAGCCAGGGCGGCCGCCTGTACGTGCGCAGTGAAAAGAACCAGGGCCACCTGCTGGTGGAATGGGGCGCAGGCGCCGACCAGCGCTGCACCGTCGATTACCAGGTTCCGGCGGGCGCCGATGCGTCCAAGACCGGCTTCATCCCGCTGGAGGCAGCATGCCGATGATTTCTTCCCGAGGCCGCAAGGCGCTGGCTGCCGTGGCCGTGCTCGGTGGTGTGTTGCTGGCGCAGCAGGCCAGTGCGTCGTGCCGCATCCAGTCCAGCTGGTTCACCGCGCAGGACGTGACCATGGACATGGGCCAGATCGTGATCCTGCCCAGCACGCCGGTCGGTGGCGTGATCAAGGAAATCAGCGAATCGATCACCCAGCAGAACAGCGTCGCGCGCTGCGACTGGTCCGGTGGCCGTTCCATCGGCGAGTACGTCAACGCAGCGCAGCGTCGGCCGGTCGCCGGGTTCTCCAATGTGTATGAAACCGACGTTGCGGGCGTGGGCATCCGCCTGTTCCGCGATTCCGGCGCCATCCAGACCTACTATCCGCACTCCATCAACTTTGCCGGCAACGCCACCATCTCGCTGATCGGCGGCACCTTCCGCATCCAGCTGATCAAGACCGCCGCGCAGACCGGCTCGGGCGTGATCGCGCCGAACGGTCGCTTCACCACCTATTACTTCGACGGTGATGGCGCCAGTCGTCCGGTGCTGACCTCGACCTTCAAGGGCTCGGGCACCACCGTGGTCAGCCCGACCTGCGAAGTGCAGGCCGGCAGCCGGAACATTGCCGTCGACTTCGGCAGTGTGCCCAACACCAGCTTCACCGGTGTCGGTTCCAAGGCGGTCAATCGTGACTTCGAGATCCGCCTGAACTGCCAGGGCAGCAATGTTGCGGCCTACCAGAGCAAGATCGGCATCCGCCTGGATGCCGACCAGGACAGCTCGAACATGCCGGGCGTGCTGAAGCTGAGCGCCGCCAGCAACAGCGCCACCCGCATCGGCATCCAGATGGTCCAGCGTGACGGCACCACCGAGCGCGAAGTCCGCTTCGGCCAGACCATCAACGTCGGCACCACCGCGCCGGGCACCAGCGTCATGGCGCTGCCGCTGCGCGCGCGCTATGTGCAGACCCAGGCCGGCACGGTCGGCGCCGGTGTCGCGAACGGCCAGGCCACGTTCACCATCCAGTACGAGTAAGGCGGTCCCAAGCTGCGGCCACTGCTGCGTTTCACTGCAACGTCGCCCGTTCCGCGGGCGGCGTTGACTGCGTCTTGATCTTCCAACGATGAAGATCAATGCCACGACGCGCGTACCATCATTCGAATGTGATGTACGTCGCGATTTTGGAGTTTCCTCATGAGGTGACCGTCTCCTGCCTGCGGGTGTTGGACGGGAACGCCGAAAGGATCCAGACGTGGCTACAGCTCCTGGCATTTCCTCGCGCCGTCCGTCCGGAGCGCTGCGGTGAAGGTCCTGTCGGTGTTCGGCACGCGACCGGAAGCGATCAAGATGGGGCCGCTGGTGCGTGCCCTGGGCGAGGCTGCGGATATCGAATCGGTGGTCTGCATCACCGGCCAGCACCGGGCAATGCTGGACCAGGTGATGTCGCTGTTCGAGATCACCGCCGACCATGACCTCGATGTCATGGTCCCCAACCAGACCCTCAATGGCTTGTGCGCGAAGCTGTTCGAGCGGCTTGACGCGCTGTACACGCAGGTCCGTCCGGACCGGGTGCTGGTGCACGGCGATACCACCACGGCGATGACCGCCGCGCTGGCCGCGTTCCACCACCGCATTCCGATCGGTCATGTCGAGGCCGGACTGCGCACCGGTGACATCAACCGGCCGTGGCCGGAGGAAATGAACCGGCGGGTGATCGATGTGGTCGGCCACCAGCTGTACGCGCCCACGCCCAGCTCGCGCGCCAACCTGGCCGGTGAACACCTCGGCGGGCAGATCCTGGTCACCGGCAACACCGTCATCGATGCGCTGCAGCAGACCGTGGAGCGCCTGGATGCCGACCCGGCGCTGCGTGCGCGGGCTGACGAACCCTTCCACATGCTTGATCCCGATCGTCGCCTGCTGCTGGTCACTGGCCACCGCCGTGAGAGCTTCGGCCAGGGCTTCGAGGACATCTGCCGCGCGCTGGCCGAGCTGGCCCGGCGGCCGGACCTGCAGGTGCTGTACCCGGTGCATCTCAACCCGAACGTGCAGGGCCCGGTCAACGCCCACCTCGGCCATCTCGACAACGTGCACCTGGTGCCGCCGCAGGACTACCTGCGCTTCGTGCGCCTGATGCAGCGCGCCGACGTCATCCTCACCGACTCCGGTGGCGTGCAGGAAGAAGCGCCGGCGCTGGCCAAGCCCGTGCTGGTCATGCGCGACGTCACCGAACGCCCGGAGGCGGTCGAGGCCGGTGTGGTGACGCTGGTCGGCACCACGCCTTCGCGCATTGTCGAGGCGGTCAATGCGGCACTGGCACAACCACCGCACCCGACCCACTTCGATCCCGATGCCAGCCCTTACGGCGATGGCCGTGCCGCCGCGCGCATCGTCGCCGCGCTGCGTGGCACGCCCCTTCCCGAATTCTCGCCCGGCCTCCGCAGCGGCGGTGCCGCCCACTCCCATCCACGCGAAGTGACGCCATGACCCAGACCGGCCGCTCTCCCCTGTTTGCATCCGCCGCCGCGTTCGTCCTGTCGGGGGTGGTTGGCAGTGCCCATGCCGCCGACAGCGTCGCCGGCCAGTTCGCCGAATGGAGCGGCGACAGCACGGTCAGCCGGCAGATGACCCTGCGCGAACTCGGTTTCCGCCAACCGCTGGTGCTCAGCGGGCAGGAGAGCCAGCGTGAGGTCTATCTGCCGGTGCCGGCTGGCGTTGCCACCCGCGATGCACAGCTGCAGCTCGATGGGCGCTATGTACGCGGGCACGCTGGGCGTACCTCGGGCTTGTGGTCGGTGGATGGCGATCCAATCGCCGCGCGCTCGATCACCGATGCCCAGGGCGATGCCAGCCAGCTGCTGGCCATCGATGGCGAACCCCGCCAGAACGGCTTCGTGCGGATCGGCGTCGGCTGGTGGTCAATCGTGTCCGACTACCAATGTGCCGACCAGAGCGCGCCGGCCAACGTGCTGCGGCTGTCGCCGGACTCGCGTTTCAGCTACCGCTTCGACGGCCGCGCCGTGGATACCGTGGCCAAGGCGTGGGGCGCGCTGCCCCCGCAGGTGCGCCTGCTGGTGGATGGCAAGGCACTGCAGGCGCCTGCCTACGATGCGGCCTGGCGCATCGGTACCGCAATGCAGGCCGGTGGCAAGCAGGTGCAGGTGGTGGCGCTGCCCAAGGTTGGTGACCGTGTCGACCTGACCGGCATCAGCATCCCGGCCAGCCTGCAGGGCGTGCCGGCCTATGCCGCGCTGGCCGCGGGCGAGCGGGCATACGCGATCAAGGATCTGGCCGAAGTCGGTGCGCTGCTGTCGCTGCGGGACAGCGGGCCGTTGGCCGCCGATGTGATGATCGGCAGTGATGCGCTGCGGGCCGGCGTGCGCGCGGCGCTGGATGCGCTGGCCGCACAGGTTGCCACCACTGGCGCCGAGGCGGGCACGGCGTTCGCCGCGTGGCGCGGTACCGACATGGGTGGCCTGGAAAAGCCCGCGACCAGCGCCTCGGTCAGCGTGGTGGCCGTTGCCGGCCGTCCCACGCTGGTGGTCGATCCGGCGGCGGCGGGCAAGGTCGCCGGGCTGCTCGCCGAGCAGTGGCGCAGCTATGCGCTGGGCCGCAGCCTGCAGGTCAGCGCAGCGGGCACGCCGAAGCTGGACGGTGACCAGGTGCTGCTGAGTCGGCTCGGCAACATCGCCGGCACGGTGGATGTCGTCACCCGCGCGGACCGCAGTGCCACCTTCGACCTCGGCGCGCTGTCGGCCGATGGGCGCCTGCCCGAAGAGGTGGTGATCGACGTCTCGGCGGCCCCCAACGCGGCCGGGCAGGGCGCGGTGGCCACCATCCATTTCAACGATTACCTGCTGGGGGGCAAGGTGTTGTCGGCCAACGGCCAGCCGCAGCGGCTGGTGGCCAAGGTGCCGGCCTATGCGCTGTCGGCGCGCAACGAGATCCGGGTCAGCTTCCTGCGCCAGCCGGCACGCCCCTATTGCCACGATCCGGCCACCGCCTATCCGGTATCGATCCTGCCCAGCAGTCACCTGACCCTGGCCAAGCGTTCGCTGGGCAGTGATTTCGTCGGTGCCAGCAGCCAGCTGTCACGCGGCAACCAGGTGTTCGTGCCCGCCACGTGGCTGCAGGATGCGCCGGCATCGCTGCGCAAGGTGATCGCGGTGGCCAGTGCAGTGGGCGCCTCGCCGGAGGCGTCGGCGCTGAAGGTGGTCGATGCCGGTGCGGCGGTCAGCCCGGGTACGCCGTGGCTGGCCTTCGGTGTGGCGCCGTCGGGTGTTGATGTGGCCGGCCTGAAGGACGGCCACCTGCTGATCGGCGGGAAGCCGCAGCCGCTGCTGGATGTCGGCGGCCTGGATCGCGCTGCGGTGGTGCAGGTCGGCACCTCCGGCGGCCAGCTCGGCGTGCTGTACAGCGACCTGGGCGCACAGGCACCGTCGTTCGGCGCACCGTTCCGGCTGCTGCGCGGTGATCTTGCGGTGCTCGACGGCAGTGATGCCGTGCGCGAGTTCGATCGCCAGGATCCTTACGGAAGCCGCGTTGCCCAGGATGGCAATCCGCAATCGAAGTGGGAACGGCACATGGTCTGGTTGCTGCTGCTGGTCGGCGTGATCGTGTTCGCGCTGCTGGCCGCCCGCGTCACCCAGGTGCGCCGCCGCAAGTCCGCCAACACAGGGCACTGATCCACCGTGGACGGTCTGTTCTGGAACATCCAGCTGGCCAACTATTACGCCGCCCTGGAAACCACGGCGGCGGCGGTGGCCGTGCTGATCCTGATCTCCAGCCTCGATGACCTGTTCATCGATGTCTGGTACTGGGTTCGCGAGAGCTGGCGCGCGCTCACCATCAAGCGTCGCGAAGCGTACCGGCCGCTGACCCAGGAAGACCTGATGCAGCGGCCGCAACAGCCGCTGGCGATCATGGTGCCGGCGTGGATGGAATACGACGTCATCGCGCAGATGGTGGAGAACATGATCAACGTGCTCGACTACCGCGAGTACGTCGTGTTCGTCGGCACCTATCCCAACGACCAGCAGACCATCGACGAAGTGGAGCGCATGCGCCGCCGCTACAAGCGCCTGCGCCGCGTGGAGGTGCCGCACGACGGGCCGACCAGCAAGGCCGATTGCCTGAACTGGTTGATCCTGGCCATCTTCGATTACGAGAAGCGCCACGACATCGAATTCGCCGGGGTGATCCTGCACGACAGCGAGGACGTGCTGCACCCGATGGAACTGCGCTTCTACAACTACCTGCTGCCACGCAAGGACATGATCCAGTTGCCGGTGACCTCGCTGGACCGCGAGTGGTACGAACTGGTGGCCGGCGTCTACATGGACGAGTTCGCCGAATGGCACGCAAAGGATCTGGTGGTGCGCGAGAGCGTGTCCGGCATGGTGCCCTCCGCGGGCGTGGGTACCTGCTTCTCGCGGCGCGCGCTGCTGGCGCTGAGCGCACAGACCGACAACCAGCCCTTCAATACCGACAGCCTCACCGAGGATTACGACGTCGGTGCGCGGCTGGCGGCGATGGGCATGCAGTCGATCTTCGCCCGCTTCCCGGTGCAGTTCCGCGTGCGCCGTCCGTCATGGTTCGGCTGGGGGCCGGTGCGCGAGCGTACCCAGCAGATGGCGCTGTGCGTGCGCGAGTACTTCCCCGACAACTTCCGTGCCTCGTACCGGCAGAAGGCGCGGTGGGTGCTGGGCATCGGCCTGCAGAGCTGGGAGTCGCTGGGCTGGCGTGGATCACTGGCCACCAAGTACCTGCTGGCGCGCGACCGCAAGGGCATCATCACCTCGTTCGTCAGCATCATCGCCTACATCATCTTCCTGCAGCTGCTGCTGTTCTGGCTGTTGAAGATGACCGGGCTGTGGACGATGCAGTTTCCCAGCGTGTTCCAGGCCGGTACCTGGCAGATGAATGTCGCGCTGCTGACCACCGCAGCGCTGGCGACCCGGGTCGTGCAGCGCTTCTATTTCGTCAACCGGTTGTACGGCTGGGAGCATGCGTTGATGTCGATCCCGCGCATGGTGGTCGGCAACATGATCAATTTCATGGCCACCGCCCGTGCCTGGAAGGTGTTCCTGGCCTACCTGCTGTTCGGCAAGCGCATGGTCTGGGACAAGACAATGCACGACTTCCCCGATGCGGCGCAGCTGGTGCAGACCCGCAAGCAACTGGGTGAGCTGTTGACCACCTGGCAGGCGGTGGAACCCGAGCGCCTGCAGCAGGCGCTGGACCAGCAGCAGGCAGGCCGCCAGCAACCGCTGGGCCGCATCCTGCTCACCCAGGGCTGGCTGGATGACGAGACCCTGGCCGAGGCCATCGCGTTCCAGGGTGACCTGCCACGCGCGGTGATCGACGTGGATTACCTGCGTGCCTGCCAGTTCCCGGTCAGTGCCGATGCCTGCGTGCAATGGCGCATGCTGCCGCTGCCGCCGCGCCAGGAAGGCACCCTGCGACTGGCCGTGGCCAGTCCGCTGCCCGAGGACGCCGTGGCATTGCTGAAGCAGGAGACGCGCAGCGAGCACATCGAACAGAGCATCGCCCGCGAAAGCGAGATCAACGCGGGCCTGCGCCTGATCGGTGGCGAACGGCAGTGGCACCTGGACAACGTGCCCCTGCTGGGCGACCTGCTGGTGGAAATGCGCCTGATCGATCACGCACGCTTCGAGATCGCAATGGACGACTACATGCCGCAGCGCGACGGCCGCATCGGCGACTACCTGGTCAAGCAGGGCATCACCACCGAAGAGGCCGTGGCCCAGGCCATGCAGGAGCAGCGCCGGCGTGCGGCCACGCTGCAGTCGCCGCCGCCCGGAGCCTTGCCGGCATGAAGACCACGCTGCTGTCCACCGTCATTGCCGTGGCACTGGCCACGGCCGCCGCGCCGGTGCTGGCGCAGGCCGATGCTGCACTGCCGCTGTCCGGTGCGGCCTACCGCATCGCCGAGCAGGCGTTTGCTGCCTATGAACGTGGCGATTACCCCACGGCCTACCGGCAGTCCAGCGAAGCGATCCGGCTGCGCCCGGACGTGGTGCGGCTGCGCCTGCTGCAGATCTATGCGCTGCAGAAGCTTGGTCGTGGCGAAGAAGCACAGCAGCAGGCGCGCCGTGCGCTGGACGCGGGGATGAGGGATCCGGCCTTGCCTGCGCTGGCCGCCGCGCCCAGGACGACCACAGGTGCAGCGCGTGGCACAGCGGTGCCGCGTGCACCCGCAACGGTGGCCGGCCACAACAACCGGCAGGCCTACATGTTGGCAACCGAAGCCTATGCGGCCTACGACGCCGGGCAGATGGGCATCGCCGCCAGCAAGGCCGAACAGGCGTTCCGGCAGCAGCCGGAACAGGGCGCATGGGCCCTGCTGTGGGTGGCGGCGCTGGAGGCACAGCAACAGCCCGAACAGGCCGACGCCGCCATCGGCACCGCGCTGCAGCTGGGCGCACCGAATGTCGAAGCGCTGCGCGCGCGGCGCGTGACACTGGGCCGCCAACGCGCGCTGCTGCAGGCACAGCAGGCCTATCAATTGCTGTCCGCAGGCGAGGATGCCGCCGCCATTGAGCAGGCGCACGCCGCCGTGGAACTGGCACCCGACGTTGCTTCATACCGGTTGCTGCTGATCACCGCGCAGCTGCAGGGCGATCAGCTGGCCGACGCTGAGCACAGTGCTGATCAGGCATTGCAGGTGGACGCCAACGATCTCAATGCCCGGGTGATGCGTGGCTACCTGCGCCAGCGCCAGGGCAGTACGCTGCGGGCCAATGAGGATTTCGATGCCGCGCTCGCCACGCCGGGATCAACCGCGCAGCAGCGCAACGTGCGCCTGCTGGCGGTGGATGCGGCGCTGGCCGCAGGTGATCGGGTACGCGCAGCTGCACTGCTGGCACCGTTGCAGGCGGCGCTGCCGGCAGGTGAAGGCGATGCACGGTCACGGCAGCTTCTGCAGCAGGGCATCGCGCAACGCAGCCGGGCGATCCGTTCCAGTCGCGACCTTCCCCGCATCAGCGCCGAAGCCTACCCGCCACCGGTCCAGCACTGCCCGTCCGGGGACAGCGGCAACGTCTGCGAACTGGTGCCGGCCGATCTGCAGGGGGATGGCGGTGCCGCACAGCGTGCCTACGCTGCCTACGCGCGCCAGGATTACGCCGATGCCATCGGTGAGGCGCGGCAGGCCGTGCAACTCGCACCGGACGACGCGAACCTGCAAGGCCTGCTGACCACCACGCTGGCGGCGGGCAACCGTGCCCAGCAGGACGAAGCGCGGCAGCGCCTGGATACGGCACTGGCACAGCGTCCTGATGACGCGGGTGCACTGATGCAGCGCGGCTACCTCAACCAGAGGGCCCACGAACCGGCGCGCGCACTGGCCGACTTCCGTGCCGCCGAGGCCACCGGAAAGGCACCGAAAATCGTAGTGCTCGACCAGGCCTACGCCAGCGCAGCCAACGGCGACCATCCGCAGGCGGTGATGCTGCTGCGCAGCGCCATTGATCGCGCCGATGCCGGTGAGCTGCCACTGGATGCGCACCAGCGCTACAACGTACGCAATGCTATCGCCAACTATTCGCGCGAGTGGGGCGTGATCGCCTCGGCGGGTTTCCGAGGTGCGCGCCAGGCGGCGACCAATGTCGGCGGCGCTGCGATCAGCACGCCCGGCGATTCGGTGTTCAGCACGCTGGAAGCGTTCTGGCGGCCCCCGGCCTTCAACGACCAGCATGGCACGCTGGAACTCTACGCACGCCTGCTCAACACGCTGTACGACGAGGGCGGCACCTACGAATCGATCCGCGCGGTGGACCCGTGCAACGGCGAATCAACGCCGGATGCGCGTGCACGCGCCGAGCGCCTCAGCCACTCGCGTTCCACTACCGGCTGGCCCTCCACAATCGCGTCCTTCGGCATGCGCTACGCGTTTGGCCAGACCGGTCTGAGTGCTGGCATCGAGCGCCGACAGTTCCTCGGCAGTGCAACCCGCCAGGGCGAGGTCTACCCCGAATCGGCCGCAGTGCAGTGCCGCCTGCAGCTGGCCCTGAACCGGCCACTGGAAGCCAGCACGCTGGCGCGCTACCGGCTGGCCAGTGGTTCCGGTGGCTGGATGTCCTACCTGACCTATGGCTACTACCATGGCACCGATCTGCGCACCGATGTGAACCAGTGGTGGATGGTCAGTGGCTACGCGCAGGGGGGATACACCTGGGACGACAACGGTGCCACCTTCACCCTCGACGCGCTTGATGCCAACGGCACGCCGGTGCGGCGCCTGGGTGAGGCCAATGGGCGCCTGCATCGCGAACAGTGGTTCGCTGCCGGTGAACTGCGCGCCGGGCGCAGTTTCCGCTTCGGTGCAGGGCAGACGCATTGGGTGGTCACACCCTATGTCGTGGTTGGTGCCGATTGGCTGGACCAGCGCTCGCGCGTGCGCGACATCCGTTATCCGCCGTTCCCGGCGCAGTCGTTCGCGCTCAACGATACGCAGCGCAGCTGGTCACTTGGCGCAGGGCCGGGCGTGGGCGTGCGTTACGGGTTCCGCGAGGACCACTACAACACGCCGCGTTCCTACCTGGACCTGACCGTGCAGTACCGCTTCGCGATCGGTGGCGGTGATACACAGCGCGCCAAGGGCCTGTTCGCTACCGCCATCCTCTACTATTGACGCAGGCCCCAGCGTCGCCGCAGCGCTGCGGCCTGCGGCGTGTCCTGGGTCAGCCATGGCTCCAGTGCATAGACCAGCACGTGCTGTGCGCCGCTGTCGCGTGCCCATGCCAACTGCCGCTGGATACGTGCGGCATCGGCGGTTTCGCCCTTGAATCCGCTGCCGTCGGCAGGGCCGCCGGGCAGTTCGCGGAACAGTTCGACGATCACATCGAAACCGATGCCGTGTGCATGGAAATGATCGAGCAACGGCTGGAGCTGCTGCACGTTGCCGGCACCGGCCACCCCCACGCCATCCTGCACCATCGGCCGTAGCGTGGCCTGTGCCAGCACCGCCTGCCACAGCGTGACCAGGTTGCCATCGGTCTGCAGGCGGCTGAAGTAACAGGAGATCGCACAGTCACCGCCGCGCGTGCTGGCGGCCTGCACCAGCCCGTGCAGCCACTGCGCCAGCCATTGCTGGCGGGCCAGATCGGCCCAGTGGTACTGCTCCAGTTCGTAGGGCAGGTACCAGCCCCCGAAGGCCGGCTGCTGCGCCCAGGGTGCCTGTGCCAACCAGCTGCGTGCGTACGCCAGGCTCTCGGCCAGGAAGGCCTTCAGCGTGGCGTCGTCCGCGGCGATGGCCTGCCACCAGCGTTGCTGGAAGGGCAGGCCGACGCGGATGCGGATGCCGTTCTCGCCGGCGGCGGTGAACAGCTGCTGCAGGCTGCCGTCGGGCAGTGACCAGTCGCCGTCGCTGCCACCGACGATGCCGGTCCATTGCAGCACCAGCTGACGGCAGCCCAGGGTATGCGCAAGCTTCAAGGATCGCTGCCAGTCGGCCAGGCCCCATTGCAGGTGGCTGCGCCACGGCTGCAGGAAGGTGCCATCAACCTGCACCGGCAGCGAGCAGCCGGGCAGGGTGGCGAGCGTAGCGGCCAACGGCGCCAGCACTGCCGCGCGCAGCAAGCGACGGCGCAACGGCGAAGAAGGATCCGCGGGAAGGTCGGGCCGAACCATGCCCGCATCATCCCAGAGCGCCGTGCGTGGCGGGTGAACCCCGCGTCCGGTAGTCCCGGTCGCGGGCCGAAGCGTGCTCTGGTAGCGCCGGCCGCTGGCCGGCATCGCCTACCGCTTATTCCAGCGCGTAGCGCAGGGTAAACAGCACCGCCACCAGCCACACGGCCGGATGCACTTCGCGCCAGCGCCCGGTACCGGCCTTCAGCGCGGCATAGGCAATGAAGCCGAACGCCAGGCCGTTGGCGATCGAGTAGGTGAACGGCATCGCCAGCGCACAGAGTGCGGCTGGCACCGATTCGGTCAGGTCGCTCCAGTCCACTTCCACCAGCTCACGCAGCATCAGGCCAGCCACGAACAGCAGTGCCGGCGCGGTGGCATAGCTGGGCACCATTGCCGCAAGCGGCGAGAACAGCAGCGCCGCCAGGAACAGCGCCGACACCACCAGCGCGGTCAGGCCGGTGCGGCCGCCCACCTGCACGCCCGAGGCGCTTTCGGCAAAGGCCGTGGTGCTGCTGGTGCCAAGCATCGAACCGGCCACGATCGCGGTGCTGTCGGCCAGCAGCGCACGGCCGAAACGCTTCTGCGCGCCCGGCAGCTTCAGCAGGCCGGCGCGACCGACCACGCCGTACAGCGTGCCGGTGGCATCGAACACTTCCACCAGCACGAACACCAGCACCACCTGCAGCAGCACTGCGATCGGTGCGCCGCCGTCATGGTGCAGCAGGCCCGGCAGGTCCAGCTGCAGGAAGGTGGGTGCGAGGCTCGGCGGCAGCGAGACCAGGCCCTGGTACTGCACGTCGCCCAACGCCCAGCCCGCGCCGGTCACCGCCAGGATGCCGATCAGGATCGCACCGCGGATGCGGCGTGCTTCCAGCACCGCGATCAGCAGGAAGCCGGCCAGTGCCAGCAGCGGCGGCGCCGTGTTCAACGGGCCCAGCGCCACCAGCGTGTCTTCATTGCCGACGATCACGCCGGACTTCTGCAGCGCGATGATCGCCAGGAACAGGCCGATGCCGGCCACGATGGCCGAGCGCAGCGACGAGGGGATGCCGGACACCAGCCACGCACGCACGCCGGTCAGCGACAGCACCAGGAACACCAGGCCGGAGATGAACACCGCACCCAGCGCCTGCTGCCACGGCAGGCCAGCGGCACCGACCACGGTGAAGGCGAAGAACGCGTTCAGGCCCATGCCCGGTGCCATGCCCACGGGGAAGTTGGCGGCCAGCGCCATCACCGCCGAACCCAGCGCCGCAGCCAGGCAGGTGGCCACGAACACCGCGCCCGCGTCCATGCCGGTGGTGCCGAGGATCTCGGGGTTCACGAAGACGATGTAGGACATCGTCAGGAAGGTGGTGACACCGGCCAGCAGCTCGGTACGCACGGTGGTGCCGTGCTGCTGCAGCTGGAACAGGCGCTCGAACAGGGACATGGGGAATCTCGACCCGTTGGTGGTGGGTACCGACCGTTGGTCGGTACGCCTTGAAGCGTCACCACCAACGGTGGTGACCTACCGAAAGGAGAAAGGCCGCGCGAGCGCGGCCTTTCCGGTTGCCTTATTTCAGCGCCTTGAAGCGCAGGCGCTTCGGCGCAGCGTCGTCGCCCATGCGGCGGCGCTTGTCTTCTTCGTACTCGCGGTAGTTGCCCTGGAAGAACTCCACGTGCGAGTCGCCTTCGAACGCCAGGATGTGGGTCGCGATGCGATCCAGGAACCAGCGGTCATGCGAGATGACGAAGGTGTTGCCCGGGAACTCCAGCAGCGCATCTTCCAGTGCACGCAGGGTTTCGATGTCCAGGTCGTTGGACGGTTCGTCGAGCAGCAGCACGTTGCCACCCTGCAGCAGGGTCTTGGCCATGTGCAGGCGGCCACGCTCACCACCGGACAGCGAACCGACCATCTTCTGCTGGTCCTGGCCCTTGAAGTTGAAGCGGCCGATGTAGGCGCGCGACTGGATCTCGATGCCGTTGATGTTGAGGATGTCCAGGCCGCCGGCGATTTCCTGGAAGACGTTGTGGTTGCCTTCCAGCGCGTCGCGGCTCTGGTCCACGTAGGACAGCTTCACGGTCGGGCCGACCACGATCTCGCCGGTGTCCGGCTTTTCCTGGCCGGTGATCATCTTGAACAGGGTCGACTTACCGGCACCGTTCGGGCCGATGATGCCGACGATGGCGCCGGCCGGCACCAGGAAGCTCAGGTTGTCGAACAGCAGGCGGTCGCCGAACTTCTTGGAGACGTTCTTGAACTCCATCACCGCATTGCCCAGGCGCTCGCCCGGCGGGATGAAGATTTCATTGGTCTCGTTGCGCTTCTGGTAATCGACCGACTGCAGCTCTTCCAGGCGGGCCAGACGGGCCTTGCCCTTGGTGCGGCCGCCCTTGGCGTTCTGGCGCGACCACTCCAGTTCCTTCTGGATCGCCTTCTGGCGGGCCTTTTCCTGGTTGTCTTCCTGCTTCAGGCGCTCGTCCTTCTGGGTCAGCCAGTCGGTGTAGTTGCCCTTCCACGGAATGCCGCGGCCGCGGTCCAGTTCCAGGATCCATTCGGCGGCGTTGTCCAGGAAGTAGCGATCGTGGGTGACCGCCACCACGGTGCCGGTGTAGCGCGCCAGGAACTGTTCCAGCCATTCCACCGACTCGGCGTCGAGGTGGTTGGTCGGTTCGTCGAGCAGCAGCATGTCCGGCTTCTGCAGCAGCAGGCGGCACAGGGCCACGCGGCGCTTTTCACCACCGGACAGCTTGCCGACCACGGCATCCCACGGCGGCAGGCGCAGCGCATCGGCGGCCACGTCCAGCTGGTTTTCCAGGGTGTGTGCGTCGCCAGCGGCCAGGATCGCCTCCAGGCGCTCCTGTTCCTTGGCCAGCGCGTCGAAGTCGGCGCCTTCCTCGGCGTAGGCGGCGTACACCGCTTCCAGCGCGGCCTGGGCCTGCAGCACTTCGCCCACGCCTTCCTCCACCGCTTCACGCACGGTCTTGGTCGGGTCCAGCTCCGGTTCCTGCGCCAGGTAGCCGACCTTGATGCCCGGCTGCGGGCGGGCTTCGCCCTCGAAATCGGTGTCCACGCCGGCCATGATCTTCAGCACGGTGGACTTGCCGGCGCCGTTCAGGCCCAGCAGGCCGATCTTCGCGCCCGGGAAGAAGGACAGCGAGATGTCCTTGATGATCTGCCGCTTGGGCGGGACCACCTTGGACACGCGGTTCATGGTGTAGATGTATTGCGAGGACATGCGGTCTCCGTAGGCGCGGCCCTGCGCCCGGTCCGTCACGGGAAGATCCCGTTGCGGCAGCGGGCACAGACTGAAATGGAATACCGCCAATTATAGCCGGAACCGGTTCCGGGCCGCGCCCGGGAAGGGGGCGCCGGGCTGGCCGCCGCCTGAATACTGCGTCACAGTCCTGCAACGGGAAGCGTTTCCAGCCGGAAACGGTTCAGATCGGTTGCGCAATATGGGCTCACCACCCACCCGAGCAGAGGTCTGACATGCGCATCAATCGAGTAATGGCCAGTGCCGTGGCCTCTGTGCTGGCGCTGGGCGCCGTGGCCCCGGCGTTCGCCGACAACGATCATCGCCGCAACCACGACCGCCGCGAATGGCGCGAGGATCGCCGTGAGTGGCGCCACGACCGCCGTGACTGGGAGCGCGACCGCCGCGAGGCCCGGCGCGACTACCGCCAGGATCGCCGCGAGTGGCACCGCGACCATGACCGCTACTACCGCCCGGCGCCGCCGCGTGTGGTGTACCGCCCGGCCTATGGCCCGGGCTATGGCTGGAAGGTCGGCCATCGCTACCGCGACTACTACCGCGGCCCGATCTATGTGGTGAACGACTACCCGCGCTATCACCTGCGTCGCCCGCCCTACGGGCACCACTGGATCCGCGATGACCGCGGCAACATGCTGCTGGTTGCCATCGCCACCGGTGTGATCGCCCAGTACGTGCTCAGCAACCGCTGAGGATCGTGGCCGGGGTCGGATCCCTTTCCAACGGAAAGGGCTCTGACCCCACATCAATCGAAACCATACGGGGCCGGATTCCTTCGGGGATGCCGGCCCCGTCCGTTTCGGCCCCAGCAGGCCGGTGCGGGGCTACAATCGGGGGCTGAGCCGTACCCCCTTTTCCCTGCCTGCTGGAGTACCCGATGTTCCCGCGTGACGTCCGCATCGAATCCTACGATCCCGAACTGGCCAAGGCCATCGCCGCTGAAACCCAGCGCCAGGAAGACCACGTCGAGCTGATCGCCAGCGAGAACTACACCAGCCCGGCGGTGATGGAAGCGCAGGGCAGCCAGCTGACCAACAAGTACGCCGAAGGCTACCCGGGCAAGCGCTACTACGGTGGCTGCGAATACGTGGACATCGCCGAGCAGCTGGCGATCGACCGCCTCAAGCAGCTGTTCGGGGCCGACTACGCCAACGTGCAGCCGCACAGCGGTTCGCAGGCCAATCAGGCCGTGTACTTCGCCCTGCTGCAGCCAGGTGACACCATCCTCGGCATGAGCCTGGCCCACGGCGGCCACCTCACCCACGGTGCCAAGGTGAATGCCTCGGGCAAGCTGTTCAACGCCGTGCAGTACGGCGTGAACGATCAGGGCCTGATCGATTACGACGAAGTCGAGCGCCTGGCCCTGGAGCACAAGCCGAAGATGGTCGTGGCCGGCTTCTCGGCCTACTCGCAGGTGATCGACTGGGCACGCTTCCGCGCCATCGCCGACAAGGTCGGTGCCTACCTGTTCGTGGACATGGCCCACGTTGCCGGCCTGGTCGCCGCAGGCGTGTACCCCAGCCCGCTGGAGCACGCCCACGTGGTCACTTCCACCACCCACAAGACCCTGCGCGGCCCGCGCGGCGGCATCATCGTCGCCAAGGGCGCCGACGAAGACCTGGTCAAGAAGCTGCAGTCGATCGTGTTCCCGGGCATCCAGGGTGGTCCGCTGATGCACGTCATCGCCGGCAAGGCCGTCGCCTTCAAGGAAGCGCTGGAACCGGGCTTCAAGGCCTACCAGCAGCAGGTGGTGAAGAACGCCCAGGCGATGGCCAACACGCTGATCGCGCGCGGCTACAAGATCGTCTCCGGTGGCACCCAGAACCACCTGATGCTGGTCGACATGATCGGCAAGGACGTGTCCGGCAAGGACGCGGAAGCGGCGCTGGGCAAGGCGCACATCACCGTCAACAAGAACTCGGTGCCGAACGACCCGCGTTCGCCGTTCGTGACCTCGGGCCTGCGCCTGGGTACCCCGGCGGTGACCACCCGTGGTTACGTTGAACAGGACTGCGTGGACCTGGCCAACTGGATCGCCGACGTGCTCGACGCGCCGAACGATGACGCCGTGATCGCCCGCGTGCGCGACGCCGTCAGCGCGCAGTGCCGCAAGTACCCGGTCTACGGCTGACCGGGGAGTGGGGTCGGATCCCTTCCCGCAGGGAAGGGCTCTGACCCCAGCATTGGAGTAACCGCGCATGGATGAGCGCCACCTCAAGTATCTGTACACCGCCCTGGCGGTGCTGCTTGGCCTGCCCAGCCTGGTGATGGGCGGCGCGGCAGCGACCATGCTGCTGCTGATGGGGCTGGGCCAGTTCGGTCACGGCACGCTGGCCTCGGTGACGGTGATGCCGCTGTGGGGCCTGGCCGGCATTGCCGGCTGCCTGGCCTGGTTGTGGCTCAGTGCGGGTTTTCTGATGCAGGGGCGTGCCGGGCTGCACGTGCACCGTCTCTGGTGGTGGATGCTGCTGGCGGGCGGTCTCGCCGCCTTGCCCCCGCTGGGGCTGGCGCTGTGGTGGGGCGTCACCGTGCACGCCGAAGGCATCACCCTGTTGCTGCTGGGCCCGTCGATGCTGGTGCCGGCTGCGATGCTGGTGTGGATCAAACGCTGCGCATGACGTGGCCCATGGAAGGACATCGAACGCATGGATGAGCGTCTGCACAAACGCTGGATGGCGATCGCCGGCCTGCTGGCAGGCCTGCCCACCGTGGCGGCAGGCGGCACGGGTGCCGTGCTGGGGCTGATGGTCGTATGGGATGGCAAGTACCTGACAGGCGACGAGCACACACTGTTGCTGCTGTGGTCGACGGCTGGAATCATCGGCCTGCTGTCGTGGTTGTGGCTGAGCGGCCTGTTCCTGAGGCGTGGCCTTGTCGGCCTGCGCGATTCCCCGGTTGTCGCCTGGGTGGGGTTGGCGCTGGGGGGGCTGGCCGCATTGGCCGTGGTTGCCGCCACGCTGTACTTCACCTTCAAGCACGGGGAGATCTCGACATTGGCCTTCCTCGGCTTTGGCCCACCGTTGCTGGTGATGGCCGGGCACCTGGTGTGGCTGCGCTGGGCACGCGCAGCCTCGGTGCCGCCGGCACCCGGTTGAGCGCACAGCGCTGACCGCGCTGGAGGCTCTGTTCGGCCGAAATGCAGGCACTTCCGCGCAGACAGCATTTGCTGCGGGGCCCTTTCTCAGGTACCTTTGCGACGCTGCCATGACCGTGGCAATAGGTACTTCCCTGAGCCAGGCGTTCCATGCATTGCCCCTTCTGCCAACATGCCGATACCCGGGTCATCGACTCGCGCGTCTCCGAAGACGGCGCGACGATCCGTCGTCGGCGTGAATGCGAAGCCTGTGGCGAGCGCTTCAGCACCCTGGAAACGGTTGAGCTGAAGCTGCCGGCCATCGTCAAGAGCGATGGCACCCGCGAGGCGTTCGACCAGCGCAAGGTCCGCGCTGGCTTCGACCGCGCGCTGCAGAAGCGTGCGGTGGCCGAAGACAAGATCGAGGCGGCCGTGCGTGCGGTGGTTCACCAGCTGCGCATCAGCGGCGAGCGCGAAGTGCCTTCGATCAAGGTCGGCGAGTTCGTCATGAACGAACTGCGCAAGCTCGACCACGTCGGCTATGTGCGTTTTGCTTCGGTCTACCGCAGCTTCGAGGACGTGGCCGATTTCCGCGAGGAGATCGAAAAGCTGGAACGCGACCTGCCGTCCAGTACCGAACAGCTGCAGCTGCTGGGTGACGTGATTGCCCTGACCAAGAAGAAGAAGGGCTGACCGCCTCTGCCCCGGTAGATGCCAACCTTGGTTGGCACCAATGGCATGGATGCACACCGGCGGCGTTACCATGGCCGCATGACCACCCCGTTCTCCGTCCTCGACCACCTGCACATGGCCAACGCACTGCGCCTGGCCGAGCGTGCCGCCTACACCACCCGCCCCAACCCGATGGTCGGCTGCGTGATCGCCCATGGCGAACGCGTGGTCGGGCAGGGCTGGCACCAGCGCGCCGGTGGCCCGCATGCTGAAGTGTTCGCGCTGCGCGAGGCCGGCAGCGACGCCCGTGGCGCCACCGCCTACGTCACCCTGGAACCCTGCGCGCACTACGGGCGCACGCCACCGTGTGCACTGGCACTGATCGAAGCGGGCGTGTCGCGTGTGGTCGCGGCGATGCGCGATCCGTTCCCGAAGGTCGATGGCGGTGGCTTCGATCTGCTGCGCAATGCCGGCATCGACGTCGCCGAAGGGCTGATGGCGGCACAGGCGCGCGAGCTCAACAAGGGTTACCTGTCGCGCGTGGAGCGCAACCGCCCGTGGCTGCGGGTGAAGCTGGCCACCAGTCTGGATGGCCGCACCGCGATGGCTGATGGCAGCTCCAAGTGGATCACCGGCCCGGCCGCGCGCGAAGACGTGCAGCACTGGCGCGCACGTGCGGGTGCGATCCTGACCGGCGCCGACACCGTGATTGCCGACGACCCGATGCTGACCGTGCGCCTGGCCGATACCGAGGTGATGCCACCGCTGCGCGTGGTGCTTGATTCACGCCTGCGCTCGCTGGAGTGCAGCCGCGTGCGCGAGGGTGGGGCGCCGACGTTGTACCTGCATGACGCAGCAGTAAGCGCACCGGATGCGGCCGACGCCGAATTTGCCAGCGTCCCGGGCAGTGGTGGCAGGTTGGATCTTGGTGCGGTGCTGGCCCTGCTGGCCGAGCGTGGCATCAACGAAGTGCATACCGAAGCCGGCGCGACGCTGGCCGGTGCCTTGCTGCGCGGCGGCTGGGTGGACGAGCTGCTGCTGTATCAGGCGCCCACGCTGCTGGGCGATAACGGTCGTCCGCTGCTGGCCGGCCTCGGCATCGAGGCGATGGACCAGCAGCGGCGGCTGCACGTGGTGGATCAGCGGCAGGTGGGTGAGGACATCCGCTTGTTGCTGCGGTCGTAGCGCAATGACATGCGCCGGGCATTGTCCGGCGCATGTCGTGGGATGGAACCGCCGGGCATGGCCCGGCGCTACCGCTTACCACCTCACGCGCATTCGTCGGTCCACATCATCTCGGCGATCGGGCGCAGTGCCTTGCACTCCTGCGTCATCTCCTCGGCCGACTGCACCTGCGCCTTGGCCTTCAGTTCCTCGGCCATCGCATCCACGCCGCTGATCTGCTCCGGCGCGATCTTCGCCACGCAGGCGCGGTGCTGCTGCAGCAGCAGGTCGCAGCCCGGTACGCCGGTTACTTTCGGCGCGCTGGCGGCCTGTGCATCCTGCATCCAGTCCTCGAACGGCGCCAGCGCACCGGCTACGGTGCCCACCAGATCATCGAAATTACCGCTGTACCAGTAGCCGTTGTCCTTGGCCGGGTACAGGGTGAAGGTGCCGCTGACCGGCACGCGCACGCCACTCTGCAGTGCCTGGGTGTAGGCATCGGTGAACTGCTTGCGCGCGGCCGGGCTGGCATCAGACGCGAGACTGGCGGCAAACAGCGGGCGGACCTTGCCCAGGTCGGGCAGCTGGCAGCTGTAGGTGATCCGCGCCAGCTTCTGGTCTTCGACGTATTCGTTGTCTTCGACCACGCTCTTGGTCGCGCGGCACTTCGAATCACGCAGCGCCTTGGCATACAGCACTTCGGTGGCCGCAGCGTCGGACTTGTCACCGGCGCTGGCCAGCACGGTCTGCCACGGCTCGGCCAATGCCTTGGCCAGCGCACCCGGGTTGGGGGTCACGGCGTCCTGGCCTTCGAACGCCGGCTTCAGTGCGTCGTTGAGCGTGCGCGTGGCGGCCGCGTCGTCTTCCAGCAGCACGCGTGCGTACAGGTCGAAGGCCTGCTCGGGCGTCAGCTGGGCCGGTGCAGCGCTGGCAATCAGCGGGGCGCACAGCAGCACGCTGGCCAGAAGGGTACGGGTGGGGGTCTTCATGACGGTGTTTTCCTGTTCCAGAGGCGCGCAAGCCTAGCGCATCCAGCGCTACTTTCGATGGCGGCCAGAGGTCACATGGCGGTGTACCCCGGCCAAAAAAACGGGCCCCTTGCGGGGCCCGTTCGATCGCACGACGAGGAGCGATCGTTGGATCAGAAGCTGGCGCGCACGCCGGCCGAGTACTGGGTGACGTCACGGTAGCCGGAGATCTCGCCCACCAGACCCCAGGTCCTGGTGAAGTTGATCTGGCCGCCGACGGTGCCGACCCAGGTGCCCTTGAAGTTGTTGCCGCCGTCCATGTAGCCGGCCTTGGCCCAGGCTTCGGTCATGCGCGACGGCTTGCCGCGGATGCCCAGGGTGGCGCGGCCCAGGTTGGTGTGGTCCTTGTAGCGGTCGCTGTAGCCGTCGTAACGGTCGGTCAGTTCAGCGCTCTGGCGCACCCAGGCGATATCGGCGGTGAAGTCCAGGCGGTCGGTCCACGGCATGTGGTAGCCGATGCCCAGCTCCGGCTGATTCAGTTCCAGCTTCAGCGAGCCGTCGCTGTAATGGTAGGTCTTGCTGGTGCGCGACCAGCCACCGAACACGTAGACCTGTTCGGCGATGGCCACAGAGCCACGCAGGTAGCCGCCGTCGACCTTCGGGTCGTCCAGTGCGTTGTCGTCAACCTTGACCTGCGTCCAACCACCTTCGACGTAGGTGTAGCTCAGGGCGTCGGCCGAAGCCGAGAGCGGGGCGGCGGCCAGCAGGGCGGCCACGATCAGCATCTTGCGCATGGGAATTCCTGTGAATTTCAGTCCTTTGGCGGGCCTGCCCCAGCGGGCTGCCCGTGGCGACCTCATGTCGTCCGGGGTGGAATTTTAATGAAAGTTTTACAAATTGCGAGCGACGGCCGTCACAGCTGTGGCATCCGACCCCGTTCAGCCCGGGCTGGTACACTAGCCACGCCGGTTCGCCGGTACACAAACGTCTTCAGGGCGGGGTGCAATTCCCCACCGGCGGTAGGTGCGCAAGCACGAGCCCGCGAGCGCCCCGGCCTACGGCCGGGGGTCAGCAGATCCGGTCCAATGCCGGAGCCGACGGTCATAGTCCGGATGAAAGAAGACGGTGCCACAGGGCTCATGCCCTGCGCGTGCCTGTTTGCCTTGCGGCGTTTTTCGCTCACTTTTCGCGGAGAACGTTTCTTGTTTACTGGAATCATCGAAGGCGTCGGCCGTCTGGCCGCACGCGAATCCATCGGCGGCGATGTCCGCTTCACCTTCAATGTCGGGAATCTGCCGTTCGACAACGTGCAGATGGGCGAGAGCATTGCCATCAACGGCGTCTGCCTCACCGTCATCGCATTCGACGCCAGCAGCTTCCAGGCCGATGCCTCCACCGAGACCCTGGGCCTGACCACGCTGGGCCAGCTGGGCGAAGGGGCGGTCATCAATCTCGAACGTGCCATGCGCCCGACCGACCGCCTCGGCGGCCATCTGGTCAGCGGACACGTCGACGGCCTCGGCCAGGTGCTGTCCATCCACGAAGACGCGCGTGCCCAGCGTTGGCGTTTCGCCGCGCCGGCCTCGCTGCGCCGCTACATCGCCAAGAAGGGCTCGATCTGCGTGGATGGCGTCAGCCTCACGGTCAACGAAGTGGACGATGAAGGGTTTGACGTCGCCCTGATCCCGCACACGGTGGCCAACACTGCCTTCTCCGCCGCAGGCGTAGGCAGCGCGGTCAATCTTGAAATCGATCTGGTCGCCCGTTATGTGGAGCGCCTGATCAGTGTGCCGACCAACGGTCAGCACCCACAGGGAGATGCCGCATGAATTTCGCCCCGATTCCGGACATCCTGGAAGACATCCGTCTGGGCCGCATGGTCGTCATCGTCGATGACGAAGACCGCGAGAACGAAGGCGACCTGATCATGGCCGCCGAGCTGGTCAAGGCCAGCGACATCAACTTCATGGTCACCCATGGCCGTGGCCTGGTCTGCCTGCCGTTGAACCGCACCCGCGCCGCCGATCTCGGCCTGGCGCCGATGGTGCAGGCCAATACCGCGCAGTTCCAGACCAACTTCACGGTCAGTATCGAAGCCGCCGAGGGCGTCACCACCGGTATCTCGGCGCACGACCGCGCCCACACCATCCGCACTGCGGTGAAACCCAACGCCAAACCGTCGGACCTGCACCAGCCTGGCCACATCTTCCCGCTGATCGCCCAGCCGGGCGGCGTGCTGACCCGCGCCGGCCACACCGAAGCCGCCGTGGACATGGCCATGCTGGCCGGGCTGGAACCGGCCGGCGTGCTGGTGGAGATCCTGAACCCGGATGGCAGCATGGCGCGCCGCCCGGAGCTGGAAGTGTTCGCCCGCGAGCACGGCCTGAAGATGGGTTCCATCGCCGACCTGATCGCCTACCGCCTGGCCACCGAAAAGACCGTCGAACGCGTGGACGAGCGCGAGATCGAGACCGAATTCGGCCCGTTCAAGCTGGTCACCTACCGCGACCGCATCGCCCACGACCTGCATTTCGCCCTGGTCCGTGGCACGCCGGATGCCGACACCCCCACCCTGGTGCGGGTGCAGGTGGAAAACCCGCTGGCCGACCTGCTGCACTGGCGCCGCGACGATTTCGGCGTGGCCGCCACCGATGCCCTGCGTGCGATTGATGCTGAAGGCAGTGGCGTGATGGTGGTGCTGCAGGCCCCGCGTGATGGCGAAGCCTTGCTGGCCCGCCTGCGCCAGCAGCCGGCGCCGGTGGTGCCGGGCAAGGACAAGGACGTGAGCCAGTGGCGCCGCAACGGTGCCGGCGCGCAGATCCTGTCCGACCTGGGCCTGGGCAAGCTGCGCGTGCTGGGCACCCCACGCCGCCAGATCGGCCTGGCCGGGTACGGCCTGGAAGTGGTGGAGACGGTGGCCCCGTAACGCGCCCGCTGCGCTCGCCGGGCATGGCCCGGCGCTACCCCGGCGCCCCCTAATCCGGTAGCGCCGGGCCATGCCCGGCGGGTTCCCCAGGCCCCCGCCAGCCACGGCCGGGGCCCATCCACGCTAGAATTACCCCCTTATCGAGTCCCCCAAGCCGCATATGAGCCACTACGAAGGCGATCTTCGCACTCCCGAATCGGCGCGCTTCGCCATCCTGGCCAGCCGCTGGAACGCCCGCATCACCGATACGCTGGTCGCTGGCGCCCGCCAGAGCCTGGCCGGCAACGGCATCACCGAAGCCAACATCGACGTGATCCGCGTGCCGGGTGCCTGGGAGCTGCCGCTGGTGGCCGCGCGCCTGGCTGCCGCCCATGAACACGCCGCCATCCTTACCCTGGGCTGCGTGATCCGTGGCGATACCCGCCACTACGAACACGTGGCCGACCGCTGCGCCGAAGGCCTGATGCGCGTGCAGCTGGACTTCGGCGTGCCGGTGCTGAACGGCGTGCTGGCGGTGGAACGCGTTGAAGACGCCGAGGCCCGCGCAGGCGGCAGCCACGGCAACAAGGGCGAGGAAGTCGCACTCGCCGCATTGGAAATGGTCAATCTTCTGGAGCAGCTGCCATGAACAAGAACACCCAGGGCAAGCCCTCCGGTAAACCCGTCCGCCGCGATGGCGTCGATCCGGTGCTGCGCTCGCGCGCCCGCCGTCGTGCCGTGCAGGCCATCTACGCCTGGCAGATCTCCGGCGGCAACGCCCAGTCGCTGATCGCCCAGTTCGCCCACGAGCAGGCCCGTGAAATCGCCGATCTGGCGTATTTCGAGGCACTGCTGCACGGCGTGCTCGACAACCGCCGTGACATCGACGAAGCCCTCGGCCCGTACCTGGACCGCGGCATCGAAGAAGTGGACGCGATCGAACGCGCGGTGCTGCGCCTGGCCGCCTACGAGCTGCGCTACCGCCTGGATGTGCCCTACCGCGTAGTGATCAACGAAGCCATCGAATCGGCCAAGCGCTTCGGTTCCGAACACGGCCACACCTACGTCAACGGCGTGCTGGATCGTGCCGCCGTGGAATGGCGCAAGGTCGAATCGGGTCACTGACCCGGTTCTGCTCGTCCTGGACGGGCCGTGACCTGCTGGGTCGATACCGGCCCTGACTCCGCTTCTGGTGGGTGCCAACCCTGGTTGGCACCGATCCCCGATATCGCCGCCACCCCCACGGGAACGCCCCATGTCCCTGGCTGAATTCGCCCTCATCGACCGCATCCGCGCCCGCACCGCCGAGCGCGACGACATCGTGCTCGGTATTGGCGACGACGCCGCACTGCTGCAGCCACGCCCGAACGAACAGCTGGTGGTCACCGCCGATACGCTCAACAGCGGCGTGCACTTCCCGGCCGAAACACCGGCGTTCGACATCGGCTGGAAGACGTTGGCCGTGAATCTCTCCGACCTCGCCGCGATGGGCGCGCGCCCGGCGTGGTGCACGCTGGCGCTGTCGTTGCCGGAAGCCAGCGAAGACTGGATCGAGGCCTTCGCCGACGGTTTCTTCGCACTGGCCGACCAGCACGATATCGCCTTGATTGGTGGCGACACCACGCGTGGCCCGCTGTCGCTGTCGGTCACTGCGATGGGGCAGGTGTCGCGCGGCCAGGCGCTGCGTCGTGATCGCGCACAGATTGGCGATGACATCTGGGTCAGCGGCACCCTCGGCGACGCTGCCGGTGCGCTGCGGCTATGGCAGCAGGGTGCGCTGAACGTGGCCACCGCCACGCTGCTGGCCGACTACGAAACCCTGCGCCTGCGTCTGCTGCGGCCGACCCCGCGCGTCACCCTCGGCCTGCGCCTGCGTGCGTTCGCGCATGCGGCCGTGGATATCTCCGATGGGTTGCTGGCCGACCTTGGTCACATCGCGGCACGCAGCGGTGTGCGCGCCGAAGTCGATGCCGATGCGTTGCCGATGTCAGCGGCGCTGCGCGAACTGCTGGGCCGCGATGCTGCCCGTGAGTGCGCGCTGCGCGGCGGCGACGATTACGAACTGTGCTTCACCGCCGCCGCCGACCAGCGCGACGCGTTGCACTTCGTTGCCGAATCGCTGGATCTGCCGATCACCCGCATCGGCCGCATCATGGAAGGGCAGGGCGTGCATACCGAAGGCCACGACGGCCCCAGCGGGTACGAGCACTTCGCCGGCTGAGCACGCAGGTCATGCCTGCTGCTGCGCGGCAACCTGACGTTCGATGCTCGCCGCGATCAACGCGATAGCCTCAATGACGATCGCCTTCGACGCCGCATCTGTCGCGCCGGTGCTGCGCAGGGCCTGTTCGGCCTGTTGGCAGCTGCGCGCTGCCTGGGCTTCTCCCAGAAATACCAGCGCGCCGGCGAAGCTGTGCAGCTGATCGATCATGGCCGGTGCGTCGGCACTGTCCAGCGCCTGGGTCAGCGCCGCGTAGTCGCGATGCGCGGTCTGCAGGAACGCCTCGCGCATCTGCCGCTGAACCGCCTCGCTCACCACCGGAGGTAAGGGTGCCTGTGCCGAGCGATCGAGGTCGAATCCATGCAGCGCGGCCTGCAGCGACGCCAGGTCGAGCGGCTTCAGCAACAGCGTGGACATGCCGGCCTCGCGTACGCGCTGCGCGTCCTCGGGCATCGCATTGGCGGTGAGCGCGACGATGGGGATGGAGGAGTCATCCGCACGCAGTTTCCGGGCCAGCCCGTATCCGTCCAGGCGCGGCATGTTCAGATCGGTCAGCACGATGTCGAACCGGCCCGCGCGCCAGCGGTGCCACGCCTCCTCGCCGTCGGCCGCGAGGGTGACCTGCCAACCGAGCGCATGCAGTTGCCCCAGCGTCACGTCGCGGCTGATCACGCTGTCATCCACCAACAACGCGTGGCCGCGCGAGGGATGCGCGCGCTCGACAGGCGCCGGCCGTGGCGGCGTGCCTGCCACGGCGGTGGTCCGGCGTGCCGGAATGTCCAGGTGGAAAACGCTGCCGGCACCCGGGGTGCTGCGCACGCCGAGCGTGCCGCCGAGCAGTTCGGCGAAGCGTTGGCACAAGGCCAGCCCCAGGCCGCTGCCGCCGTGCTGCCGTGCCGAACCGGCACCGACCTGCACGAACGGCTTGAACAACACGGCCTGCGCCTCCGCATCGATGCCCGGGCCGGTATCGCGCACTTCCACGTGCAGCCACTCGCTGCCATCGGGCCGCAGCGAGGCATCAACGCTGACCGCCACCATTCCCGATGCCGTGAACTTCACCGCATTGCCCACCAGGTTGTTGATCACCTGCGCCACGCGGCCTGCGTCGGCCACGTAGGCCGGCCCCAGTGCATCGCCGATGTGCAGCTCCAGGCGCAGGCCCTTCGCGGTGGCCTGTGGCTCGAACAGTGTCGCGGTCTGCTGCAGCAGCGCACGCGGATCGAAGGGCGCCGGTTCCAGCGTCATCAGCCCGGCTTCGATGCGGGAAAGATCCAGGGTGTCGTTTACCAGCCCCTGCAGCACATCGGCCGCGCTGCGCGCGCGCGTGACATGCGCGTGCGCCGCCGCCGGCATGGTCTGGCGGGCAAGCAGTTCAAGGTGGCCGAGCACGCCGCTCAAAGGGGTACGTATTTCATGGCTGATCATTGCCACGAAGGCGGTCTTGGCCTGGTCCGCGGCCTCGGCATCGTGCTGGGCCTGTTCGGCATGACGCCGTGCATCCAGCAGGCGCTGCTGGGTTTCCGTCTGTGCGGTCACATCGGTCACCGCGCAGACCCAGATCGCCCGCCGCTGGTAGCGCGCGGCGGCCACGATGGATTGCAGGTAGCGCGATGGACCGTGCTCGTCCGCGGACGGCGCCTCGAACAGCTGCCCGTGTACCTGGCCGTCAACGCGTTGCACCAGGCGGCCGACCAGTGCGTCCAACAGGTTGCCGGTGGTGTCGCCGATCAGCTGCTCCAGTGCCTGGTTGTGCAGGATCACCTGCCCGCTCTGCTGGTCGAGCAGGCACAGGCCGACCGGCGACGTTTCGATCAGCGTGCGGCTCAACGCTTCGCTTTCATGCACCCGTGCGGCTTCTTCCAGCGCCGGCCGCAGCACGCGCCGGTCCACCAGCAGCAACAGCGTCCACAGTGCGGCCAGCAGGGCGGCCAGGGCCAGCCCACCGCCGAGCAGATAGGTCCGCTGCGCCGCCCAGATGTCGGTCCAGCGGTAGAGCCGCAGCAGCGTCCAGTCGATGCCCTGCAAGGGTGCGGACATCACGAAGGCACGGCCGGCAGGCAGTGCCAATAGCGTAGGCCGGGGCGATGGCGCGGCGCGCAGCGCAGGCCCGGAAATCGCAGCGTCCGCAGCGCTGCGCAGAACATCGTTTCGCTGCCGGTCCAGCACCACCCACATCCCCGGGCTGGCCTCCTCCAACCGCTCGCGCAGGCCTTGAAGCGGTTCAAACGTCAGCCGGTTGATGAAGGGGACGCCATTGCTGCGCAGGCGCATCTGGGTGACCAGTGCATCCTCGCCGGTGAACGGATTGCGGCCGAAGTAGGCGCGCAGCTGGCCGCTGGCCAGTTGAAGCTCGGACTCCGCACCCGCTGACTGCCAGCCGGCATCGGCGGTCTGTGCCAGCGCGGCCAGTGCCTGTTCACGGGTAGGCACCTTCATGAGTTGCAGCAGCTGCGCTTCATCATGCAGCCCGGCGATCGCAAACAGGCGCCCTTCCGGTTCGAAGGCGAAGGAGATCAAGGAAGTGGGCGAATCCTGCGCGGCCACGGTTGCGGCCATGTATGCCGAATAGGTCTGCACCATGCCCAGGTAAGCCGCCTCCGCCTGTGGCGGAAGACGGCCTTCGCGCGGGGACAGCGCCAGCCAGGGGACCGACAGGACGCCGGGTGCCACCACACCGGCCTGGCCATCCTGCGCTGAGAAGCGGGCAACAACAGGCGTGCCACCGGCCACCAGTGCGGTCTGCTGGGTAGCCCACAGCGTGGCGTTGGTGTTCAAGCTGGCCACGTAGGCCCGCCTGCGCTCGCCAATGTAGCGATCCACCGTCTGCTGGCCGCGCTGCAGCGCCTCGCGCTCGTTGAGGTGCACCGTTTCCAGCCGCAGCCACAGCGCCGCGCAGCCGGCGGCCAGGAGAAGCAGGGTCAAGATGGCACCGCCGCCGAACAGCAGCCGGCGCTGCAGGCCTTGCAGGGTGGCAAGCACGGAGCCCGGGGGTGACGCCATGGTGCGAACCTGGGTTGTGAGGCTGTGGCGTGCAGCGTGACGCGTATGCCATCCTCAGTGCAAGTCATTGCCGGAGCACTGCGGAAGCCCGATCTACGTTTACCGATCAACGCGCGCCTCGGCCTCACGGGGCGTGCCGTAATCATCCAGCCATTTGAACGCCACCGTTGCGGGCATCGCTGCACCTTTCGGCAGCGCATAGCGTACCTGTGCCCCCGGCGCGATCATATCCACGTCCACGCTGCGGCCATCGGCCAGCGTCAATGAACTCAACGACACGTGGTACGCGCTCGGGTTGCGTACCTGCAGCGCATCACCATCGGCAGTCCACTGCAGCGTGGCTGCTGCGTCGCGTGCATTGCCCGGCAGCCCGGCGGGTCGATGAAACAGCTTCACCCGCGTACGCACCGCGAACTGCAGCAGGTTCTTGCCACTGGCATCGCTGGGCTTGGGTGGAATATCCAGCAGGTTGAAATAGAACACCGATTCGCGATCGGTCGGCAGCGGCGCCTCCGACGGGCGCGGTGCGTAGGTGACGCGATATGCCTGGCCCTGCTTCGGCTGCAGCAGCCTTGGCTCGGCCGGTGTCAGCCGGAAGGGCGTGCCTACATTCTCTGGGCGCGACTGGCTGTCGCCGTCATCGATCCACACCTGGGTCATCGCCGGCAGTTCACCCACGTTGCTCGCCCTGACTGTCACGTCGCGGCCCTTGCTGGAATCGTGAACGATGCGTGTGCCCTGCAGCGTCACCGCAGCCGATGCCGGCAGCGCCGCCGACACGGCCAGCAGCGCGCATATCCACGTATTTTCGCGGAGTTTCATGGTCAACCTCATTGCAAAGTGCAGGCCAGCACAGCGTGGTGCTGGCCTGCCGGAAGCGGATTACTTGTAGAGCACCACGAAGTCGCCCGAAGCATTGGCGGTGCCAGCGGTAGCGTTGGTTGCCGGCGAGGCGTACCACGCGCTGTAGTCCAGCTGGCCGCTGCCGCCGGCGGCAATGGTCACCCACACGGCCGGGTCCTCACCGATCTTCTGCTGGTTACCGGCCGCGTCGTACAGCGCAACGCCCACGTTGGTGGCGGTCGATGCGGCGGTCAATGCGAGGTTGCCGGTACTGCCGTCGGGCGTGCCGCCGAAGCGCACACCCACATCCTGCGACGCACCCGAACCCGAGCAGTCCAGGGCGATGGTGAAGTTCTTCTGGCCGGCACGGGCGCTGGCGTTGACCGAGGCCAGGTCCACCTTGCCCATCGGCACGGTGATGGTGCCGCCGCTAGAACCCACCGAACAGGTGGAGGTCATCAGTTCACCGGTGATTTCCAGCGATTCGGCGGATACCGAGGGCGCCGTAACGGCGACGATGGACAGGGACAGCAGGCGGAGCGTCAGGGACATGATGGTTCTCGTTAGTGGAATGAAGACACGCAATGACCGCCCATGGCAGGCAGTGCGGCCAGTTTCGACGCGTGCTTCCAGCTGCAGAATGGAATTAGTTGCAAATGCGTGATGAAGCTCGCTCACTACAGATCCGGAAGACGGCATCCCTGCGGCTGATGCGAGATGACAACCGGCGCTTTGGCATCGAACGAATTGCAATACAGCGGTGCCTGGGCCGATCTGCAACTTTTTGGATGGGGAGCATGTGCCGCAGCCTCTAGCCTGCGGTTCCCCTTCCTCATGCCGCTGCTTCGGCACCGGCTATCGTCCTCGATGAAGTTGCCCCCCGCGAATCCAGCAGCGCCCCGCCGTGCCACGTTCCGCACCCACTGTCTTGCCCAGGCAATCACCTTCGCCCTGCTGGCCAGCACGCCTGCCCTGGCAACGGCAACGCCCGCGGGTCCCATGCAGTTCAGCGAAGGCTTCCTGATCGGCGGCGAAGCCATCGACATGGCGCGTTACGCCAACGGCAATCCGTTGCCGGCTGGCGACTACGCGGTGGACCTGCACGTGAACGGCGAGTTCTTGCGCAGCCAGGACATCCGCTTCGTCATCGAAGACGATCCGCAGATTGCCGTGGCGTGCCTGTCACCGGCGCTGGTACGCGGGCTGCCGTTGAAGCCTGCGTTCCTGGAGGCACTGCCCGCCGAAGACAGCACCTGCGTGAATCTGCCAGCGCTGGTGGAGGGCGCCAACAGCACCTTTGACAGTGGCGAGCTGAAGTTGTCCCTCAGCATTCCGCAGGCGGCACAGGCTATCGCCGCACGTGGCTTCGTGGCACCCGAACTGCGCGACGACGGCATCACCGCTGCCTTCATCGATTACAGCGCCAACCACTACCGCAGCCAGGGCAGCGACAGCAGCTACCTCGGCCTTCAGGCGGGCCTGAACCTGGGCGCATGGCGCCTGCGCCACCGCGCGTCGTTCACCCATGGCAGCCAAGGCACCCGCCACGAGGTCATCAGCAGCCATCTACAGCGCGACATTCCGCGCTGGAACAGCCAGCTGCTGCTGGGCCAGGGCAACACCGGTGGCGAGCTGTTCGAAAGCGTGCCGTTTACTGGCGTGCGCGTGGCCAGCGACGAACGCATGCTGCCCGATTCGCTGCGCGGCTATGCGCCGGTGGTGCAGGGCATTGCCGAAGGCAATGCGGTGGTCACCATCCGCCAGAACGGCAGCATCATTCACGAAAGCAATGTGGCGCCGGGCCCGTTCACCATCGAGGATCTGTATCCCACCAACTTCGGCGGCGATCTGGACGTCAGCGTTACCGAAGCCGATGGCCGCGTGCAACGCTTCAGCGTCAACTTCTCCGCTGTACCGCAGGCGCTGCGCGCTGGGTCGTCGCGCTTCGCAGTCACCGCCGGCGAGCTGCGCGACACCGGCAACACGCTGCAGGCGCTGCGCTTCACCGAGGGCACCTACGCGCGCGGCCTGAACAACCGGCTTACCGTGCTGGGTGGCGCGCAGCTGGGTGAGGACTATCGCGCCCTGCTCGCCGGTGCTGCGGTCAACACGGCCATCGGTGCATTCGGTGCCGATGTCACCCATTCGCGCGCCCGCCTGCGCGGCAACGACACCGCCACCGGCAACAGCTTCCGCGTGAATTACCAACGTTACGTGGCGCGCACCGGTACCAACTTCGGCCTGGCCGCGTATCGCTACAGTACGCGCGGCTTCCTCAGCCTCAACGATGTGGCACGCACGCAGAGCGACGACTGGGGTTACGGCCAGCGCGCCCGCCAGCGCTACCAGGTGAATTTCTCGCAGCGGGTGGGCCAGCGCAGCAACCTGTATCTCAGCGGCGGCCATGTGTCTTATTGGGACAGCGCCCGACGCCGCAACGAGTTCCAGCTCGGCTTCCAGAGCACGCTGGGGCGGGTCAACTACGGCGTGTCCGCGCTGCGCTTCCGCGTGGGCGATGGCCGCCAGGACACGCGCTACGCGTTCACTCTCAGCGTGCCGCTGGGCCGCAGTGCCAACGCACCGCGTGCCAGCACCCAGCTCAGCCAGGCCGACAGCGGGCGGCAGTCACAGCTGGGCATTACCGGCAGCCTGGGCGAGTCGCGCGCGCTCAACTACAGCCTGTCCGGGGCACAGGGCAACGGCCAGAGCAGCCATAGCGCGTATGCCGCATGGCAGGGCAGCCGTGGCAACCTCAACGCCGGCTACAGCCGCAGCGGTGACTACCGCAGCCTGTCGCTGGGTGCGTCGGGCAGCGTGGTGCTGCATGGCGGTGGCCTGAACCTGGGCGCTCCCGTGGGCGAGGGCTTCGCGCTGGTGCAGGCGCCGGGTGCGCAGGGCGCACGCATCGGCAGCAGCACTGAGCTGCACGTGGCGCGCAACGGCTACGCGCTGCTGCCGCACATCAGCCCCTATCGCTGGAACACCATCGACCTGGATCCCTCCGGCCTGCCGATCGAGGTGGAGCTGCTGCAGACCTCGCAGCGTGTGGCACCCACCGCCGGTGGCATCGTGCGCGTGCCGTTCCAGGTGCGCCGCGAGCGCACGCTGTTCATCGACGCCACCGACGCGCTGGGCCAGCCGTTGCCATTTGCGGCGGTGGTGCAGACCGAAGACGGCACGCCGGCCGGTGCAGTCGGGCAGGGCGGGGTGATCCAGCTGCGCGGTGCGCAGGACAGCGGCGCGTTGATCGTCGACCCCGATGGCAAGCGGCGCTGCCGCATCGACTACCGCATGCCCGAGGCGCCGGATGCGTACGGGTTGTCGTGGAGCCAAGCCGTGTGCGTGCCGCAGCCGCTGCCGCCGGAGGGTCTGCAGGTGGCCACGCCAGAAGCGGTCGAGAACACGGCCCCGTAATTCCCGTTGTCCCTTTCATCGCTCACAGGAGCTTCCGCATGTCCCGTTCCTTCCTTCAGCTGGCAACCGCCGCCGCGCTATGCCTGAGTGCTTCGGCCGCATTCGCTGACCAGGCCACACTGACAATCACCGGCCGTGTGCTGCCGGGTACCTGCACCCTGGCGGCGCCTGCTATTGACTTGGACCCGATCAAGGCCGATGAACTGGTGCAGGGCGACAACAAGCTCAAAGCTGGCACCTTGGACTTCACTGGCTGTGTGGGCGTGGGCAAGGCCACGCTGTCCTTCGCCGGTACTGCAGCCGATGGCGATGCCGATCGCTGGAAGAACACCGCCGCCACTGATGCGGCCGATGGCGTATCGGTCGCATTGCTGGCCGGTTCCACAGGAAACACGTATCTGAAGAACGGTGACACCGGCATAGAGGTGGTGGTGAGTGGTGCGACAGCTAGCTACCCACTGCGAGCCGGCTACTACCTGCCGGCTGTGGCAGGGGTGAGCGCAGGTGCCGTGCAGGCTGAAATCGTGGTGACGGCGGATTACGAGTGATGCGGAACAGATCAGCTAAAAGAGGCCTCGGCGTGCTTGCAGGAGGAGTCGCGCTGATGGTTGCAGGCGCCGGGACTGCCCGGGCCTGCACATCGTCTGAGTACCGGGCGATGAACCACGACAGCGTGCATCAAACCTATCCATCATGGCCCGGCCAGGAGATTGCAAAAGAGGTCGCCATCCACCACATCCGCGGTTGTACTGTGCCGGATGAAGACCTTGCGATGGACGTGCGCGTCGAATTCCCGGGATTGCGCCCCGCAGGAACCATCTACTGGCAAGGAGAGACATTTCCTGCCTACGAAGCGGCACCCGACTCGCCACTGATCATTTTCTACTGGATCCAGGCCCTACCCCTGTATCCGCCGCTCACACCGCTGGAGGTGGGGGCGGCAATGCCAATCGTCAGGACATCCACGGGAACCCTGCCGGCGAACGTGCAATTCAATTCGGGCGTTGCCTTCTTCACACGGTCGGACGACCGTCGATTGCGATCGTTTGAGATTGGTGGAGGGAGCATGCATGTCAATGCGGGTGCTTACCCATCCGTCAGTGGCACGTTTCCGCTTCATCTGAAGATGGTCTTTCCTGCCACGACCTGCCCTCTGGATGATGCGGCTGAGACGCTGCAGGATGTGCAGGTTGCCGAACTGACCACGCCGGGAAGTACTGCGAAGGAGAAAGTCGTGGCACTCCGCATGAACTGCGGGGTTGATGCGCCGCGAGCAAGAATGATGCTGTCGGATGCAGCAGATGCGTCCAACACGGGCAGTCTGCTCACCCCAAGCGCCGGATCAGACGCGAAGGGCGTGCGGGTGCAGATGTTGCGCAATGGCAGTGAAGTCCAGTTTGGGCAGCAATGGGATTTCGATCCCGGCACTGGCGGTGTGCACGACCATGCATTCACTGCGCGCTACTTCCGCACTGGTGATGCGTTGCAGCCTGGCTTGATCAGGGGCGAGGCGGTATTGAACGTGGACTACTGGTAAGGGAAGGCGGCTGATCTGCGGCTGCAGCACCGAACCGCATGCTCGGCTGCATGCATGGCTCGCCGGCATTCCAGAGGCCATGACGAAGAGCAGCCGAGCATGGCTCGGCGCTACACGGCTTCCCGCAACTGCACATCCACATGCTCGGCCAGCCCGCGGCAGGCCAGCAGCAGTCCCTCACGCACGTCATCGCCCGCCTGCTGACCCTCATCGCCGTCTACGCGCACACGTTCGATGGCATGCAGTAGTTCCAGCAGCAGCGTCAGCCCGGCGTTGGCGCGGTCGAGGCGTGCCATCGCGATGCCATGACCCTGGGTGCGGGTTTTCCAGGGCCACGCTCGCCCGTCGGCGGCCTCCACGTGGCGAATGCGCTGCTGGCAGCCGAGCAGGGTAATGCCCTCGTCGGCGTGGGCGCCCATCGTGCTGCCCAGCGTGGTTTCCAGCGCTTTGGCCAGGTCATCCGGCAGGCGTTCAACGGCATCGCCCAGTGTGGCGAACAGATAGGGATAGAGCGAAGAAGTCATGGCGGCATCCTTGTGCTGATGGCAAAGGGCCGCCCTCGCGCTGGGTGAGGGCGGCGGACGGTGCGTGGTTGCAATACCGGGGACCAACGCGTGTTAGCCGGCGGGCACAAGGCCCCCACGCACCGCCCGCCATAAGGCGCGGACGGATTGCCTGCCGACGCCGCCCAACAAGGAGAGAGCGACGCCGACAGGCAAGCGTAAACAACGCGATAGTCCAACGGGATTGCAAGCCCATGCCACCCGTTGTCGGTGGCGATCCATGATGTGCACGGAAGTGCCGCTGCACCAATCAGATAATTTTCAAATTCAAAATTATTGCAATCTGCATGCACGCGTTGCGTGGTCATGCGGAGTGAGGCGATTGCGTCAGAGTTCGCACGGATTCCCTGTAGAGCCGAGCCTATGCTCGGCTCACCGCGCGAAGCGCGGCGTTCTTCGTGATCTGACCGGAGAGTAGCCAAGCGTGGGCTCGGCTCTACAGAAAGCGCATCGTGCACAGTGGAACGGCGCCGGATTGCTCCGGCGCCGTTCTTGTTTCATTACCAGCTGTACGCCACCGACAGGTTGGCAGTTGCTTCGCGATACCCGCTGTCACCACGCATGACGCCAAACCCACCCCAAGCGCTGAACCCGGAGCGGAACTCCACCCGTGCACCTGCACTCAGTTCATAGCGGTTGCGCGGAATGCCGGCCTTCAGCACTTCGTCATCGAAGGCGATGCCATTGCCGGCGCCATCGCGATACCAGTTTGCCGCCAGGTACGGGCTGACCGAGGCGCCCGCGGCCGAGCGCGATTCACCCTGCAGACGCAGGCCTGCACGGCCGGACAGGCCGCTGTTGCCCTGCGCACGCACCACGGTTCCGTTGGTTTCGGTATGCACGTCGGTCTTCGCGTCGGTGTACACCAGCTGCAGTTCCGGCTGCAGGCTCAGTGCGGTGCTGCCGATCTGGCCGATGCCGAAGCGATAACCGGCTTCGACGGACGACTGCCAGATATCCGAGTCATAACGCTCTTCGGCCAGGCCATCACCCTGCACACGGTTGCGGAACTGGCCGCGCTGCACGCTGGCATCCACGTACATCGCGTCGTTGGCCCAGTTGCCGTACACGCCCAGCGCACCACCTTCCACCTTGCCGCGTGCACTGAAGCCGGTCACGTCCGAACGCGAGGTGGCGCTGCTGCGTGCAGCGGTACCCATCACGCCGACGCGGCCACGGCCGTCATCGAACACGCCGATGTCCGCACCCAGCTGCAGGCGCGAACGGTCCACGCGCAGGTCGAGCTGGTCATCCACCGCACCCAGCTTGCTCTGTGTGGCGTCAACGCGGGCCCAGCCACGGATGCCATCCGCCGCAGCGGCGCCGCCCTGGCGGTCGCGGTAGCTGTGGCGCAGCATCTGGTCCAGCGCGAACTGGTTGGCCAGATAGGCGCCGGTCTCCGGGCGCAGGATCGGCGGCGGCGGAATCACCGGGTCCACCGGATCGATCGGCTTGCACTCCGGCAGGGTCGGGTCGACCAGGCACGGATCCGGCGCACCGCCCAGCTCCGAACGCAGGTACCAGTTGCCGTTGGCATCCTTCACCAGGAAGTACTCGTACTGGCCACCCACGGCGCGGCCGACCAGATCGAACTGCGCATTGGACGCACCGCCGATGTCGATCAGCTCGATGCCGCGATCGGTCTTGGCACCGGCACCACCGGCATTGAGTACGCGCACGTTGGCCTGGCCGTTCGCATCGCCGGCAATCACCAGCTTGTCGGTCAGCGAGGTGTCGTCGCCCAGCTGCGTGTTGAACAGCAGGGTTCCGCCATTGCCGGTGAACTCATCCAGGCTGAGCGTATTGAAGCTGCTGCCGTTGCCCAGCGCCACGGTGCCGCCGGCGCCCAGGGTGAGATGGCCGACAGTGCTGTCGCCGGTCATCAGCCAGGTGGCATCGCTGTCGATGCTGGCGGTGGTGACGTTGATGAAGCGGCCGTCGATCTGGGCCTTGTTGCGCAGGATCACGTCCAGCGTGCCATTGGTGACCGTGGTCGGGTCGAAGGTCACGTTGCCGGCCAGCCTGGAATCATCAACGGTGAAGTTGACGTCGGTGCGCGCAGCGAGAGGGCCGAATTCACTCCTGACCAGCAGCAGGTTGCCATCAGCGCCCGACAGCTTGGCGTCGTTGCGGATCGTGATGTTGTAGTCGTTGTCTTCCAGCGGCATGACCTGGATGGCCGCACTGCGCTGGGACACCAACGTGGAGTCATCAACGTTGAGCGTCACCGCACCCGCCGGATTGAGCTCGCCCCACAGCATCGCGCCCACGTTGGCACCGGTCACATGCGATCCGTTGAGGATGTCCATCGTGCCGAACTGCAGGCGAACGCCCAGGCCGCTGTTGTAGGGCTGGGTTGCCGACGGGTGGTCCTCCACCAGAATCTGCATGGCATCGAGCACTGCATGTGGGTTCCGAGTCCCCGCGCTGACGAACCCGCTCGCAAGATCGACGCCGACGGGTCGGCCGCCGAAGGCGGTCATGTCGGCTGCGGTCACGATGATGGAGCCGCCGGTGAGACGGGCCACGGTATTGCCGCCGGTCAGGTGGATGCCGCTGCCGCGGAAATGGGTGCCAACTGCGGTCAGGGTGGCATCACCTACCAGCGTGACGGAAGTATTGCTGGACGGGCCCGTTGTCACCGTACCGCCTTGCAGCGTGATGGTAGAACTGTCTTCGGCGTAGATCGAGTTCATCGCCGCATCGCGACCGACCAGCGTCGAGCCATTCTTCAGTGTCCAGGACTCCACCGGATCACCCGCGACGACCTCGGCGGACTGGCCATCGAGATCGCCCGCCAATGCGACGCCAGTGGAGAGCGTGGAAAGCGCCAGCAGCAGGCTGCGGGCCAACGGGCACAGCGACAGGGGACGGGCAGGATGAAGGTGCATGGTCTTGTCCTTTGCAGAGAGAAACGAGCGGGACACTGCATGACAACCGGAAACCCCTGTTCAGCGGGGTGACGTATAAGCCTGCAACTCGTGAAGAAAACGTGAGGCAGGTGGTTGTTTGCGAATGCGCATGTCTGGAATGGCCGCGAGTGTCCTCTCGCCGCAGGAGGGTTCCCATGCAATTAGTTGCAAAGCGCGCTTGGCGGGCTAATCCGCTATGGGAGCCGTTAAGGCGCGGATATGGGGCCCAGCGATCTGCGACATTCGGACGCAGCCGTGATTGCAACGGATTCGATGGCGGCGCGTTGGTCGCGCCGCGAGCATGTCGGCCACCTCCCGGAGACCTCGAATGCGCACTGCTTCCCCGCATCACCATCCCCTCGCAATCGCCCTGGCGGGCGCGCTGTTCGTCTCACCTGCCGTCCAGGCTCAGCAGGTGGTGGCTGATGGCACCCATGAGAATCCCGCGGGCGGCAGCTATTCCACCACCGGTGTCGACGCGCACGCGTTCCATGTACTCAACGGCGGCCGCATCGCGGCCAACGATGCGGTCGTGCTGGCCACCGAGGGAAATGGGGCTGCTGGCATCCGCGTGGAAGGCACCGGCAGCAGCCTGCATGTTGCCGATGCCACCATCACCACTCGTGGCGACAATGCAGCAGGCGTGTCCATTTCCGGCGCTGACGGTGCGATCCAGATCGCCAGGGTCAGCATCGAGACACAGGGTTCAGCCAGTCACGGCATGAACGTTGTGGGTTCCGCTGCCAGCGTTGGCCACGCAGACATTCTCACCCGTGGCAATGGCGCGCACGGCGTGATGGTCAGTGGCGGCGGTGTTTTGGAGTTGGGCGGCGGTGCGATCACCGTGGAAGGAAGCAATGCCAACGCGGTGATGGTCAGTGGTGCGGGCAGTACGGCACGGATCGCAGGGAGCACCCTGGTCAGCCGCGGCGCGGGGAACTACGTCGCCCTGGCCAACTCGGGCGCCGCCCTGCACCTGCAGGACACACAGGTTGTCCATGAGGGTGCAGGTCTTGGCGTCGCCATCCACGCAGGCAGTACCGGCGAGCTGCGCAATGTGCACATCACGGTGCAGGGCTTGGGGACCGGTCTGGCAGGTGGCGGCGACGTCGCCTTGCTTGGAGGTTCCGTTACCGCAGTTGCAGCAGGGAGCACGGCCGTCGAAGCCCACGGTGGGAGCATGCGACTGGAATCGGTGGATGTTCGCGGTGACCATGGCATCAGCGCGATTGGTGGTGCGCGGCTGGAGCTGACGGGCAGTCGTGTGCATGCGGCGAACGGAGCGCTGCGGCTCTCAGGGCTGGGGACGACCGCCCATGTCGAGGGATCCGAACTGCTGGGCGATGGAGGGGCGGCCACGGTTGCAGTTTACGACTCGGCAACGTTGGAACTCCTGCGCAGTGTGGTCCGTAGCGAAGGTGACAATCGGGTTGGCATCGACAATCGCGGCGGTGCGGTGACGCTGGACGGCGCGGAGGTCCACACCACGGGCGCGTCCAGCCATGCGCTGTACGCGGAACTCAGCGGCGCGGTGCGCCCCCGCTTCGATGTCCGTGGCTCGTTGCTGAGCACCACCGGCAACAACGCGATAGGGGCTGTTGCGCGAAAGGGCGGCAGCATCGATCTGGTGGACAGCACCGTGCTGACCACCGGTGAGGGCGCGCATGGTGTGCTCTCCGGTGGCGTGGGCGAAATGACGCTGGCCAATACCCACGTGCGCACCGAAGGTGAAGGTGCCTGGGCGGCGGTGATCAACGACAACGGCCAGATGAGCATCGACGGCGGCTCGCTGGTGAGTGCGCAGCACGGTGGCATCTGGTTGCGCAGCAGCCGCGATCCGGCGCTGACGTTGAGTAACGGCGTGGTGGTGTCTGGTGGCAATGGCATCGGCCTGGCGCTGGATGCTGCCGTGGCCGGCCGCTTCGACGTGGCGCTGGAAGGGGGCTCTCAGCTGCACGGCGATATCGTCATCACGCCCGAGGACGAAGACGCCGGACTGGCGCCGCAGTCCGATGTACACGTGCGCCTGGCGGATGGCGCGCTGTGGCAGGGGTCTTCCAATCTGGTGCAGACGCTTGCGCTTGAAAGCGGCAGCCAATGGACGTTGACCGGCGATGCGACGGTGGGTGATCTGCAGGTGCGCGACAGCGCGCTGGCACTGTCCAACGGCAGCGGCCGCTTCAATACGCTCACGGTGGAAGGTGACCTGCACAGCGAAGGCGCCACGTTCCTGTTCCAGGGCGCGCTAGCCGGTGATGATTCGGCCATCGACCGCCTGCACGTGCGCGGTGATACCTCCGGTGATGCCTTGATTGCGGTGAGGAACATCGGCGGTGTGGGTGCCCCCACCGTTGATGGCATCCAGCTGATCGAAGTGGACGGCGCATCGCTGGCCAGCTATGCGTTGACCGGGCGTGCGGTGGGTGGTTCGTACGAGTACTTCCTGTTCCAGGGCGGTCTGGCCGATCCCACCGATGGCCACTGGTACCTGCGTTCGCAGTGGTTTGATGTCTGCGAAGACAACCCGGGTGCGCCGGGTTGCGTGGGGAACCCGGGCCCGGACCCGATCGAGGGCGGCGAGGGTGAGGACGGTGGCGGCATCGTGGATCCGATCCGGCCGCCGCCGATACTGCGCCCGGAAGCCGGTGCCTATCTGGCGAACCAGTCGGCCGCGGTGAACATGTTCGCGCATCGTATGCATGATCGCACCGGCACCCTCACGGGTGAGCGCACTGCATGGGCACGCGTGGGTCGCAGCAATGCGGACTTCACTGCAGTGGGGGGGGCAGCTGTCGGTGGATGGCAACACCTCGGTGCTGCAGATCGGCAGTGATCTGCTGCGTCGTGGCAACGCCGCGTTCGGTGTGATGCTGGGCAACGGGCGCGCTGACAGCAGTGCGCTATCCGAGCTGACCGGCTACAGCGCCAAGGGGCGTGTGCGTGGCACTGCGTTGGGCGTGTACGGCACCTGGCTGCAGGATGCAGAAGGAACCGGCGGTGCCTACGTGGACGCAGCCATGCAGTTTGGCCGCTTCGACAACCGTGTGCAGGGTATCGGCCTGGAGCCGGAGCACTATGATTCGCGTGTGGCCACTGCGTCACTGGAGATGGGCCATACCTTCAATGTGTGGCAGGGTGCTGGCAGTTCGCTCTACGTGCAGCCGCAGCTGCAGCTGACGTATGCGGACTACCGTGCGGATCGCCACGTGGAGACGAATGGCACGGTGATCGACCACGCCGATGCCGGCGGCCTGAGCGGGCGCCTGGGCGTGCGCGTGTTCGGCCATGGCATTGCGGGTGGCAACACCGTGCAGCCGTACCTGGGCGTGAACTGGCTGCGCGGCAGCGGTACCAGCACGTTGCAGTTCAACGATGACACGCTGGGCGCGGATGTGCCGCGCAATCGTTATGAAGTGCAGGCCGGTGCCGAGTTGAAGCTGGGCCAGCGTTGGGGCGCTTGGGGCGGCCTGAGCGTGCAGCGCGGCGACCATGGCTACCGCAACGTGGGTGGCCAGGTGGGTGTGCGCATGGCCTGGTAAGCGGGCGTGTGGGGGGTCGGAGCCCATTGCTTGGCAATGGGATCCGACCCCAACCGTTTCGGCACGCGGACTCTGTAGAGCCGAGCCCACGCTCGGCTCACCGCGCGAAGCGCGGGTGCATCGTGATCTGAACGAAGAGCAGCCGAGCGTGGGCTCGGCTCTACAGGTGCACGCCTTGGTAGCGCCGGTTCATGCCCGGCCAGCATCACACCGGCGGCAGCACCTTGCCCGGGTTGAGAATTCCATCCGGGTCCAGCGCGGTCTTGATCGCGCGCATCGTCACCAGCGTGGCCGGGCTGAACGCCTGCGCCATGAAATCGCGCTTGGCCAGACCAATGCCATGCTCACCGGACAACGTGCCGCCCAGGGACAGCGTCAGTTCGAAGATCTTCGGCAGCGCGGCATGCGCGCGTGCGTTCTCGTCGGCATCGTCCGGGTGGTAAAGAATGTTGACGTGCAGGTTGCCGTTGCCGGCATGACCGAAGGTGACGATGGTCAGCGTGTACTCGCGTGCCAATGCCTGCACGCCGGCCACCAGTTCCGGAATGCGCGACACCGGTACCACCACGTCTTCATTGATCTTGCCGGGCGCGACGGTGCGCAGTGCGGGTGACAGCGCCTTGCGTGCGGCCCACAACTGGTCGCGTGCGCGGCCTTCCATTGCCACGTCCAGTTCGATCATGCCGTCGCCTTCGGCGGCGCTGGCCAGTGCCTGCAACAGGTAGGGCAGGGTATCGTGGTCACCATCGGCTTCGACCAGCAGCATCGCGCCCGCCTCGGGTACCTCGGCACCATTGAGGCGCAGCAGCTCCAGGCTGCGGGCGTCCATGAATTCCAGGCGCGTGGGCACCACCGGCTGCGACATCAGGCGTGACACCGCAGCGGCCGCCGCATCGGCGTCGCGGTACAGCACGCGCAGGCCGGCCTGGCTGACCGGCAGTGGGGTCAGCTTGAGGGTGGCTTCCACGATCAGCGCCAGCGTGCCTTCGCTGCCCACCAGCAGGTGGGTGAGGTCGTAGCCTGTGGAGTCCTTGGTGTAGGCGCCACCGCAGCGGATCACCTCGCCGGTGCCGGTGACCGCGACCAGGCCCAGCACGTTGTCGCGGCTGGTGCCGTACTTCACCGCGCGCGGGCCACCGGCGTTGCAGGCCAGGTTGCCACCCACGCTGCAGATCTCCGCGCTGGATGGGTCCGGCGCCCAGAACAGGCCATGTGGCGCCAGCGCCTGCTGCAGCGTTCCATTGAGCACGCCGGGCTGCACCACGGCGCAGCGATCACCAGCACGGATCTCCACGATGCGGTCCATGCGGGTGAACGACAGCACGATGCTGCCCGGCAACGGCACGGCTGCACCGGTGGTGCCGGTGCCCGCGCCGCGCGCGACCAGCGCGACGTGATGTGCACGGCAGGCGCGCACCAGTGCCTGCACCTGTTCGACGCTGGCGGGCAGCGCGACGGCAGCGGGGCGCTGGTGGCGCCACGAGTTGTCCTGCGCGTTCGCCTCCAGCGCGTTGTCATCCATGCGCCAGCCCTCCGCTCCCAGCAGGGCAGACAGTTCGGCAATCAATGCGGCGGGCAGGGCAGTACTCATGACAGATCTCTTGGGGCAGCAGGAGCGGGTTGGATCAGTTTCCAGGCAACAACGGCGCCGGCCAGCGGCAGCCAGACCCAGCGCAGTTCCGAGAGCAGGGTGGCGATGCCGCGCGCGCTGAAGAACTGCGGCGCAAACGGTGAAACGCGGATCGGCCGCCACGGGGCAAAGAAGCGCTGTTCGCTCCACGGCCAGGCGAGGGCAACGCCGAGGCCACCGGAGGTCATTGCGTCGAGCAGGGGATGGCTGGCGGCGCAGATGAAGACGAACACCGCCGCCTGTACGGTGGACACCAACGTTGGCCCTCGCTGGGTAGGTGCCAACCTTGGTTGGCGCGAAACCGCCGACCAAGGTCGGCGACTACCGGAGCTGTGTGGTGCCGACCAAGGTCGGCCGCTACCAAAGAACGCCCACACCGCGGCCAACGCGGCCAGCACGCAGGCAAACGACAACGAATGGCTGGCACCGCGATGGCCGAACGCATCGGCATAGGGAATGTGCAGGGCAAAGGCCAGCACGTCGGCATCGGGCAGCATCGCGGCGACCACACCGGCAGCCAGCAGCCATGCCGGAATGCGGCCACGATCCGCGGCGCACCACAGCGCCAAAGGCACAGCGGCATGGGTGATGATCGAAGGCATCAGTCACGCACCATGGTCGTGCCGGCCAGGCTGCGCGCTGGTAGGTGCCAACCTTGGTTGGCACAGAAGCGCCGACCAAGGTCGGCCTCTACCAGAGCGGACGGTACACATCAGCAATCATCCAGCCGGAACGCATCGCGCAGCCAGTTCAACTGCGGCGGTTCACCCGTGGCTTCCACCACATCGAAACGGCAGGGCGCATCGGCAAGCGCGGGATGGTCCTGCAGGTACAACAACGCGGCATGCGCCAGGCGTCGACACTTGCGCACATCCACTGAGGCCGCACCGCCACCGAAATCGGATCGCGCGCGGTAACGCACTTCCACGAACACCACGGTGCCGGCGTCGTCCATCACCAGGTCCAGTTCACCGCCGCGATAACGCACGTTGCGCGCACGCGGCTGCAGTCCGGCCTGTTGCAGATGCTGCTCGGCGGCCGCTTCCACCGCCGAGCCCCGTTGGCTGCGCTCAGCGACCACCGACGATCGGCATCGGCCGGCCGCCATTGAAGGTGGACCAGGCCGGCTGGCGCAGGATGTTGCCGTTGCTGTCCAGGAACAGGGTGCCGGTGGCGCCGTCCAGGCCGCCTTCGTTGGACAGCTTGTCCAGGTAGGCGGTGATCTTCCAGGCATCGGCGCCGAAGGCGAACAGGCGGCCGGCGGCACCGCGTGCGCTGGGCAGGGTGCTGGCGACCTGGCTGGCTGAGGGCAGGCCGGACACGCTGCGCACGTTCCAGGCTTCGTTCGGGTAGACGATGCCGTCCAGCGCCACGTCTTCTTCCACCTTGCCGCTGCCGACGGTCAGCTGCGAGGTGCCCACGCGGGTGGCGCCACCGGCACCGGCCAGCGCCAGCTGCGGCGCCAGCAGGCGGGCCTGCGGCGCGCGCACGGCGAGGAACACGGCATCGACCTGGCCGGCATTGCGCACCTGCGCGCCGACATCGCCAACCGCGTCGCTGACGCCGACGGTGGCCACCACCTGGCCACCACGCTGGGCGAAGCGCTGGGCGAAGGCGGCGGCGGCACGGCGGCCGGTATCGTCGGCGCTGTTGATCACCAACGCCTTGCCGCGCTCGCGGCCACGCAGGTATTCGGCGGCGACGATGCCGTCGTCTTCCGGCGCCAGCGAGAAGCCGGCGCTGCCGGCTGGCGGCGCGTCCTTGCCACGGTTCAGGGCCAGCACCGGTACCTGCAGCTGCTGGCGGCCATAGACCGCATCCACTTCGTCACGGCCCAGCGGGCCGACCACGAAGTCGGCGCCGGAGGCGACGGCCTTGTCATAGGCGGCCAGCGCACCGGCCGGGGTACCGGCGGTGTCGATGAAGTTGATGTCAGGGCGGCGGCGGGTCTCGCCGTAGTACGCGGCCAGCAGGCCATCGCGCACCGGCTGCGCGGCGGTGGCCAGGCGGCCGCTGAGCGGCAGCAGCACGGCCAGCTTGGCCGGCGGACGGTAGCCGTCGCTCATGGCCGGCGGGCGCTTGCTGGTATCGAACTGGGCGGTGCCATCGCGGTCGAACGGGCGCGGCAGCGGCAGGCCACGCGCGATCAGCGCACGGCCGGCGAAGTTGTACAGCGGGTCGTTGGCCGGCAGCGCGGCGGCACGGCTGCGCAGGGTGGCGTCGTCAAGCGTACCGAGCAGACCGGCGATGGCGGCCTGGTTCTCGCTGCGTGCGCTGCCGGTCAGGCTGGCGTGGGCGCGGGCGCGCTCGGTGGCGGCACCGAAGGCATCGCCGGTGCCCTGCAGCGCGTTGGCGCGGGCTACGTGCCAGCGCGTGCGCAGTGCGGGGAAGACGTTGTCGCCCTGTTCCTTCAGCAGGGCCAGGGCCTGCGCCGGCTGCTTGTCGGCCAGTGCCAGCTCGGCGCCGGTCAGCTGGTAGCGCTGCAGGCTGGCGCCGGACAGCTGGCGGGCGGTGAGCTGGCCGAGCAGGCTGCGCGCGCGGGCACTGTCGCCGGCCAGGTGCCAGGCCCAGGCGGCATCGGCCAGGGCGTTGCTGCGGGCGCCACCTTTCAGGGTTGCGGCCAGCGCTTCCAGCTGCAGGGCGGCGTCGCGCGGTTTGCCTTGTTCGATCAGCGCCAGCGCCTGGCTCTGGGCCGGCGATTCGGGCGCGCTGGTCAGGCTGGTGGTGGCACAGCCGGCCAGCAGCATCAGCGACAGCGACAGGGCGGAGATCCGTGCGGCGGGCTTGTTCATGATCGGGTCCATGCGATGAGGGCAGCGGCCTTGGCCGGGTACACGCTACGATTCTACCCTTGCCCCGTGAGTACCGCTGAAATGAGTGTCCCAACCCTGTACGTCGTCGCCACCCCGATCGGCAACCTGGCCGATCTGAGCCCGCGCGCGCAGGAGGTGCTGCGTTCGGTGGCGGCCATCTGTGCCGAGGACACCCGCCGCAGCGGCCAGTTGCTGTCCCATTTCGGCATCCAGCAGCCGCTGGTGGCCCTGCATGAACACAATGAAGAGGCCCTGGCGCAGCGCTTGGTGTCGCGCCTGCAGGCCGGTGAGTCGCTGGCGCTGGTCAGCGATGCCGGCACCCCGCTGGTCAGTGACCCCGGTTTCCGCCTGGTGCGTGCCGCGCGCGCGGCCGGCATCAAGGTCAGCCCGATCCCGGGGGCCTGTGCCGCCATCGCCGCGCTGAGCGTGGCCGGCCTGCCCAGCGACCGCTTCAGCTTCGAAGGTTTCCTGCCGGCCAAGGCCAGCGGCCGCCGCGACCGGCTGCAGGCGCTGGCGGGTGAAGTGCGCACGATGGTGTTCTACGAATCCTCGCACCGCATCGCCGAGTCGCTGGCCGACATGGCCGCGATCTTCGGCGGCGAGCGCCCGGCGGTGCTGGCGCGCGAGCTGACCAAGCTGTTCGAGACCGTGCTCGATGGCGATCTGGCGGGGCTGCTGGCCAAAGTGGAAGCCGACGAGAACCAGCGCAAGGGCGAGTTCGTGGTGATGGTGCAGGGTGCCGGCGACGATGAGGAAGCGCAGTTGGCGCATGGCCGCCGTGTCTACGCCAAGCTGAGCGAGCATCTGCCGCCGTCGACCGCGGCGAAACTGGCTGCCGAGCTGACCGGCGCGCCGCGCAAGGCGTTGTACGGGAGTTGATGGATCGTGCGGACCAAGGTCCGCACCCATCAGAGCGGAGATGGCAATAGATCCACGCCATGCGTGGATGGATGAACCGGATGCCGCGATCAGCACGGCAGGAAGGACGTGCGTAGGCTAGAATGTGCGCTGGCGGAGTCGGCCAGACAGTCGCGTCATCCCTTCGGGGGTGCCGAGGAAAGTCCGGGCTCCATAGGGCAAGGTGCCAGGTAACGCCTGGGCGGCGCAAGCCGACGGAAAGTGCAACAGAAAGATACCGCCTACGTCTTCTTCGGAAGGCCGGTAAGGGTGAAATGGTGCGGTAAGAGCGCACCGCGAGTCTGGTAACAGACCGGCACGGCAAACCCCACCTGGAGCAAGACCAAATAGGGATCCTTTGGCGCGGCCCGCGTTGGATCCGGGTAGGTTGCTTGAGCGTTGCGGTGACGTAACGCCTAGAGGAATGACTGTCCACGACAGAACCCGGCTTATCGGCCGGCTCCGCCTCTTTCTTACGGTAGGCCGAGCATGGCTCGGCTCTACAGTAGAGCTGAGTCATGCTCGGCTGCTCTCCGCCCAGATGCTTGGGATGTTGTTCAACCCGGCGTGCGGTACTGCCCGGCGGAAATGAACTGCTCGAACCGTTCGCACCACACCACTACGGTGGTGTAATCGTCCACGTTGACGCTTTCAGGCACGTCCACCAGGAAACGGTTGAAGGTCTTCACCTCGCCGATGCGCTGGGCCTGTGCCTTGATCTTCAGGAAATCGGCCTTGTTGTCGACGAAGTCGCGCACGAGGTAGACCTTGTAGTCCGGCCCCGGGCCCATCTTGCCGTCGAACGCGACCTGGCGCGGGCTGACGCTGACCTTGCCGTCGGCCCAGTGCACGGCGTCGCTGCCCTTGAGGTCGCGACGGAAGGTGGTGTGGTAACGGGCGTCGCCCATCGCCGCCTGTACCTGCGCGACCGGCGGGTCGTCGGGAGCGATCAGGATCGGCAGCAGGTAGATGCCAAGGCCGAAGCCGAGGCCGAGGGCGAGCAGGTGGGTGACGACAAGTACGAGAACACGGCGCATCGATGACTCCCTGTGGATCGGTGAGGCGCGCGGCAGAACCGCGCCGGGTCATCGTGTGGCGTGCGTGCAGACATTTATAGACACAGAAAACAGGTACAGGGTCAGAAATCGACCTGGCTCTGGCCGAGGGCGACACCCTGCGGGCCGAAGCGACGCTCGTGGATCTGCCCGTGCCCTTCGGCATCGATCAGCAGCACCGTGCTGGCGCGGGTGCCATAGTCGTCGCCGCGGATGAAGGCCGGGCTCAGCCAGCGCTCGCGTTCCAGTCCGATGCCGGTGTCGGGCAGGTCGCTGTCGGCGGGGCGATGTTCGTCCGCCAGGGCGGCCCAGAGCGGGGTCAGGTCCTCATCGCCGGCCTCGAACCAGGCTTCAAGCGCAGCCATCAGCCGCCGGGTCTTCGGCCAGGGCGCGTCCAGCGCGCCGTTGGACATGCCATGCACGCCCGGGCCCAGGCGCTGGCGCTCGGCAGGGTGGTTGCCCAGGAACTCCAGGCTGTGGCCGTCGGCCAGCAGCAGGTTGAATGGGGCGTAGGCGCCGGCCACCGTTGCCAGTCGGTCGATATGCACGGCGGCGGGGTCGCGGCCGCGCAGGAAGTCGGCCACCAGCGCACCCCGTGAAGGACCGGTCTGGGCGGCCAGCGGGTCGCGGACATTGGTGACCACGGCCATGCGTCCATCGGCACCGACGCCGGCCCAGCCGCCGCCGGAGCGCAGGTCGCGCCCCCCGATGACGGAGGTCTCATCTTGCCAGGGGGCCAGCGCCGCTGTCGGGCGGGCGTGGAACTCATCACGGTTGCCGGTCATCACCAGCCGCCAGCGCGGGTGGTGCATCCAGCCAAGAGCGAGCAGGCACATGGCTTCATTGTGCACGGTTTGCGCAGTCTGGCGCCGCTTCCTGCCCGTCCCGGATGAATGCGCGAGCGATGTTTCACGCTCTGTCCACACCCCTGAACTTCCGTTCAATCTCAAAAATTGAGACGGATCAGCAACTTGTGGATAAGCCTTGAACAATTCTCTAAAGGTTGTTGCAAGCCATTGATGCGGCTGGCGATTTCCCCGCTGAAAAGTTGTTGACAACCCTTCGGCCGCTGCTAAGGTGGGCATCAGAGGGAAATCCGGGTGTTTTGTGGGTTTTCGTGGTTCAATGTTTCACCGGGCGAAGGATAGGTGCACGCGTCGTGTTCCAGGGCGAGACGGCCATCACAGTTGACGATAAAGGGCGCATGGCGGTTCCCACCGCTTACCGCGACCTCGTCGCGCGCGCCAGCAACAACCGTCTCGTGCTGACCTACAACCCGTTCGAAGCCGGCTGCCTGTGGCTGTATGCAGAGTCGGAATGGGAGCGGGTCCGCGACGACGTCATGTCCAAGCCCAACACCCAGCGCGTCGTGCGCCTGTTGCAGCAGAAGCTGGTCGGCTCGGCCGCCCATCTGGAGCTCGACGGCAACGGTCGCATCAGCATCCCCGCCAGCCACCGCGGTGCGGTGGGCATTGAGAAGAAGGCGGTATTGCTCGGTATGGGCGACAAGTTCGAATTGTGGAGCGAGCAGGCGCATCGGGCCCTGATCCAGCAGACGTTGTCTGACGAGGATCTGGGTGATGGGTTGCTCGACCTGAAGTTGTGAGCCGGGGTGCCCGGATGCGCCCAGAAGCGCAGGCCGGTCACCTTCCGGTGTCGCAGTCGCCGGCGGTGCACCTGCCGGTCCTGTACACCCAGGTCATCGAAGGCCTGAGGGTGATCGAAAACGGACGTTATCTGGATGGCACGTTCGGTCGTGGCGGTCATGCACGTGGCGTGCTCACCCAGCTTGGTCCCGAGGGGCGCCTGCTGGTCATGGACAAGGATCCGGAAGCCATTGCCGTTGCCGAGCGCGATTTCGCGCCGGACCCGCGCGTGTCCATCTTCCGTGGCAGCTTCGCCCAGCTGCTGCAGTGGGATGCGACGGCCGAAGGCCTGGACGGCGTGCTGTTCGACCTGGGCGTGTCGTCGCCGCAGCTGGACGTGGCCGAACGTGGCTTCAGCTTCGGCAAGGACGGCCCGCTGGACATGCGCATGGATCCGGACAGCGGCGAAAGCGCCGCGCAGTGGATCAACCGCGTCGAAGACCGCGAGATTGCCGACGTGCTGTGGACCTACGGCGAAGAGCGGCAGAGCCGCCGCATCGCCCGTGCCATCGTGGCCCGCCGCGAGAAGCAGCCGTTCACCCGCACCGCCGAACTGGCCGAGCTGATCGCCTCGGTGATGCCGCGTGGCAAGGACAAGATCCACCCGGCCACGCGCAGCTTCCAGGCCATCCGCATCCACATCAACCGCGAGCTGGCCGATCTGGAAGCCGGGCTCGATGCGGCGGTGGAACGGCTCAAGCCCGGTGGCCGCCTGGCGGTGATCAGCTTCCATTCGCTGGAAGACCGCATCGTCAAGCAGTACATGAACCGCCTGGCCAAGGCGCCGCCGGCCAACCGCCGCCTGCCCGAGGCGGTCGCGTTCGTGCCGACGCTGGACCTGATCGGCGGTGCCATCAAGGCCACCGACGAAGAGCTGGCCGCCAACCCGCGCGCCCGCAGCGCCGTGCTGCGCGTGGCCCAGAAGCGGGAGGCCGATGCATGAGCCGGCTGCTGCTGATCATCCTGCTGGCTTCCACCGTGGCCTCGGCGATCGGCGTCGTGTTCGTGCGTCACCGTCACCGGCAGACGTTCATCGAGTTGTCGCGCGCCGAGCGCAAGCGCGATGACATCAATCTGGAATTCGGCCGCCTGCAGCTGGAGCAGGCGACCCTGGCCGAAGCCAACCGTGTCGATCGCATCGCCCGCGAGAAGCTCGGCATGAAGTTCCCCGAGGCCGCCGACATCGTGGTGGTGCGGCCATGAGCAAGACCGGCCGCAACCGCCCGCGCAACGCCTTCAACCTGCGCCAGCGCCTGCGCTGGGTCGCGCTGGCGCTCGGCCTGTGCTCGGTGTCGCTGGTCGGTCGTGCCGCCTACGTGCAGATCGTCAACAGCGATTTCTACCAGCGCCAGGGCGAGGCCCGCTACCTGCGCGAACTGCCGATCAAGACCTCGCGCGGCATGATCACCGACCGCAACGGCGAGCCGCTGGCGGTATCCACCCCGGTCGCCTCGATCTGGGTCAACCCGCAGGACCTGCTGCGCTCGCCCGAGCGCATTCCGGAGCTGGCCCAGGCGGTCGGCATGTCGGTGGACGAGCTGAGCAGCCGCCTGTCGCAGAAGTCGGACAAGGAATTCATGTACCTGCGCCGCCGGATCAATCCGGACGAGGCAGAAAAGGTGGTCGCGCTGAAGATTCCGGGCGTGGCCGCGCAGCGCGAGTTCCGCCGCTTCTACCCGCAGGGTGAGGCGATGGCGCACGTGCTGGGCTTCACCAACATCGACGACCGCGGCCAGGAAGGCCTGGAGCTGGCGTTCGACGAATGGCTGCGCGGCAAGGCCGGTGCCAAGCGGGTGATCCGCAACCGCAAGGGCGAGACCGTCGAAAGCGATCTGCTGCGCGCCGCCGAACCGGGCAAGGACCTGACCCTCAGCATCGATCGCCGCATCCAGTACCTGGCGTTCAAGGAACTGCGCAACGCGCTGGTGGCCAACAAGGCGGCCGGCGGTTCGATGGTGATCATGGACGTGACCACCGGCGAGATCCTGGCCATGGTCAACCTGCCGACCTACAACCCGAATTCGCTGACCGGCGCGCTGCCCGATGCGCGCCGCAACCGTGCGGTGACCGACCTGGTCGAGCCGGGTTCGACGATGAAGCCGCTGACCATCGCCACCGCGCTGCAGGCCGGTGTGGTGACCAAGGACACCATCATCGATACCAACCCGGGTTACATGACCCTGGGTCGCTTCACCATCCGCGACGTGCCGCGCAACAACGGCGTGCTGAACGTGACCGGCGTGATCACCCGCAGTTCGAACGTGGGCGCGGCCAAGGTTGCGGCGAAGATGCCGGACCAGGTGTTCTACGACGGCGTGCGCCGCTTCGGCTATGGCTCGGTGCCGCATAGCGGTTTCCCCGGTGAATCCGGCGGCGTGGTGCTGCGCCCGGCGCGCTGGTCGGGCACCACCAAGACCACGATGTCCTACGGCTACGGCCTGAACGTCACCCCGCTGCAGATCGCTACGGCTTATTCGGCACTGGCGAACGGCGGTCGTCTGATCGCGCCGACCTTCGTCAAGGGCCAGCGCAATGAAGGTCAGCAGATCATCGACGAGAATGTCGCCAAGCAGGTGGTGGCGATGATGGAAACGGTGGTCACCCAGGGCGGCGCCAAGCAGGCGGCGGTGCTGGGTTACCGCGTGGCCGGCAAGACCGGTACCGCGCGAAAGGCCGGTCCGGGCGGCTACGAGCGCGGCCACTACAACGCGCTGTTCGCCGGCGTGGTGCCGGCCACCAACCCGCGCTTCGCCACCGTCATCGTCATCAACGACCCGCAGGCCGGCAAGTTCTACGGTGGCCTGGTGTCGGCGCCGGTCTACCACAACGTGATGGAAGGCACTCTGCGCCTGATGGACGTGCCGCTGGACGACCTGCAGTCGTGGCTGGCCGCACAGCAGTCCGGCAAGGTCGGCCACTCGGCCTCGATCCTGCCTGCGCCGCCCGCAGAGGCTGCGCTGCCGGTGGATGCCGCCGCTGAATTCGACGCTGCGCTGCCCAGCGCGCAAGCCCAGACGCCGCCCGCTACGGGAGGCACGCAATGAGTCCTTCGATGTTGCTTTCGCAGTTACTTCCGGACGTGGCCCTGGCGGGCCATGATCCCGTTCTGACCGGCCTGGTGCTGGACAGCCGCGCCGTGCGCCCCGGCAATGCCTTCGTCGCCATCGCCGGTTTCGGCGCGCATGGCCTGGGCTTTGTCGAGCAGGCCCGCGCGGCGGGCGCTGGCGCCATCCTGTTCGAACCGCCGGCCCCTGCCGAGTTGCCGGCCCCGGCCGATGCGATCGCGGTGCCGGGCCTGCGTGCGCGCATGGGGGCGATGGCCGACCAGTTCCATGGCGCACCGTCGCGGGCGATGGCGATGGTGGGCGTGACCGGCACCAACGGCAAGACCTCCACCGTGCAGCTGCTGGCCCAGGCCTGGCACCTGCTCGGCACGCCCAGTGGCAGTATCGGCACGCTGGGCGCCGGACTTTATGGTGCGGTTGAACCGACCGGTTTCACTACGCCGCTGGTGCTGCAGATGCACGCGCTGCTGGCGCAGCTGCGCGACGCCGGTGCGCGCGCGGTAGCGATGGAAGTCAGCTCGCACGCGCTGGACCAGGGCCGCGTCGATGCCGTGCATTACGACGTGGCGGTGTTCACCAACCTCACCCGCGATCATCTGGATTACCACGGCGACATGGCCAGCTACGGCGCGGCCAAGGCGCGGCTGTTCCATCGTCCGGGCCTGAAGGCCGCGGTGATCAATCTTGACGACGCCTTCGGCCGCCAGCTGTTTGCCGGCCTGCCGGCGGGCGTGCAGCCGATCGGACTGAGCTCGCGTGGTGCCAGCGATGCCAGCGTGCGCGCTGAAGCGCTGCAGCTGGATGGCCGAGGCATTGCGTTCGAACTGGTCATCGACGGCCAACGTGCCGCGGTGCAGTCGCCGCTGCTGGGCCGGTTCAACGTGGACAACCTGCTGGCCGTGGCCGGTACTCTGCATGCACAGGGCCAGCCGCTGCCACGCATCGCTGAAGTGCTGTCGGCGCTGCAGCCGATCCGCGGCCGCATGAACCGCCTCGGCGGCGAAGACGGCCTGCCGACCGTGGTGGTCGATTACGCACATACCCCGGACGCGCTGGAACAGGCATTGGACAGCCTGCACGGCCACCTGCACGGCGCGCTGTTCTGCGTGTTCGGCTGCGGTGGCGAGCGCGATACCGGCAAGCGTCCTCAGATGGCCGCGATCGCCGAGCGCCTGGCCAACCAGGTCATCGTCACCGACGACAACCCGCGTGGCGAGGATGGCGACGTGATCGTGGCCGACATCCTGGCGGGCTTCCAGAATGCCGATGCCGTGACCGTGCAGCGCAGCCGCGCGCGTGCGATCGGCCTGGCGGTGAAGCGCGCCGGTGCCGGCGACATCATCCTGATTGCCGGCAAGGGCCACGAGCCATACCAGGAAGTAAATGGCGTACGCCATGACTTCGACGACACCGAAGTGGCCGCCGCTGCGTTGGCTGCCAAGGCCGGTGTTCTGAGCTCGCAGGCCGGGGAGGGCATCGCATGAAGCGCACCCTGCTTTCGCTGATCGCACACTGGGCCGGCGGCGAGATCCACGGCGACGACGTGGCCATCGATGCGGTCAGCCATGACACCCGCAGCCTCGGTCCGGGCAGCCTGTATGTGGCGCTGCGCGGCGAGCGTTTTGACGGCCATGATTTCGCCGCCGACGCACAGGCGCGCGGTGCCAGTGCGCTGCTGGTCGAGCGCCTGCTGCCGATCGAGCTGCCGCAGGTGCTGGTGGCCGACAGTGAACTGGCGCTGGCGAAGATCGCCACCGGCATGCAGCGTGACCGCGGCACCGAGGTGTTCGCGATCACCGGCAGCAACGGCAAGACCAGCGTGAAGAGCCTGCTGCTGTCGATCCTGCAGCAGATGGCACAGCACGCCCACAAGGTGGTCTACGCCAACCCGGGCAACCGCAACAACGAGATCGGCCTGCCGCTGGCGGTGATCGATGCACCGGAAGATGCCGACTACGCCGTCTACGAGATGGGCGCCGGCAAGCCGGGCGACATTGCCTACCTGACCGACATCGCCCGCCCGCGCTATGCGCTGGTCAACAACATTGCCCCGGCGCACCTGGAACGCATGGGCAGCCTGCTCGGCGTGGCGGTGACCAAGGGCGCGATCTATGCCGCATTGCCGGCCGATGGTGTGGCGGTGATCAACGCCGACGATGCCTACGGCCGCTGGTTCGAACAGCATTTCGTCGGCACTCCGCCGCGCTGCCGCGTACTGCGCTATGGCCTGGAACATACCGCCGACGTGACCGCGCGCGACATCCGCGCCGGTGCGCAGGGCAGCCAGTTCACCCTGGTTTCGCCGGCCGGCGAAGCGCGCGTGGTGCTCGGCCTGCCGGGTCGCCACAACGTCAGCAATGCACTGGCCGCGGCCAGCCTGGCGCTGGCCGCCGGTGTCGATCTCGCGCTGATTGCCGCCGGTCTGGCCGAGGCACAGCCGGTGCCGGGTCGGCAGATCGCCCATCAGCTGCGCAACGGCGCGGTGCTGGTGGATGACAGCTACAACGCCAATCCCGGCTCCTTGGCTGCGGCCATCGATGCCCTCGCCGCAGCCCCGGAAGAGGGCTGGCTGGTGCTGGGCGACATGCGCGAGCTGGGGCCGGACGCTGAAGCGCTGCATGCGCAGGCGGGGCTCCGCGCGCGCGCGGCTGGCCTCAAGCGCCTGTATGCGCTGGGCCCGCTCAGCGCCGCTGCCGCCACCGCCTTCGGTGAAGGCGGCCGTCATTTCGCCACCCATGACGCGCTGTCGCAGGCGCTGAAGGACGAGCTGCACGCCGGCGTGCGCTGCCTGGTCAAGGGTTCCCGTGGCAGCGCCATGGACACGATTGTCAAAGCGCTGCTGGCGCAAGGAGAGGAATCCCCGCATGTTGTATGAACTGGCTCGATGGTTGCAGCAGTTGGAGAGCCTGTTCGGGCTGTTCAACTACCAGACGTTCCGCGCCATCCTTGCCGCGCTGACGGCTCTGTTCCTGTCGCTGTGGCTTGGCCCGGCGATGATCCGCAAGCTTGCCCAGTTCAAGGGCGGCCAGCCGATCCGCAAGGACGGTCCGCAGACCCATTTCTCCAAGGCCGGTACGCCGACCATGGGCGGTTCGCTGATCCTGCTCACCATCACCCTGTCGGTGCTGATGTGGGCCGACCTGCGCAACCGCTACGTGTGGCTGGTGCTGGCGGTGATGCTGTGCTTCGGCGCCATCGGCTGGTACGACGACTGGATCAAGATCGTCCGTCGTGACCCGAACGGCCTGAAGTCGCGCTGGAAGTACCTGCTGCAGTCGATCTTCGGCCTGGCCGCGGGCCTGTTCCTGTTCTACACGGCCGACGTGCCGGCGGCGCTGACCTTCTACATCCCGATGTTCAAGTCGATCGCGCTGCCGCTGGCCGGCATCGGCTTCGTGGCCATCGCCTACTTCTGGATCGTCGGCTTCTCCAACGCGGTGAACCTGACCGACGGCCTGGACGGACTGGCGATCATGCCGACCGTGCTGGTGGCCTGCGCGCTGGGTGTGTTCGCCTACGCCTCGGGCAACGTGGTGTTCGCCAACTACCTGCAGATCCCGCAGATCCCGGGCGCCGGCGAGCTGGTCATCATCTGCGCGGCCATCGCCGGTGCGGGCCTGGGCTTCCTGTGGTTCAACACCTATCCGGCCATGGTGTTCATGGGCGACATCGGTGCACTGGCGCTGGGTGCGGTGCTGGGCACGATTGCGGTGATCACCCGCCAGGAACTGGTGCTGGTGATCATGGGCGGTGTGTTCGTCATCGAAACGCTGTCGGTGATGATCCAGGTCGCCTCGTTCAAGCTGACCGGCAAGCGCGTGTTCCGCATGGCGCCGATCCACCACCACTTCGAACTGAAGGGCTGGCCGGAGCCGCGCGTGATCGTGCGCTTCTGGATCATCTCCGTCGTGCTCGTGCTGATCGGCCTGGCCACGTTGAAGGTGCGCTGAGATGAACGACCTGTCCCGCCAGGCAACACGCCTTGAAGCCATCGAAGGCAGCTACGACAAGTGGCTGCTGGGCGCGATCATCGCGCTCACGGGCATTGGCGTGGTGATGGTGGCGTCCAGTTCGATCGCGCTGATGAGCAGCCCGTTCTACTACCTCAACCGCCACCTGATCTTCCTGGCGGTGGGCATCGTGCTGGCGGTCGTTGCCGCCCGCACTGAACTGAAGTCCATCGAGCAGTACAACCAGATGCTGCTGCTGGGCTGCTTCGTGCTGCTGCTGGCGGTGTTCGCACCGGGCCTGGGCAGCACGGTCAACGGTGCACGCCGCTGGATCAACCTGGGCATCTCCAAGTTCCAGACGGTGGAAGCGGTGAAGGTACTCTACATCGTCTGGCTGTCCAGCTACCTGGTGCGCTTCCGCGACGAGGTCAACGCGACCTGGCCGGCGATGCTCAAGCCGCTGGGCGTGGCCGGTGCGCTGGTGCTGTTGCTGCTGCTGCAGCCGGACTTCGGTTCGTCCACCCTGTTGCTGGCGATCACCGCCGGCATGCTGGTGCTGGGCGGTGTGAACATGCCGCGCATGTCGATGCCGGTGATCATCGGCCTGGTCGGCATGAGCGCGCTGGCGATCATCGAGCCGTACCGCATGCGCCGCATCACCTCCTTCCTGGACCCGTGGGCCGACCAGCAGGGCGACGGCTACCAGTTGTCCAACGCGCTGATGGCGGTGGGCCGTGGCGAGTGGACCGGCGTCGGCCTGGGCAACTCGGTGCAGAAGCTGTACTACCTGCCCGAGGCGCACACCGACTTCATCTTCTCGGTCACCGCCGAGGAATTCGGCTTCCTGGGCACCTGCGTGATCGTGGCGCTGTATGCGCTGCTGGTCGGCCGCACCTTCTGGCTGGGCATGCGCTGCGTGGAAATGAAGCGCCACTTCTCCGGCTATATCGCCTTCGGCATCGGCCTGTGGATCAGCATGCAGACCTTCGTCTCGATCGGCGTGAACCTGGGCATCCTGCCGACCAAGGGCCTGACCCTGCCGCTGATCTCCTCCGGCGGTTCGTCGGTGCTGATGACCTGCGTGGCGATGGGCCTGCTGCTGCGCGTGTCCTATGAACTCAAGCGCGCCGAGCGTCGCCAGGCGGTGCGCATCGGCGGCGCCGAAGACGCCGCTACCGAGCCGATGGACGGGCCCGCCGCGCCGGTGGCCGCCAGCGTGCCGATGAGCGCCGAGCCGGTGGCTGCCGCTGCGCCGAACGCTGCGCGTGGCACCAGCCGCCTGCAGTCGCGCATCGAACCGACCTTCGGGAGGCTGTCATGAACGCAGCCACCGACAACGTGCGCCCGGTGATGATCCTGGCCGGTGGTACCGGCGGTCACATCTTCCCCGGCCTGGCCGTGGCCCGCGTGCTGCGCGAGCGAGGCGTGCCGGTCACCTGGATGGGCGCCGACGGTGCGATGGAAACTCGCCTGGTGCCGCAGCACGACATCGCCATCGACACGCTGGCCATCACCGGCCTGCGCGGCAAGGGCAAGCTGGCCCTGCTGGGTGCGCCGTGGCGGTTGATGCGCGCGCTGCGCGCGGCCGGCATGATCATCCGCAAGCGCCAGCCGCGTGCGGTGGTGGCCTTCGGCGGCTTTGCCTCCGGCCCCGGCGGCATGGCCACGCGCCTGCACGGCCTGCCGCTGCTGGTGCACGAACAGAATCGCGCGCCCGGCATGACCAACCGCATCCTGTCGCGCTATGCGCGCCGGTTGCTGACCGGCTTCCCCGGTACCTTCGCCGCGCGCGAGGAGTTCGTCGGCAACCCGGTGCGTGCGGAGATCGCCGCCATCGCGCCGCCGGAACAGCGCTTCGCCGACCGCCACGGCCCGCTGCGCGTGCTGGTGGTCGGCGGCAGCCAGGGGGCGCGTGCGCTCAACACCGGCGTGCCGCAGGCGATTGCCGCGCTGGGCACGGGTGTGCCGGTGCAGGTGCGCCACCAGAGTGGCGAGAAGCTGCATGCCGAAGCGGTCGAGGCGTATGCCAAGGCCGGCGTGCAGGCTGAAATCACCCCGTTCATCGCGGACATGGCCGAAGCCTTTGCATGGGCCGACCTGGTCGTGTGCCGTGCAGGCGCGTCGACGCTGGCCGAGCTGTGTGCGGTCGGTGTCGGCAGCGTGCTGGTGCCATTCCCTGCCGCCGTCGACGATCACCAGACCCGCAATGCGGAGTACCTGGTCGAGCGTGGCGCGGCGGTGTTGCTGAAGCAGGACGGAACGCTGGCCGACGGCATTGCCGCACTGCTGCGCGATCTGTCCGAAAATCCCGCCCGCCGCATGCAGATGGCGCAAGCCGCGCGTGCCCTGGCCAAGGTCGATGCCGCCGAGCGCATCGCCGATATCATTCTTGAGGAAGCTGTATGAAGAAGGCATGCCACCGCGCCTGCCCTGCGCGAGGCCGCGCATGATCCGTCGCCTGCACGACACCAACGACCTGGTGCGCGCATTCCCGCGCGTGCATTTCGTCGGCATCGGCGGCACCGGCATGAGCGGTATCGCCGAAGTGATGCTGACGCTGGGCTATGAAGTGTCCGGCTCGGACAACGCCGACAACGTGGCGACCCGCCGCCTGGCCAGCCTGGGTGCGCGCATCATGCGCGGCCACTCCGCGGCCAACGTGCTGGGCACCGACTGCGTGGTGGTCTCCAGCGCCATCCGCGAAGACAACCCGGAACTGATGGAAGCGCGCAGCCAGCGCATTCCGATCATGCCGCGCGCAGCGATGCTGGCCGAACTGATGCGTTTCCGCCGTGGCATCGCCGTGGCCGGCACCCATGGCAAGACCACCACCACCAGCCTCACCGCTGCGGTGCTGAGCGAAGGTGGCCTGGACCCGACGTTCGTGATCGGTGGTCAGCTGCTGGCCGCCGGCGCCAACGCCAAGCTGGGCGGTGGCCAGTGGCTGGTGGCCGAGGCCGACGAAAGCGATGGCAGCTTCCTGCGCCTGAACCCGCTGATGTCGATCATCACCAACATCGATGCCGATCATCTGGAGAACTACGGCAACGACTTCGCCCGCGTGCAGGCGGCGTTCGCCGAGTTCCTGCAGCGCCTGCCGTTCTACGGCCTGGCGGTGCTGTGCATCGACGACCCGGAAGTGGCTGCACTGGCCGCCAAGACCCCGCGCCACGTGATGAGCTACGGCATGAGCCCGCAGGCCGACGTGCGCGCCGAGAACGTGGTGCAGGAAGGCTCGCGCATGCGCTTCACCCTGCGCCTGCCGCAGGGCACCAGCCAGGAAGTGGTGCTGGCGCTGCCCGGCAAGCATAACGTGCTGAATGCGCTGGCCGCCGCTGCAGTGGGCTGGCAGCTGGGCGTGGCCCCGGATGCCATCGCACGCGCGCTGGAAGCCTTTGCCGGTGTCGGCCGTCGCTTCAACGATCTGGGCGAAGTGACCACCGCCAGCGGTGCCAAGGTCCGCATCATCGACGACTACGGTCATCACCCGAGCGAGCTGGAAGCCGTGTTCGCTGCCGCCCGCGGTGGCTGGGCCGACAAGCGCCTGGTGGTGGCCTTCCAGCCGCACCGCTACAGCCGTACCCGCGACCAGTTCGACAAGTTTGCGGCCGTGCTGTCCAGCGTCGACGCGCTGGTGCTGAGCGAGGTCTACCCGGCCGGTGAAGAGCCGATTGCCGGTGCCGACTCGCACGCGCTGGCCCGTGCCATCCGTGCGCGCGGCCGCAGCGAGCCGGTGGTGGTGGGCAAGGCCGCCGAACTGGCCAGCGTGCTGCCGGACGTACTGCAGGACGGTGACCTGCTGCTGATGATGGGGGCGGGCGACATCGGCGCCGTGGCCACCCACATCGCGGTGGAAGGCTTCAAGGGGGAGGGCGAGGCGTGAGCACGCTGACCTTCCCGCCGCTGCACGTGACCGACCCGGCTCGCTTCGGCCGCGTCGCCGTGCTGCTCGGTGGCACCTCCAGCGAACGCGAGGTATCTCTGGATTCCGGCCGCAACGTGCTCGAAGCCCTGCAGTCACGCGGCGTCGATGCGTTTGCCGTGGACGGCATCCCGGCGCTGGCCAAGGCGCTGGCCGCCGGTGGCATCGATCGCGTGTTCAACATCCTGCATGGCCACAACGGTGGTGGTGAGGACGGCATCGTGCAGGGCCTGATGGACGCCTTCGGCGTGCCGTACACCGGCTCGGACGTGTTGGGTTCGGCGCTGAGCATGGACAAGATCCGCACCAAGCAGGTGTGGCTGTCGCTGGGCCTGCCGACCCCGCAGTACAGGAAGGTCGACGCGTCGAACGTACATGCGCTGGCGGCCGAACTGGGCCTGCCGGTGGTGGTGAAGCCGGCCAACGAAGGTTCCAGCGTGGGCATCAGCCGGGTGACCGATGATGCGGGCCTGGATGAGGCCGTGGCGCTGGCCGCGCGCTACGACGGACAGCTGCTGATGGAGCAGATGGTGGTCGGCGACGAACTGACCGTGGCCATCCTTGGCGACGTCGCGCTGCCGTCGATCCGCATCGTGCCCAAGGGCCAGTGGTACGACTACAACGCCAAGTACATCGCCGAAGACACCCAGTATCTGTGCCCGGGCCTGGACGGTGACGACGAAGAAGAAATCCGGCGCATCGCGCTGGCCGCATTCCGTGCCGCCGGTTGCCGTGGCTGGGGGCGCGTGGACGTGATGCGCGATCGCAGCAGCGGCCGCTTCTTCCTGCTGGAAGTGAACACCGCGCCGGGCATGACCAGCCATTCGCTGGTGCCCAAGGCCGCAGGCCAGGCCGGCATCAGCTTCGAAGAGCTGGTGTGGCGCGTGCTGGAACAGACCCTGGAGGCCTCGCACGCATGAACGCGGTGCTGCGCATCTTCGTCTGGCTGTTGGCGCTGTCGGTGGTTGCACTGCCGGTGGTGGCCGTGGTCAATGGCTGGGTCGGCGCCGAGCGCTGGCCGCTGGCGAAGCTGCGCGTGCATGGTGAGTTCAAGCGGGTGCCGGCCGAACAGCTGCAGCAGGTGCTGCTGCCGTACGCACGCGCCGGCTTCTTCGCGGTCAAGCTGCAGGACGCGCAGGACGCGCTGGAACAGCTGCCGTGGGTGGAAAGCGCGCAGGTGCGCAAGCAGTGGCCGGACGTGCTGGAAGTGACCCTGGTCGAGCACAAGCCGTTCGCGCGCTGGGGCAGCGACCGCCTGGTTTCCGAGCAGGGCAAGTTGTTCCCCACGCCGAAGAAGCTGGCCGACCTGGCGCTGCCCGAACTGGATGGCCCGGACAGCCAGACAGAAGAAGTGATGAAGCTGTACAGCGACTCGCGTGCATTGTTTGCACCGGCCGGCGTCGACGTGCGCCGGGTGACGATGGATGCACGCGGCAGCTGGTCGCTGGTGCTGAGCAACGGCACCGAAGTGGTGGTGGGCCGTGACGACGCGCGCTCGCGCATGCAGCGCTTCGTCAAGGTGCTGCCGCAGCTGAACCGTCAGGACGCGCCGATCGAGCGCGCCGACCTCCGTTACACCAATGGTTTCACGCTGAGCTGGGGTACCCCGGCCACGCCGGCGAAAACGCCGGCGACCCCAGCCAGCAGGACGCAGGAAAGGACATGAATCGCAAGGGTGACAAATCGCTGATCGTTGGCCTGGACATCGGCACCTCCAAGGTGGTGGCGCTGGTGGGCGAGTATTCGCCGGGCAACCCGATCGAAGTGATCGGCATCGGCTCGCACGAGTCGCGCGGTTTGAAGCGCGGCGTGGTGGTGGACATCGAATCGACCGTGCAGTCGATCCAGCGCGCGGTGGAAGAAGCCGAGCTGATGGCCGGCTGCGAGATCCGCTCGGTGTACGCCTCGATCTCCGGCAACCACGTGCAGTGCAAGAATTCGCCGGGCATCGTGCCGATCCGCGATGGCGAGGTGACCTGGGGCGACCTGGATCGCGTGCTCGACGCGGCCAAGGCGGTGGCGATTCCGGCCGACCAGAAGATCCTGCACGCGATCCCGCGCGAGTACGTGCTGGACGACTCGCAGGAAGGCATCCGCAACCCGGTCGGCATGACCGGCGTGCGCCTGGAGGTGCACGCGCACCTGGTGGTGTGCGCGCAGTCGGCCGCGGCCAACATCAGCAAGTGCGTGCAGCGCTGCGGCCTGCAGGTGGATGACCTGGTGCTGTCCTCGCTGGCCTCCAGCGTGGCGGTGCTGACTGCTGACGAGCGCGAGCTGGGCGTGGTGCTGGTCGACATGGGCGCCGGCACCACCGACATCGCGGTGTTCGTGCAGGGCGCGATCTGCCACACCGCCTCGCTGCCGATCGCCGGCGACCACGTCACCAACGACATCGCGCACATGCTGCGCACGCCGACCCCGGAAGCCGAGCAGATCAAGGTGCGTTACGCCTGCGCCCTGGCCCAGCTGGCCACCGCCGAGGAGAGCATCCAGGTGCCGTCGGTGGGTGACCGCCCGCCGCGTCGCATGCCGCGCCACTCGCTGGCGCAGGCGGTGCAGGGTCGTTACGAGGAAATCTTCGAGATGGTGCAGGCCGAACTGCGCCGCTCCGGCTTCGAGGAACTGGTACGCGCCGGCATGGTGCTGACCGGTGGTGCGTCGAAGATGGAAGGCGTGGTCGAGCTGGCCGAGGAAATGCTGCAGATGCCGGTGCGCGTGGGCATCCCGCAGCACGTCACCGGGCTGGGCGAAGTGGTGGGCAACCCGGTGCACGCCACCGGCGTGGGCCTGCTGCTGATGGGCAGCCAGATCGAGCATCCGCGCCGGCCTTCGCTGCCGACCGGGCGCGCTGGAAGCATGTTCAAGAAACTCAAGACCTGGTTCCGCGGCGAGTTCTGACGCGGAATCCGCAAACCTGGGCATCGCCCAGGCGCAACACCCGCAGTACCCGCATCACAAGGCAACACCGGCAACACACAACCCACACAGCCGCAACGTCGGCATGCAGCAGGACGGCAGGACGCCCGAATGCCCATGCCAGCCAAAGCGGATACAACGAGGACACGGACATGGCGCATTTTGAACTGATCGAAAAGATGGCACCCAATGCGGTGATCAAGGTGGTTGGCGTGGGCGGCGGCGGCGGCAATGCCGTGGCGCACATGGTCAACTCGGCGGTGGATGGCGTGGAATTCATCACCGCCAACACCGACTCGCAGGCCATCAAGAATTGTGGTGCCAAGCTGCAGCTGCAGCTGGGTACCAACGTGACCAAGGGCCTGGGCGCAGGCGCGAATCCGGAAGTCGGCCGCCAGGCCGCGCTGGAAGACCGTGAGCGCATCATGGACGCGCTGCAGGGCGCGGACATGGTCTTCATCACCGCCGGCATGGGCGGTGGCACCGGCACCGGCGCGGCACCGGTGGTGGCACAGCTGGCCAAGGAAATGGGCATCCTGACCGTGGCCGTGGTCACCAAGCCGTTCCCGTTCGAAGGCCGTCGCCGCATGCAGGTGGCGCTGAAGGGCATCGAGGAACTGAGCCAGCACTGCGACTCGCTGATCACCATCCCGAACGAGAAGCTGATCACCGTGCTGGGCCGCAACGCGACCATGATCCAGGCCTTCCGTGCCGCCAACGACGTGCTGCAGGGCGCCGTGCAGGGCATTGCCGACCTGATCGTGCGTCCGGGCCTGATCAACGTCGACTTCGCCGACGTGCGCACCGTGATGTCCGAAATGGGCCTGGCGATGATGGGTACCGGCACCGCCCGTGGCGATGACCGCGCCCAGGCCGCTGCCGAAGCCGCGATCCAGAACCCGCTGCTGGACGATGTGAACCTGGCCGGTGCCAACGGCATCCTGGTCAACATCACCGCCGGCGCCGACTTCACCATGGCCGAGTTCGACGAGATCGGCCGCACCATCGATGGCTTCGCTTCCGAAGACGCCACCGTGGTGGTCGGTACCGTGCTGGATCCGGACATGCAGGACGAAGTGCGCGTGACCGTGGTCGCTACCGGCCTGAACCGCGTGTCGGCCAGCAAGACCCAGCGTCCGGGCGAGCGTGCGCCGATCAAGCTGGTCCGCAATGCCACCACCGGCCAGCCGGAATTCGGTGACTTCGACAACGGCGGCGACGCTGTGTCCAAGGCCGTCGGTGGCATGGGCCTGGGCCTGCGTCGTGCCAGCAGCGATACCGCGGCGGCTTCGGCCCCGTCGGCCCCGGCGGCTTCGGCCCCGGCTGCGGCGGAACTGCCGAACGACTACCTGGACATCCCGGCGTTCCTGCGCCGCCAGGCGGACTGAGCGGGGCGGCCCGGGGTTGTCCTCCCCGGGTTGCGCCACCATGTCCTGAAAATGCGGGCGCCGGGCCAGGATGGGCCCGGCCGCCCTGCTTCATGTGCGTCCCATTGGCGCGCCGGTGCGTCCTGCCTGCTTTCAGCCGGGGTAGGGGACCTTGCGTGTTAATCTAATGTGTCACTTCCGGTCCATCCCCCATGATCCAGCAACGCACCCTCAAGAACACGATCCGCGCCACCGGCGTTGGCCTGCACAGCGGTGACAAGGTCTACATGACCCTGCGCCCGGCACCGGTCAACCATGGCATCGTGTTCCGCCGCGTGGACCTGGACCCGGTGGTGGAAGTGCCGGCCAAGGCCGAGCTGGTCACCGAAGTGACCCTGTGCACCGGCCTGACCTGCAACGACGCCAAGATCCAGACCGTCGAACACCTGATGTCGGCGCTGGCCGGCCTGGGTGTGGACAACATCATCGTCGAACTGTCCTCGGCCGAGCTGCCGATCATGGACGGTTCGGCCGGCCCCTTCGTGTTCCTGCTGCAGTCGGCGGGCATCGTGGAACAGGATGCGCCCAAGCGCTTCATCCGCGTGCTGAAGACCGTGGAAGTGACCGAGGGCGACAAGGTGGCCCGCTTCAGCCCGTACGAGGGCTACAAGCTGGGCTTCACCATCCAGTTCGACCACCCGATGATCCCGGCCAAGCAGTCGCGCCAGGAAATCGAGTTCTCGACGCTGGCCTACACCAAGGAAATCTCCCGCGCGCGCACCTTCGGCTTCATGCGCGACCTGGAATACATGCGCGAGCGCAACCTGGGCCTGGGCGGTTCGATGGACAACGCCATCGTGCTGGACGAGTTCCGCGTGCTCAACGAAGACGGCCTGCGCTACGCCGACGAATTCGTGCGCCACAAGATCCTCGACGCGATCGGCGACCTTTATCTGGCCGGTGGCCAGGTGCTGGGTGCCTACGAGGGCTTCAAGTCGGGTCACGCGCTCAACAACAAGCTGGTGCGCGCGCTGATGGCCGATGCCACCGCCTGGGAATGGGTCAGCTTCGACTCGCCGGCCACGCCGGATCCGGTCGAATATGCCACTCCGGCCTACGCCTGATTTCTGCAGGTTGTTGAATTGAAAGACAAAAACGCCGCCTTCCAGGGCGGCGTTGTCGTTTCAGGTATCGTCGTCGCATTCAGCATGCTTGACGCGCATCAAGGCCGGTTCGAGGTCACGGTTTTGTGAACCTGTTGGATCTGAAGCCTGAATTTAACGTAGTTTTAACAACAATCTAACGACAGGCCCCCGGATGGCAGCTAGGATGCGACCCGGCCCCCGAAATGTTTCACGCCGTGGTGACACGTGCGACGGGGAGCGGAGCCGGATGCTCCGTTGTCGTCAGGACCGCTTCTTCGGCTTCGAAGGAACGTCCTGCAGGCAAGCCAAGGCGTCGCGTAGCCCTTTGTGCGTGGCGGCTGAAACTGCGTGGGGTCCATTCCGGTTGTCGAGCGCTGGGGAGCGCGTGGGAGTGGGAGACGCAGTCTTGATGGTCACCTTGGTGGCCTTCAGCCCGATGGAACGGGCCGCGTCGAGCAACTGGGCTTCGGCAAGCCGCAACTTGGCATGCCAGACCGGGGACTCGACGAGAAAAACGAGGTGTTCCCCGTCCACATTGGCCAGCCGGCAACGGCTGCGCAGAGGTGGCGGCAACTGGGGGCGCAACTGACGGTCCAGCGCGTCGAGCCACAAGGCACGCCGCAGCGGGTTCCCGCTTTTGTCCGCCATCACCGCATCCAGCGCCGGCTTCGGCACTGACGCGGGGCGAACGCTGGATTTCGGCTCAGACATGAAAACTCACTGATGGCATTCAAAAAGATCGTAATCAAAACGCGTGAAGGACAGGCCAAATCGTCGCCCATCGCGCGTTTGCGGTTCTATTTCGAGGACCGCCCCCGCGCCCTGCTGGGCAGCGTGCTCGGGGTAGGCTGCATTATCGGCCTTGCCGGTGGCATTGGCGCCAGCGCGCTGAATGACTCCCGCCTGCAGGCCAAGGTCGAGCGCCAGGATGCGGAGCTGGCCAAGGTCAAGCGCGATGCGCAGACCCAGGTCAACGCGCTGGCGGCCCGCCTCGGCGAGCTGCAGGCCCAGGCCACACGCCTCAACGCCCTCGGCGAACGGCTGACCCAGATGGGCAAGCTGGAAGACGGCGAGTTCGACTTCAACGAGACCCCCGGCCTCGGTGACGGTGACGCCGGCGGCCCGACCAGCGACATCCCGGTCAAGGACGTCAACGCCGACTTACAGGTGCTGGAGCAGCGCTTCGCTGCTTCAGGCCGCCAGTTGTCGGTGATGGAATCGCTGATGTTCGACCACCAGCTGCAGCAGAACGCCGTGCCCTCGCGCATGCCGATCCGCAACAGCTATGTGACCTCCGGTTTCGGCACCCGTGCCGACCCGTTCGGCCGCGGTGCCGCCACCCACAAGGGCATGGACTTCCACGCCAAGGTCGGTGACCCGGTGATGGCCGTGGCCGAAGGCGTGGTCAGCTTCTCCGGCGTCAAGGGCGGCTACGGCAACGTGGTCGACGTCGACCACGGTAACGGCTACGTCACCCGCTACGCGCACAATTCGCGCCTGGTGGTGAAGGTCGGCGACCTGGTCCGTGCCGGGCAGGAAGTGGCCAAGGCCGGTTCCACCGGTCGTTCGACCGGCGCCCACGTGCACTTCGAGGTGTGGGAGAACGGCAACGTGGTCAACCCGCGCAAGTTCCTCGGCGACGGCGGCAACACGCCGGTCGGCCGCGTCAGCCGCGGTTGAACCCAACGCCGGGCATGGCCCGGCGCTACCGGCACGCCGTCGGATCCCGGCGGTAGCGCGGGGCCATGCCCCGCGAGCGCAAAGCGCGTCCGCCAGGACCCCGGTCCCGGCCGCCTGGACGACCGCAAAGGGTTGAAACCCCTCACGGCCGTCCCAAGCTACAATGGGTGTTGCCATCGACAGGGCGCCAGGCGCCCTGTTTCGTTTGCGGCGGACGGATCCCAAGGGGGAGGCCGGGCGTCGTGTCCATCCAACCCGGTTCCTTCAATGATCAACAGCCTGCTTACCCGCGTATTTGGCAGTCGTAACGAACGACAGCTGCGCCAGCTCAACCGCATCGTCGCCAAGATCAATGCGCTGGAACCGGAGATCGAGAAGCTTTCCGACGAGCAGCTTCAGGCCAAGACGCCGGAGTTCAAGCAGCGCATCGCCAATGGTGAAGCCCTGGACAAGGTGCTGCCGGAAGCGTTCGCGGTCTGCCGCGAGGCCGGCCGCCGCGTGCTGGGCATGCGCCACTACGACGTGCAGCTGATCGGCGGCATGGTGCTTCACCTGGGCAAGATCGCAGAAATGCGCACCGGTGAAGGCAAGACCCTGGTGGCGACCCTGCCGGTGTACCTCAACGCGCTGGAAGGCAAGGGCGTGCACGTGGTCACCGTGAACGACTACCTGGCGCGCCGTGACGCCGCGCAGATGGGCAAGCTGTACAACTGGCTGGGCCTGAGCGTGGGCGTGGTCTACCCGGGCATGCCGCACAGCGACAAGCGCGAAGCCTACGCCTCGGACATCACCTACGGCACCAACAACGAATTCGGTTTCGACTACCTGCGCGACAACATGGCGCTGTCCAAGGCCGACCGCTACCAGCGCGGCCTGCACTACGCCATCGTCGACGAAGTCGACTCCATCCTGATCGACGAAGCGCGTACCCCGCTGATCATCTCCGGCCCGGCCGATGATTCCCCGGAGCTGTACATCCGCGTCAACCGCGTCGTGCCGAACCTGGTCAAGCAGGAAGTGGAAGACGGCGAAGGCGACTTCTGGGTCGACGAGAAGGGCAAGCAGGTGCACCTGTCCGAAGCGGGCATGGAGCACGCCGAGCAGCTGCTGGTCGAGGCCGGCATCCTCGACGGCGAGACCGAAGGCCTGTACGCGCCGCAGAACCTGACCGTGGTCCACCACCTCAACGCCGCACTGCGCGCGCACGCGATCTACCAGCGTGACGTGGACTACATCGTGCGCGATGGCGAAGTGGTCATCGTCGATGAGTTCACCGGCCGCACCCTGTCCGGCCGTCGCTGGTCCGATGGCCTGCACCAGGCGGTGGAAGCGAAGGAAGGCGTGCCGGTCCAGCGCGAGAACCAGACGCTGGCGAGCATCACCTTCCAGAACCTGTTCCGCATGTACAAGAAGCTGTCCGGCATGACCGGTACGGCCGATACCGAAGCCTTCGAGTTCCAGAGCATCTACGGCCTGGAAGTGGTGGTGATTCCGACCAACCGCCCGACCATCCGCAAGGACAGCCCGGACCAGGTGTTCCTCAACCGCAAGGGCAAGTTCAATGCGGTGCTGGCCGACATCGAAGAGTGCGCCAAGCGCGGCCAGCCGGTGCTGGTGGGTACCACCTCGATCGAAACCTCGGAAATGCTGTCCGAGCACCTGCGCAAGGCGGGCGTGAAGCACGAAGTGCTAAACGCCAAGCAGCATGACCGCGAAGCGACCATCGTCGCCAATGCCGGCCGTCCGGCGGCCGTGACCATTGCCACCAACATGGCCGGCCGTGGTACCGACATCGTGCTGGGCGGTTCGCTGGAAGCGGAAATCCACGAGCTGGGCGAAGGTGCCACCGACGAGCAGAAGGCCGCGGTCAAGGCCGAATGGCAGAAGCGCCACGAGGCCGTCAAGGCTGCCGGCGGCCTGCACATCGTCGGTACCGAACGCCATGAATCGCGCCGTATCGACAACCAGCTGCGTGGCCGTTCGGGCCGCCAGGGTGACCCGGGTTCGTCCCGCTTCTACCTGTCGCTGGAAGACAACCTGATGCGCATCTTCGCCTCCGACTGGGTGCAGAAGGCCATGCGCATGATGGGCATGAAGGAAGATGACGTCATCGAGGACCGCCTGGTCAGCCGCCAGATCGAGAAGGCGCAGCGCAAGGTCGAGGCCCACAACTTCGATATCCGCAAGAACCTGCTGGACTTCGACGACGTCAACAACGACCAGCGCAAGGTGATCTACGCCCAGCGCGACGAACTGCTGGACGCCGAGTCGGTGAAGGACAACGTCGACGGCATCCGCGACGACGTGATCTTCGACGTGGTGGCCCGCTTCGTGCCGCCGAACTCGATCGACGAGCAGTGGGACCTGCGCGGCCTGGAAGCGACCCTGGAGTCGGACTTCGGCCTGCAGATGTCGCTGACCGACCTGGTCAAGTCGCACGAAGAGCTGGACGCCGAAGCCATCGCTGCCAAGGTGCAGGAACGCGTCAACCAGCACTTCGCCGAGAAGGAAGCCGGCGTGGGCGAAGAGACCATGCGCGCGCTGGAGAAGCACGTGATGCTGACCGTGCTGGACCAGAGCTGGAAGGAGCACCTGGCCCGCATGGATTACCTGCGCCAGGGCATCTACCTGCGTGGTTACGCGCAGAAGCAGCCGAAGCAGGAGTACAAGAAGGAAGCCTTCGAACTGTTCTCGGACATGCTGGAGAACGTCAAGCGCGAAGTGGTGACCCTGCTGTCGCGCGTGCGCATCCGCAGCGACGAGGAAGTGCAGGCGCTGGAAGCGGCCGAACGCCAGCAGGCCGAAGCCCGCCTGAGCCAGTCGCAGTTCCAGCACCAGGACGTGGGCGGCTACAGCGCCGACGAGGAAGCTGCGCAGGTGCAGGCTGCCCAGCAGGGCAACGCACAGGTGCAGCGCGACGAGCCGAAGATCGGCCGCAACGATCCATGCCCGTGCGGCAGTGGCAAGAAGTACAAGCACTGCCACGGCCAGCTGAGCTGACCCCGAAGAGCCCCGCGAAAGCGGGGTTCTTCTTTTATGGCGGCTGTTTCGCAGGGCTGATCCGGCCGGATCCGAGATTGCACGGGCCGCCCTGTTCTGGGCATGCTTCCTCCATGCCTTCCCCCACCCGATCGATCCACGTTGTGGCCGCCGTCATCACCGACGCCCGTGGCCGCGTGCTGCTCAACCGCCGTACCGAGAACCGCGACATGGCTGGCCTGTGGGAATTCCCCGGCGGCAAGCGCGAATCCGGCGAGACCTCCGAGCAGGCCCTGGTGCGCGAGCTGCGCGAGGAACTGGGCATCGAGGCCGATGTCGGCGAGTGGCTGATGGACGTGCCGCAGCGCTATCCGGACAAGCACCTGACCCTGGAAGTGCGCCACGTGCGCAGCTGGAAGGGAACCCCCCGCGGCCGTGAAGGGCAGGCGATCACCTGGGTGGCGCCGGACAAGCTGGGCCGCTATTCAATGCCGCCGGCAGACCTGCCGGTGGTGGCCGCCCTGCGCCAGCCCGACAGCTACCTGATCACCCCGGCGCCGGCCGATGATGAGGGTGGCATGCAGCATTGGCACGAACAGCTGCAGCGCGCGGTGGCCGCGGGCCAGCAGCGCATCCAGCTGCGCTTGCCGACGGCGCATCCGCAGCGCCAGGCGATGGTCGAGCAGGCCCTGCGCGCGCATCGTCGCAGCGGCGTGCAGTGGCTGCTCAACCGCGATATCGAGCTGGCACGCGCACTGGGCGTGGGCGTACATCTGGGCAGCGAACAGCTGCTGGAGCTGTCGCAGCGTCCGCTGCCCGAAGGCCAGCTGGTGGCCGCGTCCTGCCATGACCTGCAGCAGCTGCAGGCCGCACAGCAGTTGGGCTGCGACTTCGCCGTGCTGGGTCCGGTGCAGGCCACGGCCAGCCATCCCGATGCCGTGCCGCTGGGCTGGGATGCCTTCGCCGAGCTGCGTGCGCAGGTGTCACTGCCGATCTACGCGCTGGGTGGCATGGGCAGTGGCCACATCAGTGAGGCGCGTCGCCATGGTGGGCAGGGCATCGCCGCCATTCGCGCGCTGTGGCCGGCGTGATGTCAGGGTCGGATCATCGCAACGCGGGGCCCTGACCCTCCCGATCACAACGTGATCCAGAAACACCCGTACTGCCGCCGCAACCCCAGCACCGTCGAAGCGCGCGACACGCTGCCGGGCAAGGTCTGTTCCAGGCGCAGGCCGATCGGATGCCGCGCCACAGAGACCACAGAGTCGGATCCCTGCGCAGCAGGGCTCTGGCCCTCATCCTGCGATTGCGGCAGCGCCTGCGAGGGATACACCGGCACCACGTCCACCAATGGCCGCCGCGCCAACGATTCCAGTTGGCCGAGGATGCGCTGCGCACCCGCATCAGAGACCGCGCCCCACAGGTACAGCGAGGACAGCCGGTTCACATCGTTGCTGAGGATGCCAGTACGCAGCGCATCCACCAGTTCGCTCAGTCGCCGCGGGCAGCGTGCCCCCAGGGTGTCGCGCTGCAGGGTGTTGCCGGCGGGCGCAGGCGGCGGCAGCCGCGACTGCGCACCCAGGCTGTCGCAGGGACGGTCGGTATACACGCTCTGGCCCTGGGCATCGGTACAGCGGTTCAGGCGCGTGGACTGCGCCTGGGCGACGCTCGACAGCACGCACAGCGGCAGCAGCAACAGCAGGAAGGAAAGCCGGATCATTCCTGCAGGGTAGCGCCGATCACGCTTGCGCGTCGTGCTCTCAGCCCTGCAGCAGCTTCAGCACCGAGGTGGTCGGCTTGGCCAGGTTCAGGGTGTAGAAGTGCAGGCCGGGTGCGCCGCCCTCGATCAGGCGCTGGCACAGCCGGGCCACCACTTCAGTGCCGAATGCACGCACGGACTCCGCGTCATCGCCATAGGCCTGCATCTTGCGGCTGATCCAACGCGGAATCTCCGCACCACATTGTTCGGAGAAGCGACGCAGCTGGCTGAAGTTGGCAATCGGCATGATGCCGGGGGTGATCGGTACCTGCACGCCCAGCCGCCGTACTTCGTCGACGAAATGGAAGTACGCGTCCGGGTTGAAGAAGTACTGGGTGATCGCCGCATCGGCACCGGCATCGATCTTGGCCTTGAAGTGCTTCAGGTCGGCCAGTGCGTCGGAGGCCTGCGGATGCGTTTCTGGGTACGCGCCTACTTCGATATGGAACGCATCGCCGTGCTCGGCGCGGATGAAGTCGATCAGTTCGGCGGCATAGCGCATGTCGCCGGGAAAGCCCATGCCCGACGGCAGGTCGCCGCGCAGCGCGACCAGGCGGCGGCAGCCGATGGCGCGATACAGCTTGAGCAGCTCGCGGATTTCCTGGCGGGTGCCGCCCACGCACGACAGGTGCGGCGCGGCATCGAAACCGTGGTGCTGGTTGAGATGGCGCACGGTTTCGGAGGTGTAGCTCAGGGTCGAGCCACCAGCGCCGAAGGTACACGACACGTACTCGGGACCGTAGTCCTTCAGCTTGGCCGCGGCGCGGTCCAGCTGGCTGCGCTGTTCGTCGGTCTTGGGCGGATAGAACTCGAAGCTGATGGCAGTCATGGCACGGGCGGTGGCGGCGGGTGCGGGCCAGTATATCGCTTCATCAAGATGGATGTCTGACGGCTGCGTGAGGGCAGGCCATCCGTGGCACGCGACCGTTCGCCCAGGTGTCCGGCCGTTGCTCCGAAATCGTAACCGGGGGCACTGGCCCGGCGGCACGCTGTTCCCATCCCGGCACCACCCACCCGACGAAGGAGCAGACGATGAAGATCTTCCTGGCACTGTGGTACGCAATGAAGGCCTTGGCCCGGCTGGCGATGATCGGCATGGCGATGGCCGTGCTTGGCTCCGGTCCGGCCCATGCGGCGGCCGCCACAGGCACCGGCAAGGTGCAGGTCGAGGTGGTCGGCAAGGGCCGTCCGCTGCTGATGATCCCCGGTCTCAACAGCAGCGCCGAGGTCTGGCGCGAGACCTGCCTGGCGCTGAAGGACGTGCAGTGCCATCTGGTGCAGCTGCCCGGCTTTGCCGGCGCCGCAGCCGCTGATCCGCGCCCGGCCGACTTCCTGCCGGCCATGCGCGGGCAGCTGCTGGCCTACCTGCATGACCGGCACCTGGGCCCGGTGGTGGTGATCGGACACAGCCTGGGTGGCCTGCTGGGCCTGCAGATGGCGCAGGCCGAGCCGGCGGCGGTCAGCGCCCTGATGGTGGTCGATGCACTGCCGTTTCTGCCAGCCGCGCGTGACCCGAAGGCCACCGCAGACAGCGTGCGGCCGATGGCCGACCAGCTGCGCAAGGGCATGCTCGCTGCCGACGCCGCGCAATGGCAGGCGCAGTTGCAGGCGGGCCTTCCGGGCATGACCCGTGATCCGCAGCGCCAGGCCGAGCTGGGCCGCTGGGGCGAAGGCAGTGACCGCCAGACCACCGCCGATGCCATGCATGCGGTGATGACCACCGACCTGCGCGACAGCATCGCCTCGATCAGCGCACCGACGCTGGTGCTGGGCAGCTGGGCCGGTTACCAGCCGATGGGCGGCACCGAGGCCAGCACGCGCGCGGTGTTCCAGGCCCAGTACGCGAAGCTTCAGGGCGTGCAGATCGCGATGAGCGCGCAGGGGTTCCACTTCCTGATGTGGGATGATCCGCGCTGGCTGCAGGAGCAGGTGCAGCGTTTCCTCGCCGCGCACCCCTGACCCTTGTCCTCGCCGAGAGCCCGCATGGACGCCACTACCTCATCCCGCCGCTTCTGGACGCTCAATGCACTGGCATGGGCGGGTTATGCGATGTACGGGCTGTGGGCGGGGATGCGGATCGGCGGCGGCGTGGTGTTCAGCGGCATCGTGTTGATCACCGTCAGCGTGGCCGCCTGCCTGTGGCTGTGCAGTGGCATGCTGCGCGCGGTGGCGCTGCGCCAGCGCTGGTGGGAGGGGAGCCTGGGCAGCCTGGTGTTGAAACTGGCCGCCGGTGTGGTGGCCGGTGCCAGCGTCGCACAGGCGATGACGGCGGCGCTGCTGCTGCCGGCGCTGGCACTGGGCTGGGTGCAGCTGCCCGGTGGCCACGCGGATTACCGATGGTCTTCGCTGCTGGTGTACTGGATGAACACCGCGCTGTTCCTGCTGATGTGGACCGGCCTGTGGGCCGGCCTGCACGGTCTGCGCCGGGCGCGCCACAGTGAACTGGCCCGGCTGCGAGCCGAAGCCGAACGCAGCGCACTGGAGCGCGATGCACTGCGCGCACGGCTCAACCCGCACTTCATGTTCAATGCGCTGAACAACCTGCGCGCGCTGATCCTGGAAGATCCCGAGCGTGCGCGTGACATGGTCACCCGCCTGTCGCGCACACTGCGCCAAGCGCTGGCGCACAACCGCAGTGAGCAGGTCACGCTGGCCGAAGAACTGGCGGTGGTGGACGACTATCTGGCGATCGAGGCCATCCACTTCGAGCAGCGCCTGCAGGTAGCTCGGCGCATCGATGCTGACGCCCTGCAGGCACAGTTGCCGGCGATGGCGTTGCAGTTGCTGGTGGAAAATGCGATCAAGCACGGCATCGCCAGTCGTCCCGGTGGTGGCGGGATAGAGATCCGGGCCACGTTGGACAACGACGTGTTGCGCCTTCAGGTGGACAACCCGCTGGGCAATGCCAGCGAGCCCACCCACGGGCATGGTGTGGGTCTGGCCTACCTGCGTGCGCAGCTCGGTTCGCGCGGGCGTTTCACCCTGCAGCCGGTCGGCGATCGCATGCAGGCCCTGCTGGAGATTCCACAATGAGTGCCACGCTGCGTGTGTTGATCGTTGATGATGCGCGGCTGGCGCGGCAGGAGCTGCGCACGCTGTTGTCGGCGCTGCCCTGGGTGCAGTGCGTGGGTGAGGCCGACGATGTGCCTGCCGCGCGCGAGGCGATCGCCACGCTGGCGCCGGACCTGGTACTGCTGGATGTGCAGATGCCTTCCGGCAGTGGGTTCGATGTGCTGGACGGCCTGGAGACGGTGCCGGCGGTGGTCTTCGTTACTGCCTACGACACCTACGCGGTGCGCGCATTCCAGGCCAACGCGCTGGACTATCTGATGAAGCCGGTGGAAGCGCCCCGGTTGCTGGAGGCGCTGGAGCGGGCACGCCAGCGCGAAGTGGCTTCAGCCGAAGCGCCAGAGATGCGTGGCACGCTGGGCGCGCAGGACCAGGTGTTCGTGCGCGAGGGCGAACGCTGCTGGTTCGTGGCGGTCTCCGAGATCCGCCGGCTGGTGGTGGATGGCAACTACACCCGGTTGTGGTTCCGCGACCAGAACGCCTTGCTGACCCGCAGCCTGAGCGCACTGGAAACACGCCTGCCGCCGGATCTGTTCTTCCGTGCCAACCGCAATACCCTGGTCAACCTGCGCCGCATCCGCGGCGTGACGCCCAGCATCGGCGATGGTTACGACCTGACGCTGGATGACGGCAGCGAGGTGGAGGTGTCGCGCCGGCAGGCGCGTGAACTGCGTGAACGGATGGCGTTGTAGGGGCCGCTACAGCTCGGCACTGACGGGGCTGGACCGCCGGAGGCGCTTCATGCCTCGGCTGGCTGCCCCCTCAAGCGGGCCATCACCCCGCCACCGCCTTGCTGGATGACCAGTTCGAGCCCGTAGTGGCTGCACAGTCGCCGCATGATATCCAGGCCCAGGCCGTTTCCCTCGCTGCCATCACGCTTGTCGAATGGTCGCGGCTCGGGCCAGTTGCCAAGGAGGGGTGAAGTACCTGCCGTGTTGTGCACCAGCAGCTGAGCGTCCTGCCATGCAATCAGGACCTGGCCCTGCGTGGTATGCGCGAACGCATTGCCGACCAGATTGGCCAGGACTACGCGCAGGGCCGCCTCGGGCGCGCGCAGCGTGGCCCCTTCGGGCACGGTCAGCTGTACCTCGACTGGCCTTGCAGCCAGCAACGGAGACTGCTCGATGATCACCCGTTCCAGCAGCGGCACAAGTATGACCGGCGGAGCGCCGTGGCTGGCGGTTTCCTCGCGAGCCAGCGCCAGCAGCGCCGCAATGGCCTGCTGCAGCTGCAGTGCCGAAAGACGGATATGCTGCACATGCTGGCGGCCACGCTCGGACAGGCCCGACTCGCTGGCCAACTGGCCCGCCGCACTGGAGATGACGCTCAAGGGGGTGCGCAGTTCGTGGCTGGCATCGCGCGTGAACGCGTGTTCGCGGGCAACGAAGGCAGCGACGCGTGCGGACAATCCATCCAGAGCGCGCGCGAGCACGCCAATCTCGTCATCATCGAAACGTGCTGCCAGGCGCACGCCGGGGCCTGGTTCCGGCTTCAGCGCTTCAACCTCTTCGACCAGCGCGTAGAGCGAGCGTGTGCTGCGATGGGCGAGCCAGATGCCGAGGACAATCGCCGCCATCAGGACCAGCAGTGCTGTGCCGGCGAGCAGCATTACGACCCGATCGCGGATCGGCCGGACCACCAGTTGCGCACTGACCTCCGACACAAGCCAAGCAGGGCGGGCGCCGGCCGGGGGATCGATCCGCTTGAGATGGTAGTGCCGCCCATCGACACCCGCGAACTCCGAGCGCCACGGTTCCTTTACGAACCCGCTGCGCAGATCGTCGGGGAAGGTAGAGGGTGAACGATGCAGCTGGATTGCGGCATCGGCAGGTGTGCGCCAGTCCCCTTCGTGCGCGTACCGGGCGAGCTGAGTCCGTGCTTCACGGTCCAGTTGGGCGTTGAAGATGCTGTCTTCCACCACATACATGAACACCAGCGAGTAGGTGCCGAACACCATGGCGGTGAACAGCGCGAAGGCTGTGAATGTGATCAGCAGTCGACGGCGCAGGTGCTGGGTGGGCCGCGGTTTCATGGCGAAGCTTCCAGACGGAAGCCGACACCGTGGACGGTGCGCAGCATCTCGCCTTCGAACGGCCTGTCCAGTACCTGCCGCAACAGGTACAGATGCGAGCGCAGCGGATCGGAAGGAGGTGCTTCATCCCCCCACAGGCGTTGAACGAGCTCGCTGCGGGTGACGGTTCGCGGCCAGGCCTCGGCCAGTACGAGCAGGATGCGCTGCGGAACCTGTGCCAGCTCCAGCAGCAATCCCGCGCGCCAGGCCTGGCCGCTGCGGCGGTCGATGCTCAACGGTCCAATCTGCAGGAGGTTCGGTTGGCCCACGCGATGGCGGCGGGCGAGGGCGAGACAGCGGGCGAGCAGCTCGGCATCGTCGAAGGGCTTGACCAGATAGTCATCCGCACCCGCAGCGAAGCCCTGCAGCTTGTCGTCGATCGCATCGCGTGCGGTCAGCATCAGGACGGGGACGTGCCGATCACTGCACTCGCGCAACCGACGGCAGACCGTCGTACCATCGGTGCCCGGCAACCCGATATCGAGCAGCAGCACATCCGGCGGTGACGCCAGCGCCAACTGCAGCCCGACGTGTCCGTCAGCGGCGAAATCGACCAGATGGCCATGCACCTGCAGCATGTCGATGATGGCCGAGGCCAACGGCAGGTTGTCTTCAATCAACAGCAGGCGCAGGCGCTCGGCGTCCATGGTCAGGGCTGCATGCGGGCCAGGAGAGCGTTAGCTTCGTCCAGACCGGGCTGCTTTTCCAGCACAGCCAGTACCTGCGAACGGGCCAGATCGGTCCGGCCCAGGCGCCAGTGCGCTTCTGCCATCGCAACCTGCAGCCTCGGCTCGTCCATATGCGGGCTGGCCAACTGCATGATGGACAGCGCGTCGGCGGTCGCAGTGGCGTCCTTTGCCGCTTTCAGCTGGTAGAAACCCAGCATGCCGATCAGCTCGACGTGATGGTCGGACGGGCGCTGCGCCAGTATCTGCGCCGCCTGCCCATCGCGCTGCTGCAGGTGCTGCTCCACCAGCGCCATGCTGCGTTCATCGCGCCATGCCTGCCGTGCCAGTGGCACACGCCCGCTGGCGCGCACGAAGGCGTCAGCCAGTGCGGCGGTCGAGAACGGGTTCTGACCGGTCAGCAGGCGTCCATCGACTACGACCTTGGGCATCATCAGCGGTGCCTCCTGCCAGCGTGCGCCCAGCTCGCGCATGCGCGGTTCAAGCTGGAACGCGAATTCCTTCGCCCAACGTTTGCCGAACAGTGCTTCTTCCTCTTCCGTGAATCCGGTCATGGCGCGGCCTTCCACCATGGCCCGGCCATCGGGAAGGCGAACACCTGCCAGTGCGGCCGGACCATGGCATACCGCCGCGACCAGTCCACCCTGCTGCCAGATTCCGGCAATCGTGGCATGCAGGGCCTTGTCGGCCGGAAGGTCGAACATGGCACCCTTGCCGCCGATCACCAGGACGCCCTGGTAGTCGCTGGCGCGCAGTTGTGCAGTGGGCAGCGTCGCGGCAAGCTTGCCCATTGCCTGGGAATCGGCAAGGACGGCTGAGTTGAAGGCCTCGGTGGGGTTGTACTTGTCAGCCTCGACGGCGCCGCCACGCGGACTTGCCACGTCGATGTCGAAGCCGTTCTGCTTGAGGATGAGCCAGGCCTGGGCGAATTCGTCCATCTCGAAGCCCGGGCGGGTCTTCCCTTGGTCCCGGCCTTCGCTGCTGACAACGAGCAGCACCCGCGATGCTGCGGCAGACGCGGAAGATGGGGTCATGGCAGGGAGGAGAAGGACGGCCAGGCCGGACAGCAGGGGGGAGCGGAAGCGGTTCATGCAGGATTCTCCGGGAGATGTACGCGCACTGTGGCCGGCAAATGTGAAGCAGACTTCAAGCGCATCGACCGTTACCCTGAGGGCCTGTTCCCGCTCGTGCATGCCATGTCCATCGTCCTCACCGATTTCGCCCGTCCCCGTCTGTTTCCGCGCGTGCCGCGCGGCAACACCATCCAGGACTGCACTGCCGAGCAGTTCGAGGCACACCTCAACGCGCATGCGCCGCTGAAGGTGCTCGACGGCTACGCCCCGTTCTGCAAGTTGTTCGTCTACGAGAACTGGACCAGCACGCGCTGCCTGACGGTGCCGGTCACCGAGGCCAACCGCCATCTGCTGCGCAGCGGCTACGAAGCGCGCAACCGTGAGGAACTGCCGGTACTGGTGCGCTGGTTCGAGGGTGTGGAGTCCCCGCGCGCGAACTACCTGGTGGTGATCCTGTACAGCGCCGGGCAGCTGGCGAGGGAAGGTTCACCGATCGAGGCCGACTGGGGCATCGTCGGCTGCATCTACACCGCCGAACCGGAAGAGGTGCCGATGGCGCCGATCACGATGATGCGCAATGCGCTGGGCGTGGAGGAGGGCGGTTCCGGTGTACCGCTGGACCGGGAGGCCTACCGGCGCTCGGTGGAGTTCTGGGAGAACAACGCCAACTGGCGGCCCTGAGCCCACGCTGTGGCCGGACAGCCGGCATGTGAACAGGGTGACGGCAGTGGAGCGCTACCATGGCGGTGAATCAACGCAGGGAGCACAGGGATGGATGTTCGACGTTGGATGCCGTTTGCATGGGTCGCCGCAGGCCTGTTGGCCGCAAGTGAAAGCTCGGCAGCAAAGTACGATGCAGGCGCTGCCTGTGGGGCCCTGTCCGACGTGACGCAGATCCGCGACGCGGGCGTGGGGTCACTGCAGGCTCAGGCAACCTCGGGGCGTTGCACGTTCCATGTGGAAGCGGATGACGCAGCAGCGCTTTCGCGTCAGCAGTCATTGCTCCAGAGCGTGTCGGCGATTGCCTGTGGTGGGCCAGCCACCACCCGGCCTTCGCAAGGGGCTGCGGGCTTCGACCTGCAGATGCCTGCCCGTTGCCCGCTCTCTTCCAGCATGCCGTTGATTGCCCGGGAAGGAGGCTGGCACCAGCGGCGGCTCTCGTCGGTCCCGGCGTATCCCGCGGCCGCCATGCGCGAAGCCCAGCAGGGCGGTGTCGAGCTGATGCTGCTGCTGGATGCACAAGGCAAGACCCAGGCGATCATCCTGTCCCGGTCCAGTGGGTACCCACTGCTCGATGCGGCGGCGCTCAAGCACGCGCGCGACTGGCGTTATGAGCGTGAAGCGGCGGGCAAGGCGCCAGACATGAGCCTGATACGCGGAACGGTCACGTTCAAGCTCAACTAGGGCATCTGCAGGGCGGGCTCGGCCTTCCACTCCCACCAGCGGTAGTGGTACTCGCGCTCGGTCGCGCTCCATTGCCGCGCGCAGCAGGTGCACGTCAGCCGGTAGCATTCGCCCCAGCCATCCTCCGCTTCGCCCCGTGCACGCAGCTGCACGTGACCTTGTTCCAGCAGCGGCTCGGGGCTGAAGAACACATAGGAAGGGTAGAGCGCACACAGGCAGCCTTCGCGCGCCTGCCAGTAGCGCAGTCGTTGCAGGGCCGCCTTGAGGTGAGCCTGGTTGCTGATCAGCATGCCGCCAAGGGCGACGCCCTGGCAGCTGCGTTCAATCGTATCCACATGCGCGCTCAACGCCTCCAGGGATGCGGGAGTGAACAATCGGGCGACGGTGCGTGCGGCATCGGTGATGCGCGTTGCGTCGCGCGACAACAGGTCCTGCAGCAGCACGTCGGCCTGTGCATCGTCGAGCCGGGGAATCGGTGCTGCAGACCACGGCCAGCGCATCAGCGTGACTTGCCGATGGCAGCGTAGTGGCCGGCGGTGAGGCGCAGCAGGTCAGCCGGCGCCAGTTCCACTTCCAGGCCGCGGCGACCGGCGCTGACATGCAGCGCGGGCAATGCCTGCGCGCTGGCGTCCAGGAAGGTGCGCAGGCGCTTCTTCTGCCCGAGCGGGCTGATGCCACCGACCAGGTAACCCGTCGCGCGCTGTGCGGCGTCGGCGGCGGCCATCTCGCACTTCTTGCAGCCGGCCGCTTCGGCCAATGCCTTCAAGTCCAGCTGGCCGGCCACCGGCACGATCGCCACCAGCAGTTCGTGTGCCTCGGTGCTGGCCAGCAGGGTCTTGAACACCTGGGCCGGGTCGAGGCCGAGCTTGTCGACGGCTTCGCCGCCATACGATTCGGCATGGGCGTCGTGCACGTAGCTGCGCACGGTGTGGGCGATCTTCTCGCGCTTGAGCAGGTTGATGGCCGGGGTCATGGGGACATCGTAGCGTGGGGCGGGGGTGTTGCCTTGACCGAGGCTATTGCCTGGCGCTGGCGGATGCGGTGCCGGACAAGCCCGGCATCCACCAGAAGCCAGGATCGGTGGACCAACGCAGAACGGGCGCCCGAAGGCGCCCGTTCCGTGTGCATCCGTTGCTGGAGTCAGAGCCCTTTCCTGCGGAAAGGGATCCGACCCCGGCACGATCAGTAGCGGTAGTGGTCCGGCTTGAACGGGCCTTCCACCGGCACGCCGATGTAGTCGGCCTGTTCCTGGCTCAGGGTGGTCAGCTTCACGCCGATCTTTTCCAGGTGCAGGCGGGCCACTTCTTCGTCCAGCTTCTTCGGCAGCAGGTAGACCTTCTTCTCGTAGCTGTCCTTGTTCGCCCACAGGTCGATCTGTGCCAGGGTCTGGTTGGCGAAGCTGTTGGACATCACGAAGCTCGGGTGGCCGGTGGCGCAGCCCAGGTTCACCAGGCGGCCTTCGGCCAGCAGGAAGATCGCGTTGCCGTTCGGGAAGATGTACTTGTCCACCTGCGGCTTGATGTTGACGTGCTTGATGCCGGCGAACGACACCAGCGCATCGACCTGGATCTCGTTGTCGAAGTGGCCGATGTTGCAGACGATGGCCTGGTCCTTCATCGCGCTCAGGTGCTCGATGCGGATGATGTCCTTGTTGCCGGTGGTGGTGACGTACAGGTCGGCACGGCCCAGGGTCGATTCGATGGTGTTGACCTCATAGCCTTCCATCGCCGCCTGCAGGGCGCAGATCGGGTCGATCTCGGTGACGATCACGCGCGCGCCATAGGCACGCAGCGAGGCGGCGCAGCCCTTGCCCACGTCACCGTAGCCGCAGACCACGGCCACCTTGCCGGCCAGCATCACGTCCATCGCGCGCTTCAGGCCATCGGCCAGCGACTCGCGGCAGCCGTACAGGTTGTCGAACTTGCTCTTGGTGACCGAGTCGTTGACGTTGATCGCCGGAATCAGCAGGGTGCCGGCCTGGGCCAGCTGGTACAGGCGGTGCACGCCGGTAGTGGTCTCCTCGGAGACGCCCTTCCAGTCCTTGACCACGCGGCCCCAGTAACCCGGGCGCTCCTTGGCGACGCGCTTGAGCAGGTTCTTGATGACCTGTTCTTCGTGCGAGGAGGACGCGGTGTTGACCCAGTCGCTGCCGTTTTCCAGCTCGTAGCCCTTGTGGATCAGCAGGGTCACGTCACCGCCGTCGTCCACCACCAGCTCCGGGCCGGTCAGGGTGCCGTCGGCCAGGGTGAAGGTCAGCGCGTCCAGAGTGCAGTCCCAGTACTCTTCCAGGGTCTCGCCCTTCCACGCGAACACCGGGGTGCCGGTGGCGGCGATGGCCGCGGCAGCGTGGTCCTGGGTCGAGAAGATGTTGCACGAGGCCCAACGCACGTCGGCGCCGATGTCCTTCAGGGTCTCGATCAGCACCGCGGTCTGGATGGTCATGTGCAGCGAGCCGGTCACGCGCACGCCCTTCAGCGGCAGGCTGGCGGCATGCTTGCGACGGATCGACATCAGGCCCGGCATTTCGTGCTCGGCGATGTCCAGTTCCTTGCGGCCCCAGTCGGCCAGCGTGATATCGCGGATCTTGTAATCACCTTCGGTGGAGAAGGTCTTGGCAACAGCGTTCATTCGTGTGCTCCGGTTGTGGACGAGCGGGTGCTCGCATCTAGCCGGGCGCCGTTGTTACAAAGCCACCTTACCGAGCCTGGCCGGGCCTCGTGGGATCCGGTCGCAGCGCCCCTCGGCAGGGGAGAACCCCCATTATATCGCGGCCCCGCCATGACATCGGAACGACCCAACCATCGGCAGATGGGATCGCGTGCACAGACTGTTAAGGTCGGTGTTTTCACGCATCACACAGGTGGAACGATGAGCATGCACGCGCGCCGCACACGGCGCTGGACCGGCCTGGTCCTGTCGATGGGACTGCTGGCGGTGGCCCCGCTGGCCTGGGCGGCAGCGCCGCAGCCTGCGGCCGCACAGGCCCAGGGCGTCAACGGCTATGAACTGCCGTCGGCCGCGCTGCAGGCGGTGGTGGACGCGCCCCGTGCGCCCTCGTTGTACCTGTCGCCACGCCGCGACGTGGCCGCGATGATGCAGATGCCGTCGCTGCCGTCGATCCAGGTGGTGGCGCAGCCGGAACTGAAGCTGGCCGGCCTGCGTATCAACCCGCGCACGTTCTCCGACAGCCGCTTCAGCTTCGGCGAGAAGCTGTGGCTGATGAACGTTGCCGACGGCAAGGAACGGCAGATCAGCGGCCTGCCGGCCAAGCTGTCGATCGCCAGTGTGATGTGGTCGCCGGACCAGAAGTGGCTGGCCTTCAACCAGGTCGATGCCGCCAGTGGCGCCAATGAACTGTGGCTGGTGGACGTGGCCGGTGGCAGTGCCCGCCGTCTGGTTGCCGGCCTGAACACGGTGATCGGCAGCGGCTACCAGTGGCTGCCGGACAGTCGCGGCCTGGTGGTGTTCACCCGCCCTGCCAGCCTCGGTGCGGCCCCGGCCGCCGACGGCATTCCGACCGGCCCGGCCGTGCAGCAGACCAGCCAGGGCGGCGGCGTGGTGTCGATCCGTACCTACCAGGACCTGCTGAAGAACGAGGCCGACGCCCGCCAGTTCGATTACTACGCCACCACCCAGCCGATGGAAGTCAGCCTGGATGGCAGCACCCGCGCGATCGGCGCGGCCGGCATCTTCATGGGCTTTGCAGTGTCGCCGGATGGCCGCTTCGTGCTGCGCCAGCCGGTGCAGCGGCCGTACTCCTACGTGGTGCCGGTGAGCAGTTTCCCGCGCCGCATCGAAGTGATCGACCGTGCCAGCGGCAAGCTGGTGCACACCGTGGCCGTGCGTCCGCTGGTGGAAGGCCTGCCGACCGGCAACGACGCCGAAGTGACCGGCGTGCGCGACATCAGCTGGCGCGGTGATGCCGATGCCACCCTGGTCTGGGCCGAGGCACAGGACGGTGGTGATCCGAACCGGGAGGCCAAGGTGCGCGATGCGGTGCTGATGCAGGCCGCGCCGTTCGACAAGCCGCCGGTGACCCTGGCCCAGCTCGGCAGCCGTCTGGTGGGTATCAACTGGGGCCGTGGCGACCTGGCCCTGCTGACCGAGTCGTGGTGGAAGACGCGCAAGACCAGGACCTGGCTGATTGCCCCGGACAATGCCGGTGCCGAGCCGCGCCTGCTGTGGGATCGTGACGCGCAGGACCGCTATTCCGATCCGGGCCGTCCGCTGTTGTCCAGCGACGACCGCGGCCGCTCGCTGCTGCAGACCACCGCCGATGGCGGCAGCCTGTATCTGGCCGGTGCCGGTGCTTCGCCGGAGGGCGACCGCCCGTTCGTGGACCGCTTCGACATTGCCAGTGGCAAGGCTACCCGCCTGTTCCACTCGCAGGCGCCCAGCTACGCCGCGCCGGTGGCGCTGCTGGACGACCAGGGCAGCTCGCTGCTGCTGAGCCGTGAAAGCCCGGATGAGCCGGCCAACTTCTACGTGCAGTCGCTGGCCGATGCCGGTGCCGCACCGCGCGCGCTGACCCATTTCGCCCATCCGCTGCCGCAGCTGAAGGGCGTGCAGAAGGAGCAGATCCGCTACAAGCGCAAGGATGGCGTCGACCTGACCGCGACCCTGCTGCTGCCGCCGGGCTACGACCCGAAGCGCGACGGCCCGCGGCCGCTGCTGATGTGGGCCTACCCGGGCGAGTTCAAGAGCGCGGCCGCGGCCAGCCAGGTGACCGATTCGCCGTACCGCTTCAATGCGGTCAGCTACTGGGGCCCGCAGGCGTTCCTGGCCAAGGGCTATGTGGTGCTGGCCAGTCCGTCGATGCCGATCATCGGTGAGGGCGACAAGGAGCCGAACGACACCTACATCGAGCAGCTGGTGGCCAACGCGCAGGCCGCGGTGGATGAGGTGGTGCGTCGTGGCGTGACCGATCGCGAGCACATCGCCATCGGTGGCCATTCCTACGGTGCGTTCATGACCGCCAACCTGCTGGCGCACACCCGCCTGTTCAAGGCCGGCATCGCGCGCAGCGGTGCCTACAACCGCACGCTCACCCCGTTCGGTTTCCAGGCCGAGGAACGCAACTACTGGCAGGCGCAGGACGTCTACCAGAAGATGGCGCCGTTCAATTATGCCGACAAGATCAAGGACCCGATCCTGTTCATCCACGGCGTGGACGACAACAACTCTGGCACCTTCCCGATCCAGAGCGAGCGCATGTTCGCCGCGGTGAAGGGCCTGGGTGGCACCGCGCGGCTGGTGATGCTGCCGAACGAATCGCACGCCTACCGCGCACGCGAATCGATCATGACCATGCTGGCCGAGAGCGAGCGCTGGCTGGAACAGACCATCGGCCCGGCCGAGCAGGGCAAGGCGAAGAAGAAGCGCTGATACCTGCATGAGGGCGGCCCCTGCAACAGGGGCCGCCTGTGCGGCTGCGCCGCCGCCCGAGCATGGGCTCGGGCGCTACACGGTGTCACGCGCCACGACGCTTGTAGAGCCGAGCCCATGCTCGGCTGCGTCCGTCATGGATGCGTGCAGATGAAACCATTTTTGCATCGCAGCACGACGCCCGTTCTGGTTTAGGCTTGGGGCCTGGATCCGTTGACCGAGGCCTGTGCGTCGCCGATGAACGAGTACCGCAGCAGCATCGAGTTTGCTTCTCCCGATCTTCCGCTTCGCGATGACGTGCGCCGGCTCGGCGCGCTGGTCGGTGACCTGCTGGTTGAACAGGTGTCCGCCGCGTTTCTCGACGACGTCGAAGACGTGCGCACCCGCGCCATCGCCCGCCGCGAGAATCAAGCTCCATTGTCGGAGCTGGCCGATGGCCTGGCCGGGCGCACGCCGCAGCAGGCCGAAACTATGGTGCGTGCGTTCAGCACGTACTTCCAGGTGGTCAACATCGCCGAGCGCGTGCATCGCATCCGCCGTCGCCGTGACTATCAGCGCGCCGGTACCGCAGGTGCACAGCCTGATGGCCTGCAGGACGCGCTGCAGCACCTGAAGGCGCAGGGCGTGGGCCTGGACGAACTCGCGCAGTGGCTCCCGCGCATCGACATCGAACCGGTGTTCACCGCGCACCCGACCGAGGCGGTGCGCCGCGCGCTGCTGGAAAAAGAGCAGCTGATGGTGGCCAGCCTGGTCGACAACCTCGACGGCCAGCGCACACCAGGTGAGGCCGCGGCCGACGCCGCGCGCTTCCGCATGGCGCTGACGGCCTCGTGGCAGACCACCGACTCCTCGCCGGTGCGGCCCACCGTGGATGACGAGCGCGAACATGTCGGCTTCTATCTGGTGCAGGTGTTGTACCGGGTGATTCCGGTGCTGTACGAATCGCTGCAGCAGGCGCTGCGCGATACCTACGGTGAAGAACTGCCGTTGCCGCGCCTGCTGCGTTTCGGCACGTGGGTAGGCGGCGACATGGATGGCAACCCGAACGTGGATGCGACCACCATCCGCAACACGCTGGATGCGCAGCGGCAGGCGGTGCTCGGGCGCTACCAGAAGGAACTGCTGCAGCTGGCCAGCCTGCTCAGCCAGTCTACCGAGCGGGTGGGTGTGAGTGATTCGCTGCAGGCACGCGTGGCGCAGTACCAGCAGCTGCTGCCGCAGGTGCAGTCGCGCCCGCGTCATGCCGACATGCCGTACCGCCTGCTCAATGACCGCATGCGCGCACGCCTGCAGGCGACGCTGGATGATGGCAGGGGCGCCTACGCCGGCCCCGCCGAACTGATCGACGACCTGCAGCTGATCCTCGACAGCCTGCGCGCCAATCGCGGCGAACATGCAGGCGGCTTCGCCGTGCAGCGCCTGCTGTGGCGGGTGAAGACCTTCGGCTTCCATCTGGCGCGGTTGGATGTGCGCCAGGAATCGAGCGTGCATGCGCGCGCACTGGCTGCGGTGCTGGGCGGCGAAGAAAGCTGGCAGGCGCTGGATGCGCTGGGCCGTGCGCGCCTGCTGGGCCGGCATGCCAGCGGGGAAGACACGCTGCCCAATGGCGATGACGAGGGCAACCAGCGGCTGGATGCGGTGTTCGCTGCACTGGCCGATGCGCGCGCGCGGCATGGCAGCGATGCACTGGGCAGCTACATCATCTCGATGGCACACGACCGCAGCGATGTGCTGGCGGTGCTGGCGCTGGCACGCCGTGGCGGTTTGGTAGAGGAGGGCGGTGCGGTGCCGCTCGACATCGCGCCACTGTTCGAGACCGTGGATGACCTCAAGCGCGGCACCGCGACCCTGCGTGACCTGCTGGCCGACCCGGTCTACCGCGCCCATCTGCGTGCGCGCGACGACGTGCAGATGGTGATGCTGGGCTATTCGGACAGCAGCAAGGACGGTGGCATCGCCGCTTCGCGCTGGGGCCTGCAGCGTGCGCAGGTGGAACTGCTGGAGGTGGCGGCCGAGGCCGGCATCCGCCTGACCTTCTTCCATGGCCGTGGCGGTTCGATCAGCCGTGGCGGTGGCAAGACCACGCACGCGGTCGATGCGTCGCCGCGCGGCAGCATCGATGGCCGCCTGCGGGTGACCGAGCAGGGCGAGGTGATCCATCGCAAATACGGCATCCGCGCGCTGGCCCTGCGCTCGCTGGAACAGGCCACCGGTGCAGTGCTGTGCGCCAGCCTGCGCCCGCGTGCCGCCGAGCCGCGCGAGGATGAGTGGCGGCCGGTGATGGACGCGGTGGCCTCGGCCAGCAGCGAGGTGTATCGCGCGTTCGTTGGCCAGGCCGGCTTCATGGACTACTTCCGTACCGCCACACCCATCGACGTGATCGAGCGGATGACGCTGGGATCGCGTCCTTCGCGTCGGCTCGGCCAGGACGCGGCACTGGGCAACCTGCGCGCGATTCCCTGGGTGTTCGCCTGGAGCCAGGCACGCGCGGTCATCCCCGGCTGGTACGGCGTGGGCAGTGGCCTGCAGGCGGCGGTCGATGCCGGCCACGAACAGACCCTGCGCGATATGGCGCGTGACTGGCCGTTCTTCCGCACCTTCCTGGACGACATCGCGATGGTGCTGTCCAAGGGCGATATCACCATCGCCGAGCAGTTCTCGCTGTTGTCGGGCGACCTGCATGGGCGTTTCTTCCCGCAGGTGCAGCGTGAACTGGAACTCACCCGGCACTGGCTGCTGGCGTTGATGGACCAGCAGACGCTGCTGGACCACGATGCGCGGCTGGCGCTGTCGATCCGCCTGCGCAATCCCTACGTCGATCCGATCAGCGTGCTGCAGGTGGATCTGCTGCAGCGTTGGCGGGCCAGCGGACGCGAGGATGACGAACTGCTGCGCGCGCTCGTGGCGTGCGTGAACGGTGTTTCGCAGGGCGTGCAGAACACCGGGTGATGCGTATCCGCCGGGCATGGCCCGGCGCTACCTGCCTCGGTGGGTGCGGGGCGTGCCCCGCACGCCCTCACTCCTCCGGCGACGGCGGATTCGACGCCAGCAGTTCCAGGTGCCGCTGTTCCATTTCCTGGCGCAGCTGGCGGCGGATCTGTGCGGCGGCCTGGCGGCGCTTCTCGTCGGACGTCGCCGGCTGCAGGGGCGGGACGGGCGTCGGCCGGCCTTCCTCGTCCACCGCCACCATCGTGAAGAAGCAGCTGTTGGCGTGGCGCACGCTGCGCTTGAGGATGTCCTCGGCCACCACCTTGATGCCGATTTCCATCGACGAGGTACCGGTATGGTTCACCGAGGCCAGGAAGGTGACCAGCTCGCCCACCGCGATCGGCTGGCGGAACATCACCTGGTCGACCGACAGGGTGACCACGTAGCTGCCCGCGTAGCGGCTGGCACAGGCATAGGCGACCTGGTCGAGCAGCCGCAGGATCGCGCCACCGTGGACCTTGCCGGAGAAATTGGCCATCTCCGGCGACATCAGCACGGTCATGGACAGCTGGTGGGTTTTCAGTTCGGTCGACATGGGGCGATTGTATCGGCGTGGCGTAGCTCTTGTAGAGCCGAGCCCATGCTCGGCTGCTCTTGTCGCAGGAAAAAGAAAGCCGAGCATGGGCTCGGCTCTACAGAAAGCAGAAGGGCCGCGTGAGCGGCCCTTCGTGTTTCTTACTTCAGCTTCGCATCGGCGCGCAGGGCGGCGGCGCGATCGGTCTTCTCCCAGGAGAAGGCCGTGGCGTTGACGGTCTCGCCTTCGCCGTTGAGGTAGCTGAACTCCTTCGGCTTGCGGCCGAAGTGACCATAGGCCGCGGTCTGCTGGTACATCGGGTGCACCAGGTCCAGCATCTTGATGATGCCGTACGGGCGCAGGTCGAAGTGCTTGCGGATCAGCTTCTCGATCTTGTCGTCGCTGATCTTGCCGGTGCCGAAGGTGGTGACCGAGATCGAGGTCGGCTCAGCCACGCCGATGGCGTAGGAGACCTGCACTTCGCAACGGTCGGCCAGGCCGGCGGCAACCACGTTCTTGGCGACGTAGCGGGCCGCATAGGCTGCCGAACGGTCGACCTTGGACGGGTCCTTGCCGGAGAAGGCGCCACCACCGTGACGGGCCCAGCCGCCGTAGGTGTCGACGATGATCTTGCGGCCGGTCAGGCCGCAGTCGCCCACCGGGCCACCGATCTCGAACTTGCCGGTCGGGTTGATGTGGAACTTGGTGCCCTTGTGCAGCCACTTGGCCGGCAGCACCGGCTTGATGATTTCTTCGCGGACGGCCTCGATGAGGTCCTTCTGCTTGATGCCCGGGGCATGCTGGGTCGACAGGACCACGGCGTCGATGGCCGAGACCACGCCGTTTTCATAGCGCAGGGTGACCTGGCTCTTGGCGTCCGGGCGCAGCCACGACAGCGGCGAGTTCTTCTTCTTGCGGATCTTGGCCTGCTGCTCGACCAGGCGGTGCGACAGGTGGATCGCGGCCGGCATGTAGCTGTCGGTCTCGTTGGTGGCATAGCCGAACATCAGGCCCTGGTCGCCAGCGCCCATTTCTTCCGGCTTCTTGCGATCCACGCCCTGGGCGATGTGCGGCGACTGCTTGCCGATCAGGTTCAGCACGCCGCAGGTGGCGCCGTCGAAGCCGACGTCGGAGCTGTCGTAGCCGATGTCCGTGATGACCTTGCGGGTCAGTGCTTCCAGGTCGATCCAGGCGCTGGTGGTGATTTCACCGGCCACGATGGCAACACCGGTCTTGACCATGGTCTCGCAGGCCACGCGGGCGCGCTGGTCCTGGGTCAGGATCGCGTCCAGCACCGCATCGGAGATCTGGTCGGCAACCTTGTCCGGATGGCCTTCGGAGACCGACTCGGAGGTGAAGAGATAGCTGGACATCAGGCGTAATATCCCTTGATTCGGATGGAAAGATGGGCGCGAATGATACACGGGGTGCGCCGCCTGTGCATTGTGAACCGGTACCGGTTGCCGGTGGTTAAGCCCGCGTAGGCCTGGCAAGGGCCGTCGTGACGGGATTGGGTCCGGCCTCGAGGCCCAGTGTTCCACCAGCGTGACGACGGACGGGGCTGTCCAACCCCGGACCGCGCAGGCCGCGACCCTGCCAGGCCGGCCGTCATCGTTCTGCCCCGAAACCGCCATCTGGCTGCCGCCTGCCGGGCGCAGGCTGTCGGCCAATCCGGCCGCCGGGCATGAGTGGATCCGCCATGCAGGAACTCGAACAGCGTCTCCAGCAACGCTTCCCCGATTGGTTCCACGGCCGCCGGGGCCAACTGGCGCGGCCGTTGTTGCGCAGCGTCGGCCGCTGGTCGCGGTTGGACCAGATCGAAGCGTTCCTGCAGCGCAGTGCGGGATTGCGCGGATTCGGCTTCGTCGCCGCCGCCCTGGAGTTCATCGATGGCCAGTACCAGGTGGATCCGGCCGCGCTGGCGAAGATTCCCGCCAACGGCCGCCTGCTGATCGTCGCCAACCACCCCTCGGGGGCGCTGGACGCCCTCGCACTGCTGGACGCGGTCGGCCGCATCCGTCGTGACGTGCGGATCGTGGCCAACGATCTGTTGGGGGCCATCGCGCCACTGCAGGACCTGCTGTTGCCGGTGCGCATCCTTGGCGGCAAGGCCCAGCGCGGCAGTCTGCACGCGGTGGAGGAGGCGCTGGCCGCCGAGCAGTGCGTGATCGTGTTCCCGGCGGGTGAGGTCTCGCGCCTGTCGCTGCGCGGCATCCGCGATGGCCGCTGGCAGCGCGGGTTCGTCCGCTTTGCCCGTGCCGCCGGTGCGCCGGTGCTGCCGGTGCGCGTGGAAGCACGCAATTCGGCACTGTTCTACGGCGCCTCGACCCTGTTCAAGCCGGCTGGCACCGCGCTGCTGGCGCGCGAGATGTTCACCCGCCGTGGCCGCCCGCTGCGCCTGAGCATCGGCGAGCCAATGCAGCTGGGCAAAGGCGGCGACCCGGGCGCACAGCTGCTGGCGGTACGCCGCGCGCTCTATGCGCTGGGCCGCAATGGCGCAGCCGGTAATGCCGCTGCCTGCGCAGGTCCGGAGCCGCTGGCTGCCCCGGTGCCGCCCTCGCAGGTCGCCGCAGGGATTGCCGCAGCGACCCAGCTGGGCCAGACCGCCGATGGCAAGCAGATCCTGCTGGCCACCTGTACCGCTGATTCACCGCTGCTGCTGGAGCTGGGCCGCCTGCGCGAACTGACGTTCCGCCAGGTGGGCGAGGGCACCGGGCGCAGCCGCGACCTGGACGACTACGACCTGCGGTACGAGCACATCGTGATCTGGGACGCGGCCGCGCAGCGCATCGCCGGCGCGTACCGGATCATGCGCGGCGCCCATGCGCTGGCCCGGCACGGCCTGTCCGGGCTCTACAGCGCGTCGCTGTTCCGCTATTCCGACGATGCCATCACCCACATCGCCGAGGGCCTGGAACTGGGCCGCAGCTTCGTGGTGCCCGACTACTGGGGCAGCCGCAGCCTGGACTACCTGTGGCAGGGCATCGGTGCCTACCTGCAGTGCCGGCCGGGTATCCGCTACCTGTTCGGCGCGGTGTCGATCAGCGCGGCGCTGCCACGCGATGCGCGCGAGCAGCTGGTGGCCTACTACCAGCGCTACTACAGCGGTACCGCCGGGCTGGCCGAATCGAACCGGCCGTTCCAGTACTTCGCTGCACCGCCGAGTTTCGGCGAGCTGGATGCCGGTGCCGCGTTCGATGTGCTCAAGGCCAACCTGGCCGCACTCGGCACGGGGGTGCCGACGCTGTACCGCCAGTACACCGATCTGTGCGAACCCGGTGGTGCCCGCTTCCTCGCCTTCGGTGTCGACCCGGACTTCAGTGATTCGATCGACGGCCTGATCGAAGTAGACCTGTGTGCGATCCGGCCGAACAAGCGCAAACGCTACCTGCGCGACGCGGGGACGCCGGCATGAGCGCGCTGGCGAACCTGTCGCCGCACCGGCGCGCAGTGTTCGTCTCCGATGTACATCTGGGTTCACGTCACTGCCATGCCACCGAGCTGGCACGGTTCCTCTCGCAGCTGCGCTGCGAACGGTTGTATCTGGTCGGCGACATCATCGACCTGTGGTGGATGGCGCACCGCCGGGCCAACTGGCGGCAGTCACACAGCGAAGTCATCCAGGCCCTGCACGCGTTGCGCCGTGCCGGGACCGAGATCGTCTACATCCCCGGCAACCACGATGCTTCGCTGCGCCAGGTCTGCGGGTTGATGCTGCCGGCGATGCAGGTGCGCCGCCGCGCCATCCACGTGACCGCCGATGGCCGCCGGCTGCTGGTCGCGCATGGGGACGAGTACGACGGCGTGACCCACTTCGGCGGACTGCAGGAGAAATTCGGCGATTGGCTGTACTACCGCATCCTGACCGGCAACCAGGCGTTGAACGCGGTGCGGCGGCTGTTGGGAATGCGCTACTGGTCGTTGTCTGAATTCCTGAAGAAGCGCAGCGGCGCCGCCGAACGCTACATCGAACGCTTCGTGCAGGCCGGGCTGGACGATGTCCGCCGCCGCGGACTGGATGGCATCATCTGTGGCCACATCCACCGCGCTGCGTTGATTGAACGCGATGGCCTGGTCTACGCGAACGACGGCGACTGGGTGGAAAGCCTGACCGCGCTGGCCGAAGACCACGATGGCGCGCTGCGCCTGCTGGACCACAACGGCCAGACGCTGGTGGAGCTGCCGGGCGCGCGCCTGTCGCAGGCGGCGTAACCCGCGTCTGTCCCCTTGTAGAGCCGAGCCCATGCTCGGCTGCTCTTCATTGCGTGTAACGGCAGCCGAGCATGGGCTCGGCTCTACATGCACCGCCCGCAAGCCGCTAGCATCGGTCCATGGATTCCCTGACCCAGATCGTGCTCGGCGGCGCCGTCGCCGCTGCCATCGCTCCGCCCGGCCAGCGCCGCGCGGCCCTGTTGGCCGGTGCCGCGCTCGGCACCCTGCCGGACCTCGATGCCCTGTGGCTTGGCTTCACCGCCGCCGACCCCGTGGCGAACATGATCGAGCACCGCAGCTTCAGCCATTCGCTGCTGGTGCTGCCCTGGGTGGCAGCGCTGATCTGGTGGCTGTTCAAGCGCTTCGGCAACGGCCGGGTTGCGCAGTCACCGGTGCGCTGGTTCTGGGCGATCCAGCTGGCGCTGGTCACCCATCCGCTGTTGGATGCATTCACCGTTTACGGCACCCAGTTGTGGTGGCCGTTGCGGCCACACCCGACCATGGGCTCCAGCGTCTTCATCATCGATCCCGGCTACACGGTGTGGCTGCTGCTGGGCTGCGTGCTGGCCTGGTTTGGCCGCGCCCGCCCCTGGGCTGGCAAGGTGCTGGGTGTGGCGTTGCTGGCCAGCAGTGCCTATCTGGGCTGGGGCCTGATCGCCAAGGCCCAGGTCGACCGTGCTGCCCAGCAGAGCCTGGCGGCGATGGGCCTGGGCGATGCCCCGCGCTTCTCGGTGCCGATGCCGTTCAACACCCTGCTGTGGCGGGTGGTGGCGATGACGCCGAACGGCTACGTGGTGGGCGACCGCTCGCTGGTGGCCGACCATGGGCCGATGCAGTTCGAAGGCCACGCGTCCAACGTGCAGGCACTGCGCGAAGCAGGGGGCATCCCGGCGGTGCAGCAGCTGACCTGGTTCAACCGTGGCTTCATGCGTGCGCAGGTGATGGACGGCCGGCTGGTGCTGAGCGACCTGCGCATGGGCCTGGAGCCGGACTACACCTTCAACTTCGTCGTAGCCGAGCAGGTCGACGGGCAGTGGCGGCCAATCACGCCCGAGCAGCTGCGGGCGGATTACAGCAGTCCCGCCGCGCGCGCTGATGCCGGGCGCCGGCTGGCGGCGATGTGGCAGCGGATCTGGCATGCGCCCGTAGTCGGCGCTGTCGAGTAGATCCACGCCATGCGTGGATGCGGGAGCATTGGTGCCGCGTCGGCTCAATACACCGTGGCGCGGCCCTGCACGAACGAATAGAAGAACACCGCATTCGGGTCGTTCTGCACCAGGCGGAACTCGCGACGCATGCCTTCCACGGTTTCCTCGTCCACCGAGCCGGCCTGCAGCAGCTGGTCGGCCGCCGACAGCAGCAGCTGCTCCCAGAACGCGATCATCGTCTTGCGGCGCGCCGGTTCGCGGTTGTCCAGGTGGATGGTCTTGATCTCGGTGTGCACGTCGCGGAAGCCGCCGGCCAGCAGCAGGTTGCCCAGCTTGGCGCCAACGAACGGATCGCCCCCGTGGTCGTACTGGAAATCGTTGAACGCCATCCAGTAACGCCAGATGTGCGGCGAATACGGGTCGAGCAGGAACGAGGCATTCATCACCTCGGTGATGTAGACCGGCGAACCCGGTGCCAGCACCCGGCGCACCTCGCTCAGCACGCGCGCCGGTGACGGCACATGCTCCAGTACCCAGCACAGGAACGCCGAGTCGAAGCTGCGTGCCTCGAACGGGAGCTCGCCGGCGTCAGCCTGCTGCAGGGTGTAGCGATCGCTGCACCACGGCGTGCGCGCCAGGTTCTCGCGCGCGGTGGCCAGCTGGGTCTCGCTCAGGTCCACACCGGTCACGTGCAGCTCGGGGAAGCGGCGCAGCAGGATCTCGGTCTGCGCACCCACGCCGCTGCCGACTTCCAGCAGGCGCCGCGCGCCGCTGTAGTCGATCTGGCCGAAGATGCTCGATTCCAGCAGGCGCGCCTGGGTCATCAGGCGCTGCTGCTCGGTGCCGGAGAACCCGTGCAGGTAGGTCGGGGAGGAGATCGGCGGGGTCATGGGGCGGGCTCTTGTAGCGTCGAGCAGGCTCGACTGTCCGGAAACGCAGGATTGGCGGCTCAGGCCGCCGAAGACAACGCCGGTTCCCCGGCGATCAGGCGGTCGAAGTACTCGGTCGTCAGCGCGACCTGGCTCTGCGGGTCTTCGGCGCGGTTGACCACGGCGCGGAAGGCCGCATTCTCCGGCCGGTCCTTGGCATACCAGCCCAGGTGCTTGCGCGCGATGCGCACGCCCTGCGGCTCGCCATAGAACGCATGCAGTGCGTGCAGGTGGCCGAGCAGGATGTCGCGCACTTCCGCCAACGACGGTGGTGGCAGTTCCTCGCCGGTGGCCAGAAAGTGCGCCACTTCGCGGAAGATCCACGGCCGGCCCTGTGCCGAGCGGCCGATCATCACCGCGTCCACGCCGGTCTGCTGCAGCACGTATGCCGCCTTCTGCGGCGAATCGATATCGCCGTTGGCGATCACCGGAATGCGCAGCGCGGCCTTGATCTCGCCGATCGTGGCGTACTCGGCCTGGCCGGTGTAATGCTGGTCGCGGGTGCGGCCATGCACCGCCAGCGCGGCGATGCCGCTGTCCTCGGCGATGCGGGCGATCACCGGGCCATTGCGATGGTCGCAGTCCCACCCGGTGCGGATCTTCAGCGTGACCGGAACGTCCACCGCGTTGACCACGGCCTCGAGGATGCGCGCCACCAGCTGCTCGTCACGCATCAGCGCCGAGCCGGCCCAGGCGTTGCACACCTTCTTGGCCGGGCAGCCCATGTTGATGTCGATGATCTGCGCGCCGTGGTCGACGTTGTAGCGTGCGGCCTCGGCCAGCTGCTGCGGCTCGGTGCCGGCGATCTGCACGCTGATCGGGGCCGGCTCGCCATCATGATCCATGCGGTGGATCGACTTGCGCGTGTTCCAGAAACGCGGGTCACTGATGGTCATTTCCGAGGCGGCCAGCCCCGCGCCCAGCCGTTTGCACAGCAGGCGGAAGGGCTTGTCGGTGACGCCGGCCATGGGCGCCAGCACGACGTTGGGGGCAATGGTGTACGGGCCGATCTGCATGCGCCCATTGTAGGGCGCGGGCGGCGGTACGGCCGTGTCGGACGCGGTCCGGTTCAGGCCGATCGGCACCGACCTCATGCCGTACCGGCATCAGCAGATGCTTGACGGTTGCTTCCGCCGCCCCCAAGGGCGGGCGATGGTAGGCGGCTACCCCAGGCTCTGCCAGGCCTGGCGGGTACCCAGCGCGAAGGCCAGCCCCAGGCTGAGGCACACCAGTGAACTGACCACCCAGAAGCGCCGGCCGTTGTCGCCGGGCCGGAGCAGGGCCAGCCCGAAGCCCATCGCCGCGCGCAGCAGCAACAGCAGGGCGATGCCCGACAGGACCAGACGGCTGGCCGGCAGCGGCGAATGCCAGCCCGCTGCGGCCAGTGCGTACAGGGTCCAGGCCACCAGCACGGCCGTAATGCCGGCGGTCATCAGCGGCGGCCACCAATGCCCGGCCTGTGCCAGCCGGACCATGCGCGGGCCAGCACCGAAGTACCTGTACCACGCGGCGCCGAAGGCAATACAGCCGATATGCAGCAGGGCCGCAATGGCACTACCGGCGGCGGCAACCAGCAACCAAGGGAATCCGTCCATGTCCTGCCCACGCTGAAACGCTGCGCGGATGGTGGGTGAGGGGCGGGATGCGGGCAATGCGACCGGCAGTCGCAGCCGTCCGATGCGACCACAGGTGATAGCGCTGCGCTCAGCGCGGCGGATCGATCTGCAACCCGGCGCCGAGACGGTCCAGGGCCACGTCCACGCGTGGCAGCCGCTGCCGGCCTTGCGGCCACAACAGGCGCAGCGGCAGGCCGCGGCAGTCCAGCGACGGCAGGATCGAGACCAGGCTGCCGCGCGCCAGCGCGTCATCGACCAGCCAGGTGGCCAGCTGCGCGATGCCGAAGCCGGCCTCGACCGCCGCCACCTGGGCCTCGGCGCTGCCAACCACCAGGCGCGCGCGGGCCTGCAGCGGTGTACTGCGCTGCCCGCCATCGGCCACCTGCCACGGCCCGATGCTGCCGTCCGCGCGTCCGAACAGCACACCGTCATGCCCAGCCAGCTCGGCGGCCGAGCGGGGCTGGCCATGCCGGAGCAGGTAGGCCGGGGAGGCGCAGAAGCGCAGGCATTCGTAACCGAGCTGGCGGCTGCCCAGCGTGGCGGGCAGCGGCTCGGGACCGCCGATGCGTACGGCGAGGTCGACGCCGTCCTCGGCGAGGTCGCTGAAGCGGTCGCTGAAGTTCACCTGCGGATGCAGCTGTGGAAACTCGGCGGCCAGCTGCAGCAGCAACGGCCAGACTTTGAGGCGCCCGAAGGTGGCCGGCGCATCCACCCGCAGGCGGCCCACGGGCGCGTCTGCGTGCGAGACCAGCACTGACTCGGCATCGGCCAGTTCGCCCAGCACCCGCACGCAGGTGCGGTAGAAGCCCTCACCGGCCTCGGTCAGGCGAAGGCGGCGCGTGCTGCGTTCGAACAACCGCGCTCCCAGCCGCGCCTCCAGCCGCGCGATGGTCTTGCCCACCGCCGAACTGGTCAGGTGCAGGCGTTCGGCGGCGGCAGTGAAACTGCCGGCATCGGCGGTGGCGACGAAGGCCTCTATGCCGCGCAGGCGCTCGGTGGGAAGCATGGGGAGAAATTCTGTCCGGAATCAATGGAAAACATAGCAGCAATCGGAACTCACGGAGGAAATAGGCTGGCGACCCCTGTTCTGATGCCCGCCCATGTCCTCCCTTGATTCCGCCGTGACCGCTGTCCACGCAAACGCTCGCGCACGTCTTTCAGTCGTCCTGCTGGCGGTGTCCGCCTTCGTCATCGTCACCACCGAGTTCCTGATCGTCGGCCTGTTGCCCGCGCTGGCGCGCGACCTTGGCCTGGGCATCGCCCGAGCGGGGCAGCTGGTCACCTTGTTCGCGTTCACCGTGATGCTGGCCGGGCCACCCTTGACCGCGCTGCTGTCACACGTCGGCCGGCGCCGCCTGTTCGTGGTCATCCTGCTGTTGTTCGCGGCTTCCAACGCGCTGGCCGCGATGGCCACGCAGCCGTGGCTGCTGGCGCTGGCGCGGGTGCTGCCGGCACTGGCCCTGCCGGTGTTCTGGGGCACCGCCAGCGAGACTGCTGTGCAGCTGGCTCCTGCAGGGCAGGGAGGCCGTGCGGTCGCGCGGGTCTACCTGGGTATCACCGCCGCAATGCTGTTCGGTATCCCACTGGGGACGTTGGCCGCCGACGCCCTCGGTTGGCGCGGCAGCTTCTGGCTGTTGGCGGCCCTGTCGCTGTTGATGGCGGGCGCGCTGGCGTTGTGGATGCCGGACACCGTGGCCGGGCCGCGGCGCGCGCTGGGCGAGCAGGCACGTGTGCTGCGCCAGCCGCAGTTGCTGGGCCATGTGCTGCTGTCGGTGCTGGTGTTCACCGCGATGTTTGCTGCCTACACCTACCTGGCCGATGTACTGGAGCGGCTGATGCGGGTACCGGGGGCACAGGTGGGCTGGTGGTTGATGGGCTTCGGCGCCGTGGGACTGCTCGGCAATGCACTGGGTGGGCGCTGGGTCGATCGTGCGCCCCTGGGCGCGACCCTGGTGTTCTGCGCGGTGCTGGCGCTGGGCATGCTGGCCAGTGTCGGGCTGGCCGGCCACGGCGCATTCGTGCTCATCGCATTGGTCCTGTGGGGTGTGGCGCATACCGCATTGTTCCCGCTGTGCCAGGTGCGGGTGATGCGTGCAGCGCCCCAGGCACAGGCGCTGGCCGGAACCTTGAATGTGTCTGCGGCCAACGCCGGCATCGGCCTGGGTGCGCTGCTGGGAGGTGGGGCCATCGAACGCTTCGGCCTGGCATCGCTGGGCGCGGTGGGCGCGGCCGTCGCGTTGCTGGCGATTGCCGCTGGCCTGTTGCTGGGATGGCTTGCGCGGTCTCGTTCATCCACGCATGGTGTGGATCTGCCTCATTGAAAAGCAAACAGAAAAGCCCGGGTGTCTGCACACCCGGGCTTCTTCATCCACGCATGGCGTGGAATTACTTTGCTTCGGCGTCGGCCGGGGTGAAACGCGGCATTGCCGCAGCGGCACCTTCCTTCTCGGTTGAACGACCGGCGAACTGGTTGGCGAAGCGCACGTGACGGGCGAACGGGGCGTCGGCCACCTGTGCCAGCGATGCGGCCAGCGCACCGTTGAAGGCGTCGCCGGCGCCGGTGGTGTCGATCGCCTGCACCTGTTCGGCACCCACGCGGTAGTACGGCTGGGTATCGCCGCGCAGGTTCTCGTCGGCATGCGACACGAACACGCCCACCGAACCCAGGGTCACCACCACCGTGCCGTTGCCGACCAGCTTGCGGCACAGCGCGTGCAGGCTGGCGCCATCCAGCGCGGCGACGTCGTTGGCATCCACGCGCTCACCGACATGACGGCCGAGCAGGGCGGCGAACTCGGTCTCGTTCGGGGTGATCACATCGGCCAGCTTGAGCAGGCCGATGGTGGAGGGGGCATCGGCCGGTGCGGTGTTGAGCACGGTGGTGACGCCGGCCTCGCGGGCCGTGGCCAGTGCCGCTTCGATGGTCTGCACCGGCGATTCCAGCTGCACCAGCACCACCTTGGCGCCGGTCAGCAGCGCCTGCTGCTGTTGCAGGAAGTCGGTGCTCAGCGCGGCGTTGGCACCCGGGCCGATCACGATGGTGTTGCGGCCGCGCGCGTCCACATAGATGCCGGCGGTGCCGGTCGGTTCGCTGCTGGCTTCGGCGATCAGACCGAAGCCGTCCTGCGCGGCCAGCTCACGGGCGGTGGCGCCACCGGCGTCGTCGCCCAGCGCGCACACGAAGTGGGTGTCGGCACCGGCGCGGCAGGCCGCCACGGCCTGGTTGAAGCCCTTGCCACCGGGGCCGGTGCTGTAACGGCCGGCAATGGTCGCACCCGGTGCCGGCAGCGACTCGCACCGCCACACGTGATCGACATTGAAGGAACCGACGACAACGACACTGCTGCTCATAGGGAATCTTTTCTCAACCAAGGGTTCAACTGAAGTGCGTCAGCACGCCGGCGATGGTCGCCGTCATGAAGGTGGCAATGGTACCGCCCAGCACGGCGCGCAGGCCGAACTTGGCCAGGTCGTGGCGACGTTCCGGGGCCAGCCCGCCGATGCCGCCGATCTGGATCGCGATCGAGCTGAAGTTGGCGAAGCCGCACAGCGCGTAGGTAGCGATCAGGCGACCTTCCTCGGACAGGCTCACGCCGGCGATCTGGCCGTTCACGATCTGCGACAGCTCGGTGTAGGCCACGAACTCGTTGATCACGACCTTCTGGCCGATCAGCGAACCGACGGTGGTGGCATCGGCCCACGGGGTGCCGATCACCCAGGCGATCGGGGCCAGTACGTAACCGAAGATGGTCGACAGGTTGGTCGGCTTGCCGATGGCAGCGGCCAGGCCGGTCACATCGCCAATCCAGGTAAGCGGTGCGTTCAACAGCGCGATCAGAGCGATGAAGGCCAGCAGCATCGCACCGATGTTCAGCGCCAGCTTCAGGCCGTCACCGGCGCCGGCAGCGGCCGCGTCGATGATGTTGCTGGAGGTCTTTTCGACTTCCATCTTCACCGTGCCGCGGGTCAGCGGGGTGCCGGTTTCCGGGATCAGCAGCTTGGCCACGACCAGGGTGGCCGGGGCCGCCATGATGCTGGCCGCCAGCAGGTGCTTGGCATAGAAGGCCTGCTGCGCCGGATCACCGCCGCCGAGCATGCCCACGTAGGCCGCCAGCACGCCACCGGCGATGTGTGCCATGCCGCCGATCATCATGGTCAGCAGCTCGGACTGGGTCATCCTGGCGATGTACGGGCGCACGGTCAGCGGCGCCTCGGTCTGGCCGATGAAGACGCTGGCGCAGACGCTGGTGGTTTCCGCACCCGACACGCGCATCACCTTGGTGATCGACCAGGCCATCACGCGCACGATGCCCTGCATGATGTTGAGGTGGTACATCACCCCCATCAGTGCAGAGAAGAAGATGATGGTCGGCAACACCTGGAAGGCGAAGATGAAGCCGTAATTCTTGGTGTCCATCAACGAGCCGAAGATGAAGCCCGAGCCCTCGTTGACGTAGCTGAGGATCTTGACGAAGCCCTTGCCCAGCGCGTCGAACACGTCGCGCCCGCCCGGCACCAGGATCACCAGCGCCGCAAAGGCGATCTGCAGGGTGATACCGGTGGCAACCAGCTTCCAGTCAACCGCGCGCTTGTTATTGGAAAACAACCAGGTGATGCCGATCAGCACCGCCAACCCGAACAGGCCGAAGCCGATCCTGCCCAAACCTTCGACCATGTGAGTGACTCCCCTGGGGCGTCGCGAAAAACGGGAAGCCTAGTGCAGGGCAGGGGCCGGGGCAAGAAAAAGCAGCGTGTGCGCGGCCATCGGTGCCGATCAGGCCAGCAACGGCAAGGGCTTGCGGCTGGCGGCGGCAGGTAGAATGGGGTTTGATCCCGGCCCGGATGCGGGCCCGCAGCAGGAGATTCGCATGCAATACCGTCGCCTGGGCTCCACCGGCCTGCCGATTTCCGCCTTGTCCTTCGGCGCCTGGGTGACCTTCGGCGATCAGGTTCCGCGCGATGAGGCCCGCAACCTGGTGGCCGCCGCCTGGGATCATGGCGTCAACTTCTTCGACAACGCCGAGGGCTATGCCAACGGCCGTGCCGAACAGGTCATGGGGGACGTGATCACCGACCTGCGCCTGCCGCGCGACGGCTTCTGCGTGTCCAGCAAGGTGTTCTTCGGCAGCGCCAAGGACCCGCGACCGACCCAGCGCGGACTGTCGCGCAAGCACGTGACCGACGCCTGCCACGCTGCACTCAAGCGCCTGCGGGTGGACTACCTGGACCTTTATTACTGCCACCGCCCGGATCCGGACGCGCCGATCGCCGAGACCGTGCACGCCATGGATACCCTGGTACGGCAGGGCAAGATCCTTTACTGGGGCACCTCGGAGTGGTCGGCGGCGCAGATCCAGCAGGCGCTGGACATCGCCGAGGCGCGCAACCTGCAGGGCCCGTCGATGGAGCAGCCGCAGTACAACCTGCTGCACCGCGAGCGGGTCGAGGTCGAGTACGCGCCGCTGTATGCCGGTGCCGGCCTGGGCACCACCATCTTCTCGCCGCTGGCCTCGGGCCTGCTCACCGGCAAGTACGACCAGGGCATCCCGGCCGATGCAAGGCTGGGGCGCGAAGGCATGGAGTGGTTGCAGGACCTGGTGCTGGGGGCCGACGCCGGGGCCCGCCTGGGTCAGGTGCGCCGTTTCAGCGAAGTCGCGCGCGCGCTGGGCCAGGCCCCGGCCACGCTGGCGATTGCCTGGTGCCTGCGCAACCCGAATGTCTCCAGCGTGATCCTCGGCGCCAGCCGGGTCAGCCAGCTGCTGCAGAACCTGCAGGCACTGGACGTGCTGGAGCAGGTCGACGCCGCCGGCTGGGCCCAGGTCGAAGCCGTCTTCGCCTGACAGCCCTTTGCGGAGTCGAGCCATGCTCGACTCCGCGCGCAGCGCGGGCGTTTCCTGGCGACGGCGCCAGGAGCAGTCGAGCGTGGCTCGAATCTACAAAGGTGTCGCACTCAATCTTTTGATTGATGGTGTTTATCGAATTTCCGAATTCGATCATTAATCTCATCAATGAAATTGAGAATGGTTGTTGATTGTCAACTGAGAATCATTATCATTTAACTCGTCCCTCGCACGAGTCCAGATGCTCATGAATGCTCAACCTGTACTGCTGCGCCCCGAAACGCTGACGCTCCGCGATCGACCGGTCCGCGTCGTTCCGCCGGAAGAGGTCATCGACAGCGAAGCCCTGCTCAAGGGCCGTCGTGAAATCCTGATCCAGCACGGCGACCGCTTCTATCGCCTGCGGCACACCAGCAACGACAAGCTGATCCTGACCAAGTAATCGCGGCCTGGTCGCCCGCCTCCCTCCCTCCTGCCGGCAGCGCCGACAGGGTGGGCGACCCGTCCGCTCCTGCTCTCTCCCCCTCGGTCTACCGCGTGCACCTTCCGGGTGTGCCGGTAACCGGGGGTTCCCCTGCCTGACCGACCGAACCCGATGACCCGCCATACCGCCCTTTGCCTTGCTGTCTGGATGGCGCTGCCGCTGTCCGCCCACGCTGCTGCCACTGCCGCACCCGATGCGCGCGAATTCGATCGGGTGCAGGTCACCGCCACCCGCACCGAGCGGGCCGTGAGCGACGTGGCGGCCACCGTGGACGTCATCGACCGTGAGCAGATGGACCGGCACCTGGTGCAGGACATCAAGGATCTGGTGCGCTACGAACCGGGCCTGTCGGTCACCCGCAGCGCGACCCGCTTCGGCCTGGATGGTTTCCGCATCCGTGGCCTGGACGGCAACCGCGTGCGCATCCAGACCGACGGCATCGTCATGCCGACCCGGTTCGACATCGGTTCGTTCGCCAGTTCCAACCGCAACTTCACCGACCTTGATACGCTCAAGCGCGTCGAGATCGTGCGTGGCCCGGCCAGCTCGCTGTACGGCTCCGATGCACTCGGCGGCGTGGTCGCGTTCGTGACCAAGGACCCGGCCGACTACCTCAAGGACGGCAAGAACAGCTACTTCGGCCTGAAGTTCGGCTACGACGGTGAGTGGAAGGGCCTGCTTGGCGGTGCCACGGCGGCCTTTGGTGGTGACCGTTGGAGCGGCCTGGTCAACGTCAACCACCACCAGGGTCAGGAAACCGACAACAAGGGCACGGTGCGCAGCGACAACGACACCCGCACGGCGTCCAATCCGCAGGATCGCGACGGCCGCAGCCTGCTCAGCAAGCTGGTCTACGCACCGAGCGAGGACCAGCGCTTCCGCCTGACCGTGGAAGGCAACGAAGACACCACCGATACCAATGTGCTGTCGGCGATCGCCAGTGTTGCGCCGCGTCCCGGCGCGATGGCTGCCGCAACTGGCATGAAGTCCCACGACACCCAGAAGCGCAACCGCGTGTCCTTCGCCCACGAAATGGATGCGCTGGACCAGCCGTTCGCCGACAGCCTGCACTGGCAGGTGTACGCGCAGAACAGCGAAACCCGGCAGCAGACCGACGAAACGCGCACCGACGGCACCCGCCGCCACCGCGTGTTCTCCTTCGACCAGCATGCCTATGGCCTGCAGGCGCAGTTCAACAAGGCGTTCACCACCGGCAGCGTCGAGCACGCAGTGACCTACGGTTTCGAAGGCACCCGTACCGAGATCCGCCAGAAGCGCGACGGCTACCAGGTCAGCAAGGCGGGCGTGGTCAGCAACACGGTGTTGCCGGACACCTTCCCGGTGCGTGACTTCCCGATCAGCAAGACCACCGAGCTGGGCCTGTATGCACAGGATGAGATGCGCTTTGCCGATGGCAGGCTGTCGCTGGTGCCGGGCGTGCGCGTGGACCGCTACGAGCTGAAGCCGGAAGTGGACAGCATCTTCGCCGAAGACAACCCGACCACGGCCGTGGCGCAGCTGAAGAAGACCAGCGTGTCGCCGAAGCTGGGCATGGTCTGGCGCTTCACCGACCAGTGGTCGTTGTTCGCCGGTTATGCGCGTGGCTTCCGATCGCCGCCGTACAACGACGTCAACATCGGCCTGACCAATGTCGCCTTCCGCTATACCGCCATCGCCAATCCGGACCTGAAGCCCGAAACCAGCGACGGCTACGAACTGGGCCTGCGCTTCATCGCGCCGGCGGCGTACGTCAGCGTCAGCGGCTACTACAACGACTACAAGGATTTCATCCAGTCCAACGTCGATACCGGCCGCAACGCACAGGGTTTGACCGTGTTCCAGTCGCAGAACATCGCCGAAGCACGCATCTATGGCGCGGAAATGAAGGCCGGCATCGAGTTCGGCGAGCTCAGCCCGGCGCTGAAGGGCTGGGCGCTGCGCAGTGCGTTGGCATGGTCGCGTGGTGACAACCGGACCGATGACGAGCCGCTGGCCTCGGTCGATCCGCTTCGCGGCACGCTGGGCCTGATGTACGACACCGATACCTGGGGCGTCGAACTGGCCGGCACCTTCGTACAGCGCAAGAAGCGCCTGCCGCCGCCTGCTGCGCAGACCAATCCGAACGCACCGGCACCCTTCGTCTACCAGCCGGCCGGCTACGGCGTGCTCGACCTGATGGCGCACTGGAACTTCGCACCGGGTGCCACCTTCAATGTCGGCGTGTTCAACCTGGCCGACAAGCGCTACATCGAATGGTCGTCGATCACCCCGAGCCTGATCACCAATCGCGCACTGAGCGATCGTTTCAGCAGCCCGGGCCGCACCTTCTCCGCCAGCCTTGCCGTTTCCTGGTGACCTCATGAGCCGAGCACTGTCCGCACGCAGGAATGACGCCATCGCCGCGCCGCACAGCGGGGCCTGGCCGACCCCGGCACAGCTGGCCACGCTCGGCACCGTGTTGTGCCTGTACCACGCTGACGGCAACGAGCTGGGTGGCTGGCGCCAGGCCGTACGCGTGCACGCCTGCCAGGGCGTGGACAGCGAGGGCCTGCGCGAAAGCCTGTGCTTCCTCGATGGCCGCGGCCGCTGCGTGTGGCGTCTGTACCTGCTACCGGACAGCGATTTCCTGGCCTGGGACCGGCTGGTGGCCGCGTTGCCGCCGGGACCGGAACACGACAGCGATGGCAGCGTCGGCGAACGACTGTGGCGGCGCCTGGCCGGCCATCTCGGCGGCCAGCGCTGGCGCCTGTGCGCGCTGCGCCTGCACGCCGCCGACGACGGGCGCACCCTGGCGGCCAGCCTGTCGACCCTGTCCTCGCTGGGCGCGGCCACCGCCCGCCGCATCGCACGCCTGGAAGGTGCTGAAGGCGAACTGGTGATCGACGACTGTTGTTGTGCCGACGCCGCCCGGCGCCCGGCGCCACGGATTCCCGGCGACCTGCCGCTGATCCGCCTGTGACCCTCTCCTGATGGAACGCCCGTTGGCCACGGATGGCCCCTCAATGAATCTGCACCCTCGAAGGAAGACCCCGATGAAGCTCCAGACAGCCAGCGCCATGCTGCTGCTCGCCGCCAGCGGCGTGGCCAGCGCGCAGCCCTCCGATATCGCCCGCGACCACGACAGCATCCTTGCCATGCAGGGTGAGTACACCGTGGACTTCGCGTTCGACGAGACCGTGCTGCTGAAGCCGGGCTACGAGCGTGCACCGGCGATGCGCAGCGGTGGCAGCGAAGTGGTCATCGTGGTCGAGGACACGCCGAAGCGCATCGTGCTGCAGCACCTGCTGCTGGATGAGAAGAGCGGCCACATCACCAAGCACTGGCGCCAGGACTGGGTGTATGAGGCACCGAACCGTTTCGAGTTCAGTGCCGACCAGACCTGGAAGGTGCGCAGCATTCCGGCGGCGGTGAACCAGGGCGCCTGGACCCAGTGCGTGTACGAAGTGAGCGACGCACCGCGCTACTGCGGCACCGGCACCTGGACCTACACCAACAACGTGCCGAGCTGGACCAGCGACCTGAGCTGGCGCCCGCTGCCGCGCCGTGAGTACACCAAGCGCAGCGACTACAACGCGCTGGCCGTGATCAACCGCCACACGCTGACCCCGAACGGCTGGACCCACGAACAGTTCAACACCAAGGTGCAGCGCAACGCCGACGGCAGCCAGGTGGAGATCGCACGCGAGTTCGGCTTCAACGACTACGTGAAGACCACCGAGATCGACTTCACCCCGGCGCGCAACTACTGGAAGGCCACCGCTGGGTACTGGGCCAAGGTGCGCCAGCGCTGGGACGGCTTCCTCGGCCAGGCCCCGGGCGTGCACCTGAAGACCAGGATCGACGGCATGGCGATGATCATCCCGCTGTTCACCCAGGCCGAAGAGATCCAGGCCGGCAAGAAGGTGAAGGACACGCAGATCGACGACGTGTTCGCCAAGTACGTGGAAAAAGCCCAGTAGATCCACGCCATGCGTGGATGTGCTTGTTCCTCGAACACTGGCAACGCCGTCATGTGCTCTTGGTAGGTGCCGAGCTTGCTCGGCACGCGCCCCGGTCCGGCGCCGCCTCAGGCCTCGCGCAGGGCCAGTGCCGGTGGCGTATGCAGGATCGCCCGCGTACCCCACCAGCCCGCCAGCAGGCTCAACCCGATACCGGCCACGCCGCCGATCAGCAGGCCCGGCCACGGCGGCAGCAACGGCAGCTCGAACACCTTCTGCGAGACCGCCACACCGATGGCGGCCGCCGCCCCCACCGCCAGCAACGCGGCCAGGGTGCCCAGCGCGCCGAATTCCACCAGCACCGCGCCGCGCAGCTGCCGCCGGGTCGCGCCCAGCGTGCGCAGCACCGCGCTGTCGTAGCGACGCTCGCCCGCCGTGGCCTGCAGCGCGGCCAGCAGCACCAGTACGCCGGCCAGCAGGCTGAACACCATCACCAGCTGCACCGCCTGTGCAACCCGTTCCATCACATCGCGCACCTGCGAGATCACCGCATCCACGTCCAGCAGCGACAGGTTGGGCTGCGCGCGTACCAGCTCGCCCAGTCCGGCTGCCTTGCCGGCCGGCAGATGGAACGCCGACAGCAGGTTGTGCGGGGTGTCACCAACGGCGTTGGGGTTCAACAGCACGAAGAAGTTGGGCCGGAAGGTGTTCCAGTCCGCCTTGCGCACGCTGGTGACGGTGAACTCGCGCTCCTGTTCGCCCACGGCAATGGCGATGCGGTCGCCCGGATGCACGCCGTAGCGCCTGGCCCAGCCGATTTCCACCGATGCTTGCGGCGCCGTGCTGTCGGCCTTCCAGAACGTGCCGTTCAGCAGCGTGTTGGCCGGCGGGAAGCTGCTGCGCCAGCTGAAGTTCAACGGCCGGTTTTCATCATCGTCGTCCCGCTGTGCTTCGCCTGACGCTGGCTGCCCGCTCTGTTCCGGCGAGCGGTCCACGCGCAGCGGCGGCTTGCCGTTGATGGCGATCAGGCGCCCGGTGGCCATCGGTTCGATGCTGGCGTCGTGGGCGCCCAGTCCACGCAGCGCGGCCAACACACTGTCGCGCTGCTCGGGCTGGATGTTGATCAGGAAGTAGTTCGGCGTATCCGCCGGTAGCCGCTCGCGCCACTGCTGCAGCAGACCGGGGCCGGTCACCGCCAGCAGCAACAGCGCGCACAGCGACAGTGACAAGCCCACCAGCTGCATCACCGCCAGCATCCGGCGCCGGGTCAGCGCCGCCAGGCCCAACCGCCAGTGGCCGTGCAGGCGGTGCTGCAGGCCGCGCAGCAGCTGCAGCAGCACGAAGCCGAGCACGCCGGCTGCCACCGCCAGCGCGGCCAACCCGCCCAGCACCCACAGCGCCAGCTTGAGATCACCGGTGACCTGCACCGCCAGCAGCAGACTGGCGGCCAAGGCAGCCACGTAGGCCAGCAGCGAGGCCGGTGGCAGCGTGGCGAAGGAACGGTTGAGTACGCGCATTGGCGGCACCCCGCGCAGGCGCAGCAGCGGTGGCAGGCCGAAGCCGAACAGCAGCAACAGGCCGATGCCGGCACCGGTCAGCGCCGGCATTGCCTCCGGCAGTGGCAGGCGCTGCGGCACCAGGCTGCCCAGCACCTGTACCAGCCCTTCCTGGGCGGCCATGCCCAGGCCGATGCCAAGCGCACAGGCCGGTACTGCCAGCATCAGCAGCTGCAGTGCCAGGCCGAGCAGGATGTCGCGCTGGCGCGCACCGAGGCAGCGCAGGATCGCCACCTGGTCGATGCGGCGCAGGGCGAAGCGGTTGGCCGCCAATGCGGTGGCCACGCCCGCCAGCAGCACCGCCAGCAGCGCGCTCAGGCCGAGGAAGCGGCCGGCCAGGTCGAAGGCCTGGCGCACGCCGCGCTGGGTGTCATCCACGCTCAGCAGGCGCAGGCCCTTCACCTGTGGCAGCAGCCACTCGCGCAGGGACGCGATCTGCCCCGCCGGTCCCGCAAACATCAGCCGGTAGTTGATGCGGCTGCCGGGGCCGAGCAGGCCGGTGCCCTCCACGTCAGCACGGTTGACCAGCAGGGTGGGGGATAGGGTCAACAGGTCGCCACCGGCATCCGGCTCGGCCTCGATGATGCCGGCGATACGCAGCGTGCCGGCGCCGAATTCGAGGTCATCGCCGGCCTTCAGCCCCAGCCCCTGCAGCAGGCGCGGGTCGGCATAGGCCTGGCCCTTGGGGGGCATGCCGGCCTCGGCGATCAGCGCGCCACCGGGCGTGCTGCGCACCCGCAGCGTGCCGCGCAGTGGATAGCCCGCCTGCACCGCCTTGATGCTGGCCATCTGGCTGGCATCACCGTTGAACAGCACGCTGCCGAAGCTGGCGATACGGGTGAAGGCCAGTCCACGCCGCTGCGCCTCGTCGGCGAACGCCTGCGGCGGGTCATCGCGCCCGGCAATGCCGAGGTCACCGCCGAGCATTTCCGCTGCGCTGCCGGTCAGTGCCAGATTGACCCGGTTCACCAGCGTGCCGACCGCGGTCATCACTGCCACGCCCAGCACCAGTGCGGCGAACACGGTCAGCAGGTCGCCGGCCAGCGCCTCGCGGCGCAGCGCGCGCCACGCGTGCCGCAGCAGGTTCATGCCTGCGCCCCACGCTCGACCGGCAGCAGGCGGCCATTGTCGATGCGGTGGATGTACTGGCAACGCTGGGCCAGGCGCAGGTCGTGGGTGACCAGCACCAGCGTGGTGCCGCTGCTCGCGTTGAGTTCGAACAGCAGGTCGCTGATGTGCTGGCCGGTGGCGTGGTCCAGCGAGCCGGTCGGTTCGTCGGCGAACAGGATGCGTGGGCGGGTGACGAAGGCGCGCGCCAGTGCCACGCGCTGCTGCTCGCCGCCGGACAGCTGGCGCGGGTAGTGGCGGGCGCGATGGGCCAGGCCGACCTGGGCCAGCACTTCATCGACCCGTACGCGGTCCTCGCGCCCGGCCAGCTCCAGTGGCAGCGCCACGTTCTCGGCGGCGGTCAGCGCCGGCAGCAGGTGGAAGCTCTGGAACACGAAACCGACCTCGCGTGCGCGCAGCTGGGCACGTGCTTCCTCATCCAGTGCCGCCAGATCCTGCCCGGCCAGGCCTATGCGGCCGCGGCTGGGCAGGTCCAGCCCGGCCAGCAGGCCGAGCAGGGTGGTCTTGCCGGAACCGGAGGCGCCGACGATGGCCGCGCTGGTGCCTTCATGGACGGTCAGGGTGATGTTGTCCAGTATGTGGACTTCACCCTCCGGGCCCTGCACGGATTTGCCGACCTGGTCGACGGCGATGGCAACGGACGCGCTGCGGGGGGACAGGCTGTCGATGAGGAGACTCCAATGCGCAAGACGGGATGGAGCCGGCGAGCCGGCGTGATGATGGTGCTGCTGCTAGGGTTCCTGCTGCTGCCCGGGCTGGCCTGTGCCAAAGGTCCGGCCGGCACCGTGCTGGTCCTGGGCGACAGCCTCAGTGCAGCCCACAATATCCCCGTCGACGCCGGCTGGGTCAGCCTGCTGCAGCAGCGGGTCAGGCAGCAGTCGAAAACCCCGGCACGCATCGTCAACGCCAGCATGAGCGGGGAAACCACCGCCGGCGCGCTGACCCGCCTGCCGGGCCTGCTGGCGAAGGAAAAACCGACCGTGGTGGTGATTGCCCTCGGCGGCAATGACGCGCTGCGCGGACTGACCCCGGCGCAGGTGCAGGGCAACCTGGAAAAGATGGTGCAGGCCAGCCAGAAGGCCGGGGCCAAGGTGCTGCTGCTGGGCATCGATGTTCCGCCCAACTACGGCCCGGCCTACCGCCAGCGCCTGGCCGCGGCCTACAAGGCGCTGGCCACGCAGTACAAGGTGCCGCTGCTGCCGTTCCTGCTGGAGGGCGTGGCCCTGCAGCCGGGCATGATGCAGGCCGATGGCCTGCACCCGACCGCACAGGCGCAGCCGAAGGTGCTGGACAACGTCTGGCCGCTGCTGCGCCCTATGCTCTGAACGATTTACTTCCCTCTTGACGGAACTTCACATCGCGTCCACCGTCGATCCGGCATGTTTCACAAAGCTGAAGTTAGAGGGAATCACATGCGTCAGACGAAGGAGACCTCCGGCTTGGTGCTGGTGGTCGAAGACAACCGCAACATCTCCGAGATGATCGGGGAATACCTGGAAGGTCGCGGCTTTGAAGTCGACTATGCACAGGACGGCCTGGATGGCTACCGCCTTGCGGCGGAAAACAGCTATGACGTCGTGGTGCTCGACTTGATGTTGCCGCGCCTGGATGGCATCGAAGTGTGCCGTCGCCTGCGCAACGATGCGCGCAAGTCCACCCCGGTGCTGATGCTCACGGCACGCGACACGCTGGACGACAAGCTCACCGGCCTCGGTTTCGGCGCCGATGACTACCTGACCAAGCCGTTCGCGATCCAGGAGCTGGAAGCCCGCCTGCGCGCGCTGATCCGCCGCGAACGTCGCCAGGTGGGGTCGGAAGTGCTCAAGGTCGCCGACCTGGTGCTCGATCCGGTCAGCATGCGTGCCACCCGTGCCGGTACCGAGCTGCAGCTGTCGCCGATCGGCCTGCGCCTGCTGACCATCCTGATGCGCGAATCGCCGCGCGTGGTCACCCGCCAGGAGATCGAACGCGAGATCTGGGGCAACGGCCTGCCGGATTCGGACACCCTGCGCAGCCATCTGTACAACCTGCGCAAGATCATCGACAAGCCGTTCGACCGTCCGCTGCTGCATACCGTGCAGAGTGCCGGCTACCGCATTGCCGACATCGCCCAGCCGATGGCCTGAGCAGGCCCGCGCCGGTGCAGCCGCAGGCCGGGCCGGGCTGCGGCCCGGCACAAGGGCAGGGGATGATCGTCCGGCAGTGCCGCCGGTCATCGCCCGTGCATCCCAACGGCGCGGTGCGCTGCCTATAATCGCAGCGCTCTGACCGGGACTCCGCAATGCCGCACGGCCTGCCGCGCAAGATCCGTATCGCTTTCATCCTGCAGGCAGTGCTGGCCAGCCTGGGCATCCTGCTCGGTGCGTGGCTGGTTTCGCTGGTGATCAAGCACAGCCTGGTCGGCGCCGCCCTGCGCGAGGAGGCGGCGTACTTCTGGACGCTGCACGAGGCCTCGCCGGTACAGCCTCCACCCAACACCCAGAACATCCGTGGCTACCTGCTGGAAAGCGGGCAGTCGGCCCTGTCGCTGCCGGCCAACCTGCGCAATCTGGAACCCGGCTTCCACGAACTGCCCAAGGACGACCAGCTGGTGCTGGTCGATGTGCGCCCGGCCGGCCGCCTGTACCTGGTGTTCCTGCGTTCGCGCGCGGAGATGCTGGCGTTCTGGTTCGGCATCGTGCCGGTGCTGCTGACCCTGCTGGCGGTGTATGGCGCCAGCTGGGTGACCTATCGGGCCTCCAAGCGCCTGGTGTCGCCGGTGAACTGGCTGGCGCGGCGCGTCTCACGCTGGGATCCGGGCCACCCGGAGGCAGCCGACCTGGAACCGAACAAGCTGCCGGCGGACATGCAGGGCGAGACCCGGCAGCTGGCGGCCGCACTGCATTCGCTGGCCAACCGGGTCAGCGCGCATGTGGCGCGCGAGCGCAATTTCACCCGCGACGCCAGCCATGAACTGCGCACACCGCTGACCGTCATCCGCGTGGCCAGCGACATGGCACTGGGCGATGACAGCCTGGAGCCGCGCCTGCGCCGCAGCCTGCAGCGCATCCAGCGTGCCGGCCGTGACATGGAGGCGGTGATCGATGCCTTCCTGATCCTGGCACGCGAGGCCGACGTCGAGCCTCAGGTCGAGCTGTTCGACGTCAACGACATCGTCCGCTATGAAGTGGACAACGCCAACGAACTGCTGGGTACGCGCCCGGTGTCGGTGCACCTGCACAGCGATGGCCCGGTGCAGCTGCATGCGCCGCCGCGGGTGCTGCAGGTGGTGGTCAGCAACCTGGTGCGCAACGCCTGCAGCTACACCGACGAAGGGCGCATCGACGTGCATGTGCACAACGACCGGGTAGTGGTGCGCGATACCGGCATCGGCATGTCGGCCGACGCGCTGTCGCGGGCCTTCGAGCCGTTCTACCGTGCCGAGCCGAGCCGTCCGCAGGGCACTGGCCTGGGCCTGTCGATCGTGCGCCGGCTGTGCGACCGCTTCGGCTGGAAGGTCAGCCTGGCCAGCGAGCCGGGCCAGGGCACCCAGGCCACGGTAATCTTCCGCTGAGGCGGCACCTGCTGCCTCGGTAGATGCCGACCAAGGTTGGCATCTACCGGAAGGCGTGCGCGTGGCGCCTCTGCGGCGTCCGCAGTCCCTCAGTTGCAGTTGACCTTCGGCGCCAGCGCCCTGGTCCAGATCGCATAGCCGGCCGGGGTCATGTGCAGCATGTCCTCGCGGAACAGCGACGCATCCGGCTGGCCATCGGTGCCGAGCATGGGTGTGTAGACGTCGGTGAAACCGGTATTGGGCAGCTTGGCCAGGGCGGCCTTGATCAGCGCGTTGGCTTCGTTGATCGCCGGCAGCAGATGCGCACGCGACGGGCTCGGCTTGATCGACAGGTACTCGACCCTGGTCTTCGGCAGGTCGCGATGCACGCGCTGCACGAAGGCAACCACATCGTCGCGCACCTGCACGGCGCTGCGGCCGCTGTTGAGGTCGTTGTCACCGGCGTAGAAGAACACCTTGCACGGCGCATACGGCACCACGATGCGGTCGGCATACCAGGTGCTGTCGCGCACTTCCGAACCGCCGAAGCCGCGGTTGAACACCGGCTGGCCGGGGAAGTCGGCTGCCAGGCCTTCCCACATGCGGATCGAGGAGCTGCCGATGAACTCGATGCCGCCCCGTGGCGGCGGGTTGGCCTGGTCGGCGCTGGCGAAGCGGGCCATGTCGCCGGCCCAGGCCACGTTGGAGACCTGCTCGGGCACGCGCGGCGGCTTGGCCGGGCTCAGCGCCTGGGCCAGGGGGGCGACGGTCAGCAGGCCCAGCATCAGCAGGCGGGTACGGTGACGGGACATCAGGCGCTCCAGCAGGGAAGGGGAAAGCCATCATAGAAGCTGGGGCGGGCCGGGGCTTGCCCTAGGCAGTCCATTCACCGGGCCGGTGCCGGGATGCGGCTGGCGGCCTTGTGGCAAAATGGCGGCCATCTGCCTATCCCTGTGCACCCATGATTCCCTGCCGTGCGTCTGAGCGGTCGCTGCGCCGCGCCCCTGTTGCTGGATGTTCCACCCGTGGCTGATCAGTTCGGCCATCTGCCCCGCGGCCCGCGCCGCATCGTCCAGGCCGCCCGCTGGTCCTGGCAGGGCCTGCGCGCCGCCTGGCTGCACGAGTCCTCGTTCCGGCTGGAGGTCTACCTGCTGATTCTGCTGACCCCGGTCGCGATCTGGCTGGGCCAGACCCCGGTCGAGCGCGCGCTGCTGATCGGCTCGATGCTGCTGGTGCTGGCGATGGAACTGGCCAACTCGGCCATCGAAGCGGTGATCGAACGTTACGGCAGCGAGATCCATGAGCTGGCCGGCCGCGCCAAGGACATGGGCTCGGCGGCGGTCTTCGTGCTGATGATGAACGTGCTTCTGTGCTGGGCGCTGGTCGTGGTCCCGCATGCAATGGCCGGCAATTACGGCTGATCCCTCATTCCCCCTTGTTGAAGACTTCCCATGTCCCTTGAGTTTCTTGCCGATCCGAATGTCTGGTTGACCCTGTTCACGTTGAGCGCGCTGGAAATCGTGCTCGGCATCGACAACCTGGTGTTCATCTCCATCGCCGTCAGCAAGCTGCCAGAGCACCGCCGCCCGTTCGCGCGTCGGCTCGGCATCGCGGTGGCCTGTATTACCCGTATCTGCCTGCTGGTATCGCTGGCGTACCTGGCGCACATGCAGGCGAACCTGTTCACCGTGGCCGGCATGGGCATTTCCATCCGAGATCTGGTGCTGATCGTTGGTGGCCTGTTCCTGATCATCAAGGGTTGGATGGAGATCAAGGAAATGATCACCGGTGGCGAGGATGAAGATCCGAGCACGACCAAGACCTCGGCCGTGTTCGGCTACGTGATCGCGCAGATCGCGGTCATCGACATCGTGTTCTCGCTGGACTCGGTGATCACCGCGGTCGGCATCGCTGACCACGTGCCGGTGATGGTCGCCGCGATCCTGCTGTCGGTGGCGGTGATGCTGCTGGCTGCCAACCCGCTGGGCCGCTTCATCGATGCCAACCCGACCGTGAAGATGCTGGCGCTGGCCTTCATCCTGCTGATCGGTGCGGTGCTGATCCTGGATGGCCTGGATGTGCACATTCCCAAGCCCTACATCTACGCTGCCATGGGCTTCTCGGTGCTGGTGGAGTGGCTGAACCTGCTGATGCGCCGCCGCGCCCGCGAACACAATGTGCCGGGCGCCGGTAACTGGTAAGCGCGCCGCTGGCGTGTGCGTCCCTCAGAACCCCCGGCCTGGCCGGGGGTTCTGCGTTGTGGGGCCCGGTTCTACACCGGCGCTGCGGTTTTTGCATCTGCAGCAGGGTTGCTGCCGCCACTTGTGAACCAGGATCAACAGTGTTTTCCCGGGGCGAGGCTTAATCCGGAACAGCAGAGCGCGCAGGCTACGCACTCCCGATTCCCGCCCCCAGGAAAACCTCCCATGAATTCCAGAGCCGCCTTGCTGGCGCTTGCCGTCGGCGCCTTCGCCATCGGAACCACCGAGTTTGCGCCGATGGGCCTGTTGCCAGTCATCGCCGACGGCGTGGGTGTGGGCATTCCCACCGCCGGCATGCTGATCACCGCCTACGCCGTGGGCGTGATGCTGGGCGCGCCGGTGATGACCCTGCTGATGGGCCGTTTCGGCAAGCGCACCGCGCTGATGCTGCTGATGTCGATCTTCGTTGTGGGCAACCTGCTCTCGGCACTGGCCCCGAACTACGGCCTGCTGCTGCTGTCGCGTCTGGTCACCAGTCTCAATCACGGTGCCTTCTTCGGCATCGGTGCGGTGGTCGCCGCCAGCCTTGTGCCGAAGGACAAGCAGGCTGCTGCCGTGGCCACCATGTTCATGGGCCTGACCATCGCCAACATCGGTGGCGTGCCGCTGGCCACCTGGGTGGGCCAGCAGCTGGGCTGGCGCCTGTCCTTCGCCGGGACTGCGGTGCTGGGCCTGGTCGCGATCACCGCGCTCGGCTTCGCGCTGCCGGCGTCTGCGCCGGGTCCGCGCCCGGACGTGCGCCGCGAACTGAAGGCGATCCTGCAGCCGCAGGTGTTGCTGGCGATGGGCACCACGGTCCTCGGCGCGGGCGCGATGTTCACCCTCTACACCTACGTGGCGCCGGTGCTGACCGAGTTGACCGGTGCCTCCAATACCTTCATCGCGATGTCGCTGGCGCTGATCGGTATCGGCTTCACCTTCGGCAACGGCATCGGCGGGCGCATGGCTGACTGGTCGCTGGATGGCGCCACGCGCATCCTGCTGGCGGTCCTGGCCGTGCTGATGTTCGTGCTGCCGTTGGCCTTCATGCACCACGCTACTGCGGCGCTGGGCGTGCTGCTGTTCGGCGCGGCAACCTTTGCGATCGTGCCGCCGCTGCAGATCCGGGTGATGCAGGCGGCCAGCGAGGCGCCGGGCCTGGCGTCGTCGATCAACGTGGGTGCGTTCAACCTGGGCAATGCCGTGGGTGCCGCGCTGGGCGGTGCGGTGATCAGTTCGGGCCTGGGCTACGCGGCAATTCCGGTGGCCGGTGGCCTGCTGGCGGCATCCGGTTTGGTGCTGGCATGGCTGGGGCGTCCTCGCACTGCGGTGGCTGAGGCCTGCTGAGGGGGGGAGAGTTTCCGGCAGGGCTGCGCCCTGCACCCGCCGAGGCAACGTCAACGTCAAAAACGGGCTATCCGTGGGATGGCGGGGTGGGTCAGTTTGCGGGGGACGCCGCAAGTACGTCCGTGTAGGCTCGGTCGCGCCATCCATGGCGCTCACGCCCCCGCAAACTGACCCACCCCGCCTTCGACAGTTTTCCGCGATCTGTCGGAACGGCGTCCCGCTCTGGTAGGTGTCGACCTTGGTCGACACGAATGCCTGAAGAACCGCGTTTTGCTTTTGATTTTTCTTTTGATCTTCCCGCGGTGGGCAGGAAACCGTATGAGGCCGGGCGGGTGGGCGTGGCGGGGGTATCCGCGCCATGGATGGCGCGGCTAAGCCTCCAGGGACGGATTCACGGCGTCCCCCGCCATGCCCACCCGCCCGGACTACTCACGCGATCCATGAGCATGGCCACCGCGGAGGGGGCGGCGCCCGATGGCCGGTCTTTCACCCGAACCATGGCATGCTCGGCGCCAAGCCCACCCGGAACCTCCGCCATGCGCCTGTTCACCCGTGTCCTGCCCCTGATGCTGCTGGCCTCCCTGCTCTCCGGCTGTGGCTACAACGCCATCCAGCAGAAGGATGAAGCGGTCAAGGCCAGCTGGTCGGAGGTCATCAACCAGTACAAGCGCCGCGCCGACCTGGTGCCCAACCTGGTGCAGACCGTGAAGGGCTTCGCCAGCCAGGAAGAGCGCGTGCTGACCGAAGTGACCAACGCCCGCTCGCGTGTCGGCCAGATCAATGTCAACGCCGATGACGAAGCCTCGCTCAAGCAGTTCCAACAGGCCCAGGGCGAACTGGGCAGCGCGCTGTCGCGGCTGCTGGTGGTCACCGAGAACTATCCGCAGCTGAAGTCCGACCAGAACTTCCGCGACCTGCAGGCCCAGCTGGAAGGCACCGAGAACCGGGTCACCGTCGCGCGTGGCCGTTACATCCAGCAGGTGCAGGACTACAACACCTACATCCGCTCGTTCCCGCAGGTGATCACCGCCAAGCTCTTCGGCTACAAGACCAAGCCGAACTTCACCGTGGACAACGAAGCGCAGATCTCCAACGCGCCGGCGGTCGATTTCGGCAACGCGCCGCAGCAGCCGGCGCCGCAGCCGGGCCACTGACCGATGCGCCTGGCCACTGCGCTGCTGGCTCTGCTGCTGTGGCTGCCGCTGGCGTCGCAGGCGCAGCAGCTGGCGCCGATTCCGGCGCTGGATTCGCCCGTGGTCGATACCACCGGCACGCTGGACGCCACGCAGAAGCAGGCGCTGGTACAGCAGGCGATTGAACTGCAGCAGCGCAAGGGCAGCCAGCTGCAGGTGCTGGTGGTGCCCACCACCCAGCCGGAAGACATCGCGCAGTACACCACGCGCGTCTTCGACCAGTGGCAGATTGGCCGCAAGGGCGTGGATGACGGCGTGCTGCTGGTAGTGGCCAAGGACGACCGGCGCGTGCGCATCGAGCCGGGCTACGGCCTGGAAGGTGCGATTCCCGATGCCATCGCCAACCGGGTCATCCAGGAATACCTGGTGCCGCGCTTCCGCAGCGGCGACTACGCCGGTGGCATCACCGATGCCACGGCGGTGCTGGTCAAGCTGATCGATGGCGAAACGCTGCCGGCACCGGTCAGCGGCCATCGTGGGCGGGAACCCGGCGGTGGCGGCGATACTTGGTTCCTGGCGCTGTTCATCGGCGTGTTCGCTGGCAGCATCCTGCGCGGCGTGTTCTCGCGCGTGCCGCGCCCGCTGCGTGGCCTGCTCGGCGGTGCCGGTGCGGCGCTGGCGGCGTTCCTGTTCACGTCCACGCTGCTGGCCAGTGGCCTGGCGGGCATCGTGGGCCTGATCGTGGCCATGCTCTCAGGCCACCCGGGCCGCTTTGCCGGTGGCGGTGGCTGGGGCGGTGGCAGCTGGGGCGGCGGAGGCGGCTTTGGCGGGGGCGGTGGATTCGGTGGTGGCGGCGGCTGGGGCGGTGGTGGTGGCCGCTCCGGCGGTGGCGGTGCTTCGGGGGGCTGGTGATGATCCAACGACTGTGTCGTCATGTGTTTTCGCCGTCGGTACGGCGCGCGTTCCCGCCGGACACCCTGCAGGCGATCACCGAGGCCATCGCGGCCGGTGAGCAGCGCCACGGCGGGCAGGTGATGTTCGCGGTGGAAGCGGACCTGCCGCTGGCCGCGCTGTGGCACAGGGTCACCCCACGCCAGGCCGCCGAGCATGCCTTCGCGCGCCTGCGCACTTGGGATACCGCCCACAACAATGGCGTGCTGATCTACCTGCTGCTGGCCGACCACGCCATCGAGATCGTCGCCGACCGTGGCCTGCACGGCCGGGTCAGCCCGGCGCAGTGGCAGCGGGTCTGCACCCACCTGCGCGAGGGCCTGCGTGGTTCCCATCCGGTGGAAGCGCTGCAGGATGCCATCGACGAGGTCTCCAGCCTGATCGAAGGGCACTTTCCGGCCTCGACGCGGTCGAACGATGACGCGTTGCCGAACTCGCCCCAGCTCCTTGGTTGAGCCGGGGCGGCACTGGCCCGAGAATAGGCGTTCAACCGCAAGGCACCTTCCATGATCTATTTCCACGACATCGACCCCATCGCCCTCTCGCTGGGGCCGATCAAGGTGCACTGGTACGGCATCATGTACCTGTTCGGCTTCACCGCGGCCTGGCTGCTGGGCCGCAAGCGCATCGCCGCCGGTCGCCTGCCGGGCGTCGATGCCAACGGCTTCTCCGACCTGCTGTTCTACGCCATGCTCGGCGTGGTGCTGGGCGGACGCATCGGCTACATGCTGTTCTACGCGCTGGGCGATTTCCTGCACAACCCGCTGCTGCTGTTCAAGGTCTGGGATGGCGGCATGAGCTTCCACGGCGGCCTGCTCGGCGTACTCGGTGCCTGCTGGTGGTGGTCGCGCAAGCACGCGCTGCACTTCTTCGACACCATGGATTTCATGGCGCCGCTGGTGCCGCTGGGCCTGGGCTTCGGCCGCATCGGCAACTTCATCGGCGCCGAGCTGTGGGGCAAGTACACCGACGGCACGTGGGGCGTGGTGTTCCCGTCCGGCCTGCCGGCGCCGCTGAACCAGCTGGACCACGCGACCCTGCAGACGCAGTTCGCGACCGGTGCGCTGAACCAGTTCGCACGGCATCCCTCGCAGCTGTATGAAGCGTTCCTGGAAGGCCTGGTGATGTTCGTGGTGCTGTGGGCCGTGTCGGCCAAGCCGCGCCACCGTTACCTGGTGGGTGGCCTGTTCGCGCTGCTGTACGGACTGTTCCGCTTCGCGGTGGAGTTCGTGCGCATGCCCGACAACGGTGTCTACGTGGCCTTCGACTGGCTGACCCGCGGCCAGATCCTCAGCCTGCCGCTGATCGCCTTCGGCCTGGTGCTGCTGGTGATGTCGCGCCGCGCGCCGGTACTGCAGCCGCAGCTGCCGGTGGCTGCCGAGGGCAAGGCATGAAGGCTTACCTGGACCTGCTCTCGCACGTGCTCGAGCACGGCGCCGAGAAGAGCGACCGCACCGGCACCGGTACCCGCAGCGTGTTCGGCTGGCAGATGCGTTTCAACCTGGCCGAAGGCTTCCCGCTGGTCACCACCAAGAAACTGCACCTGCGCTCGATCATCCATGAGCTGCTGTGGTTCCTGAAGGGCGACACCAACATCGGCTACCTGAAGGACAACCAGGTGCGGATCTGGGACGAGTGGGCCGATGCGAACGGCGACCTCGGCCCGGTCTACGGCAAGCAGTGGCGCAGCTGGGCCACCGCCGATGGTGGCGAGATCGACCAGATGCAGTGGCTGGTGGACGAGATCAAGCGCAACCCCGATTCGCGCCGGCTGGTGGTCAGCGCCTGGAACGTAGGCGAGCTATCGCAGATGGCGCTGATGCCGTGCCACAACCTGTTCCAGTTCTATGTGGTGGACGGCAAGCTCAGCTGCCAGCTCTACCAGCGCAGCGGCGACATCTTCCTCGGCGTGCCGTTCAACATCGCCAGCTACGCGCTGCTGACCCACATGGTGGCGCAGGCCACCGGCCTGGGCGTGGGTGATTTCGTGCATACGCTGGGCGATGCGCACCTGTATTCGAACCACTTCGAGCAGGCGCGCGAGCAGCTGTCGCGTGAACCGCGCGCGCTGCCGAAGCTGTGGTTGAACCCGGAGGTGACCGACCTGTTCGGCTTCCAGTTCGACGACATCCGCATCGACGGCTACGATCCGCACCCGGCGATCAAGGCGCCGGTAGCGGTATGAGTTCCCGATTGATTTCCGGGGGCCTGCTGGCGCTGGGCGGCATGCTGCCGCTGGCCATGGTGCAGGCCGGACCGGCCGATGCGCTGTCGTTGGCCCGGCAGGTCAATGAGCAGATCGTGCACAAACACATGCGCGAGGAAGTGCAGGCGTTCGCTGGGGCGTTCAACGGCAGCACGATGATGCCCCAGGATGTGCCGGAAGGCTGCCGGGCGCAGATGCGTGAGGCGGTAACCGGCATGTACACGGCGATGACCGAGCACCTGAAGGCGGGTGTCGAGGATCCGGCCTATCAGCGCACGCTCGAGCAGCAGCTTGCCACCGTCTATTCCAGTGACCAGTTGCAGGCGTTTCTGGCACGTCGTGCCAGCACCGACACTGCTGCGTTGTCGGCAGACATCCTGTCCGGACCGGGCCTGAAGGATATCGAAGAGGCGCAGAAGCAGAAGATCCTCGATGGCCTGGATGACCAGTCCACGTCTAGTCCTGCGCTGGCGGCGGCGCTGCAGGCCGCCAGTGCCGCCAACGCTGCCTGCGAACGCCTGCAGATCGACGCCAGCTGAGGAGGTGGTAGCAATGAAGCTGTCGATGATCGTGGCGTTGGATCGCAACCGTGGCATCGGCCAGGGCAATGCCATGCCCTGGCACCTGCCAGATGATTTCAAGCACTTCAAGGCGCTCACCCTGGGCAAGCCGATCCTGATGGGGCGCAAGACGGCCGAGTCGATCGGCCGCGTGCTGCCGGGGCGGACCAACCTGGTGCTGACCCGCAGCGGCCAGGTGCCGTTCGAGGGCATGCGCGCGGTAGCGTCGCTGGATGAGGCGAAGGCGATTGCCGAACGCGAGGGCGCCAGCGAGTTGTGCATCATCGGCGGCGGCGAGATCTTCCACCAGCTGCTGGACCAGGCCAGTGACCTGTACCTGACCTGGGTGGATGCCGAAGTCCCCGCCGATACCCATTTCCCCGAGGTGGATGCGCAGGACTGGCGGGAAGTGAGCAGCGAGCCGCACCCGGCCGACGAACGCCATGCCCACGCGTTCCGCTTCGTGCACTACGTGCGCCGCTGAAGATGGTTTCCTGTAGAGCCGAGCCATGCTCGGCTGCTGTTGCCGGACACATCCCTTAGCCGAGCATGGCTCGGCTCTACAGGATTGCCTACGGCATCCGGTAATGCCCGATGATGGCGTGCTGGAACAGCAGATTCTCTTCGCGTGTGCCGCGCGCGATGTTGTGCAGTACCAGCGGCGTGCCGTTGGCCAGCTTGCGGTCGGAGACGATGCCCACGTGCAGCAGGCCGTTGCCGTTGAGCTTCCAGGCGACGATGTCGCCGGCCGCGTAGTCGGCGGCGAGGGCCGTGATCGGCTGCTGCCAGCCCAGCCGTTCGAACCAGCGCATCAGGTTCGGTACGCGGCGATGATCGATGTTGCGATCCGGTCGTGACAGGCCCCATATCGTGGGATAGGCGCTGAAGTTGCCGCGCATGTCTTCATGCACGCGGGCCTGCAGGTCCACGTCCAGACTGCGCAGCGCGCGCACCACCACGTCGGTGCACACGCCGCGATCAACCGGGACGTCGCCGCCGGGATAGGCCAGCACCTGATAGGCAGGGTCGTAGCGGGTGGTGACGCCGATCTGCGCGCGCGCTGCAGCCACCAGCGGCGGCGAAGGCGCCTGCGGCTGCGATGGCGTGTGGCCGACGTTTCCGCCGCCGGTGGGGGCCGGGGCCGAAGTGGGCTGGCAGCCGCTGGCCAGGGCCAGCGTCAGCAGCACCATCCATGGTGCCCAGCCGCGCCGCGTCATGCCTGCGGCGGAGGACTGTTGTTGCCGGGGCCCGCGGAGCCACCACCACCGCCACCACGGCGACGACGACGGCGCGGGCCGCGATTGCCCGGGGTGGCGGCCGGAGCGTTACCGCCGCCCTGTTCCTTGCCCTGCGCCGACGCAGCCGGGCGCTCGTGCGCCGGGCGTGCTGGCGGGCGGGCGTTGGGCACGGGGGCGGGTACATCGCGGCCTGGCACCTGCACCACGCGCAGTTCATCGGTATCGAGCTGGATCGCGGTGAGCTTGCCGCCCCAGACCGCGCCGGTGTCGATGGCGTGCACGCCCTGGGTGATGGTCAGGCCCAGCGCCGACCAGTGGCCGCAGACCACCTTCAGGTCGCGCTCGACCCGGCCCGGCACTTCGAACCAAGGATACAACCCCTGTTCCTGCGTGCCCGGCGTGCCCTTGTCCTCGATGCCGATGCGCCCGCGTGGGGTGCAGTAGCGCATGCGGGTGAGCACATTGATGATCGCGCGCGAGCGGTCGTAGCCGGACAGGTTGGGGGCCCAGCTCGGCTTGTCGCCATACATGTTGCGGAACAGCTTGCGGTAGCCGGCGCCGTGCAGCTGCACCTCGACCTCGGCGGCATGCTTTTCGGCCATCTGTGTGGTCCACTTCGGCGCCAGGCCGGCATGCACCATCATCCAGCCCAGCTCGCGGTCCACGTGCACCAGCTTCTGCAGGCGCAGCCAGTCCAGCAGTTCGTCGCGGTCCTCGGCCTGCACGATGCGCAGCAGGTCCGGGTTGACCTTGCGCTGTTCCTCTTCGGTGCGTGCACCGACGGCCAGCAGCGAAAGGTCATGGTTGCCCAGCACCACCACGCTGTGCTCGCGCAGCGAATGCACCAGCCGCAGCGTTTCCAGCGACTGGCCCCCCCGGTTCACCAGGTCGCCGCAGAACCACAGGGTGTCCTGCGCCGGGTCGAAACGGATCTTTTCCAGCAGTCGCTGGGTGACGTCATAGCAGCCCTGCAGGTCGCCGATCGCCCACACACTCATCGTTCGGCCTCCGTGTCAGTGCAGGGTACGCGGGATGGCCAGCACGAAAGGTGCGACCGGCGCGGCAAATTCGGTGCCGTCGTCGGCGACCATGTCGTAGTGGCCCTGCATGGTCCCGTGATCGGTCCCCAGCATGACACCGGACGTGTAATGGAAGTCTTCACCGGGACGCAGGCGCGGCTGCTCGCCGATCACCCCGTCGCCGTCGACATGCTCGACGCGGCCGTTGGCATCGGTGATGCGCCAGTGGCGTGCGACCAGGCGCGCGGCAACACGTCCCTGGTTGTGGATGCGGATCGTGTAGGCGAACGCATAGCGCCCGTCTTCCGGCGCGGATTGATCGTCGAGGAAGCGCGGTGCGACTTCGACGGAGATGGCATAAACGTCAGCGTCTTCCATACCGGCAGTGTAATCAGGAGGCATTGGCCAAGGCGATGAATTCGGCCACGTCTAGCTGTTCGGCGCGGGCATCGGGACGCACGCCGGCGGCAACGAACTGTTCGGCGGACACCACGTTGTTCAGGGCGTTGCGCAGGGTCTTGCGGCGCTGCCCGAAGGCGGCCTTGACCACCTCGGCGAAACGCTTGTGGTCGTTGATGTTGATTGTGGCCGGGTCACGCGGCACCAGCCGCACCACGGCCGAATCGACCTTCGGCGGCGGCCGGAACGCGCCCGGCGGCACCACGAACAGCGAGGTCACCTGGCAGTAGGCCTGCAGCATCACGCTGAGCCGGCCGTACACCTTGCTGCCGGGGCCGGCGGCCATGCGGTCGACCACTTCCTTCTGCAGCATGAAGTGCATGTCGCGGATCACCGCGGCATGTTCCAGTGCATGGAACAGGATCGGCGAGGAGATGTTGTAGGGCAGGTTGCCGACCAGGCGGATCGGCTGGCCGGCAGCCAGCTCGGTGAAGTCCACGCGCAGCACGTCGCGGTGGACGATGGTCAGCTCGCCCAGCGGCTCGGCGGCGGCGGTCAGCGGCGCGATCAGGTCGCGGTCGAACTCGATCACCGTCAGTTTCGGATGCACGCGCAGCAGCGGCAGGGTGATCGCGCCCTGGCCGGGACCGATCTCGACCAGGCGGTCACCGTCTTTCGGGTTGACCGCCATCACGATCTTGTCGATCTGTAGTGGCGGTCGGCCAGGAAATGCTGGCCAAGCTGCTTCTTGGCCGGGGCGGTGAACACCGGGCCGGAGGGGGAATGCGGGGAATTCATGCGCTCAGTGTACGTTGCCGCGCAAGCTGCGCACACAACGTCGTTGCCGCCTGCAGGCTGGAAGGATCGGCAATGCCGCGCCCGGCCATATCCAGTGCCGTGCCATGGTCTACCGCCACGCGCGGGTAGGGCAGGCCCAGGGTCAGGTTCACCGCCTGCTCGAAGCCCGAATACTTCAGCACCGGCAGGCCCTGGTCGTGGTACATCGCCAGCACGGTGTCGACGCCCGCCAGCTTGGCCGGCAGGAAGGCGGTATCGGCCGGCAGCGGCCCGATCAGGTCCATGCCCTCGGCGCGCAGACGCTGCAGCAGCGGGATGATCAGGTCCAGCTCCTCACGACCCAGATGTCCGTCTTCGCCGGCGTGCGGATTCAGGCCGAGCACGGCGATGCGCGGCGCAGGCAGGCCGAACTCGCGGCGCAGGGCGGCATGCACGGTGCGCAGGGTGTGTTCCAGGCGGGGCGCGGTGATCGCGTCGGCCACCTCGCGCAGTGGCAGGTGGGTAGTGGCCAGGGCCACGCGGACGATGTGGTTGGCCAGCATCATCACCACCTTCACCCCGGCCTGGTCGGCCAGCAGTTCGGTGGTCCCACTGTAGGCGATGCCGCCTTCGTTGATGACCGCCTTGTGCACCGGGCCGGTGACCACGCCGTGCAGTTCGCCGGACAGGCAGGCCTGGCCAGCACCGAGCAGGGCACCGATGACGGCGCCGGCATTGGCTGGGTTGGCCTGGCCGAAGTGGCTGGGCACGGTATTGGCCACAACGCGCACACGCAGATCGCCGGGGACTCGTGCTTCGGCGTCCTCGGGTAGCAGCTGCAGCGGCAGGTTCAGCGCGGCGGCGGCCGCGCGCAGGGTATCCGGGTCGGCGAAGGCCAGCAGCCGGCAATCTTCACGCGGCTGCTGGACGAGGCGGACACACAGCTCCGGGCCGATCCCGGCGGGCTCGCCCGGTACCAGAGCGAGCTCGGGACGCATCGGTCAGGACTGCGGCGGCGTGGCGGTGTTTTCCGCGCGGTCGCCGCTGCGGAAGCTGACATAGGCTTCGCCGCGCAGTTCCTGCAGGAAGCGGTTGTACTCGTCTTCCAGCTTGCGGCGGCCGATGGTCTCGCGGATCTGGGCGCGCTGGTTGTCGTTGGTCACGTCGGTCTGGCGGGTGGCCACGCGCTGCACGATGTGCCAACCGGCATCGGTGCGGAACGGCTGGCTGACGCCGCCGTCCTGGATGCCGGCCACCTGTTGGCCGAACGCCGGACCGAACGCATCGACCGGGAACCAGCCCAGATCGCCGCCCTGGCCCTTGCTGTTGTTGTCCTCGGAGGATTCCTTGGCCACGGTTTCGAAATCCGCGCCGCCGGCGATGCGGGCGCGCAGGGTATCGATCTTGGCCTTGGCGGCAGCGTCGGTCTGGTGATCGTCCACGCGCACCAGGATGTGGCGGCCGTGGTATTCGGTGACCGTGTGCGCGCCACCGCTGGCGGCGCTGGCATCACGCACTTCCACCAGCTTCAGCAACTGGAAGCCGCTGGGGCCGCGGATCGGGCCGACCACTTCGCCGGGTTTCATCTTTTCCATCAGCTGGGCAAAGGCCTGCGGGATTTCATCCAGGCTGCGCCAGCCCAGATCGCCGCCTTCCAGCGCGTTCGGGCTGTCCGAATAACGCACGGCGGCCGCGTTGAAGTCCAGCTCACCCTTGTCCAGCAGGGCCTTCACGCCCTCGGCCTTCTTCTGGCCGGTGGCGATCTGGTCGGCGTTGGAGCCGTCGGGCAGGGCGATCAGGATGTGCGCCAGGTGGTACTGGTTGCCCACCGTGGCCTGCTGCTTCAGCGCGGCGTCCACTTCACCCTCGCTGACGCTGATGCGGCTCTGCGCGAAGCTCTGGCGCAGGCGCTGCACGGTGATTTCATCGCGCACCGAAGCACGGAAATCGTTGAAATCGATGCCGTCGTGGGCCAGGCGCTGGCGCAGTGCATCCAGGTCCGAGCCGTTCTGCTGGGCGATGGCATTCATCGCCTGGTTCAGCTCCTGGTCGCTGACGCGGATGCCGCTGCCCTGGGCGCGGGCCACCTGCAGCTTGACCAGCACCAGGCGCTCGAGCACCTGGCGGCTGAGCACGTCTTCCGGCGGCAGCTGGTTTTCACGGCCGGCGTACTGCGCCTTGATGTTGGCGATCGCACGCTGGAGCTCGCTCTGCAGGATCACGTCCTCGTCGACGACGGCGGCGATGCGGTCCAACGGCTGCGCCTCCTGCGCGAGCACCTGCAGGGGGGCGGACACGCTGGACACCGCCAGCAGGGAGGCGAGAAGAACGGGGAAGCGCTTGGTCATGGGATCTGATTCGGATCGTAGTCATCCCGGGTCGCCCCGGTGTTGCTGGGCGGCACGAGATAGAGGTCGTCGCGGTTGTAGCCGAGGATAGCACGGCGCAGCGTACGGTCCGTGTCCTGGCCGATGGAGCTGAGGCCCTTGAGCACGAATTCCAGCTGGAAGGAATTGTTCATGTCGCCTTCGCGGTTGCGTACGTAGCGGCGGGCCACCGCACGGACCGCCAGGCAGCAGCTGTCCCACTGCACGCCGGCGATGATCTCCAGCGGTTCCTTGTCCTGCAGCGAGTAGTAATACCGGCCCACCAGGCTCCAGCGCGCATTCAGCGGGTACAGGAACGACAGGTCGGCCTGCTCCAGCAGGGTCCGGTCATGCTTGTTGGCGGTCGCCGGGGCGCCGGCGTTGATGCGGTAGCGGTAGCTGAGGTTGATCACGCCATCGTTGGGCATCAGATAGCGGGCGCGGACGCTGGCCAGATCCTCGCGCTTGTACTTCGGGTCCCACTGGTAGGTGGCGCCCAGGGTCCAGCGGTCGTTGATCATGTAGTTGCCGTCGGCGATCCAGGCCGACTTGCCCTTCTCCACCGGTGCGCCGCCCGGCGTGGTGCTGACCCGCGATTCGTCGAAGTACTGGATCTGGCCGATCGCGGCCGAGAAGCGTTCCTTGCCGGTGGTCTGGTCGATGAAGCGGGTGCCCAGTGCCAGGGTCAGCTGGTTGGCATCGTTCTGGCGGTCGGCGCCGGTATAGCGCGAGTCGCGGAACAGCTGGCCCCAGCTGAAGGTGAAGTCACGGGTGTCGAAGATCGGCAGCTCGTCCTGGTTGCGATAGGGCGTGCGCAGGTAGAACAGGCGCGGCTCCAGGGTCTGCAGGAATGACTTGCCACCGATCGACGTCTCGCGATCGAAGAACAGGCCGGCATCAAGGCTGCCGATCGGCAGGCTGCGGCTGGGCGAGGTATTGCCGCGCAGTTGTTCCGGGGTGGCCGTGGCCGGGTCGATGCCCTGCGAGCGCAGGATCTGGGCCTGGATGCCGTTGACGCCGTCGACCAGGCCGCGGTCCAGCTGGTAGGCCGTATAGCGGTAGGCCAGGGTCGGGGTGATGTACCAGGCCGCGCCACTGATCGGGAACGACACGTACGGCTTCACGTCCAGGCGCGAGCCACCGCTGATGCCAAGACCGGATGTCTGCTGGATGCCGTTCCGCGTGTACTGCAGATCCGTGCCCCGGTCCGGTCCGTACTTGAAGTTGACGTCGTCGTGGGTGAAGCGCACCGCTTCGGTGTAGATGCCGGTTTCCAGCCACGGCAGCACCGGCTTGTTCCAGTTGAAGAACAGGCGTGGCTCGCGGTTGTAGGGCAGGGCGCGCTCGTCGAGGGTGTAGTCGGTCAGCTGCCAGCGGTCGGCCATGATGCCGGCCGTCCAGTTCTGGCCGGTGCCGTACAGGCCGATGGTGCTCTGCAGGTTGGAGGCGGTCACGCCCACCAGGCGGTTGGCGAAGTCCTCGACATAACGCTCGTCGCTCACCCAGGCCAGGTTGGCGCGGGCCTGCCAGTGGCTGTTCACGTTGTGGTAGCCGTCGAACATCACCCGGCCGCGGTCGCGGTCGCGCAGCTTGTCGCTGGGCATGTAGCTGGTCAGCACCTCGCCACGGCCGCCGTTGTAGAGGTAGCGGAACTCGTTGTCGAGCAGCAGGCCGCGCCGGCTCATGTAGCGCGGGGTCAGGGTGTCATCGTAGTTCGGCGCCAGATTGAAGTAGATCGGCTGCGCGTAGTCGAAACCGTTGCGGCCGGACATGCCCAGCTGCGGGAACAGCAGGCCGGTCTTGCGGCGGTCATCGATCGGGAACTTGAAGTAGGGCGCCCACAGCACCGGCACCTTGCCGATGCGCAGCACCGCGTTGCGGGCCGTGCCGAAGCCTTCGTCGTTGTCCACTTCGATCTGCGGCGCCGACAGCTTCCATACCGGCTGCGACGGGTCGCAGGTGGTGTAGGTGGAGCGGTGCATCTGGCCGACCGCGCCCTGCAGGTCGACCGACTCGGCATCGCCGTTGCCCCGGCGCGACACCAGCTGGTACTTGATGTCGGAGATCTTGTGGGTGTCGCTTTCCTGGTTGCCTTCGGCGCGCTTGGCGACCATCCGGATCGACCCGTCCTGGTAGCGGACATTGCCGTCGGCGATGTAGTTGCCGGTCTCGGTGTCGAAGCTGAGCTTGTCGGTGCCGACGAACTGGTCACCCCGGCGCAGTGCCACGTTGCCCTCGTACTGCGGCACGGTGGTGGTGCCCAGCAGCTGGTCACCTTCGATGTCGGTCGGCTGGTTCTCGCGGGCGGCCGCGGCGGCAGCCTTGTCCTGGGCCGGGACCGGGGTGGGGGCGTCGGTGAACGCGGGAATGACGTCGGTGGCCGGGCACAGGCCCCAGTTGAGCGGCTTATCATCGGCCATCGCCGGCAGGCTGATGGCGATGCTCAGAGGCAGGGGAAGCAGGCGGAGGGCTCGGCGCACGCGGTTCGGATTCGGGCGAAAACGGACGGTAGCTTGCCCCATCCCTTGCATAGGGGCAATGAAGGGCGCCAAAGCCTGCCGGTTCGGGTTCATCCGGCGGAGCCACCCGCAGAGGGTGTGATCAGGGCCTGGACATGGGCCACGCTGCATTCGGCCAGGGCCTGCAGGTCGTAGCCTCCCTCCAGCATCGAGACCACCCGGCCGGCCGCGTGACGGCGTGCCAGCGCGTGCAGTTCACGGGTGATCCAGGCGAAATCGTCGGTCTCCAGCATCAGGTCCGCCTGCGGATCACGCAGGTGGGCGTCGAAGCCGGCCGAGATCAGCAGCAACTGCGGGCGGAAGTCGTCGATGGCCGGCAGCATCTCGTCGGCCCAGACGTTGCGGAAGCGGAAGCCGCCGCTGCCCGGCGGCAGCAGGATGTTCATCAGGTTGCCGGCACCGCGGTCGCGGCGCAGGCCGGAATTGGGAAACAGCCCGGCCTGGTGGGTGCTGTAGTACGAGACCCGGGCATCGTGCTGGAAGATGTCCTGGGTGCCATTGCCGTGGTGCACGTCGAAATCGACCACCGCGATCCGCTCCAGGCCATGGCGGTCGCGGGCATAGGCGGCGGCGATGGCGATGTTGTTCAACAGGCAGAAGCCCATCGCCGTGCTGCTGGTGGCGTGGTGGCCCGGCGGGCGCACCGCGCAGAAGGCCAGCGGGTCCTCGCCCAGCATCACCGCATCGACTGCGGCCACACCGGCACCGGCGGCGTGCACGGCGGCGCTGGCCGAGCCGGGCGAGGTCCAGGTGTCCATGTCCAGCTGGCGCAGCGGCGCGGTCTGCGGCTGCAGCACGAAGTCGAGCAGGGCGCTGTCGTGGACCCGGGTCAGTTCGCCGAACTTGGCCGGCGGCGCTTCGCGCCAGTCCAGCTGGCCGGGGAAGGCCGCGTGCAGCGCGTCCAGCACATGCTGCAGGCGTTGCGGGCATTCGGGATGGCCGGGACCGGGGTCATGCAGCAGGCAGGACGGGTGGGTATAGACCAGCATCGTGCCGACTCAGCGCTGGCGCTGCTGCGGTTGCCACAGCGCTTCGCCCTGGCCATCGGCGCGGGCCAGCACCCGGGCCAGCACGAACAGCAGGTCCGACAGCCGGTTGAGGTACTGCAGCGCCTCGCTGCGCACGGCTTCGTGGCGGGCCAGGGTGACCGTTTCGCGCTCGGCGCGGCGGACGATGGTGCGGGCCAGATGGCAGCGTGCGGCGGCTTCGCCACCGGCTGGCAGGATGAATTCCTTCAGCATCGGCAGGTCGGCGTTGTAATGGTCCAGCTGCTGTTCCAGGGCCGAAACGTCGGCGGCATGGATCGCGGCGTGGCCGGGGATGCACAATTCGGCGCCCAGGTCGAACAGCTGGTGCTGCAGATGCACCACCAGCGCGCGCACATCCTCGGGCAGGGGTGCGGCCAGCAGCAGGCCGAGCGCGGCGTTGGCCTCGTCGACGGTGCCGAAGGACGCCACGCGGGCGTCATCCTTGGCCACGCGCTGGCCGTCGCCAAGGCCGGTACTGCCGTCGTCGCCGGTGCGGGTGTAGATGCGCGAGAGGCGATGACCCATGGCGCGGCTCAGTGGCGGATGTCGCGGCGGGCCTGCTGGAGCTTCAACACCTGCTCCACGGCCAGCTGCAGGGCGGCGGCCAGCGCCACATAGATCGCCGTGGTGCGCAGGTAGGGCCCGAACCACTGCGCGTAGTTCTGCGCCCAGCCGGCCAGGGTCGGCTCGGCCACGTTGCGGCTGGACCAGTAGAAGCCGCCCTGAGCCAGCAGGTGGCAGACCGCCACCGAGGCGACCAGCAGCAGTGCGCCCTTGGCCAGTACCGGCCAGCGCGCGCTCTGGTAGTTGCGGCCCAGCAGCATGCCGCCGGCCCACAAAGAGAAGTAGGCCGGCAGCAGCAGCCAGTAGCCCGGCGACACGCAGTAGTGCTGCCAGAAATCCAGTCCGCTGCTGCGGATCACGATCCAGTCGACCAGCACGGCGAACACCATCAGCAGCGGGAACGCCCAGCGCGTCCAGCGGGCCAGGTAGAAGCCACCGATGAAGAACACGGCCCAGGAGGCATCCGGAATGGCCGCGAAGTGGTTGACCCGGGTCGCCGCCAGCAGCAGTACGAGTACGGACAGGACGAAGGCGCGGTTGGCGGTATCGGACATGGCGGGGGCCCGGAGCGGATTCAGGTTTCATTCTAGCCCGCCGCGCAGGTTGGCGCAGGTGCCGCCCGTTCGGCGTACAGTCGGGACGAGCGCGTATCATGAACACATGAGTGAACGACATGACGTGCTGATCGTCGGTGGTGGCCTGGTCGGTGCCAGCTTGGCCATTGCCCTGGACCGCCTGGGCCGCGACGTGGGCCTGCTCGAGGCCAGCCCGGCCGGCGAGCTGCCCGCGGTGTTCGACCAGCGCAATCTCAGTTTCGCCGCTGCCACCGTCAATGCGCTGACCGCGCTGGGGGTGATGCAGAAGCTGGCGATGGCACCGGGCCCGATCCGGCGCATCCATGTCAGTCGTGCCGGCGATTTCGGCCGTGTGCAGCTCGAAGCGGCCGATTACGACCGGCCGTGGTTCGGCCAGGTGGTGGTCGCGCGCGATTTCGGCCAGGCGCTGGAAGCGCGGCTTCAGGAGCTGCCGCGCCTGCGCCGTTACCGGCCGATGCGGTTCCTGGGACTGGGCGAGGTGGTGGACGGCTACCGCCAGGTGCGGGTGGCTGACGAGGCGGGTGAACGCGTGCTGCTGGCACGTCTGGTGGTGGGGGCCGATGGCACCACCAGCGGCGTGCGTGGCGCGCTGGGCATCGAGGTCGACCGCCATGATTTCCAGCAGACCCTGTTCGTGGCCCGCGTGCGCAGCCAGCGCGCGCCGGACGGCACGGCCTGGGAGCGGTTCACCGATACCGGCCCGACTGCCCTGCTGCCGCGTGGCGATCGTCACTTCGGCACTGTGCATGGCGTAGCGCGCGACCACGCCGATGCGGTGATGGCGCTGGACGATGCGGCGTGGCTGCAACGCCTGCAGAACGCGATCGGCTGGCGTGCCGGCCGCCTGCTCGAATCTGGTCCACGCAGTGCTTATCCGCTCATCCAGGTACTGGCGCGCGCGCTGGCCGGTGAACGCACGGTACTGCTGGGCAATGCCGCGCAGACCATTCATCCGCTGGGTGCACAGGGCTTCAACCTGGGCCTGCGCGATGCGCTGACCCTGGCCGAGCTGCTGGAGGATGCGCATGAGGATGCCGGCAGTGATGCACTGCTGCAGGCCTATGTCGCGCGCCGCGAGGAAGACCGCCGGCAGACGGTGGCGTTCTCCGGCGGCCTGGCGCGCCTGACCAGCAACCCGGCGCCGCTGATGCGGCCGCTGCGCAGCCTCGGCCTGGTGGCCGCGCAACGCGCGTCGGTGCAGTCGATGCTGGTCGGTGGCGCGATGGGCTTCCGTGGCGACGTGCCGCGCCTGTGCCGTGGAGAAGCCGCATGAGCCGGCGCACGCGTCTTGATGTGGCCATCGTCGGTGGTGGCGTGGTCGGTGCCGCGTGTGCGCTGGCGCTGGCCGATGCCGGCCTGTCGGTTGCGCTGGTGGAAGGCCGTGAACCGGCGCCGTGGCAGGCCGCACAGCCTGACCTGCGCGTGTTCGCCTTTGCCGCCGACAACGTGCAGCTGTTGAACCGCCTGGGCGTGTGGCCGGCGATCGCGCAGGCCCGCGCCTGGCCCTACCGGCGCATGCAGGTGTGGGACGCGGCCGGTGGCGAGGATCTGCTGTTCGACGCTGATCGTTTCGGCCGGCGCGAACTGGGCTACATCGTCGAGAACGGCCTGCTGCAGGACCGCCTGTGGGCGGCGCTGCCGGCGGCGGGCGTGCAGCTGCACTGCCCGGCACGGGTGGAAGCACTGGAGCAGGACGAGGATGGCGTGCGCCTGCGCCTGGATGACGGTCGCCGCCTGGAAGCGGCGTTGGCGGTGGCCGCCGACGGTGCCGAATCGACCCTGCGCCAGCTGGCCGGGATCGAGGTTGAAAAGCATGACTACCACCAGCGTGGCGTGGTGGCCTACGTGGACAGCGATCTTCCCAACCAGGCCACGGCCTGGCAGCGTTTCCTGCCGAGCGGTCCACTGGCGCTGCTGCCGGTGGCCGAGCGCCGCAGCTCCATCGTCTGGACCCTGCCCGAGGATGAAGCGGCTCGCGTGCTGGCGTTGGACGAGGACAGCTTCAACCGCGAACTGACCCGCGCCTTCGCTGCACGCCTGGGCGAACTGCGTCTGGCCTCGCCGCGTGCGGCGTTCCCGCTGCGCCGCCAGCTGGCCCGTCACTATGTGGCCGGCCGCGTGCTGGCGCTGGGCGATGCCGCACATGTGGTGCATCCGCTGGCCGGGCAGGGCGTGAACCTGGGGCTGCGCGATGTCGCCGCCCTGCAGCAGTGGCTGGCGCCGTCCGCCGAGCGTCGGGGCCAGCCGCGGCTGTCGCCGCAGCGCCTGCAGCGCTGGGCGCGCGAACGGCGCAGCGACAACCACATCGCCGCCTACAGCTTCGATGCGATCAACCGCCTGTTCTCCAATGACGAAATGCACCTGACCCTGACCCGCGGTCGTGCGCTGGGCTGTGTCGGCAAATGGCCGCCGCTGGTGCAGGCGTTCTGGAAGCGCGCCGCTGGGGTGTAAGCGGAATACATGCCGCACGACGCTTCCGGCATCAGTGAACAAAAAAGGGGACGGAGGGGATCAAGTCGTTTGTGCCACAAACGACTTGATCCCCTCCGTCCCTTTTTTCAGTCGACCAGCCAACCGGCCAGGTCTGCACGATCCAGCTTGCCGCGACGCTTCACGTCCAATGCATTGAACTCATCGGCCAGCGCCGGATTGGCCTGCGCTTCCTCGCGGCTGATGAAACCATCGCCGTTCACATCCAGCGCGGCGAAGTGGATGCGGTACTGGCCGACCACGCTGCTCGGTTCCAGCGAACGCACGGTCACCTGTGCCTCGCCGGCCGGCTGTGCAATCTCGACGCTGCCGCTGACCCGGCCAGCATCCAGCGGTTGCTGGCGGATCGCGCCGCCGGTGGGGCCCAGCGGCTGGCTCTGCGCCGGGGTGTGCGGCAGGTGCTGGGCCATGGCCGGTGCGGCTGACAGCAAAGTGATCAGCAGGGTGAGCGAGTGGTAGCGCATGGTTCCGTTCCCCGGTAGCGCCGGGCCATGCCCGGCGGATGCAATGGGTTCAGCGCAGCGGCGAGGCCAGCACCGTGATTTCTTCCCGATCGTGATACAGCTGCTTGGCGCGCACCACCAGCGGCTTGCCGGCCTGGTCCTGGAACAGGTCCAGGCACAAGCGGGTTTCGTCCCAGCGCTTCTTCATCGGCAGCTTCAGATTGAAGATCGCGTGCCGGCACCAGCCTTCGCGGAACCAGGTGGCCATGCGCTCGGCCACACGCCGCGGCTGCTCGACCATGTCGCAGACCATCCAGTCCAGCGGCTGCTCTGGATGCCAGTGGAAGCCATCGGCGCGCAGGTGCTCGACCAGGCCGGTGTCCAGCACGTGCTGGCGCAGCGGACCGTTGTCGATGCTCAGTACGTGCATGTGCTGGCGGGTCAGCACCCAGGTCCAGCCGCCCGGTGCGGCGCCCAGGTCGGCCGCACGCATGCCGGGCTTGGCCAGCGCTTCGCGCTCTTCCGGCGTCAGCAGGGTCAGCAGCGCTTCGTCCAGCTTCAGCGCCGAACGCGAAGGCGCTTCGGGCAGCAGCTTCAGGCGCGGGATGCCCAGTGCCCACGGCGCGCTGTCGGCCGGGTCGGCCACGCAGACGAAGGCGTGGGTACCGTCGACGAACACCACGTGCAGGCGCGGCAGGCGCGTATTGGGCTTTTCGGTCAGCTTGCCGGCCTTGCGCAGCGCCGGGCGCAGCGCATTGCCGAAGGCACGGGCCAACCCGGACAGCGGCTTGCCAGCGTCCGAATCGGGGTGCTCCACCCACAGGTCGCCAAAGCGCGGCGCATCGGCCAGCACCTCCAGCATCGGGGTGATGCGATCGCTCGCGTCCAACTGCGGCAGCTCGGCCAGTACCAGCAGCTTCTGCCGCGCGAAGATCAGCTCGCGCCAGCGCAGGCGCGGTGCCAGCGCAGCCGCCTCGTCGCACATGAACAGCACGTAGCCGTCATTGCGCTGGGTGCGCGCGTAGCCGGCGAAACCGGCTTCACCGGCGCGGAACTGCAGCTCGCCGGCCAGCTCGGGCTCGAAGCCCTGCCGGCACAGGCACAGCAGGCCGATGCCGGTTTCAGTAACGGGCGCCATCGCTTTCCCCATAGGCACGCAGCACGCTGCGCGCGGCGTCGCGGTTCAGGCCCTGCACGACTTCGATGCCGCGCTTGTTGAGCTCACCCACCCAGTCGGCCGGCAGCGGGCCTTCGTCGAACGGGGTCAGTTCCTCGACGTCGGCCGAGTTGGCACCGATCAGCAGGCGGTCGATGCCGGCCCACACGGTGGCGCCATAGCACTGGCAGCACGGCTGCGAACTGGTGGCCAGGGTGACCGGCGACAGCACCGCGTTCAGGCGCGGGGTCTGCAGGCGCTGCTGGGCCAGCATGTAGGCCATGTTCTCGGCATGCGCCAGCGAGGTCGCATGCGGCATCACCCGGTTCACGCCGGCGGCGATGACCTTGTCATCCGGGCCGAACACCACGGCACCGAACGGGCCGCCACTGGCGTGTTCGACGTTCAGCCGCGACAGCTCGATCGCCAGCGCGACCTTGGCCTCATCGCCCGGATATCGACGATCCAGGTCGATCTGGTCGTGGATCCAGGCGGGAAGGGTCAGGTGGACTTGCGCGTACAGCATCGCGGGGGTGCCTCGTAGTGGGATGGAAGAAAGTGCGGTTGCTTGGGAAACCGGCGCGCAGTGTAGCTGCACCGGCCTGTATCGGGTGTGGCGGCGGATCAGCCCGGTGAACCGGTGCGGATCACCACGTACTGCTTGCGGAATTCCAGCCCGGCCGGCGGCCAGCTGGCCGCGTAGGCGCGCAGCAGGGGAAGGGCGCCGGCGAAGTCGTGGCCGTTGACCCGGCAATCGGCCTCGCACAGGCCATCGGCATCGCGCGAGGCGAACAGGCGGATGGCAAGGAACTGGCGCGCCTTCAGCAGGTCGTCGAAGGCGTCCATGCTCTTGGTGAACAGACAGCAGGGGCAGGAACCGTGGTCGTCCTCGCTGCAGGTGGAGGCATCCACCTCCTGCGCGCGGTAGTGCGCCAACGGCCCCAGCACCACGGTGCGTTCGTGTTCCTCGCCGTCGTCGCTGGCCGGATAGGTCAGGCCCAGCATCGGCAGGCCCTGTGCATCTTCGGCGCCGATCGCGGTCTGCAGGGTCGCCAGGTCCACCCGCACCCAGGTCTGGAAGCCGGACAGCAGCGACGCCTGCTCATCGGCACCGTTGGCGTGCTGGTACTCGAACAGGCCATCGGCGAACAGCACGGGGTGCTCGATCTCGATGACCGTGGAGGTCTGCCAGCCGCCGTTGTCGCGTGCGTTTGCCGCCATCGCATGCGGTGTCAGGCGCAGGCCGCAGTCCAGCAGCAGCGCGTTGCCGTCGACGCGGCTGGCGGTGTCGGCGTCCTGCAGGACCTGCTGCAGCAGCGGGAGGAGTGGAGAAGCACTGTCGGTCATAAAGGCAGGTTGGTAAGAGGAATGCCGCCAATAGGCATGGCCTGGTGTCTCAAAAATGCATGAAGTGCCGGTCCAGCCCGAACTAACCAAGGTAGCTTGTTCCGGGAGTCGCTTTGTCTTGCTTGACAAGCTTCACCTTCAGCTCCCAGCCCCCGTCGCACGGTTGTCTGCCGCTGAACAGATAAAGAACCTCACCTGCCGAAGCGTTGTTCCTCATTGTCGCGTTGTCTTCAAGATCTATCTGGCTGACAAAGACCATGGGGTTGTCATCAATGAAGCGCCAGCTGGGTTCACGTACCCAACGAGGTGCTTTGTCCATCGAGAGGAAGTACCTGTCGATCGTTTCGATCATCCATGCTTGGATTGCGCCAGGGACAGAGTCGATCCACTTGATGTCGGGTTTTGGATGTGAAGTCGAGAGATATTCGCTGTACACCTTCAGCATGAAGGGCTCCGACTCGCTTCCTTGTATGCCGACACACTTCTTTCCTTCAGCGATCCCTGAGAACGCGGCGCAGAAAATCATGAAATCGCGATCAATCTTCATGCGTGATTCCTCTCAACCGACCTGTCAATCGGATTCTCGTAACGTAAGAAGCAACCCCAGCTTCACAGGGCGTCGAGTTCGGCGCGATATCGCAGCGCGTCGGGCTGCTGCTGCGGATCGTTGCCGTGATCGCGCAGCCAGGTTTCCAGCTCGCGGCGATAGTCCGCGCGGAAACCGGCATTGCCCGGGCTGAAGTGCAGCTTGCGTGCCGCCACCTCCACGCGCTCGCGCGCACTGGCACGGGCCTGGGCGATGCCGTGCGGGGATTCGTTGGTGAGGATGACGAAGTTGCGCGGGAAACCCGGCGTGTACTTCACCACGAATGGCTGGTCGGGCGCCGGGATGCGGATCGCGTTCTCCAGCGGCCACAGCGAGGCGGTGTTGGTGTGGAACACCACTTCCACATCGCGGCCTTCGGCAGTGCGCAGTACCGCTTCGTAGCGCCAGATGTACTGCTCGTTCATCGTCGAGCTGGTCCGCTCGGACTTCACGATCACCGCTTCACCGCGCTCGCCCACCACGTTGAGGAAGGCGGCGTTGAGAAAGTGGCCGAGGAAGATGTTGAGCATCGCCAGCGGGAACACCACGATGGCGTAGCCCGGAAAGCGCCGCCACCACGAGACCAGCCCGGCCAGCACCATCGCCGAAAAGAACGTCAGCAGCGGATGCTGCGAGATGAACCAGAGCAGGGCGGAAAGGGCGGTGATCATCGTAGGGTTCGTGCGGGCGCCTTCCCGGCGCCCGCGCAGGTCCTCAGGCCGACCAGGTGTCGCGCAGGGTCACGCTGCGGTTGAACACCGGCTTGGCCTCGGTGTGGTCGCGGCGGTCGGCCACGAAGTAGCCGGTACGCTCGAACTGGAACGACTGCTCCGGCGCGGCGCTGGCCGCGGCCGGCTCGACATAGCCGGTGACGGTGCGGCGCGATTCCGGGTTGAGGTAGTCGCGGTAGGTCTTGCCTTCCGATTCGTCGTCCGGATTGGCCACCGAGAACAGGCGGTCATACAGGCGGATCTCGGCCGGCACACCGTGCACGGCGCTGACCCAATGGATGGTGCCCTTGACCTTGCGGTTGGCGCCTTCCATGCCCGGACGCGATTCCGGATCCAGCCAGCCGCGCAGCTCGGTGATGGTGCCGTCGGCATCCTTGATCACTTCATCGCAGCGGATGATGCCGGCGCCGCGCAGGCGCACTTCGCCACCCGGGACCAGGCGCTTCCAGCCCTTCGGCGGTACTTCGGCGAAGTCCTCGCGGTCGATCCACACTTCGCGTGCGAACGGTACTTCGCGGCTGCCGAAGCTCTCGTCCTTCGGGTGGTTGCTGAAGGTCAGCTGTTCTTCGTGGCCTTCCGGCAGGTTGGTCAGCACCAGCTTGACCGGATCGATCACCGCCATGCGGCGCGGCGCGGCACTGTCCAGGTCTTCGCGCAGCGCGCCTTCCAGCACGCTGAAGTCGATCAGCGAGTTCTGCTTGCTGATGCCCACGCGTTCGGCGAACAGGCGCATCGCCGCCGGGGTATAGCCACGGCGACGCAGGCCCTGCAGGGTCGGCATGCGCGGGTCTTCCCAGCCGTCCACCAGCTGTTCGGTGACCAGCGCCATCAGCTTGCGCTTGCTCATCACCGTGTAGTTGATGTTCAGGCGCGAGAACTCGATCTGGCGCGGCTTGGCTGCTTCGCGCGGCAGGCCGGCGTCGACCAGCGGTTGGGTCAGTGCATCGTCATGGGCGAAATCGACGTTGTCCACGCACCAGTCGTACAGCGGGCGGTGGTCTTCGAATTCCAGCGTGCACAGCGAGTGGGTGATGCCCTCGATCGAATCACCCAGCGCATGGGCGAAGTCGTACATCGGGTAGATCGGCCAAGCGTTGCCGGTGTTCTGGTGCTCGACGTGCTTGATGCGGTACAGCGCCGGATCGCGCAGGTTGATGTTGCCGCTGGCCATGTCGATCTTGGCGCGCAGGGTACGCGCGCCATCCGGGAATTCACCGGCCCGCATGCGGCGGAACAGGTCGAGGTTTTCCTCGACGCTGCGGTCGCGCCACGGCGACGGGCGGCCCGGCTCAGTCAGGGTGCCGCGGTAAGCGCGCACTTCCTCGGCCGACAGGTCGCAGACATAGGCCTTGCCCTGTTCGATCAGCTTCTCGGCGGCCAGGTAATAAGTCTGGAAGTAGTCCGAGGCGTGGCGCAGCTCGTTCCAGCTGAAGCCCAGCCAGCGCACGTCGTCCTGGATCGCGGCCACGTATTCCGGATCTTCCTTGGCCGGGTTGGTGTCGTCGAAACGCAGGTTGCAGACGCCGCTGAATTCACCGGCGATGCCGAAGTTCAGGCAGATCGACTTGGCGTGGCCGATGTGCAGGTAGCCGTTCGGCTCCGGCGGGAAGCGGGTCTTGATCGCCTGGTGCTTTCCGCTGGCCAGGTCCTCGCGCACGATCTGGCGGATGAAATCGCGCTTTTCGTGGCTGTCGGCGGGGGTCTCGGGGCTGGCGGGGGTGTGCTCGGACATGAGTCGGCGAAAAGAAAGGCAGAAAGACCAACAGTCTAGCGCGTACGGGGCAGGGCTGCCCGGTAGGGCTGGCCGGCGGAATGGTCACGCGCCGTCACCACCACCATTCAGCCCCCGGGCGTATGCTGGACCCATGTCCCATGGAGCCGCCGCATGCACATCGTGTACAAGGCCGACAACCTGTTCGACGCCCACCTGGTCAAGCACGCGCTGGAAGATGCCGGCATCCCGGCCTTCGTGTTCGGCGAGTCGCTGCTGGGTGGCATGGGCGAGCTGCCGCTGTTCGGCGTGCTGCGGGTGGGCATCCCCGACGCGGCGCGGCCGCAGGCCGAGGACATCGTGGCGGCGCTGGACTTGGGCCACGCACCGGACGCCCCCATCTCAGATGCAGACGACATAGCCGGACTTCCGGCGTAGGAGCGCATCATGTTGGGAATTGGCCAGGGCATCCTCGGCATCGGCGCCTTCAAGCAGCGCCTGCCGCGCCCGGAAGAAGCACTACCGGGGCGTGACCAACCGCTGCCGCTGCACAGCAACCAGCACTTCGTGAACAGCCATCCGCTGAAGGACCGTTTCGCCGGCCTGCAGCAGATCCGTTTCGCGCTGGGCTGCTTCTGGGGCGCCGAGCGCAAGTTCTGGACCGAACCGGGCGTGTACAGCACCTCGGTCGGCTATGCCGGCGGCATTACCCCGAACCCGACCTATGAAGAGGTCTGCTCGGGCCTGACCGGCCACACCGAAGTGGTGCAGGTGGTGTTCGACCCGGCGGTGGTGAGCCTGGAGCGGCTGCTGCAGCTGTTCTGGGAGAGCCACGACCCGACCCAGGGCATGCGCCAGGGCAACGACACCGGCACCCAGTACCGCTCGGCGATCCACGCCACCGACGAGGCGCAGTACAAGGCAGCGCTGGCCAGCCGCGAGGCCTACCAGGCGCAGCTGGACGCCGCCGGTTATGGCCCGATCACCACCGAGATCGTGTATCCGGCGCCTGAGTATTACTACGCCGAGGATTACCACCAGCAGTACCTGGCGAAGAACCCGAACGGTTACTGCGGGATTGGTGGCACTGGCGTGAGCTGCCCGATCGGGTTGGATGTGGAGGCGCCGCGCTGACGCGCGGTGGTCCGCCTGCGGCGGGCAGAAGCTGAAAGCAACGGCCAAAGCCAAAGCCAAAGCCAAAGCCAAAGCCAAAGCCAAAGCCAAAGCCAAAGCCAAAGCCAAAGCCAAAGCCAAAGCCAAAGCGGCTCTGGGTTACTGTGGGTTTGGCGGGACGGGTACAGATGGCGGGACACGCCGTGAACCCATCCCTGGGGGCTCGGCCACGGCATCCATGCCGTGGACGGTCCCGCCATCTGCACCCGTCCCGCCTTCGACAGTTTCCCGGTGACGGTGGGCAACAGCATTGGGTTACTGACGAACTAATGGAAAACAAAAAGGACGCGGCCTTCGCCGCGTCCTTTTTGTTTGTGAGCACGCGTAGCGCGCGACCCGCTTTTGCTCTTCTTTTCTTTCTTCCGTGGCGGACCGCCGCAGGAAACTGTCGAAGGCAGGGCGGGTGGGTCGTGCAGGGGCGTGAGCCGCATGGATGCGGCGACCGAGCTTACATGGACGTACCTGCAGCGTCCCCTGCATGGCCCACCCGCCCTGCCAATCCCACGATCTGCCTTGCGCGACCCGCCACGAGGGGCTCAGCCGTTGGCCGGAACCCTCACAGTGCCTCGCGGATCCGCTGACGCAGCGCTTCCAGATCCTTGGCAAATGCCTCGATACCCGTCGCCAGCTTCTCGGTCGCCATCGGATCGGCCGCCAGATCCGCCGCGAACTTCGCCGCATCGATCGGGGTCACCGCCACGCCGTCGGCGGCACCGGCCACCAGCTTGCGCGGCAGCTCGCCGTGGTCGGCGTCCAGCTTCTCCAGCAGGTCCGGCGAAATCGTCAGGCGGTCGCAGCCGGCCAGTGCTTCGATCTGCGCGGTCGAACGGAACGAGGCACCCATCACCACCGTCGACGAACCGCGACGCTTGAATTCGGCATACACGCCACGCACGAACTTCACGCCCGGGTCTTCGTCGATGCTGGCCGGGGTCTGGCCGTTGGCCACGTACCAATCGAGGATGCGGCCGACGAACGGCGAGATCAGGAACGCGCCGGCTTCGCTGCAGGCCAGCGCCTGGGTCGGGTTGAAGATCAGGGTCAGGTTGCAGTCGATACCCTCGGCCTGCAGGATGCGCGCGGCTTCCACGCCTTCCCAGGTCGCGGCGATCTTGATCAGGATCTTCTCGCGCGGCACGCCTGCATCCGCGTACATCTGGATGAACTGGCGGGCCTTGGCCACGGTGGCGGCGGTGTCGTAAGCCTGGTCGGCATCCACTTCGGTGGACACGCGGCCCGGCACCAGCGTGCTCAGCAGCGCGCCGACGCCGATGGTCAGGCGGTCGGCCACGGCATGCACCACGGCTTCGCGGTCGCCACTCTGCTGGCGGCCCCAGGCCAGTTCGCGTTCGATCAGCTCGGCATAGACCGGCAGGTCCAGCGCCTTCTTCACCAGGGTCGGGTTGGTGGTGCAGTCCACCGGCTGCAGGCGCTTGATGGCCTCGTAGTCACCGGTATCGGCAACGACCACGGACAGTTCGCGCAGCTGGGACAGTTTGGACGGGGTACTCATTACGGCTCCTGGTGCAGGGGGATCGAATCGCGCGCGGTGCGCAGCGGTAATCAGGGGCGGTCGTTGTGGACCGCGGTCACGCGCAGGCGCAGCTTGCGGCCGCCGGGCGCGTTCCAGTCGATGCTCTGGCCGATCGAAAGGCCGAGCAGGGCACTGCCGACCGGGGCCAGCACGGAAACCTTGCCTTCATCGACGTTGGCTTCGCGGGGGAAGACCAGGGTCAGGACGTGCTTCTCGCCCGACACTTCATCTTCGCACTCCACGCGCGAATGCATCATGACGATGCCTTCGGGAATCTGGTCCGGTGCCAGCACGGTGGCACGGTTGAGTTCTTCAGCAAGCGCGAGCGCGGCAGGCGTCTGGCTCAGCGCAGGGGATTCGAGCATGGCGTCCAGGCGGTCCATGTCGAAGGTGGAAACGGTGATCGACGGCGGCAGGCCGCTGGCGGTACTCATGGTGAAGCTCCTTGGTTGAAAGCCATGCAAAAGGCGGCACCTGCTGGCGCCGCCTGTCTGTATTGTGGGGACAAATGCGGCCGGAATCGACTCCTGCCGATTCCAGGCCGGTACTGCGGGGGCTCAGCCGTTCAGCGCGGGGCCGGGCAGGGCGGCAGCGTCGCCGGCGGTGTTGACCGCCTCCAGGGTGAACAGCGCCTGCGGCAGGCGCTTGAACTGGTCGGCCAGCTCCATCAGGAAGTCGTTCATGGCCGAGCTGCGGCGCCAGATCATGGCGATGCGGCGGCTGGGACGGCCCTCGCCGGTGAAATCGAGCAGGCGGATGTTGTTCGAGCGCGGGACCGGCGGTTGCACCGACAGGCTCGGCAGCAGGGTGATGCCGACGTCGGCGGCGACCATCTGCCGCAGCGTCTCCAGGCTGGTGGCGCGGAACTCGGACTTCTCGTTGGCGCCGAACAGGCGGCAGACTTCCAGCGCCTGGTCGCGCAGGCAATGCCCGTCTTCCAGCAGCAGCAGCTTCTGCGTGGCCAGTTCCTGCACGTCCAGGTGTTCGCGACGGGCCAGCGGGTGGCGCCCGGAAACAGCCAGCAGGAACGGTTCTTCGAACAGGAACTCGGCGTGCAGCTGGTCGTCGATCACCGGCAGGGCCAGCAGCGCAGCATCGAGCTTGCCTTCGCGCAGGCGGTCCAGCAGCACATCGCTCTTTTCCTCGACCAGCAGCAGTTCCAGCTCCGGGAAGCGATCGCGGATGCGCGGGATCACATGCGGCAGCAGGTAGGGGCCCAGGGTCGGGAAGATCCCCAGGCGCACCGTACCGGCTTCCGGATCGCGGCTGCGCCGTGCCGCTTCCTTCAGCTGTTCCACTTCGGACACGATCACCCGTGCCCGCGCGGCTGCTTCCTGCCCGGCCGGGGTCAGCATCACCTTGCGCGGCGCGCGTTCCACCAGCGGCAGGCCCAGCTCTTCTTCCAGCTTGCGGATCTGCGTGGACAGCGTGGGCTGGCTGACGAAGCAGGAGGCGGCAGCCCGACCGAAATGCTTGTGGTCGGCCAGGGCTACCAGGTACTTCAGATCACGTAGGTTCATCCTTACACCCCAGGAGTAACGGACCGGCTGACGGCGTGGTTACCCGACAGGCAGACAAGGTTCCCGGTGATCTGGGAACGGTGGATCAGGCCGCTTCAGCAACGGCACCGCTGCTGTTGCTTACCGACGAGCGGATCAGGTGGTCGAACGCGCTCAGTGCGGCGGTCGAGCCGGCGCCCATGGCGATGATGATCTGCTTGTAGGGCACCGTCGTGCAATCGCCGGCGGCAAAAACGCCCGGCAGGCTGGTCTGGCCGCGGTCGTCGATGACGACCTCGCCACGCGGCGACAGCGCCACGGTGTCCTTCAGCCACTCGGTGTTGGGCAGCAGGCCGATCTGCACGAAGATGCCTTCCAGCTCGACGCGGTGGGCGTCGCCGCCGACGCGGTCCTTGTAGACCAGGCCGGTGACACGGCTGCCGTCGCCCAGCACCTCGGTGGTCTGCGCGCTGGTCAGCACGGTGACGTTGGCCAGGCTGCGCAGCTTCTTCTGCAGTACTTCATCGGCGCGCAGGCTGGAATCGAATTCCAGCAGGGTCACATGCGACACGATGCCGGCCAGGTCGATGGCCGCTTCCACACCGGAGTTGCCGCCGCCGATCACCGCCACGCGCTTGCCCTTGAACAGCGGACCATCGCAGTGCGGGCAGTAGGCCACGCCCTTGTTGCGGTACTGGTCCTCGCCCGGCACGTTCATCTGCCGCCAGCGTGCGCCGGTGGACAGGATCACCGAACGCGACTTCAGCACCGCGCCGTTCTCCAGCTGCACCTGCACCAGGCCGTCATCACCGGCCGGCACCAGCGCGCTGGCGCGCTGCAGGTTCATGATGTCCACCTCGTACTCGCGCACGTGCTGTTCCAGCGCCGTGGCCAGCTTCGGGCCTTCGGTCTCCTTCACCGAAATGAAGTTCTCGATCGCCATGGTGTCCAGCACCTGGCCACCGAAACGCTCGGCGGCGATGCCGGTGCGGATGCCCTTGCGTGCGGCGTAGATCGCTGCTGCCGCACCAGCCGGGCCACCGCCCACCACCAGCACGTCGAAGGCGTCCTTGGCGGCGATCTTCTCGGCATCGCGCTTGCTGGCGTTGGTGTCCAGCTTGGCCACGATCTGCTCGAGGGTCATGCGGCCCTGGTCGAACACTTCACCGTTGAGGTAAACGGTCGGCACCGACATGATCTCGCGCTTCTCGACTTCGTCCTGGAACAGGGCACCGTCGATGGCCACGTGCTGGATGCGCGGGTTGAGCACCGCCGCCAGGTTCAGCGCCTGCACCACGTCCGGGCAGTTCTGGCAGGACAGCGAGAAGTAGGTTTCGAACTTGTACTCGCCTTCCAGGTTCTGCACCTGCTCGATCAGCTCGGCAGTGGCCTTGGACGGGTGGCCGCCCACCTGCAGCAGCGCCAGCACCAGCGAGGTGAACTCGTGGCCCATCGGCAGGCCGGCGAAGGTCAGGTGGATGTCCTGGCCCGGGGTGCCCAGGTCGAAGGACGGCACGCGGCCCTGGCCGTCACGCAGCACCTGCAGCGAGATCTTGTCCGACAGGCTTTCCAGGGTCTGCAGCAGTTCCAGCATTTCCTGCGACTTGGCGCCGTCGTCGGCGTGCGCGGTGATCTGGATCGGGCGGGTCACGCGCTCCAGATAGGTCTTCAGCTGCGACTGCAGGTTGGCGTCCAACATCGGGTCATCTCCTGGCTTCAGGCAAACAGGGGGCGTGGCACCGCTGTAGAAGGTAGCGGACCAGCAGGGGGTAGGGGTGAACCCAAGACAGCGACCGTGGAAGGGGCTGGCTGGCCAAGGCTGGCGCGCGTTGGCTGTCTTGGGTTCACCCCCACGCCGGCGGGGGGACCGGCACGGGGATGAAAGGCGCGCCGTGGCGTGGGGCCACGGCAGGCCGGTACTGCGTTAGATCTTGCCGACCAGGTCCAGCGACGGGGTCAGGGTCTTCTCGCCTTCCTTCCACTTGGCCGGGCAGACCTGGTTCGGGTTGGCGGCGGTGAACTGAGCAGCCTTCAGCTTGCGCAGGGTCTCGGCGACGTCACGGGCGATCTCGTTGGAGTGGATCTCCAGGGTCTTGATCACGCCTTCCGGGTTGATGATGAAGGTGCCGCGCAGGGCCAGGCCTTCTTCTTCAATGTGCACACCGAAGGCACGGGTCAGCTTGTGGGTCGGGTCGCCGACCAGCGGGAACTGGGCCTTGCCGACGGCCGGCGAGGTTTCGTGCCACACCTTGTGCGAGAAGTGGGTGTCGGTGGTGACGATGTAGACCTCGGCGCCGGCCTTCTTGAACTCGGCGTAATGGTCAGCCGCGTCCTCGATCTCGGTCGGGCAGTTGAAGGTGAAGGCGGCCGGCATGAAGATCAGGACGGACCACTGGCCCTTCAGGCTGGCGTCGGAAACCTTGATGAACTCGCCATTGTGGTAAGCGTTGGCTTCGAACGGCTGGATCTGGGTGTTGATCAGGGACATCGTTTTTCCTCTGGTGAAGGGGAGTGGGTGAATCGACAGGAGCTAGGTTACCGACTCGCTGGCGATAAGAACAATCCATTGATTGCATCTATTTGATAGATGGAGTCTATCAAAAGGCCATGAGCCAGCACTGAACCATGCCGCTCCCATCCTGCAACTGCTTGTGTGACAAGGAAAATCGCCCGGGATGTGTGAAGAGGGCTGATAGCCCCTCCTTATACCCTCTGGCGAAACCTGAACGGATTCCAGCTTTTTGTAGCGTCGAGCCATGCTCGACGGTGGACCTGTAGAGCCGAGCCTACGCTCGACTGTTCCAGAAGTAGCCGAGCATCGGCTCGGCTCTACAATTAAGGCATGTCTTCCCAAACCGAACCCACCCTGCGCCAGATCGTGGCCGAGGCCAGCGCCCGCCTGGGCGGCATCGACGCCCGCCACGAGGCCGAACTGCTGCTGCTGCACGTACTGGAGCGCCCGCGCAGCTGGTTGTTCGCGCACGCCACCGACCCGCTGCCGTCCACCGATCAGGCCACCTTCGAAGCACTGCTGGCCCGCCGCGTGGCCGGTGAGCCGGTGGCCTACCTGACCGGCCGCCGCGGTTTCTGGACGCTGGACCTGGAGGTCGACCCGGCCACGCTGATTCCGCGCCCGGAAACCGAGCTGCTGGTGGAACTGGCGCTCGAGCGCCTGCCGGCCAATCGCGACCTGCAGGTGGCCGACCTCGGCACCGGCAGCGGTGCGATCGCCTTGGCGCTGGCCAGCGAGCGGCCGCAGGCGCAGGTGCTGGCCACCGATGCCAGCCCGGGCGCGTTGGCCGTGGCCAAGCGCAACGCCGCGCGCCATGAACTGCGCAACGTGCGCTTCGCCGAGGGCGGGCACGACTGGTATGCGCCGCTGCAGGGCGCGCGTTTCGACCTGATTGCCAGCAACCCACCGTACATCGCCAGCGACGACCCGCACCTGGAACAGGGTGACCTGCGCTTCGAACCGGCCACCGCGCTGGCCTCGGGTCCGGATGGCCTGGATGACATCCGCCGCATCGTCGACGGTGGCCAGGCCCACCTGCTGCCTGATGGTTGGCTGCTGATCGAGCACGGTTGGGACCAGGGCGAGGCGATCCGCGCGTTGTTCGACGCGGAGGGTTTTACCGAGGTGCAGACCGTGCAGGACCTGGAGCAGCGCGACCGCATCACCCTGGGCCGGCGTCCGGCCTAGAATGGAGGTTCTCCTGCCCCGGCAGGGCATCACCCTGGAGCTGCACGCATGCGTACGCTGTACCCCGCCATCACCCCCTACGACGTCGGCACCCTGAAGGTCGACGATCGCCACACCCTGTACTTCGAACAGTGCGGCAACCCGGACGGCAAGCCGGTGGTGATGCTGCACGGTGGCCCGGGCGGCGGCTGCAGCGACAAGATGCGCCAGTTCCACGACCCGTCCAAGTACCGCATCATCCTGTTTGACCAGCGCGGTGCCGGCCGTTCCACCCCGCACGCGGACCTGGTGGACAACACCACCTGGGACCTCGTTGCCGATATCGAGAAGCTGCGCGAACACCTCAAGGTCGATCGCTGGCAGGTGTTCGGTGGCAGCTGGGGTTCGACCCTGGCCCTGGCCTATGCCGAAACCCACCCGCAGCGCGTGACCGAACTGGTCCTGCGTGGCATCTTCATGCTGCGTCGCTGGGAGCTGGAATGGTTCTACCAGGAAGGCGCCAACCGCCTGTTCCCGGATGCGTGGGAGCACTACCTCAAGCCGATCCCGTCGGTGGAGCGTCATGACCTGATCTCGGCCTTCCACCGCCGCCTGACCAGCGACGACGAAACCACCCGCCTGGAAGCGGCCAAGGCGTGGGCGGTGTGGGAAGGCGCGACCAGCTTCCTGCATGTCGATGATGACTTCATCAACAGCCACGAAGACCCGCATTTCGCCCTGGCGTTTGCCCGCATCGAGAACCACTACTTCGTCAACGGCGGCTTCTTCGAAGTGGAAGACCAGCTGCTGCGCGACGCGCACCGCATCGCCGATATTCCGGGCGTGATCGTGCACGGCCGCTACGACGTGGTCTGCCCGCTGGCCAACGCCTGGGACCTGACCAAGGTGTGGCCGAAGGCGAAGCTGGAAATCACCCCGGCCTCGGGCCACTCGGCGTTCGAAGCCGAGAACGTGGACGCGCTGGTGCGCGCCACCGATAGCTTCGCGTAATGCCCCGGGGTCAGAGCCCTTTCCCACGGAAAGGGCTCTGACCCCAGTCAGGAACCCATCCACGCATGGCGTGGATCTACCAGTCGCCCGCCAACAACGCGTCGGCCAGTACCTGCAGCTTCGGCGAATGCTGGCGCGACGGCGGGTAGATCAACGACAGTTCGCGGCTGCGGCCCTCGAAGGGCTGCAGCACGCGCTGCAGGCGGCCGTCGGCCAACGCATCGGCCACCGCGAAATCCATCACCTGCACGATGCCGATACCGGCGATGGCCGCTTCCACCAGCGGATCGCCGCTGTCGAACACCATCCGCGTCGGTGGCGTGACCTCACGCAGTTGCCCGTCCTGCAGGAACTGCCAGTCCACCAGCCGGCCACTGCGCAGGTTGCGCACCGCCAGGCAGGCGTGATCCTGCAGCGAGGCTACATCGCCCGGTGCGCCACAGCGGGCCAGATAGGCGGGGCTGGCCACCGTCACCCAGCGCAGCGGCCGCAAGGGCCGCGCGACGATGCGCTGGTCGGCGATGACGCCGGTGCGCAGCGCGGCATCGAAACCTTCTTCAACCAGATCGACCAGGCGGTCGCTGAGCACGGCTTCCACCTGCAGCTGCGGATGCTGTTGCAGCAACGGCGCCAGCATCGGCACCAGCACCTTGCGCCCGAACATCGACGGCGCACTGATCTTCAACGTGCCCGAGGGCGTGCACGGGCGGTCGGCCAGTTGCCGCTCGGCATCGTCCAGGCCGGCCAGCAGGGGGGCCACCTGTTCCACGAACTGGCGGCCATCCGGGGTCAGCGCCACGTTGCGGGTATTCCGCTGCAGCAGCTTCACCCCCAGCGTGGCCTCCAGCCGGCCGATCGCGCGGGACAGGCCGGACTGGCTCAGGCCGAGCTGGCCGGCGGCCACCGTGAAGCTGCGTGCTTCGGCGACCTGCACCAGCATGCGCACCGCATTGAGGTCCATCGAGGCTCCATTCATGCTGAAAATCATGACAGATATGGGTGGCAGGGGGTTTATTGAGTTGTCCGCATCAATGAGACTGCGCTCCCCCCACCGCTCCAACCCGCCGATGCCTCCCCTCAAATACCCGCGCTGGGCGCTGACCCTGTTGGCCACCGCGCAGCTGATCATCGCCCTGGACGCCACCATCATCTTCGTCGCCCTGCACGACATGGGCCGCGCGTTGCAGATCAACGCGCAGCAGTTGCAATGGGTGGTCAGTGCCTACACCGTCGCCTTCGGCGGCAGCCTGCTGCTGGGTGGCCGCGCCGCCGACCTGATCGGCCGCCGCCGTTTCTACCGGCTGGGCATGCTGCTGTTCGCACTGGCGTCGTTGCTCGGTGCGCTGGCGCCGAATGCCACCCTGCTGATCATTGCGCGTGCCGCACAGGGCGTCGGTGCGGCGCTGCTGTTCCCGGCCACGCTGGCATTGATCAACACGCTGTACGCCGAAGGCCCGGTGCGCAACCGCGCGCTGGCGATCTGGAGCATGGCCAGCGCGGTGGGCCTGGCGTTGGGCACGCTGCTCGGTGGCGTGCTGACCCAGGCGTTCGGCTGGCCGGCGGTGCTGGCGGTAATCGTGCCGCTGGCCACCGCATGTGCGGTCGCTGCCGGTGCGTGGTTGCCGGCCGATGGCCCATGGGTGCAGGGGCGCTCCTTCGACTTGGCCGGCTGCCTCACCGTCACCGCTGGCGGCAGCCTGCTGGTCACCACCCTGGTGCAAGGGCCGGAGTGGGGCTGGACGGCGCCGGCCACGCTCATCTGCCTGCTGCTTTCAGCGGTACTGCTGACCGTGTTCGTGCGGATCGAGAAGCGCAGCCGTGATCCGCTGATGCAGTTTTCGCTGCTGCGCCTGCCCGGCCTGCGCGCGGCACTGGGCCTGACCTTTGCCTTCATGAGCAGCTACGGCGTGCAGTACTACTTCCTGGCGCTGTACTTCCAGGATGGCTATGGCTGGAGCCCGCTGCAGGCTGGCATGGCGTTCCTGCTGCCGACGCTGGTGTGCACCTTCGGCATCCGTATTGCCGAACGCATGCTGCGGCGCCGTTCGCCACGGCAGGTGCTGGCCCGGGGCTTCGCCGCCGGTGCCATCGGCATCGCCACGGTGGCGCTGGCAATGCCGCATGGCGCCGGCTACTGGCCGCTGCTGCCGGGCATCGTGGTGCTCAGCATCGGCCAGGGCATGAGCTGGACGGCGATGTGGATCGTGGCCGGGCAGGGTGTGCCGGGACCGCAGCAAGGTGTCGCGTCCGGCATGGCGGCCACCGCCCAGCAGATCGGCGGCGCCTTGGGATTGGCGGTACTGGTGATGATCGCCAACGCCGCGCGCGGCACGCAGGCAGCAACCAGTCCCGATGCCCTGCAGGGCATGGTCAATGCACAGTACGGCGCCGCGCTGTTCGCCGCGCTCGGCGTGGTGATCGCGCTGGGCCTGCGCCCGGCGCCGGTAGACTCGGCAGCGACCGCCTGCCTGAGCACCGACGCATGATCGAACTGCTGGACCTGCGACAGACCCTGCATGCCTTCGCCGCCTGCAACGATGATGATGAGGTGTACGGTTCCTTCGGTTGGGTGCACGCCACCGAGGGCGATCTGCTGCAGGCGCGCTTCTGGTTGCCACCCGATGAGGATGCCGCCTTCGATGAGGACAGCGAGGTCCCGGCTGAAGCGCGCGCGCTGGGCCTGGGCACGTTTCTGGAACCTGCGACGTTTGCGGATGTGCTCGACGTGCAGAAGCGGCAACGCCCGCTGTCGTCGCTGCGGGACTACGCACAGGCGCTGGCATACTACGCCGAGTACGACGCGTTCCAGCAGGTCGAGGGTATCGACGAGGCCCTGGGCGAAGCGGAAGCTGCGGAACAGGTGGCTGCGCGCGTGGCGGGTGTGGGCACAGGCATCTTCGCGTCCTTCGATATGGCATTGAACGCGTGCCCGGAGGCGCAGATCAAAGCGGCGGCGCAGCGCGTGGCGCGCCTTCTGGAGATTCCGGTGGGCGATGCATTGGCGCGTTGCCGCGCGTTGCCGCTACTGCTGGGTGAAGCGCTGGATCGGCGTCGTGCGCAGGCGATCAAGGATGACTTCGCCGACATCGGCGCGACGCTGCAGGTGCGTGGCTACAAGCCGTTCCCGTGGATGGACGCGCCTACGCTGCGGTAGCGCCGGGCCATGCCCGGCGGCATTCCGTTGCGCCGCCGCGATGCGGCTCGCCGGGCGTGGCCCGGCGCTACCGAGCTTCGGTCGGGTGGATGACGTTCAATCGAACGCCAGCAACTGCGGCTGCAACGCGTTGAAGATCCGCGCCAGCCGCTCCGCCCACGCCTGCTGCCCGGCCACATCGGCAATCAGGTCCTGGCGGATTTCCAGTTCCACGTGTACCAGCCCACGGCCTTCGCCATGCACCGGCACCGCGTAGTCGCTGGTACTGCTGACCGAATACGGTTCGTTGTCACCCACCACCAGGTCGCCTTCGTCGCGTAGTGCCTGCAGCAGGGAATGGGCAAAGCGCGTGTCCTGGTGGTACAGCACGCCAGCATGCCACGGCCGCTGCGCGCCGTTCATCGCCGGGGTGAAGCTGTGCATCATCACCAGCAGCGTGGGGCGGCCGGCATCACGGCGTGCATCAAGCTCGGCGTCGATGCGCGCATGGTAGGGCGCATGGATCGCATCGATGCGTTGTTGCCGCTGCGCCGCCGACAACCCGGCATTGCCCGGCACCACGGTGTGGTCGCTCACTTCCGGAATCAGCGTCGGCGAGGCCAGCGGACGGTTGCAGTCGATCAGCAGGCGCGAATAGGTCTGTTCGATCGCCCAGGCGTCCAGCCGTTCGGCCAGTGCGCGGGTGGTGCCGGCAATGCCGATGTCCCAGCCGATATGGCGGTCCAGCTCGGCCTGCGCCAGGCCAAGGCCTTCCAATGCTCGCGGCACCTGCTGGCCGGCGTGGTCGGCCAGCAGCAGGTACGGTGAGGCGCCCTGCGGCCGGTGGAGGGTGTAGATCGCCGGGTCGTCGGCGCCCAGCAGCGCCGGCAGCGCATGCAGGTCGGCGTCAGCCACGCGGGCGTCCGTCCAGGTGGTGCTCGATCATCCACAGCCCGGCCCAGAGCTTGGCATCCAGCTCGTAGCCTTCGCCCATCTTCTGTACCAGCCAGGCCGCAGCCTCACTGCGCGGAATCTCGTGCACGGTGATGTCCTCGCTGTCATCGCCGCCGCCTTCGCCGATCCGGCGCAGGCCGGTAGCGCGCACGAAGGCGATCTTCTCGCTGCTGGCGCCGGAAGATGTCGGGCCGATCATCAGCACTTCGGCGTGGTCGGCGGTCCAGCCGGTTTCTTCTTCCAGCTCGCGAACGGCCGAAACTTCGATTGATTCGCCCGCGTGGATGTCGCCGACCAGGCCGGCCGGCATCTCGATGGTGGGGGCCTGCAGCGGCACGCGGAACTGCTCGACGAACAGCACTTTGTCCTCGGGGGTGACGGCGATGATGATCGCGGCCAGGCCACCGGCGTGGGTGCGTTCGCTGTACTCCCAGGTGCCGCGCACCAGCATGCGCTGGTACTTGCCTTCATAGACGACACGCGGGGCTTCGGTGTTGCGCTGGCTCATGCGGGCTCGCTGTGGGTGGGAAGAATGTCGGGTACGCCGGCGGCATCGAACAGCCGACGGCGGGTCATCGGGCCGAAGCGCAGGGCCTGGCACAGGCCACCGAGCAGCTCCGGGTCGGCCGCCTGGCGCAGCAGGCCGGGCTGGCTGCCTTCCAGAGGTGCGTCCAGCGCGATGGTGGTCAGCTGGCGCCAGAGCAGGGCGTGCTCGCGCTGTTCGCGCAGGCGCACGGCCATCTGCGCGGCACCGCGCAGGCGCAGGAACGGCACTTCGTCCAGGCGTTCGTACAGCGCATCCATGCTGCCGAAATGGGCCAGCAGCACGGCGGCGGACTTGCTGCCGACACCACTGACGCCGGGAATGTTGTCCACCGCATCGCCGCACAGTGCCAGGTAGTCGGCAATCTGGTGGGCGTGCACGCCGTGCCGCGCCTTCACTCCGGCCACGTCCCAGCGCTGGTTGCGTGCGTAGTCCCACTGCTCGTCGTGATCCAGCAGCAGCTGCGAGAGGTCCTTGTCGGCGGAAATGATCACCCCGCGGTGGCTGCCACGGTGGACGTGCAGCGCGCTGCCGATCAGGTCATCGGCCTCGTATTCGTGGTGGGCCAGCACTGCAAGGCCCAACGCCGCGCACAGCGCCTTGCAGTGCACGAACTGGCGCTTGAGCGCCTCCGGCGCCGGGTCGCGGTTGGCCTTGTAGGCCGGATACAGGCGGTGGCGGAAGCCACTGTCCAGTGCTTCGTCGAAGGCGATGGCGATGTGCCGCGGGCGCTCGCGCTCGAGCAGGTCCAGCAGGAAGCGGGCGAAGCCGTGCACCGCGTTGGTCGGCCAGCCCTGCGCGTCCTGGAACTGGTCCGGCAGCGAGTGCCAGGCGCGGAACACGTAGATGCTGGCGTCGACCAGATACAGCGAGGGCGGCGCTGCCGGCAGGCTCATGCTGGCGGCGTCCAGTCACGCAGCAGGGCCGCCGGATCGGGGCGCTCGCGTTCGGGGACGGCGGCCTTCGGCGTGCCGATATGGATGAAACCGGCGATGCCTTCGCCCTCGGACAGCCCCAGATAGGCCTGCACGGCCGGGTCGAAGGCCATCCATGCGGTCAGCCACTGCGCACCGAAGCCCAGCGCCTGCGCGGCCTGCAGCAGGGCGAAGCAGACGCAGCCGGCGGTCATCAGCTGTTCCTGTTCGGGCACTTTCGGGTCCGGACGCGGACTGGCCACCACCACGATCACCAGCGGCGCATGGCTGAAACGCTGGCGGTCCTTTTCGAATACCGCCTCACCGGCATGCGGGTCGCGCTGGCGGCTGCGCTCGGCCAGGAAGTCGCCCAGAGTGTGACGTGCATCGCCGGCGATCTTCAGGAAGCGGAACGGTACGCGCTTGCCGTGGTCGGGCACGCGCACGGCCGAGGCCAGCATGCGCTGCAGGGTGGCCGGATCCGGTCCGGGCTCGCCCAGTTGCCGCGAGGGCACCGAGCGGCGGGCATCCAGGGCAAGCAGGGCAGCGGGGTCGGGCATGGAATCTGAACCGGTCATCACGGGTGTTTGATTATAGTCCGGGTGGTCAATGACGCCGTCTGTGTCGCGTCTCGCCCCTGAATATCAAACTGTGATGAACATCATGCCACTGGCGGGAATGGGACGACCGCTTCCTCTCGCCTCGTGGGCCTCGCACGGCTTACGATATCTATCTTGCCGGGCCGCCGGTCATGAGGTTTGAAGTGAGGACTGTTTCACTGTCCGTGACGGGCTGGCCGGCCTACCATCGACGTACCGGTACATGGGGTGTGCCGGTCGTCGCGATGTCCATGCTGTCTGTCGTATCAGAGAAGGTGGGGAGCCTTCCCGAATGATGAGCGCGCCCACACCGATGGGATCGCCGGGCCGTGACCCGGTCCAGCTTCAGCGTGCCCGGGACATGGTCCTGCCGGCGCTGTGCCAGGCTTTCGGGGCCGCACTGGCGCGTTTCGACGATGCACTGTTCGACCGGGCCGGCAATGCAGGCTCGTCGCAGCTGCTGTTCCTGGATGCGATGCGCGAGCTGCGCCGCCGCCGTGAGGACATCGCCGCCGCCTTTGCCGGCCACCTGCAGCGGGCCTGGGATGCACTGGCCAGTGGCGAGCCGCTGTCGGCCGAAGCCACCCTGTCCGGACCGGCCGAGGATGGCCTGAGCCTGCTGGCTGAACATGTACTGGAGTCGAGGCTGGCGGTGCGCAATTTCGCCACCGTGCTGCTGCGCGACTTCAAGCCGGTGCTGGCGCGGCTGGACCGGCGCCTGGGCCGCTTGATCGGCGGCGCCGAGCTGGATGCCGACCACAATCCGGTCAGCCCCGAGCACCTGGGTGTGGCCATCCATGAGGCCTTTGCCGGCTGCGAGCTGGCGCCGGAAGTGCACCTGGTGCTGATCAAGCTGTGCGAACGCGACCTGCGCGCGCCGGTGGGCCGCATCTACGAGAAGCTGGACGAGCAGCTGGCCGCCGCTGGCGTGATGTCGCAGATGGGGGCGCCGCGGCGTCCGCTGTCGGCCGCGCCCGACCCGCGCATGGCGCCGGGGACGGACGATCTGGTCGAGCCGCGCCACGCGGCGGGCTTCGAATCCGAATTCAGCGATGATGAACAGGCCGCGCCGGCCTGGGCGCAGCGGTTCGCCGCGCGCTGGTCCGAGCGCCGTGGCCACATGCAGCAGCACCTCGGGGGCGAGGATGCCGGCAGCGGCGAGGCGTATGCCGGCCAGCAGGGGATGTTGCTGGAGGCCCTGCATGAGCTGCTGCAGCAGACCCGCCATGTTCGCGAGGACGCCACCTCGGCCGCGCAGGTCGCGGTTGGCCAGCACCGCCCGTTGAGCCAGCGCGAGATGATGTCGGTGCTGTCGCTGCTGCAGGCCACGCCCAGTGCGACGCTGCGTGCGGCCATCGGCGAGGACGGCGAATCGTTGGCGCAGCGATTGAAGAGTGAAGTGCTGTCCAGCGCCACCCGGCTTGGCGTCGATCCCGGCCAGACCCGGCTGGACCCGCAGGACGAGGACGCGATTGATCTGGTCGGCATGCTGTTCGACGTGATGCTGGACGAACGCGAGCTGGAAGGCCGCTCACGCGAGTTGATCGGCCGCCTGGTGGTGCCCTTCGTCAAGGTGGCGATGCTCGACCGCCGCATGTTCGTGCAGAAGACCCACCCGGCACGCAAGCTGCTCAACTCGCTGGCCGAAGCCTGCGAAGGCAATACCGGCGAAAGCCAGGCCGAGCGCATGCTGATGGCCAAGGTCGAGGAGATCATCGAACGGCTGGTGGCCGAGTTCAACGAGAACCTGGCGATCTTCCTGACCCTGGAAGAAGAATTCCGCGAGTTCCTCGTGCAGCATCGCCGCCGCGTGGAAATCGCCGAGCGTCGCGCCGCCGAAACGCAGCGCGGGCAGGAAAAGCTGGAAATGGCCCGCAGCCGTGCCGGTGCCGAACTGGACCGCCGCATCGGCGATGCCACCCTGCCGCCGGCCATCGCCGAGTTCCTGCGCCAGCCGTGGCAGCACCACCTGACCCTGGCGCTGCTGCGCGAGGGCGAGGAGGGCGCGTCGGTGGCCGAGGCACTGAGCCTGGCTGACGGCCTGCTGGAGGAAGTGGCCGAGGCCCGCCGCCAGATCGTCGGCAAGCCGTGGCTGCAGGCCTGGCAGCCGGTGCTGGCCAAGGTATTTGCCAGTGTCGGCGTGCACGGCGATGCCGCCACCGGTGCCATCGACGCCTTGCATGACACCCTGCAGGGCATTGCTGAATCGCGCCCGGAACTGCAGCGCGCGCTGCCGGAACTGCCGCAGGTTGCCTTGCCGGCGCCGCCGGTGGCTGAATCGCCCGCGGTCGAGCTGGGCGGGCAGATCGACGCCGACGACTTCGACAACGCCGACGCCGACCGCTTCCGCCGCATGGAAATCGGCAACTGGCTGGACTTCGTCGACAAGGACGGCAAGGTGCAGGCCGGCAAGCTGTCCTGGGTCAGCCCGATCTCCTCGCGCCTGCTGTTCGTCAACCGCCGCGGCGTGCGCTTCTGCGTGGCCTCGCCGGAGGAACTGGCGGTGATGGTGCGGCTGGGCCGGCTGCGCGCCCACGTCGACGATGGCGCCTTCGACAGCGCGATGCAGGGTGTGATCGATCGGCTGGACCCGGGCAGCGCCACCCTGCACTGAGCGGTGGCTGCCTGCTAGGATCGGGAAAACTCACCGATCAGCGGGGACCTGCATGGCCGTGGCGTTGCTGGGGATCAAGGAGACCGCGCCGGGCGAACGGCGCGTGGCGTTGACGCCGGAAACCGCGCGCAAGCTCGGTGCCCTCGGCATTACCGTCTGGTACGAGGCTGGCGCCGGCTTGGCCGCAGGCTTCACCGATGCGGCCTATGACGATGCCGGCGCACGTGTGTTCGACGCGGGCCGTTGGGGCGAGATCGATATCCTGCTGTGCGTGCAGGCGCCGCCGGCGTTGGTCCTGGAGCAGCTCAAGCCCGCTGCCAGCGTGGTTGGCCTGCTGGCCCCGGCCAGTGATCCGGCGCTTGCGGCATTGGCCGCTGGCGACCGCCTGCAGCTGTTCCCGCTGCAGCAGCTGCCGCGCACCACCCGCGCGCAGGCGATGGACGTGCTCAGTTCGCAGGCCGGCATGGCCGGCTACAAGGCGGCGCTGATCGCGGCCGAACGCGCGCCCCGTTTCTTCCCGATGCTGACCACTGCTGCCGGCACCGTGCGACCGGCCAAGGTGCTGGTGATCGGTGCGGGCGTGGCGGGCCTGCAGGCCATTGCCACTGCCCGGCGTCTTGGTGCGCAGGTGGAAGGCTTCGACGTGCGCCCGGAAACCCGCGAGCAGATCCAGTCGCTGGGCGCGCGCTTTCTCGACCTCGGGGTGAGCGCGGCGGGCGAGGGCGGTTACGCGCGCGCGTTGACCGATGAAGAGCGTGCCGAGCAGCAGCGCCGCCTGGCCGACCACCTGCGTGGTGTGGATGTGGTGATCTGCACCGCTGCGGTTCCGGGGCGACCGGCGCCGACGATCGTGACTGCCGCAATGGTGGAAGGCATGGCCACCGGCAGCGTGATCGTGGATCTGGCGGCGGAGAGCGGCGGCAACTGCGCACTGACCCAGCCGGGGCAGTGCATCGAGCATCAGGGCGTGACCATCGATGGCCCGCTGGGCCTGGCCAGCCGCGGTGCAACGCAGGCCAGCGAGATGTATGCGCGCAACCTGCTCAACTTCGTCGCGCTGTTCGTGCGCGAAGGCCAGCTCGGTTTCGACTGGGACGACGAGCTGCTGGCGAAGACGCGCTGGCAGGCGTGAGTCGGTAGCGCCGGGCCATGCCCGGCGAGCGCAGCGGTATGCGGAAATCCGCCGGGCATGGCCCGGCGCTACCGAAGCGGAGGCGTTACCGCGGCTTCGCCGGCGGCGGGTTCTCGCGCACCCAGTCCTTGCGTTGTTCCGGCGTCATCAGCGACCAGCGCTCGCGCAGTGCGTCGCGCTGCGCGGGCGGCAGATCCCGCATCTGGCCGAACAGGGCCCGGGCCTGCTCACGCTGTTCCGGGCTCATGTGCTCGAAGCGGCGCAGGCCACGCCGGGCCTTGTCGCGTTCCTCAGGGCTCATCGACTGCCAGCGCTGGCCATGCGAGAGCATGCGCTGGCGCTGGCCGGCATCGGCGCTGTTCCAGCGGTCGCGCAGCGGTGCCAGCAGGGATTCCCGCTGTGCTTCACTCAACTGTTCCCAAACCGGCAGCGGCGCGGGGCGTGCGGCAGGGGCGGGCGCGGCGCTCTGCGCCAGTGCCGGGAGGGCCGGCAGCAGCGACAGGGTCAGCAGCAGCGGCAGGAGATTGAATCGGGGCATGGTTCACTCCATCGCCAGGTCGGTATCGCCCAGCCACAGGTACAGATCGGGATTTTCGTCGTAGAGCGCGCTGTTGTCTTCCACCGAGGCAAGCACAGGTGCCGGCGCAGAGCCCGTCAGCGTGCCATGGCCGCTGAACTGCAGGCCGATACCCAGTGCCACCACCAGCGAACAGGCACTGGCCAGCCACCAGCGCCAGCGCCCGCGATGGGCGGCCGTGGCGCCGTGGCGAGCCTGGCGCAGCCGGGCCAGCGTCGCCGGCGACAGCGCGTGCAGCGACTGTGCATGCAGGCTGCGCAGGGTGTCATCGGAAGGCAGGGAGCGGTTCACGGGTGGATCTCCAGGTAATCCTGCAGCGCCTGGCGGGCGCGTGCCAGATGGGTTTTTACCGCGCCTTCGCTGCAGCCCATGGCGCGGGCGGTGGTGGCCCCGTCCAGGTCCTGCAGCACGCGCAGGGTGAAGGCTTCGCGCTGGCGGGCGGGCAGGCGGCGCAACGCGTCCACCAGCTGCTGGTACTGCTGGCGCTGTTCATGCGCCTGTGCCGGGTCCGGGCCGGGATCGGCCCAATCGATCCCGCCGCCTTCCGCGTCCTGGTTGTCGCGCCAGAACGGCAGGCGGAAGCGGCGCCGGCGCTGCACGTCGATCACGCGCCGGCGCAGGATGCTCCAGAACAGCGGCGCCCATTCGGCCGCCGGCTTGTCGGCGTAGTCCAGCATGCGCAGCAGCGCGTCCTGCACCGCGTCCATGGCGTCTTCGCGCTGGCGCAGGCCGGCCTCGGCGAAGCGGAACGCACGCGGGCCGACGCTGGCCAGGAACGCTTCCAGCGACGCCGGCAGGGCATCGGTCTCGGCGCTCGGGGGGACGGGGCTGCTCACCAGCACAGGGTACGGTTCCTCGCTCGGGGTCACCATCGACAACGCGTGAGCGCGGCTTCGGTTGACGCCGGGCGCGCACCGGGTTCAGCCCATGGTTATGATGGGACGACGAAGACAGAGCAGGAGCGTTGCCAGTGAGTGACGGGTTCGTAGCGCTGTACATCTTCATGCTGGCAGCCATCGCCGGCCACGTGATCATTTCGCGGGTGCCGGTGATCCTGCATACCCCGCTGATGTCGGGCTCCAACTTCATCCACGGCATCGTGCTGATCGGTGCGATGGTGGTGCTGGGGCATGCGCAGACACCGCTGGAGAAAGCGCTGGGCTTCCTCGCCGTGGTGCTCGGTGCCGGCAACGCCGCCGGTGGCTACGTGGTCACCGCGCGCATGCTGGAAATGTTCAAGCCGAGCGCGCCCAAGGGCGGCAAGGACGAGTCGAAGGAGCCGCAGGCTTGAACATCAGCACCGTCGAACTGCTCGATTGGCTGGTCAAGGCCAGCTACCTCGTCGCCGCCACGCTGTTCCTGCTGGGCCTGCAGCGCATGGCCTCGCCGCTGACTGCGCGCAGCGGCATCCGCTGGGCCGGGCTGGGCATGCTGCTGGCCACGGTGGCGACGTTCTTCCTGCCCGAACTGCACAACGTGCCGCTGATCCTGGTGGCGCTGCTGCTCGGCGCCGGCCTGGCCTGGTGGTCGGCCGGCAAGGTTGCCATCACCGACATGCCGCAGATGGTGGCGCTGTACAACGGCATGGGCGGTGGCTCGGCGGCGGCGATCGGTGCAGTGGAACTGCTGCGCTACGCCTTCCTGGCCAACCGCGATACCAGCCACTGGAGCGCGCAGGCGCTGGCCGACCTGGCCGCACGGCAGCCGTCGGGCATGGTGCTGCTGCTGGCGGTGGTCGGCGCGGCCATCGGTGCGGTGTCGCTGTCCGGCTCGGTGATCGCCTGGGCCAAGCTGGATGGGCGCCTGGACAAGCGCGTGACCTGGCCCGGCCAGCAGGTGATGAACCTGCTGGTGGCACTGGCGGTGGTGGTGCTGGCGATCATCGCCGCGAGCACGCTCCACACCTGGGCGATCGTCGCCTTCTTCGTGCTGGCACTGGCGCTGGGCGTGCTGATGACGCTGCCGATCGGCGGCGCCGACATGCCGGTGGTGATCTCGCTGTACAACGCCTTCACCGGCCTGGCGGTGTCGTTCGAAGGCTACGTGCTGGGCAATGAGGCATTGATCATCGCCGGCATGATGGTCGGCGCGGCGGGCATCCTGCTGACCCGGCTGATGGCCAAGGCGATGAACCGGCCGATCCGCAACGTGTTGTTCTCCAACTTCGGCGGCGGTGCCGGCGGGGAAGCGCAGGCGATCACGGGTGCGCAGAAGCCGATTGAAGCGTCGGATGTCGCGGCGATGATGGCCTACGCCGAGCGCGTGGTGATCGTGCCCGGCTACGGCATGGCGGTAGCGCAGGCGCAGCACAAGATCTGGGAACTGGCGCAGCGGCTTGGCCAGCGTGGGGTCAAGGTGAAGTTCGCGATCCATCCGGTGGCGGGGCGCATGCCCGGGCACATGAACGTGCTGCTGGCCGAAGCGGGCGTGCCCTACGACCTGATCGCCGACATGGACGACATCAACCCGGAGTTCGCCAACACCGACCTGGTGCTGGTGATCGGTGCCAACGACGTGGTCAATCCGGTGGCGCGCACCGACCCGGCCAGCCCGATCTACGGCATGCCCGTGCTGGACGTGGTCAACGCGCGCAACGTGGTGGTGATCAAGCGTGGCAAGGGCACCGGCTTTGCCGGCATCGAGAATGCGCTGTTCTACGCCGACAACACCCGCATGCTGTACGGCGACGGTGCGGAAGCGGCAGCCTCGCTGGTGAGCGAACTGAAGGCGCTCGACGGCGGACATTGAGGCCGTACCGGTAGCGCCGGGCCATGCCCGGCGGCGTTTCGTGCGGACCGCTGCGCTCGCCGGGCATGGCCCGGCGCTACCCTCATCCACGCGTGGCGTGAATCTGCGCGGTCAGCGCGCCAGCCAGGCGCCCACGGCCACGCCCAGGGCCAGCCACAGCCATTCCATTGCGCCATTGGCGAGGGTGATCAGGGTCCAGGCCAGGTGCGGGCCCATCCGCATCGTGGCGTCCCACAGATCCAGCCCGATCGAGCCGCCCATCCAGGCGCTGGCGATGGCCCAGTTGGCCACGGCGGCCACCAGCAGCGTGCCCAGTACGACCAGCGCGATGCGCAACCGGCCCGGGCCCAGCGTACCCATGCGCAGCATGAACACCAGTTCCAGGGCGGTCAGTACCGCCATCCAGCCGACCTGCCGGCCGGTCATCAGCGCCAGCACCATCCAGGCAAGGGGAGCAACAACCAGACCCAGCAACAGCATGAGGGGCCAGAGCCAGGTCACGGTCCTGGCACGCGCGGCATTGGAGGACATCGAAGCTCCCTGAAGATCACCCACAGGATACTGTGGTTTGCCGCAGTGCACCGGCGGCCGCAGGGCGGCTGGGCTAGAATGCCGTCTTGCGTGGCCCCGGCCACGGCCCCATATCGGTCCCCATGTATTCCCGTAGCAGCGAACCTGTCCACTTCGAACGCGATTGCGAGGCCGTGATGGTCCCGCAGGGCGACACCGTGACCCTGCCTGCCGGCAGCTATGGGTACATCACCCAGGCGCTGGGCGGCAGTTATTCGGTGTTTGTCGAGGGCAACCTGTTCCGCATCGCCGGCAAGGACGGCGACGCCATCGGCAAGGAGGCGCCGGCACCGCTGGAACTGCCCGCCGATGCCACCGATGAACAGGTGGAACAGCTGGTATGGCAGCAGCTGCGCACCTGCTTCGACCCGGAAATTCCGGTGAACATCGTCGAACTGGGCCTGGTCTACGAGGTCGAAATCAAGCACCTGGACGAAGGCAAGCGGGAGATCGACGTGAAGATGACCCTGACCGCACCGGGCTGCGGCATGGGCGAGATCCTGGTCGACGACGTGCGCAGCAAGCTCGAAATGATCCCGACGGTGGCCGAGGCCGACGTCGACCTGGTGTTCGACCCGCCGTGGAACCAGCACATGATGTCCGAGGCGGCCCGGCTCGAGACCGGCATGCTTTGACCCACGGCCCGCAGTGACGCGGGCCCGGCATTACCCGCAACCAGAACAGGAAATCTCCGGTGTCCCAGTCCATTCCCAGCTTCGCCGTCACCCGTTCGGACCACCCGCGCAGCGCTGAAGAGCGCGCCAAGATCCTGGAGAAGCCGGGCTTCGGCCTGCACTTCACCGATCACATGGTGGAAGTGCGCTGGGACAAGGATGCCGGCTGGCACAACGCCAACGTGCGTGCCTACGGCCCGCTGCAGCTGGACCCGGCCGCGGCCGTGCTGCACTACGGCCAGGAGATCTTCGAAGGCATCAAGGCCTACCGCCATGCCGACGGCTCGATCTGGACCTTCCGCCCGGATGCCAACGGCCGTCGCCTGCAGCGTTCGGCGCAGCGCCTGGCGCTGCCGGAACTGCCGGTGGAGATCTTCGTCGAATCGCTGAAGCAGCTGATCGCGGTCGACAGTGACTGGGTGCCGTCGGCCGATGAGTCGAGCCTGTACTTCCGCCCGTTCATGATCGGCGACGAAGCGTTCCTCGGCGTGCGCGGCGCGCACAAGGCCGGCTACTACGTCATCGCCAGCCCGGCCGGTCCGTACTTCGCCAAGGGCGTCGCTCCGGTGTCGATCTGGCTGTCGACCGAGTACGCACGTGCGGCCAAGGGGGGCACCGGTGCCGCCAAGTGCGGCGGCAACTACGCCGCCTCGCTGCTGCCGCAGCAGAAGGCGCAGGCACAGGGCTGCTCGCAGGTGCTGTTCCTCGACCCGGTCGAAGGCAAGTACCTGGAAGAACTGGGTGGCATGAACGTGTTCCTGGTCTACAAGGACGGCACGCTGGTCACCCCGCAGCTCTCGGGCAGCATCCTCGAGGGCATCACCCGCGAGAGCATCCTGCAGCTGGCCCGCGACCGCGGCATGAAGGTCGAAGAGCGCAAGGTCAGCATCGACGAGTGGAAGGATGGCGTTGCCTCCGGCGAGATCGCCGAAGTGTTCGCCTGCGGCACCGCGGCGGTGGTCACCCCGATCGGCCAGCTGAAGGGCGAGGGCTTCTCGGTGGGGGACATCAATGCCCCGGCCGGCGAAGTGACCATGTCGCTGCGCAAGGAACTGACCGACATCCAGTACGGCCGCCTGCCGGACCGCCACAACTGGCTGGTCAAGCTGGGCTGATCACCCACGCCGAACCGTAGCGTCGAGCCATGCTCGACTGCGCCTCTGGAAAGCCCGTCCCTGTGACGGGCTTTCTGCGTTGTGGGCGCGCCCGCCAGACCGCAGTAGGTGATTAGTTGACGCAAATATGTTTGCAATGCAAACTAAATTCAAGCGACCCCGATGGAGCGTGTCATGCAGCAGCCATCCGTCATTGATCCTTCCTCGCGCCTGCAGGCGCTGACCCGTGAATACTCGCGGTATTCGCGAAGTGCCGGGGGCCTGTCGGCGATGGCAGGCGGCATCGCCTGCCTGGCCTCGTTTCTTGCCGGCGCTCTGTTGCCGACCACCCTGGCGCTGCGCATCGTGCTGATTGCCGTGCCGGTGCTGTGGATCGTCGGCAAGCAATGGATGGTACGCCGCTACTACCAGCGGCTGGGCCAGGTCGAAGAGCAGGTCACGCCGGTCGAACGCAATTTCCAGCGCTTCTTCATCGCCTTCACCGCGCTGGTAAGCGTGCTGGTGATCGGCAGCGTGCTGACCCGGCTGGTACCGATGGGCGAACGCGCCTGGGACCTGCGCGCCATTGGCTACCTGGTCGTGGTGGCATTGTTGCCCTGGGTGGTGTGGCGCTGGCTGCGGACACCGCTGGAGTTCATCGTGGGCGTGTTCCTGCTGTGCCAGGCCGCGCTGGCCTTCACCGGGCAGGCGTACGGCTTCGGCCCGAGCACCGCGGTGTTCCCCTTGGCATCCATCGCACTGATCGTGGTCGGCTGGCGTGACCACCAGCGCTTCCAGCGGCTGCAGGTGGAGATGCGCGCGTTCATGGCGGCGCGGACGAACGTCGAATGACCCAGCTGCCTGATTCCAGAGCGCTGCTCCAGCTCGACCGCTTGATCCACGAGCCGGCGCGCCTGCTGATCCTGTCGATCCTGGCAGGTGCCGAATCCGCCGAGTTCGGATTTGTCGAGCATCTCAGCGGGTTGAGCAAGGGCAACCTCTCCAGCCATCTGAGCAAGCTTGAAGCGGCAGGTCTGGTCGCCATCGACAAGTCGTTCCGCGGCAAGCGCCCACTGACCACTTTGCAGTTGACGCCGAGGGGCCGCACTGCCCTGGCCGAGTACCGCACGCAGCTGGCGGCCATCGTTGCCGGCCTTCCCGATCCGGATCGAAAGGACCCCTGACATGACATTGCTTCCGCGCCTGTTTGCAGTTCTGGTTGTTTCCTTCTCTGCTCTCACCAGTGCGGCTGCGGCCACAGATGCGCGCCAACAAGGCGCCACGCTGACCACGCAGTTCTACGAAGGGCACGTCGACGCACTGTGGGAACGGATGACGCCGCAGATGCAGGCGGGGCTGCAGTCCTCGCAGAGCCTGGTGGCGCTGCGCGAGCAGGTGCTGGCGGGCTGGGGCGCAGAAACCGAGCTGGTCAGTGAGAAGGTCGAGAAGGTTGATGGATTCGACACCTATCTGCGGCAGGCGCGCTTCGCCAGAAGCCCGGCCATCATCCAGGTGCTGTGGGCCATCGATGCCGAAGGGCGGATCGGCGGCTTCTACATCCGCCCGCTACAGACCGCACCGCCGCAGGCAGCGGCGAGCGGGTTCCTCGACTACCAGACCCGCACACGGCTGCAACTGCCGTTCGACGATGAGTACTTCGTGTTCTGGGGCGGGCGTACTGTCGAACAGAACTACCATGCGGCCCATGCCGGCCAGCGCTTCGCGCTGGATCTGCTGGTGCTCCGCGATGGCCGCTCGCACCGTGGCGATGGGCTGCGCAACGATGACTACTACTGCTTCGGTCGCCCGATCCTCGCGCCAGCCGATGGCACGGTGGTGGAAGTGATCGAGGGTGTGGCCGACAACGTGCCGGGCCAGATGAATGCCGCCCAGCTCACCGGCAACCGCGTCATCCTCGACCACGGCAATGAGGAGTACTCGGTGCTGGCGCACCTGCGCCAGGGCAGTGTGCGCGTTGCGCAGGGACAGGTTGTCCGCAGCGGCGCGCACCTCGGTGACTGTGGCAACAGCGGCAACTCCTCCGAGCCGCACCTGCACTACCAGCTGCAGGCCGGGCCCGTGTTCGGTGTCGGCGAAGCGTTGCCGGCACAGTTCTCCGGCTACGTGGCCGATGGCCAGCCGGTTGCACGCGGCGAGCCGGTCAAAGGGCAGCACATCCGGCCGGCGCGCGTTCCGCAGGCAAAGTAGTCAGCGCGTCCGACGCGGCGGGCAGGCGCTCCGCGGTCGTTGGTGACAGCAGTGGACGCCGATGTCGGCAAAGTCATCGCAGGACATGTGATGACCCAGTCAGGTGCGTGCAGGGCACGAGAAAGTTCCTTCACCTTCACAAACCCTCGACCCGGGAAGTCTCAGAACGAACATTTCATCTTGCTGAAAAGACGCTGAAAATCTTGTGGTGTCCGGTTTTGGTCATTAGCGTCATCTGCACGGCGGATCGGAAGGGGGATCCGCTGGCTCGCCGGACTTCGAACCTCGCCAATGCAAGCCAGCCCAGGGTTCGGGCCGGTGCTTCTGCCGATTCCGGCATTCACACCACAAGAAAGGGAAATACGATGTCCCAGGTAACGCAACCGCGTGTGCGTCGAGTGTGGGTGGTCCTTGGTGCGTCCGTTCTGTCATCGCTGCTGCTGGCCACGCCTGCGCTGGCCGGTGATGTCCAGCTCAGCGGCCTGCAGTCCGCGCCGACCCACCAGCGCTTCATCGTGAAGTACCGCGACGGCAGCGCGCCGGTGGCCAACACCACCGCACTGGCCTCTTCACTGAAAAGTGCCGCCGCCGGCCTGGCCAGCAGCCAGGGCCGCGCGCTGGGCCTGCAGCAGGTCCGCAAGCTGGCCGTCGGCCCGACCCTGGTCAAGACCGATCGTCCGCTCGACCAGGCCGAATCCGAGCAGCTGATGCGCAAGCTGGCCGCCGACCCGAACGTGGAATACGTTGAAGTCGACCAGATCATGCGTGCCACGCTGACCCCGAACGACACCCGCTTCAGCGAGCAATGGGGCTTTGGCACCTCCAATGCCGGCATCAACATCCGGCCGGCCTGGGACAAGGCCACCGGCACCGGTGTGGTCGTGGCGGTGATCGACACCGGCATCACCAACCATGCCGACCTCAATGCCAACATCCTGCCGGGCTACGACTTCATCAGCGATGCGGCGATGGCGCGCGACGGCAACGGCCGCGACAACAACCCGAACGATGAGGGCGACTGGTACGGCGACAACGAGTGCCAGGCGGGCTACCCGGGTTCGAACTCCAGCTGGCACGGTACCCACGTCGCCGGTACGGTGGCGGCGGTGACCAACAACAGCACCGGCGTGGCAGGTACCGCATTCAACGCCAAGGTCGTGCCGGTGCGCGTACTCGGCAAGTGCGGCGGTTACACCTCTGACATCGCCGACGCGATTGTGTGGGCCTCCGGCGGCAGCGTCAGCGGCGTGCCGGCCAATGCCAACCCGGCCGAGGTCATCAACCTCTCGCTGGGCGGCGGTGGCAGCTGCTCGACCACCTACCAGAACGCGATCAATGGCGCTGTCGGCCGTGGCACCACCGTGGTGGTCGCCGCCGGCAACAGCAACACCAACGTGTCCTCGTCGGTGCCGGCCAACTGCCCGAACGTGATCGCGGTGGCGGCCACCACCTCGGCCGGTGCGCGTGCCAGCTTCTCCAACTATGGCAACGGCATCGATATCTCGGCACCGGGCCAGGGCATCCTGTCCACCCTCAACAGCGGCACCACCACCCCGGGCAGTGCCAGCTACGCTTCGTACAACGGCACCTCGATGGCAGCACCGCATGTGGCCGGCGTGGTCGCGCTGATGCAATCCGTAGCCCCGAGCCCGCTGAGCCCGGCGCAGGTGGAGAGCATCATCAAGAGCACCGCACGCCCGCTGCCGGGCGCCTGCTCGGGTGGCTGCGGCGCCGGCATCATCGACGCCGACGCGGCGGTCGCTGCAGCGATCAACGGCGGCGGCCCGAACCCGGGTGGCAACGTGCTGCAGAACAACGTTCCGGTGACCGGCCTGGGCGCTGCCAGCGGCGCTTCGCTGAGTTACACCGTGAACGTTCCGGCCGGCAGCACCCAGCTGCGCGTGGCGATCAGTGGCGGCAGCGGTGACGCCGACCTGTATCTGCGCCAGGGCAGTGCCCCGACCGACACGGTGTACACCTGCCGTCCGTACCTGAGCGGCAATGCTGAAACCTGCACCGTCAACAGCCCCGCCGCCGGCACCTGGTATGTGCGGGTGAAGGCGTACAGCACCTTCTCGGGCCTGACCCTCAACGCCCAGTACTGAGCCCAAGCCCCTCTCCATGGGCACGCCCCGGCTTAGGCCGGGGCGTTTTTGCATGGGGCCGCGCGGTGTGCGTGCCGCCGCGTCGTGGTGGGTGCCGACCCTGGTCGGCACGCCGTTCCTCAAACCGATTCGAAGCGGTTCGCGGCCACGTTCTTGCGCACGTGCTGCGGGTCGAAAATCCGCCCGTTCATCGCGATGTACACGCCGCTCGGCAACGACTGCACCGCACCGATCGCGCAGCCGATGTTGAACTCCGCATCCGAACCGCGGAAACGCGCCGGGCTCAGCGCGCCGGTCATCACGATGGTCTTGTCCGGGATCGTCGCCAGCACCTTGCCGGTCTGCACCATCGAATCGGTGCCGTGGGTCACCAGCACGTGCCGGGTCGGCTGCGCGGCGATGGTGGCGCGGATCAGTTCGCGGTCTTCATCGTTGATGTGCAGCGAATCCTTGCGCAGGATCGGAATCACGTTGAAGCGGAACGTCACGCCCAGCTCGCGCAGGATCATGCCGATCTGGGGGTCGCCGATCTGGTAGTCCGACTTGTCGTCGAAGTAGATCTTGTCGATCGTGCCACCGGTGGTGACGACCAGGAGCTCTTCCATCATGTGCATGCGCGAAACCAGGACAGGTACAGCGGCGCGGGGCCAGGAACACAGATGATACGGCCCGGCGGGCGCAGCGTCAGCGTCGCTTGCCGAAGCGGGCGCGCAGCCCTGGCAGGCTGGTGCTGAAGACCACCAGCAGGGCCAGCGCGATCTCGATCAGCGCCAGCCAGCGCGTCTCCGGGTGGCTCCAGGCGCTCATCACGCCGTGGCTGAACCAGCCCAGGGCCAGCACCGAGGCCCAGAAACCGGCCTTGCGCCAGCCCAGGCGCAGTGCGATGGCCAGTGCCAGTGGCGGCGCGGTGAACACCAGCTGGGTGGCCAGCCAGTGCTTGTCATTGATGAACCAGCCGGCGAACAGCGCGGCCAGCCCCATCAGGGCCAGCAGCAGGACCGTGCGCGGCGCGGCGCTCATCGGGCCAGCCGCTGCGCGATGTCGGCCACCCGGTGGCCCAGCGCGCGCGCCAACACCGCCTCGTCGTCGGTCGGCTGCGGGTCGTCGGCGGCACCGGCGACGTGGCTGGCGCCATAGGGCGTGCCGCCACTGGTGGTGTGGCTCAGCGCCGGCTCGGTGAACGGGATGCCGACGATCACGCAGCCATGGTGCAGCAGCGGCACCTGCATCGACAGCAGGGTCGATTCCTGCCCGCCGTGCATCGAGGCGGTGGAGGTGAACACGCCGGCCGGCTTGCCGGAAAGGGTGCCGTTGACCCATTCGGCGCCCAGCCCATCCAGGAAATGCTTGACCGGGGCGGCCATGTTGCCGAAGCGGGTCGGGCTGCCGAGCAGCAGGCCCTGGCACTCGACCAGGTCCTGCACGCTCACGTAGGGGGCGCCATCGTCGGGTACCGGCGGCTGCGCGGTCTGGGTCACCGCAGCCACCGGCGGCACCGTGCGCAGGCGCGCGGTCATGCCCGGCACTTCGCCGATGCCCCGCGCGATCTGGCGCGCCAGCCGTGCCACCGAACCGCCCCGGCTGTAGTACAGCACCAGAATCTCGCCCATCGTGCCCGCTTCTCCTCGTCGTGTGGCCACCAGTATGGCTATCCTGCGAGCATTCCGCATCGGGTACCCTTTCGCCGATGGAACCTTTGGATACGCTCAACCTGTGGATGGAGCGCGCGCGGGATCGCGCACGGGCCATCAGTTTCGGCCGCTTCCTGTGGCATCGCTTCCTCGACGACCGCCTGTTCCAGGCAGCGGCGGCGCTGGCGTACACCACGGTGTTCGCGCTGGTGCCGCTGGCCATCGTGGTGTTCGGCGTGCTCTCGGCCTTCCCCGTCTTCGACCGCTGGAGCGACCAGCTCAGCGATTACGTCTTCTCCAACTTCGTGCCCAACGCCGCGCGTGCGGCGGAGGGCTACCTGCGGCAGTTCTCGGCCAGTGCCGGCCAGCTCACCGCCGCCGGCTTCATCGCGCTGGTGGTCTCGCTGCTGATCACCCTCAACAGCGTTGAAGAGACCTTCAACCAGATCTGGCGGGTCGGTTCGACCCGGCCCAAGCTGACCCGCTTCCTGGTCTACTGGACCGTGCTGACGTTGGGCGCGATGCTCGCTGCCGCTTCGCTGGCGGTGTCGGCGCGTGTGTTCGCGATGCCATTGTTCGGGACCCAGGAAGGTCGTTGGCTGGCCGAGTTCGCGCTGCGGCTGGCGCCGATCCTGATCGAGTTCGTCTGCATCACGCTGATGTTCCGGGTGGTGCCGCACCACACCGTGAAATGGCGGCACGCGGTGCCCGGCGCGATTCTCGCGGCGGTGATCCTGGAACTGGTGAAGTGGGGCATCGGCGCCTATCTGGGCAGTTTCCAGTCCTACCAGAAGCTCTACGGCACGGTGGCGTTCGTGCCGATCCTGCTGCTGTGGATCTACCTGTGCTGGGTGGCGGTGCTGCTGGGCGCGTCGCTGTCCTCGTCGATGGCGGCCTTCCGCTACCAGCCGGTGGAACTGCGCCTGCCGCAGGGCTACGAGTTCTATGGCCTGCTGCGCCTGCTCGGCCGCTTCCACCATGCACGTGCCAAGGGCAAGGGCCTGGCCGACGATGAAATCCTGCGTCTGGAGCCGATGCTGACCGACTCGCTGCTGCAGGACCTGGCCTGCAACCTGCAGGAAATCGGCCTGTTGCGCCGCGATGAACGCGGCGAATGGCTGCTCTCGCGCGACCTGGACCAGGTGAGCCTGGCCGATCTGTACGAATGCACCCAGCTGCGCATCCCGGTAGCCGAGCAGCATCTGCCCTACCGCGACGACAGCCTGGGCCGTGCTGCGCTGGCGGCACTGGACGATCTGCGGCTGCCCCTGCGCGAACGCCTCAAGCGCAAGGTCAGCGATATCTACACCGATTCCGGAGACATGCCATGACCCGCAAGACCCCGTTGCTGCTCCCGCTGGCCCTGCTGCTGGCGCTGTCGGCCTGCAAGCCGGCCCAGGAGCCGACCCCCGCCAGCAGCCAGCCACCGGCACAGGCGCCGACGCCGACCACTCCGGCACCGGTCGATGAAACCCCGGCCGAGCGCACCACCGCCGAGTTCCCGACGCTGAAGATGAAGGCAGTGGATGGCAGCGACTACGACCTGGCCGCGCATCGCGGCAAGTGGGTGGTGGTGAATTTCTGGGCGACCTGGTGTGCACCGTGCCGCAAGGAAATGCCGGAGCTGTCGGCGCTGCACGCGATGCGCAGCAACATCGAGGTGGTCGGCCTGGCCTATGAAGACATCGAGGTGCCGGAGATGCAGTCGTTCCTGACCAAGCATCCGGTGACCTATCCGATCGTGATCGTGGACCCGTTCGACCCGCCGGCGGATTTCGCCACGCCGCGTGGTTTGCCGTTGACGCACCTGCTGGACCCGCAGGGCAAGCTGGCGCACAGCTTCCTCGGCCCGGTGACGGCCGCCGACATCGAAAAGCAGATCGCTGCTGCCAAGTAGGTTGGGTATCGGCAGGGCTGCGCCCTGCACCCGCCGAAACTTTCAAGCAACGGCAACGGCAACAGCAACAGCAACTGCCAAAGTGCGATTTCCGTGTTGTGGCGGGGCGGTGTCGGAGTGCGGGGACGCCGCAAGTACGTCCATGTAGGCTTGGCAGCCGCATCCATGCGGCTGACACCCCGCACTCCGACACCGCCCCGCCTCTGACAGATTTCTGCGGCTGTTGGTGGGTGTCGACCTTGGTCGACACGTTAGATCCACGCCGTGCGTGGATGAATCTCCATTGAAATCGAATATTTCGACAATCGAATGAAGAGCATCCACGCATGTCGTCGATCTGCTGCAGGTCGCGAGAATCTGTCGAAGGCGGGGTGGGTCCGGTTGCGGGGGCGTGAGCCGCATGGATGCGGCGACCGAGCTTACATGGACGTACTTGCAGCGTCCCCCGCAACCGGACCCACCCCGCCTACCCACAGGTAACCCGCTTCTGCTTCGGCTGTTGCTGTTGCCTTGGTTCGTAGCAGGTGCAGGGCCGCAGGCCCTGCCGACCCACCCTATTCCTCGACCGGGAAATCCTCGATCGGCTTCAGCACATCGTAGTGCTCGCGATGCAGCTTGCCCTTCAGCTTCGGCAGCTCCGGCAACGGCGCATCCACCCGCGTATCCGGCAGCCGGTCCAGCAGGTTGCGCACCAGGGTCAGCCGGCCCAGCCGCTGGTCGTTGAAATCCACCAGCGTCCACGGCGCCGCCTCACGATGCGTCGCGCGCAGCATTGCCTCGCGGGCCTCGGTGTAAGCGCTGTACTTGCTGCGTGATTTAAGGTCCACCGGAGAGAGCTTCCAGCCCTTCAGCGGATCGAGGTGGCGCTCGGCGAAGCGCTTTTCCTGCTGCTCCTGGTCCACGCACAGCCAGTACTTGAACAGCAGGATGCCGTCGTCCACCAGCAGCTGTTCGAACACCGGCGCCTGGTGCAGGAACTGCTGGTACTCGGTTTCGCTGCAATAGCCCATCACCCGCTCGACGCCTGCGCGGTTGTACCAGCTGCGGTCCATCAGCACGATCTCGCCGGCGGCCGGCAGGTGCGAGGCGTAGCGCTGGAAGTACCACTGCGTGGCTTCGCGGTCGGTGGGCTTGGGCAGCGCCACCACCCGGCATTGGCGCGGGTTGAGGTGCTGGCTGATGGCCTGGATCGCGCCGCCTTTGCCTGCGGTATCACGTCCCTCGAACAGCACCAGCAGGCGTTGCCCGCTGTGCTGCACCCAGCGCGCCATGGCGGTCAGTTCCAGCTGCAAAGGCAGCAGCAGTTCGTCGTAGTCCTTGCGCTTGAGCTTGGCCATCGTCACACCACGCGGGGAGGAATCCCGAGCGTAGCGCAGGGATCGCTCAGGCGATGTCGAGGCCCTGCCAGCCCTGTTCGCCCGCCAGATGCTGCAGCAGCGCCGAAAGGTCGTGGGCAAATCCGGCCATGTCGAACAGGCCGCTGTCTTCGCGTGCCTGTGCCAGTTCAGCGCGCAACGCCGCCAGTGCTGCCGGATCGTTGCCCAGCGCGCTGGCGGTGGCGATGAACCCGGCATCGTCGGCGACATTCATCCGTGCCAGCCCCAGATGGTGGTTGAGGCTGCCGGCCACGCGCGCGGCGAAGGTGTCGCCGGGGCAGGTCAGCACCGGGCAGCCGGCCCACAGCGCATCGGAGGCGGTGGTGTGGGCGTTGTAAGGATGTGTGTCCAGGAACAGGTCGGCCAGCGGATATCGGGCCAGGTACTGCGGATGCGGCAGCTTGGCCATGAACACCAGGCGCGCCGGGTCCAGGCCTGCGGTCTGTGCGGCGGCACGCAGGCGCGCATCGGCCTGGCCGGGGCCGGACATCAGCCACAGCACGCTGCCGGGCACTGCCTGCAGAATGGCGAAGGCGCGGCCCATGCTGCGCGGGTTGAGCTTGTAGCTGTTGTTGAAGCAGCAGAACACCACGCCCTGTTCGGGCAGGCCGCAGTCGGCGCGGCTCGGCGCAGGCGCCAGCACGCGGGTGTTGTCCGACGGCTGGAAGGCGCGCGGCAGGCGCAGCACGCGTTCGCTGTAGTGCGGCTCCAGTGCGGGTGTCAGGGCGAAGGCATCGCCGATCACCGCATCCATCCACGGCGCGCCCGAGGTGCCCGGATAAGCCAGCCAGTTCAACTGCAGCGGGGCAGGGCGCATCGCCAGCACTTCCGGCGTGCCGCCGCCGCCCCAGCCGCGCAGGTCGAACAACAGGTCGATGCCCTGTGCGCGGATGCGCGCGGCAGTGTCTGCATGGCGCAGGCCAGCCACATCATGCAGCTGTGTGGCCGTCTGCAGGCGCTGGCGGATGCGGCTGCCGTCGTCGCGGTTCAACGCGAACAGATGCAGCTGCAACGCCGGGTCATGACGCAGCTGCTCGAACAGGGCCACGGTCAGCAGCCCGGTGGGATGGGCGCCAAAACCATTGGAAAGGAAACCGACGCGCAGGGGGCCGTGCGCGCGCACCTTCACGGCAGGAAGGGGACGTACCCCCGAAGCAACCACTGCGGCGCGTGCACGCGCGCAGGCCAGCTGTTCGGCCGCGCTGGCATCCTCGCTGAGGAACGCGAACGGTTCGACCACGCCTTGCCCGGTGGCCAGGGCGCCACGCACCTGTGTGGCCAGCGCATCCACGTCCTGCCAGTCGCAGAGGCGACGCTGCCAGGCCAGGCGCTGCGCGGCGATATAGGGTTCGTCCGGCATCAGCGCATGTGCACGGCGATAGGCCGCCGCCGCGCCTTCTGCATCATCGGCATCTTCCAGCGCATGGCCCAGCCACAACGCGATGCCGGGGTGCTGCGGGGCCAGCGCCGAGGCCTGGCCGAGCAGCTTCGCCGCGTCGGCATGCGCGCCGGCCATCCAGGCCACGCGACCCAACCGTGCCAGTGCTTCAGGGTGATTCGGGCGCAGCTGCAGGGCACGTCGCGCGGCCTGTTCGCCGGCAGCGATGTCGCCGGCTTCCAGTTCCACATCGGCCAGCATGACCCAGGCGACGAAGTCGCCGGGCTGGCGTGCAATCGCCTGTTGCAGGTGCTGCCGCTGCTGCCAGGCCGTCATCGTGCTCAGCCCGCCGACAGCTGGGCCAGGGCGTCGACCTGGTGCTCGTGGCTGAGCCGCTGCAGCAGCGGATCGAGGTCGCCGGCCAGTACGTTGGGCAGGTCGTACAGCGTCAGGCCTTCCACACGGTGGTCGGTGATCCGGCCCTGCGGGAAGTTGTAGGTGCGGATGCGCTGGCTGCGGTCGCCGCTGCCGACCTGCAGGCGCCGCGATTCGGCCTGCGCCGCGTCCTGGCGCTGGCGCTCGGCGTCCAGTAGTTGTGCTTTCAGGCGTTTCATCGCCTTGTCGCGGTTGGCGTGCTGGCTGCGCTCGGTCTGGCATTCCACCACCACGCCGGTCGGCACGTGGGTGATGCGGATGGCCGATTCGGTCTTGTTCACGTGCTGGCCGCCGGCACCGGACGAGCGGAACGTATCCACCTTCAGGTCGGCCGGGTTGATGACGATGTCATCGACCTCATCGGCCTCGGGAATGATCGCTACGGTGGCCGCCGAGGTGTGGATGCGGCCCTGCGATTCGGTGGCCGGCACGCGCTGCACGCGATGCGTACCCGATTCGAACTTCAGGCGCGAGAACGCTCCACGGCCGACCACGCGCGCCACCACTTCCTTGTAGCCGCCGTGCTCGCCCGGACTGTCCGATTCGATCTCGACCTTCCAGCCCTGGCGTTCGGCGTAGCGGGCGTACATGCGGAACAGGTCGCCGGCAAAGATCGCTGCCTCGTCGCCGCCGGTACCCGCGCGCACTTCCAGGAACAGGTTGCCTTCGTCGCGCGGGTCGCGCGGCACCAGCAGCAGCGCCAGCTCCTGCTCCAGTTCCTGCAGGCGCGCCTGTGCAGCAGCGATTTCCTCGTCGGCCAGCTCGCGCAGGTCGGGGTCGGCGCGCATGCCTTCGGCGGCTGCCAGATCGGCCTTGGCACGGGCTTCATCAGCCAGGGCGATGGCGATCGGTTCAAGTTGGGCGAATTCGCGCGAAAGGTCGCGGAAACGAGTGTTGTCGGCGACCACATCGGGTTCGGCGAGCAGGCGTTCCAGTTCTTCGCGGCGCTCGGCCAGCGCTTCCAGCTTACGGCGCAGGGTCGGCGTCATCGGGTCTCACGGGTGGGTGGCGGTAACCCGGCGTGGCCGGGAACAGGCGCTCGGCGGCGCGGGTCAGGTCGGCATCGCCACTCAGCGCGGCCGCACGCAGGGCGGCGGTCGGCGGATGCAGCAGGCGGTTGGTCAGGCCGTGGGCAAGCAGCTCCAGCACTTCATCGGCCGGCTTGCCGTTGGCCAGTTGCTGGCGTGCGCGCTCCAGCAGCTCGGCGCGGGTGGCTTCGCCGAACGCGCGCAGCTGCCGCAGCGGCGCCTGGTGGGCGCTGGCCTGCTGGGTCTCGACGAAGCGCGACACCTGCAGGTCGATGATCGCCTCGGCTTCGGCGGCGGCCTCACGGCGGCCACGGCGGTTGTCTTCCACCGCACGCTCGAGATCGTCCACGGTGTAGAGGAAGGCATCGTTGAGCGTGCCGACCTCGGCCTCGATGTCGCGCGGTACGGCCAGGTCGAACAGCAGCATCGGCTTGTGCCGGCGCGCGCGCAGGGCCTTGGCCACCATCTCGCGATGGATCACCGGTTCGCGCGCAGCGGTGGCCGAGAACACCACGTCGGCCTCGCCCAGGTGGCGGTCCAGTTCGGTCAGCGGCAGGGCCACGCCGCCATGGCGGCTGGCAAGTTCCTGCGCGTGGGCGAGGGTGCGGTTGGCGATCAGCAGCCGGCGTACCTTGCCTTCGCTCAGGTGCCGTGCAGCCAGTTCGATGGTCTCGCCGGCACCGACCAGCAGCACGGTGGAATCGTCCAGCCGGGCGAACGCGTTCTGCGCCAGGCGCACTGCGGCCGACGCCACCGATACCGGATTGGCGCCGACCTGGGTATCGGTGCGCGCACGCTTGGCCACCGAGAAGGTCTGCTGGAACAGGCGGTCCAGGCGCTGGCCGAGCAGGCCGTGGTCGCGCGCGGTCGACCAGGCATCCTTCACCTGGCCGAGGATCTGCGGTTCACCCAGCACCATCGAATCCAGGCCGGTGGCGACCCGGAACAGGTGGCGCACGGCTTCCGCATCGGCGTGCTGGTACAGGTAGCCCTGCAGGTCGCCGGCCTGGGTGTGCAGCCACTGGTCCAGCGCCTGTGCCGAATCGGCCACGGCATACAGCTCGGTGCGGTTGCAGGTGGACAGCAGCACCGCCTCGGCGATCTGCGGGGTATCGCGCAGCGAACCGAGCGCGCGCGGCAACGCCTCACCGGCGAAGGCCGCGCGCTCGCGCAGCTCCACCGGTGCGGTCTGGTGATTCAGTCCGAGCACCCACAGGGTCATTGTTCAGTTGCTTGCGATAAGCTGCTGGCCATTGGACGACATTTTAAGGCCCCGATGCCGACGATGCCCGCATTGATTCGCATCCCCAGTGTTCTGCTGCTGTCCCTGGCCTGCAGCCAGGCCCTGGCGGCGGTGCCGGCCAAGGCCCCTGTAAGGGCCCCGGCCACTGAGGAACTGGCGCTGGAGCCGGTGATGGCTGGTGAGTTCGCCCTGCAGGCCGGCAAGCTGGCTGAGGCCGCGCGCTGGTACCTGCAGGCGGCCCAGCAGACCGACGGCGACGCCGGCCTGGCCGAGCGTGCGACCCGCATTTCCATGCTCGCCAACGATGATGCCAGCGCCGCCAAGGGCCTGGCCCTGTGGCAACAGCGGGCCCCGCGCTCATTGACCATGCGCAGTGCGGCCGGTGCGCTGGCCATGCGCCAGGGCGATGTGAAGGCTGCCCGCACCGAACTGCAGGGCCTGCTGGCCGACTCCGATGAGCGCGGTTGGAAGTTTGCCCTGGCCGCCCTGATCGGTGGGGGGCGCGATCCGGCGGTGCCCGCGCAGGTGCTGGGTGAGCTGGTCGACGCCAACGCCATTCCACCGAAGATCGAAGCCTGGCAGGAGTTCGGCCGCCTCGCCCTGCGCATGGACAAGCCCGAACTGGCGCGGCGCATGATCGATGAAGTGGTCAAGCGCTTCCCTGAAGAACCGCGTGTGGCGTTGCTGCGTGCCAGCCAGCTGCAGCAGGCCGGGGAGACCGGCAAGGCGCTGTCGCTGCTGCACGATGTGGAGCCTAAGACCCGCCAGGACCCGGAACTGCGCAATGCGGTGGCCATTGCCTACGACAGCCTCGGCCAGCCGTCCGCGGCCGAGCGCGTGCTGGCCTTCGGCCCGCAGGACGTGCAGACCTGGGGCATGCGCGCTTCGCTGCTGGCCAAGCAGGGCGACAAGGCGGCGCTGTCCAACCTCTACAACGAACTGTCGCGGCAGGCGGCCAAGCCGGACCCGGCGCAGCGCCTGCTGCTGGGCAAGATCGCCGAGTACCTGAAGCGTTATCCCGAGGCGGTGCAGTGGTATCACAGCGTGCCCGGCGGCGATGAGCTGAGCGAAGCGCGCCTGCGTGCGGCCAACGCCCAGGCCCTGGCCGGGCGCCTGCCGCTGGCACTGGATGAGGTGCACGCGATCCAGTCCGATGCGGTGGTTGACGACGACGTGCGCCGCGACGCCTACCTGCTGGAAGCGGAACTGCGCCAGCGCGCCGACGACAGCGCCGGTGAACTGGATGCGCTGGCCCGCGGCCTGGCCGCTTACCCGGATGACAACGGCCTGCTGTACGCCCGTGCGCTCACCTGGGAACGCCGCGATGACATTCCGCGCGCCGAGGCTGACCTGCGCAAGATCCTGGTGACCGACCCGGAGAACGTGCCGGCTTTGAACGCGCTGGGCTACACCCTGGCCGATCGCACCGGCCGCCTGCAGGAAGCACTGGAGCTGATCGACCGCGCCCGTGTGGCCGAACCGGACAACGCCGCCATCGTCGACAGCTATGGCTGGGTGTTGTATCGCCTGGGCCGCAAGGAAGAAGCACTGGTGCAGCTGCGCCGGGCCTGGACCCTGGCCAAGGACCCGGAGATCGCTTCCCACGTTGGCGAAGTGCTGTGGGTGCTGGGCAAGCATGACGAGGCCCGCCACTTCTTCGAAGAAGCGGCCAAGCTCGATCCTGAAAACCGCGCGCTGCTGCGCGCCCGCGAGAAATTCAATCCATGAGTGTTTCCCTGATCCGGCCGATGCTGTTGGTGGCCGTGACCCTGGCGGTGACCGCCTGTACCAGCGTGGGTACGCAGAAGACCGCGCCACCGGCGGTGGTCGAGACGGTTTCGGCCGAAGCGGCGCGGGCCGAGGCGGCGCGCGTGGCCGCGCTGCAGGCACAGTCGGACTGGGCCTTCCAGGGCCGGGTCGCGGTCAGCAAGGGCAAGGACGGCGGCAGCGGTCGCATCGACTGGAAGCAGGAGGGGCGCCGCTATGTGGTCGAGCTGAGCGCGCCGGTGACCCGGCAGAGCTGGAAGCTGACCGGCGATACCCATTCCGAAGCCGGTCGCCTTGAGGGACTGGCCGGCGGGCCGCGTGACGGCGAGGACGCCCAGCAGCTGCTGCTGGAGGCCACTGGCTGGGACATCCCGGTCAACCAGCTGCCGCAGTGGATCCGTGGCCTGGTGGCTGGCGATGCTGCCGGTCCGGAGAAGGTCGAGCGCGACGGTGAAGGCCGGCCGCGTCGTATGCAGCAGATGGGCTGGCAGGTGCAGTACCTGGACTGGTACCCGGCCGAGGCCGGGCGTCCGGCGCTGCCACGCCGGATAGAAGCCAGCCATGGTGACGCCAAGGTGCGCCTGCTGGTGGATCAGTGGGGGCAGGGCGCCCCATGAGTGCCGGGTGCGATGACGCGGGCTGGTCCTGGTGGCCGGCCCCGGCCAAGCTGAACCTGTTCCTGCATATCACCGGTCGCCGCGCCGACGGCTACCACGAGCTGCAGACCGTGTTCCGGCTGCTGGACTGGGGCGACCGCATTGGTCTGCGCCTGCGTGCAGACGGGCAGGTGCGTCGTGAGGGCGAGGGGCTGGCCGGCGTTGCCGAGGCGGATGATCTGGCGGTACGCGCCGCCCGGATTCTGAAAGGCGCGGCCAATATCGCGCAAGGCGCCGACATCATCGTCGAAAAGCGCGTTTCTGCCGGCGGTGGCTTTGGCGGCGGTTCCTCCGATGCCGCCACCGTGCTGGTGGTGCTGAACCGGCTCTGGCGGGCCGGTCTGGATGAGGACGCGCTTGCTGCGTTGGGCCTGCGCCTGGGCGCGGACGTGCCGGTGTTCGTGCGCGGGCGCAATGCCTGGGCCGAAGGGGTGGGCGAACGCCTGCAGCCCATCGTGTTGGAACCGGCCTGGTATGTGGTGGTTGAACCGGGCGTTCATGTTCCCACCCCGGCCCTGTTCGCAGACCCGGATTTGACGCGCGACAGCCCAGTGGCGAAAATAGAGGACTTCGCTTCCGGGACCTTGGTCGGGAACGCGTTCGAACCGGTGCTGCGCCGCCGTGAGCCTGCCGTCGAGGCAGCGTTCGCCGCGTTGAGCGATATCGGCACGGCGCGGCTGACCGGTTCGGGAAGTGGTTGTTTCGTCGAGTTCGCATCGCAGTCTGCCGCAGAGCAGGGACGGTCGAAGTTGCCGAAGGAGTTGCGGGCAAGGGTGGCAGCGGGCGTTGCGCGTTCGCCACTGCTGGATGCACTCGAGCAACACTGATTTATCACTGCAGGGGCGTCGCCAAGAGGCCCAAGGCACCAGGTTTTGATCCTGGCATTCGTAGGTTCGAATCCTACCGCCCCTGCCAATAGCGGCTGTGTCCGCGCCTTCCAGCGCATCGCCCGCGCGGGACGTGGAAACAACCGCGGTGTTGTCAGCAGCAAGGGTCCATCGGGTCCTTGCCGACCCCGGATCCCCGCCACTCGTCCCCGCCCGAGACAATCATGATGCAAGAGTCCCCGAACCTGCTGGTCTTTTCCGGCAACGCCAACAAACGTCTGGCGCAGAATATCTGCAAGGAACTGGGGGTTCGCCCGGGCAAGGCGCTGGTCTCGCACTTCTCTGATGGCGAAGTGCAGGTGGAGATCGAAGAGAACGTCCGCAAGCAGGACGTGTTCGTGATCCAGCCGACCTGCGCACCGAGCGCGGAAAACCTGATGGAACTGCTGGTGCTGATCGACGCGCTCAAGCGCGCATCGGTGGCCAGCGTGACCGCCGTGGTGCCGTACTTCGGCTACTCGCGCCAGGATCGCCGCATGCGTTCCTCGCGCGTGCCGATCACCGCCAAGCTGGCGGCGAAGATGTTCAGCACCGCTGGCGCTGATCGCGTGCTGACCGTCGATCTGCACGCTGACCAGATCCAGGGCTTCTTCGATATTCCGGTGGACAACGTGTATGCGTCCCCGCTGCTGCTGGCCGACATCTGGCGCGCCTACGGCACCGAGAACCTGATCGTTGTGTCGCCGGACGTGGGCGGCGTGGTCCGCGCCCGTGCGGTGGCCAAGCGCCTGGATGACGCCGACCTGGCGATCATCGACAAGCGCCGCCCGCGCGCCAACGTCTCCACCGTGATGAACATCATCGGTGACGTCGAAGGCAAGACCTGCGTGATGGTCGATGACATCGTCGATACCGCCGGCACCCTGTGCGCCGCTGCCGCTGCCCTGAAGGCGCGCGGTGCGCTCAAGGTCGCCGCCTACTGCACCCACGCGGTGCTGTCGGGCCCGGCGGTGGACAACATCACCAATTCCCAGCTCGACGAGCTGGTGGTGACCGACACCATCCCGCTGAAGGACGCCGCGCGGGTGTGCAGCAAGATCCGCCAGCTGAGCGTGGCGGAAATGCTGGCCGAAACGATGCGCCGCATCGCCTTCGGTGAGTCGGTCAGCTCGCTGTACGTCGACTGAGTTTTTCGTCCCTGCCGGCAACGGTGGGGACATACCCCGGGTGCTTCTGGTCGCGGAAGCATCTTCAACCGCCAGGCCGCAAGGCAGGGCAACAACCTGAGTAGTCGAAAATGTCGAAGACCCATGAAATCAAGGTCACCAAGCGTGAACTGCAGCGTAAGGGTGCGAGCCGCCGCCTGCGTCACGCTGGTGTGATCCCGGCCATCGTGTACGGCGGCAACGCCGAGCCGGTCGCCATCAGCCTGGACCACAACGAAATCTGGCTGGCCCAGCAGAACGAGTGGTTCTATGCCTCGATCCTGGACCTGAACCTGGACGGCCAGGTGCAGAAGGTCCTGCTGCGTGACATGCAGCGCCACCCGTACAAGCAGCTGATCATGCACCTGGACTTCCAGCGCGTGAACGAGAACGAAGCCCTGACCGCTTCGGTCCCGCTGCACTTCATCAACGAAGACACCTCGCCGGCTGGCAAGGCTGCCGACGTCGTGGTCACCCACGAACTGAAGGAAGTGACCATCACCTGCCTGCCGAAGGACCTGCCGGAGTCGATCGAAGTCGACCTGGGCGAGCTGAAGGCCGGTGACGTGGTGTACCTGTCCAACATCAAGCTGCCGAAGGGCGTGGAAATCCCGGCCCTGGCGCTGGGCAAGGACCACGACGACGCCATCGTCACCGCCAAGGCCGGCAAGGCCGACGAGGCTGACGAAGAAGCGGCTGCCGCCGAGTAATACCGTTACGGTGCCTGCCTCCGGGCAGGCACCGTACTGGAAGGAACCATGGCAGGACTGCGACTGATCGTCGGTCTGGGCAACCCCGGATCGGAACACGCCCGGACCCGGCACAATGCCGGGTTTCATTTCGTTGAGGCCCTGGCGGAAAAAGCCGGTGCGCGATGGAATGTGGACAGCAAGCTGTTCGGTGAGACCGCCAAGGTCGAGATCGCCGGTCAGACGGTGTGGCTGCTCAAGCCCGCCACCTTCATGAACCTCAGTGGCAAGTCGGTCACCGCCGCGCAGCGGTTCTGGAAGATCGAACCGGAAGAGACCCTGCTGGCCCACGACGAACTGGACCTGGCGCCCGGCGTGGCGCGGCTGAAGTTCGACGGCGGCCACGGCGGCCAGAACGGCCTGCGTGACACCATCCGCCTGCTCGGTCACGGCAAGTTCCATCGCCTGCGCGTGGGCATCGGCCATCCCGGCCACAAGGATCGCGTGGTGGGCTGGGTGCTGGGACGCCCCTCCAAGGACGATGAAGTGCTGATTTCGCGCGCCATCGACGATGCGATCGACGTGCTGCCGTTGGCGGTGCAGGGCGATTTCAGCGAAGCGATGAAGCGGCTGCACACCCCGCGCTGATCATGACCGACCCGCGTACTCCCTGCACTGCGTGTGGCGCCATGATCCTGCTGGCGACGGCGGCCCGGAACGACGGGCTCTGCATGCCGTGCCGGAATGGCACGCGGCAAAGCATGGAAATGGCGAAGACGCGAGATCGGGAAATTCGTGAAGAGCGCAAGCGGTTCGAGGAATCTGCAGAGGGGCGGCATTGGCATTGGTTGGTCGAACAGGTCCACGGGAGCGGTTGTGGATTTGCTGGATTGTCAGTGCACGATCAGCGTTTCTTTGCGATCAACGCGCTCATCAATGATGTCTACCGTGGAGGGCTTGATGCCTATTTCCATAATTCTGCTGGCGGCTACATTGCTGAAGCGCTTGCAGGGCTTGAGGAGATACAGCAGCTTGACGTGCGCGACATCGTGCTGGCGGCCCAGCAGCTACTGTTTGGCAATGAGGCCATGGCAGATCATCATGCGCAGAGGCGCCTGCAGATCTATCGTGCTGACGGGTGGCTCGACGATGAAGTCGAAACAGCACTTGATGCGCTGGATGGGCGATTCTATGCGCTGGTCGATGACGGCAAGCTGGAAGAACTGCTGAAAGCGTACGCAGAACATCACAGGTTGTACGCCGCGTTCTAGCGCGGGCTACTGGAAGGACGATTGGGGATTGAGGGCATGCCCGCAGGCGAGTCTTGAATCCCGAATCATCCACTTACACTCAAACCCGGATTCAACCCATGGGTATCAAATGCGGCATCGTCGGCCTGCCCAACGTCGGCAAGTCGACCCTGTTCAATGCGCTGACCAAGGCGGGTATCGCCGCGGCGAACTTCCCGTTCTGCACCATCGAGCCGAACGTCGGCATCGTGCCGGTGCCGGATCCGCGCCTGGGCGAACTGGCAGGCATCATCAACCCGCAGAAGGTCATCCCGACCGCCGTCGAGTTCGTCGACATCGCCGGCCTGGTGGCCGGTGCCGCCAGCGGTGAAGGCCTGGGCAACAAGTTCCTGGCGCACATCCGCGAAGTCGATGCGATCACCCACGTGGTGCGCTGCTTCGAGCACGGCGACATCGTGCACGTGGCCGGCAAGGTCGACCCGATCTCGGACATCGAAACCATCGACACCGAACTGGCGCTGGCCGACCTGGACAGCGTCGAGAAGGCGCTGAACCGTGCCGAGCGCGCAGCCAAGGGCGGCGACAAGGACGCAGCGGCGCGCAAGCCGGTGCTGGCCAAGCTGCAGGCCGCGCTGTCGGACGGCAAGGCCGGTCGCTCGGTCGGCCTGGATGATGAAGAAAAGGCGCTGGTACGCGACCTGTTCCTGCTCACCCTGAAGCCGGTGATGTATATCGCCAACGTGCTGGAAGACGGTTTCGAGAACAACCCGCACCTGGAAGCCGTGCGCGCGCATGCCGCCGCCGAAGGCGCGCAGGTGGTGCCGGTGTCGGCCGCGATCGAAGAAGAGCTGTCCCAGCTCGACGACGAAGACCGCGATACCTTCCTGGCCGATCTGGGCCTGAGCGAGCCGGGCCTGAACCGCGTGATCAACGCGGCCTACAGCCTGCTGGGCCTGCAGACCTACTTCACCGCCGGCGTGAAGGAAGTCCGTGCGTGGACCGTGCGCAAGGGCGCTACCGCCCCGCAGGCCGCCGCGGTCATCCACACCGACTTCGAGAAGGGCTTCATCCGCGCCGAAACCATCGCGTACGACGACTTCATCAAGTACAAGGGCGAAGCCGGTGCCAAGGAAGCCGGTCGCCTGCGCCTGGAAGGCAAGGAATACCGCGTGCAGGAAGGCGACATCCTGCACTTCCGCTTCAACGTCTGATCCAGCGGTAGCGGATCGACCCTGGACGCCCCGCCTTGTGCGGGGCGTTCGCGTTTCTGGAACCGCGCCGGTGGCTGGCGAAAAAATGACCGTGCTTTGAAACGCTTGCGCGGCAAGTCTCGCGCTCACTTGTCCACACCAAACCCCCACCACTTTCCACGCGCGGTGTGGAAAACCCGGTGTGCCGCTGTAGAGCCGAGCATGGGCTCGGCTCTGCAGGGCTTGTTCGCGGAGCGTGGACAAATATTCGCCACACGTCCAAACGCCTGCGCGGCAATGCTCGCGCCCACTTGTCCACACCAAGTTCCCATCGCTCTCCACGTCTGGTGTGGAAAACAATCAAAGGGAATGGATAAAAAATCACCACGCCCGGAAATGCCTGTGAGACAAGGATCGCGCCCACTTGTCCACACCAAGTTCCCATCGCTTTCCACGTGCGGTGTGGAAAACCCGCGTGGCCCGCTCTGGTAGTCGCCCGCCTTGGTGGGCGCGTGGCATATCAGTGTCCACCAAGGTGGGCATCTACCAGAGCCAGGTTCCCAAACAACAAGGCCCGCCAATGGCGGGCCCCGTCGTCCACGTCCTGCGTAACCGCGCTTACAATGCGCTGCCACCGAACTTGTGGGTGTACTGCAGGTTGATGGTGCGGCCGACGCTGTCGAACCAGGACACGTCGTAATACGGATACGCGGTGTAGGTGGCGTCCTTCGGCGGCATCTTGTTGAAGACGTTCACCACCGACAGCGACAGGCGCGCGTGGTCGTCGAAGCGGTACTGCAGCGACGCGTTGTAGCGGTAGGTCGCCTTGATGTACGGGCTGTCACCGCTGTCCCACTTGAATACCTGGTCGTAGCTGTCCGAGGTCGGCAGCTTGCCCAGGCGCGAACCATAGACCGTGGCCGACCACGCCTCCTTCTCCCAGGTCACGCTCAGGCTGGTCTTGGTACGCGGGATGTCGAAGTTGCTGTTGACCGCGAACTGGTCCTGGATCGGATCACCGGGGTAGCGCTGGAAATCGTGCTTCTTCACCCAGGTGTGGGTGCCGTTGAGGATGAAATCACCAATGCCGGTCTGCAGGCGGTAGCGCAGTCCGACGTCGATGCCGGAGGTCGACTCGCGGGCGACGTTGATCGGGGCGACGCGTACGCCGTACAGGCGGCCATCACTGGTGCGGGTGATGCGGTCGAGCGCATCCACGCAGGTCGGCGAGTTGATGTCGGCAGTACCCAGGCGGCAGTTCGCTTCACTGGCCAGTATCGTGCGCACGTCCATGTCCTGCACCTGCTTGCGCATGTCGATGTCGAACCAGTCCACCGACAGGTCCAGGCCGATCGCCGGCGACCAGACGAAGCCGGCGCTCCACGAGGTGCTGGTTTCCGGGTCGAGCTGACGGTTGCCGGTGCGGCTGCGGATCAGGTTGTGCTCGTAGTCGGAACAGTCGGCGGCATCGTCGGCGCGGCAGCTGTACAGGTCCACGGCGCTGGTCTCGTCGTTGCCCGGGCCGGCGAACACGTAGTGCAGATCCGGCGCGCGGAACGCGGTGCCATACGAACCACGTACCAGCAGGGTGTCGATCGGGCGCCATTCCAGGCCGCCGCTCCACGTAGCCTTGCCGATGGTGTGGCCCGAATAGCGGTACTGGTCGTAGCGGCCGGCCACGCTCAGGTTGACCGTCTCGTGCAGCGGCATGCGCAGCTCGGCCGCCGTGGCCCAGCGGTTGCGCGAACCGTTGCCGTCCGAATCCTTCCAGCTGTAGTAGTAGTACTGGGTCGCCAGCGGATCGGGATTCAGTGAATACGCCTGCTGGCCCACTTCCACGGTCGCGGCGAAGCCGGCGTCACCGCCCGGCAGGCCGAACAGCGCGGAATTGGTCAGCGTGAACGCGGCCGTCTCGGTCCGCGACTTCGGGGTGTAAGTGGTACGCGCCGCGATCGAGTCGTACTCGGCGCGGGTCAGTGGCCGGTACAGGCGTGACGGATCGGCGTTGTAGATCGGGAAACCGTCGTCGTCCACGCCCAGCTGCGGGCCCAGGAACAGGTCATTGGCCTTGGCGGCGATGATCTGTGCCCAGCTGATCCGCGACTGGTACTGCGAATGGCTCAATGCTGCCTCGTAGTCCCAGTTGCCGGCCAGATTGCCTTTGAAGCCGGTAGTCACGCTGAAGGTCTTCTGCGTGCTGCGCACCATCGCATTGCGCAGGCCCCCCATTTCCTCGGGGGAGAACTGGCGCTGCCAGAACTCGATCTCGCCGGTGGCTTGGTTGTTGAAGTAGCCCGACTCATCGCCATTGGCGTCCATGCGGCCCCACTTGGTGACGTCGCGCATCAGCGACATCGTGTGGTAGCCCAGCTGCACATCGGCGAACCATTGCTGGCCGTTGTCGAAGTCGTAGCTCAGCGAGGCGTAGCCATTGGCGCCGCGGCGCTTGCTGAGGATGGTGCCGTAGCCGATCGAGCTGTCGCTGCCGCAGTAGTAACCGTAGCGCGGGCGGTAGGCGCGGTAGGTGCTGCCCTGGTTCTGCCCGGCCAGCGCTTCGCAGGTGGCCGCGCCCGGATCCAGGTAGTCGTCGTTGTAGTCCGTACGCAGGTAAGCGCGGCGGGCGATGCGCGAGCCCTCGGTGGGGCCGTCCTGGGTCGAATCCTGGATGTCGCGCTCATAGGCCCACAGCGGGGTCTGCGACTGCAGCTCGACGCTGTACACGGCGTTGAAGTTGCCGCGGCTGAAGCCGCTGGCCAGGCTCATGTCGAACGACTCGCCACCGCCTTCGCTGGTGGTGCCCATGCGCATGTCGATCGTGGTGCCGTCGGCCTTTTTCTTCAGGATGAAGTTGACCACGCCGGCGATCGCGTCCGAGCCGTAGATGGCCGAGGCGCTGCCGGTCAGCACTTCGATGCGCTCGATCATCCCCAACGGGATGTTGGAGACATCGGTGAAGTTGCTGCGGCCCTTGAACGGCATCGGGAAGTCGGCGATGCGGCGGCCATTGACCAGCACCAGCGTGTGGTTCGGGCCCAGGCCGCGCAGGTCCACCTGCTGGGCGCCCGGCGAGAAGTCAGCGCCACTGGAGGACTGCTGGCTCTGCGTCTCACCGCCGTTCTGGGTCATCGCGCGCAGCACGTCCGGCACGGTGGTAAAGCCGCTGGAGCGGATCTGCTCGGCGCTGATCACCGTGATCGGGGCGGGGCCTTCGACCTGGGCGCGCGGAATGCGCGAACCGGTGACCTGCACCGCGTCCAGTTGTTGCACCGAAGAGGAAGCCGGTGCCTGGGCCGCCGCGGAAGCAGCCACGCCCATCAACGCCAGCTGGATCGACCACGCCATCGCCTTTCTACGCATGAGGAATTCTCGGAAATGAAGCCGGCCCGCAGAGGAGGGGCCCTGTCCCCCATTCAGATTTCCGGAATGGGCGCGCGCATTTAACGCCTTTTTCATGCCCTTGACTACTGGATCCCTATCTGGCAAAGAGTGAAAACGCTTGCAAGTCGATTTTGTTCAGGGAGATCAAGATGCGACGCCTCCATCGGACCCTGCGTGCCCCCTTCGCCTGGCTGGCGCTGGTGGTGTTGGCCGTGCCGTTGGCCGCCCTTGCGCAGGACCTGCAGGGCCCGGGCTTCGCCTACTACGAAGCCGGGGATCTCGACGCACCCCGGCCCGGTCCGCGCGCGCCGGCCATGATGCTGATGGGCGGTGGCGAATGGGTGCCGGAAGCCTTCCATTGGTGGCTGAAGCAGGCTGGCAATGGCCGCGTGCTGATCCTGCGCGCTTCTGGCAGTGACGAACTGCAGGACCGCCTGTATCGCGAGATCGGCGGGGCCACCGCAGTGCAGACGCTGGTGTTCGACAATCGCCGTGGTGCCGATGATCCCGCGGTGCTGCGCGTGGTGGCTGCAGCCGATGCCATCTTCATCGCCGGCGGCGACCAGTCCCGCTACATCCGCTTCTGGAAGGGCACCGCGCTCAACCGCGCGCTCAACGCCCATGTGCGCGCCGGCAAGCCGATTGCCGGTACCAGCGCTGGGCTCGCCATCCTCGGTGGCTATGCCTACGGCGCGATGGACGGCGGCAGCATCACCTCCGCCGATGCGCTGGCCGACCCGATGGGCAGTGCGGTGACCATGGACAGTGGCTTCCTGCAGATGCCCTACCTGCAGCGCGTGGTCACCGACACCCACTTCGACAAGCGCGATCGGCTCGGCCGCCTGATCGTGTTCGTGGCGCGCGCTGCCCAGGACAGTGGCAACCCCGACATCGTCGGCATCGGCGTCGACGAAGACACTGCCCTGTGCGTGGAACCCGATGGCCAGGCACAGGTCTACAGTGCTGACGGCGAGGGCAAGGTCTGGGTGGTCAGCCCCGGCCGCGATGCCGACCGCCTGGTCGAAGGTGAGCCGCTGCGCTTCCACGCGGTGCCGGTAACGGTGGTCGCCAGCGGCGGCCGCATGCGCCTGGATGACTTCCAGGCCGAGGCCGACTACCAGGCCGTGGCCGACGTCAGCGACGGCGAGATCGAAGTCATCCGCCAGTGACCCGGCGATCCTGTGGCCACGCATGGGATGCTGTAGAGCCGAGCCCGCGCTCGGCTGCCTTTCAACCGAGGCATCAGCCGAGCATGGGCTCGGCTCTACGATGATGCCTCCCTTGCCCACCTGCTGGAGACGTACCCGATGAAACTGCGCCTGGCGCTGTCCGCGCTGCTGTCCCTGCCGTTGCTCGCCCAGGCCGCACCGGCCGCTTCACCGCTGCTGGTCATCCACGGCGGCGCCGGCGTCGAGCGCAAGGACCTGTCGCCGGCCGAGGAAAAGGCCGCACGTGACGCGCTGCGGGCGGCCCTGTTGAAGGGGCATGCGGAGCTGGCAGCGGGTCGCCCCGCGCTGGCCGCTGTCACCGCCGCGATCACCGTGCTGGAGGACGATCCCACCTTCAACGCCGGCAAGGGCGCGGTGTTCACCCACGACGGCCACAACGAGCTGGATGCGGCCGTCATGGACGGCGCGAGCCAGGCGGCGGGCGCGGTGGCGGGCGTGCAGCGGGTGCGCAACCCGATCCTGCTGGCGCAGACCGTGATGCAGAAGTCCAGGCATGTGATGATGGTCGGGCAGGGCGCCGAAGCCTTCGCGGTCGAGCAGGGCATTTCTCTGGTCGATCCCTCCTATTTCCGTACGGAAAAGCGCTGGCAGCAGCTGCAGCGTGCACTGAAGGAAGAGGCCGGCGGCCAGGCGCATGCCGATCTGGAGACCGCAAAGCACTTCGGGACCGTCGGTGCAGTCGCATTGGATGCACAGGGGCGCCTGGCCGCTGGTACCTCCACCGGTGGCATGACCAACAAGCGCTATGGGCGCGTGGGTGATTCGCCGATCATCGGCGCCGGTACCTGGGCTGACGCGCGATGTGCGGTGTCTGGCACCGGCTGGGGCGAGTACTACATCCGCACTGCCGCCGCGCACGAGATCTGCGCGCGTATGCGTTACCAGGGGCAGAGCCCGGAGCAGGCCGGCAAGGGCGTGATCAACGAGACGATTCCGCAGATGGGCGGCGATGGCGGTGCGATCGTGCTCGGCGCAGATGGAAAAATGGCCACGCCGTTCAACACCCAGGGTATGTATCGGGGCTGGATTGGCGGCGACGGTGTCCCTCATGTCGCAATTTTCGCCAGCGAGACCCTACCGGTCCCCGGGCAATAACCTTGCGTATCAATGGGTTTGCGACAGCGCGTGAAAAAAGTGGAAAAAAAGCGTTGACAGCTCCCCGTCCCATCAGCAGAATAAGCGGCTCACCACCACACACCGCAACGCTTCGGCGGCAACGGAATGGGGTGGTAAGGAGGGATACCCAAGCGGCCAACGGGGGCAGACTGTAAATCTGCTGGCTTACGCCTTCGGTGGTTCGAATCCACCTCCCTCCACCAGTTTCACGTTGTGACATTCCCGGCGCGGGAGTAGTTCAATGGTAGAACCTCAGCCTTCCAAGCTGATGGTGCGGGTTCGATTCCCGTCTCCCGCTCCATTGAATGAACTTTGAATATTATCGAGTTCATGTCATAATGCAAAACTCGGCTCACGTAGCTCAGTCGGTAGAGCACTTCCTTGGTAAGGAAGAGGTCGAAGGTTCGATTCCTTTCGTGAGCACCATCTTAAGCATCACCTCTCAGACGAATTCGAGATAAGCAGCCATGGCCAAGGGTAAGTTCGAGCGCACCAAGCCGCACGTCAATGTCGGCACCATCGGTCACGTCGACCACGGCAAGACCACGCTGACCGCCGCACTGACCAAGATCGGTGCCGAGCGCTTCGGTGGCGAGTTCAAGGACTACTCCTCGATCGACGCCGCGCCGGAAGAAAAGGCTCGTGGTATCACGATCTCGACCGCGCACGTCGAATACGAATCCCCGATCCGTCACTACGCCCACGTTGACTGCCCGGGCCACGCTGACTACGTCAAGAACATGATCACCGGTGCCGCCCAGATGGATGGCGCGATCCTGGTGTGCTCGGCCGCTGACGGTCCGATGCCGCAGACCCGCGAGCACATCCTGCTGTCGCGTCAGGTCGGCGTGCCGTACATCGTCGTGTTCCTGAACAAGGCCGACATGGTTGACGACGCCGAGCTGCTCGAGCTGGTCGAGATGGAAGTGCGTGAACTGCTGAGCAAGTACGAGTTCCCGGGCGACGATACCCCGATCATCGCCGGTTCGGCCCGCCTGGCGCTGGAAGGTGACCAGAGCGACATCGGCGTGCCGGCCATCCTGAAGCTGGTCGATGCCCTGGACAGCTGGATTCCGGAGCCGGAGCGTGCGATCGACAAGCCGTTCCTGATGCCGGTGGAGGACGTGTTCTCGATCTCGGGCCGCGGCACCGTGGTGACCGGCCGTATCGAGCGCGGCGTGATCAAGGTCGGCGACGAAATCGAAATCGTCGGCATCCGTCCGGTGCAGAAGACCACCGTGACCGGCGTTGAAATGTTCCGCAAGCTGCTGGACCAGGGTCAGGCAGGCGACAACGCTGGCCTGCTGCTGCGCGGCACCAAGCGTGACGAC